>DAORMJ010000007.1:0-57453 GCA_035440445.1 Xanthobacteraceae bacterium
AGATCATCGATCCCCGCGGCGCCACAGTAAACCACGCCTGTGTTGATCGACGCTTTCGACAGCAGCGCAAGCTGCCGCTCGAGCTTGTCGCGCGTCCACAGATCGTCCGCGTCGAGCGGCGCGATCAAATCCCCGCGCGCCCGGGCTATTGCCAGATTGCGCGCGCGCGACACGCCGCCACGATCCGTTTGCACAAGATGAACGCGCGGGTCGGCCACCATTGCCTCGCGTACCCGCTCGACCGTGTCATCCGTAGAGCCGTCATCGACGACGATGACTTCGATGTCACGATAGGTCTGGCCTCCCGCCGACGCCAGACAGCGCCCTATGTAACGCCCGGCATTATAAGCCGGCACGATGACCGAAATCAGATTTCTGCCAGCGGGTGTATCCACACTAGTGACGCTCGACGAGACGCAAAAGATAGCGGCCGTATTCGGTGGACTTCATGCTGTCCCCGAGCGCAATCAGTTTCTCCTCGGAAATCATCCCGAGATTATAGGCAATTTCCTCAAGGCAGGCGATCTTCATGCCTTGCCGGTGCTCGATCGCTCTCACGAATTCCGCTGCTTCAAGCAACGCATCGCAGTTTCCGGTATCGAGCCAGGCATAGCCTCGCCCCAACCGGACGGCATGCAGGGTACCGCGCTCAAGATAACGCTTGTTAACGTCCGTAATCTCGAGTTCTCCTCGCGCGGATGGTTTGAGAGATTTGGCGATCGACACGACATCGCTGTCGTAAAAATAAAGACCGGTAACGGCCCAATCCGATTTCGGGTTCGCCGGCTTCTCGACCAGGGAAGTCACGCGCCCTCCAGCGTCGAACTCCGCCACGCCATAGTCGCTTGGATTTCTTACCCGATAGGCGAAGATCGTCGCACCCTCACCGTTCGGCACTTCGGATCCGAACAGCGACGGCATTCCACTGCCGTAGAATACGTTGTCGCCGAGTACGAGCGCACTCGGCGCACCATTCAAGAACTTCTCGCCAAGGATATATGCATCCGCCAGGCCGCGCGGCTCGGTCTGCACGACATAGTCGATGGATATGCCCCACTGGCTCCCATCGCCTAACAGGTCCCTGAACATGGGCAGATCGCGCGGGGTCGAGATCAACAGTATCTCGCGTATCCCCGCCAGCATGAGCACCGAAAGCGGGTAGTAAATCATCGGTTTGTCGTAAACCGGCAGCATCTGCTTCGATACGGCTCCTGTCAGCGGACGCAACCTCGTTCCCGCTCCGCCCGCGAGCACGATGCCTTTTCGTTTTACTTTCGCATTCATTGCAGCACCTAGGCAGTCGCGAGCGTGCCGAGCCGCTCGCCGCTATACACGCCGCTTCGAAGCGATTGCCACCACGGGCGATTTTCGAGATACCACATCACCGTCTTTCGCAAGCCGGTCTCGAAACTTTCCTGCGCACGCCATTGAATTTCGCGCTGGGCCTTGGAAGAGTTGATCGCGTAACGCTGGTCGTGACCAGGCCTATCCTGAACGTAGGCGATCAACTCACGATGCGAGTGGCTCTTGGGAGCCAATTCGTCGAGCGCATCGCAGATCGCTTCAACGACCTCGATATTCTTCCGCTCTTCGTTACCACCGACGCAATAGCATTGGCCGGGCTGGCCATATGTCAGCGCGTTCAACAATGCACGCGCGTGATCCTCGACATGAAGCCAGTCCCTTACATTGAGGCCCTTGCCATAGACCGGCAGCTTCTTGCCTTCGAGACCATTGATGATCATGAGCGGGATCAGTTTTTCGGGAAACTGCCACGGCCCATAATTATTGGAACAATTGGTGACGAGCGCCGGCAGCCCATACGTGCGGTGCCAGGCATTCACAAGATGGTCCGACGCGGCCTTCGACGCGGAGTACGGAGAACTCGGGTCGTAAGGTGTCGTTTCCTCGAAGCGGCCTTCCGCGCCAAGCGAGCCAAACACCTCGTCCGTTGAGATGTGCACGAAGCGGAAGCGATCCTTTCGCTCGCCGGTAAGGCCTCTCCAGTATTCAAGCGCGGCCTGCAGCATCGAAAACGTGCCAACAACATTGGTATGGATGAATTCTCCCGGCCCATCGATAGAGCGATCGACATGGCTTTCGGCTGCAAGGTTGAGAATCGAATCCGGCGCGAAGTTCCTGATCGCGGCCTGCATGCTTGTCAGGTCGGCGATGTCGCCTTTCAGAAATGAATAGCGTTCGCTGCTTTCGATGCTACGGAGCGCTGCGGGATTTGCGGCATAGGTCAGCTTATCGACCACCAGAATTTCGGAATCGGTGCTTTCCACAATCAGACGGGCGACGGCCGACCCGATAAAGCCGGCTCCGCCAGTCACCAAAATACGCTTCGTCATATCAATTCTCTCCAACAAAAACTTACGGCATGCAGGTGCTATCGCTCAACAGCGGGCTCTTCGTGTCTTTCTCCGACAATATCGGCGTGCCGTTCAGCGGCCACACGATGCCGATCGCCGGATCATCCCAACGAATGCAGCTATCATGCTCGGCGGAGTAATACTCGGTGACTTTATAAAGGACCTCGGTATTCGGCTCCAATGTGCAAATCCCGTGCGCAAAACCCTTTGGAACCAGAATCTGCTCCCCGCCGCTCGCGGTAATACGAGCGGATACCCACTTCCCGAAGGTTGGCGACGATCGGCGGATATCCACGGCGACGTCGAGGATCGAGCCTCGCACCACGCGGACAAGTTTATCCTGCGCTTTCGGCTCCGTCTGGAAATGCAGGCCGCGCACCGTCCCCGTTTCGGCGGACATCGAATGATTGTCCTGAACGAAATCGAGGCGAATACCGGCTTCTGCAAAAACTCTCTTGTTATACGTCTCCGAGAAGAACCCGCGATGATCTCCAAACCGCTTCGGCGTAATCAGCAAGACATCTTTCAAAGCGAGCGGTTTCACATCAATCATAATTGTCTCTACTTCGCGGGATTCAATAGTCTGGAATAATTAGAAAGCAGACTTCGGAACGAGCCGCTCCACAGTATCTTCAACTTCACTACGCCAGAAATTGGCCCGGACACCAAAAGTCCGTTCGAATTTGCTGCAATCGAGCGTCGAATTGGCGGGACGCTTCGTGCGCGTTGGATATTCTGCCGTTGTAATCGGGCGCACATTGATTTTTCTTCCGGTGAGTTCCCCGTATTTGCCCAGGGCCGCAGCCGCAAAGCCGTGCCAGGTCGTGGCGCCGTACCCTGTAAAGTGATAGGTTCCGAATATGTCGCCGCCTCGCTCGATCTGGCCTGCAACAGCGGCGATCGCGCGATAAACGTCTTTGGTCGATGTCGGAGAGCCGTGTTGATCGGCTACCACGGCAATCTCGTCCCGCTGGGAAGCGAGCCTCAACATCGTTTTCAGAAAATTGTTTCCGAACTCGCCGTAGAGCCACGACACGCGAAGAATGACATGGCGAGCGAGGTTGGCGCGGATGGCAGCCTCCCCGTCCGCTTTTGTCCGACCGTAGAAACCAATTGGCGCTACGGCGTCGGTCTCGGAATAGCTTCCCTGCTTCTCGCCATCGAACACGTAGTCGCTCGAGATGTGGACCAAGGCGGCATCGGCGCGTACGCATGCCTTCGCGAGAGCCTCAGGCCCCGTGACATTGCCGCGGATCGCCGCTTCGCGCTCGATCTCGGCATCATCGACGCGGGTATAGGCTGCTGCGTTCACAACCAGCGATGGCTGGGCACGGTCGAGCGCCGCCTGCACGGCGCCGGGATCCGCAATATCGACATCGCTTCTTGTCAGCGCAGTGATCGGCAAGCCCGCCGCATCAGCAGCCTGCCGGAATTCAGTACCGAGTTGGCCGTTTGCTCCAAAGAGCAAAACCTTCGACTTCAACTGCAAACTCACGAAAAAAAACAGAATGAGACACTAATAGGATTTTGAAATCAGCCTGACTTTAAAACAACGCGTTGACCAGGACGGCCTCCACATGCCGTCTGATGGCCGCGAGAAGCGATGACCGTCGCGCACCGCCCACCAGCCGGTGCGGCATTCGTAAATATAATTCGGCTTGCGGCCCTTCGCCTCGGCGCTAGCAGCGAGCAAAAAGATACCCGTAAGTGCGGCAGCAGATACCGCCACCCCGACCACGAATGCTTTCAGCGCTTTACGCATCATCGAGACACCGCTGCAGCGGTGGCGGCCGGGCCAATCACCTGGCCCACGAGACCCAGGAATTTTCTCACCGGCACGGCGGTCGATGCCGACACGTAGAGAATATCCTTGTCCCTGACCTGGAACGAGCGGGCCAGGAAGAAGGACTTCGTCGTGCGCATGTTGAAGCGGTACACCACCGGGATCAGGTCGCCATCAGAGTTGAAATGTCTGCCCGGCGCGAGCTGCTTCACGAGATCCGCGCGTTCGAAACGAAGCAGGAATACGCCACTCGGATCTGCCGTTTCATCGACCAGGCCGCCTGCGCGCGCGATCGCCTCTTCCAAAGAAATTCCTGCCGCGTCGAACGGAACCGAAGCATTCTTGCCCGTGCTGCCGAAGGCCGAGAACGTCTGCGGAATGCGTACGACCGTAATGGTGTCGTCGGGATAGATGAAAACGTTCTCGGCGGGATTGGCCAAAATGGAATTGAACGGAACGCTGACCGTGCTGGCGCGGCGCGTGAGGCGCACGAAGGTTTCGTGAGCCGCCGACCGGATGCCGCCGGCGGAGGCAATTACATCCAGAATGCGATCGCCGCGCGGCGTCAGCGGAATGCGCGCACCTTGCACGACTTCGCCCGTCACCGTCGCCGCGTTGCTCACGTTGCGCGTTATCGTGACGACCGCCTGCGGTTCGATCGCCTTACCCTTCAGGCGCTCCACAACAAGCGCTTCGACATCGGCGGTACGCAACCCGAGGACGCGGATTCGTCCGGCGTAAGGAACCTGAATCGAGCCATCGCGCGGTACGGTCTGCTCGGGGATCGCTGCGGTTCGGGACCCAGCGCTCAGCGTCCTGTCGCCGACGGAAGCTGAGAACAGACCACCGGCTGCCGCTTCCCAGATCGTAACTGTAATCGCGTCGCCCACACCGATACGAACGTCAGGAGCCGGACGGGTATTGCCAAAGGTTGCCAGAGAATCGCGCGGCCTAGTCGCCCAGATACTCGCCACGCGCTCATCGACGTCCACGACGACGTAGTCGCCGATCGCGCCCTCGTTCGATTCGTTGATGACTTCAGCCGTGAACGGGCCGGAATTGGGAAGCGCACCGCACCCCGAAAGCACTAAGCAAAGGGCGAGAATCCCACTACTAACGGCTAGCGAACTCTTCTGCATTGCTCCGCCCAAAAATCCTCTTGCGGCGGCAGTAATGTACCGATTCCGCTAAAATACTCTAACGCGCCCGCGCGATATGCCACGACGAACGTACAATAGCAAAGAAATAGCCAAATTTCGCATTACTTTCAATCGCTTGGCGCGCCGTGCGAACGAGAATAATGCGCCTCGCGAATGATAGATCGGCAGGTATTGTGATTATGCCACAGTTCCAACGCGGAAATCAGGCCATCTTCTTGGCACTTAAAAACATATTTTACGGTATTGTATTGTTCAATATTGGCTCCACCAACGGACGGCTTTGATGAACCAATTGAGCCAGGTGCCAGAACGCGAACTTGTTCAGCCAGGCTGGAAGCAGTTCACATCCTGGACCGGCATTTCGCAGAGTTCCGAGAAGCTGTATCGGCGGTTTGGGCTTTTCGGCCTGAGCTTCTGCGCCTTCGTATTGGTGCCGACGGTTATTGCCTTTCTCTACACCGTGACCCTCGCCTCTGAGCAGTTCGTCTCCGAAGCGCGGTTCGCCGTGCGGTCTCCCGACGTCAAACCCTCGCCGGCTTCCGATGCGCTCTCAATGCTGTCATCGTTTACCGGAGTGCGATCAACGACGCAGGATGCTTTCATCGTTGCCGACTATATTCGAAGCCGGACGATCATCGAGGATCTTGGCGGCAAGTCCGCAGTCGCGGACATCTATTCCCGACGCGGTGTCGACTGGATTTCGCGGCTGAAATCGACCGCCTCTCTCGAGGACACGCTCTTCTATTGGCGCCGCAAAGTTCTTGTCGCGATAGACACCCAGTCGAATATTGTCACTTTGCGGGTTTTTGCGTTCAACCGCGAGGACGCAAAGTCTCTTGCAGATCGCATCGTTCAGCGAAGCGAGGCGCTCGTGAACGAAATTTCACTGCGCAGCCGCCGAGACGCTTACGCGCGCGCGGAGACTGAAGTTCAACTCGCGATGCAAAGGCTCGGCACATTACGGGCCGCATTGTTGTCGTTTCGCAACAAGGCGAACGTCATCGACCCGCTTGCGGGAGCTGTCTCCATCGGAGAAACCTTGACGCTTCTCACGCGCGAAAAGATCACGCTCGAAAGCAACCGCTCCAGCCTGCGCAAATCAATCGACGAATCTTCGCCGACGATCCGGCTTTTGACAACGCAGATTGACTCGATCGACAAACAAATTGCCTTGCTTCAATCGCGCCTGACGGGACATGTAAAGGGACTCGAGACGGCGGCCGGGCAGCTTGCGGATTATGAAGATTTGAAACTTCAGAGTCAGTTCGCCGAAAAGCTTCTGGAAATATCACAAGGAAGTCTGGAGCGAGCCCGGCGCGAACATCAGCAGCAGCAGTTATATCTTGTGACGGTTGTGAAACCCACGATCCCCGAAGAATCGATATATCCGAGACCGGCAGTTGATCCTGCAATCATCTTTGCTCTGTGTTTGGTTATCTGGAGCATGATTGCGCTGGTTATTGCGTCCATACGGGATCATGTGGGTTAGGTCGCCACTATGCTTTTTCACATGGAGCGTCACGGTTCACATATATCGGGGTGGCTTTCACCTGATAATCCCACTGACACGCCTCGCATTGAGATAATTCGACCGGACGGTACATCTCAGGAAATGCAGGCAAATGTTTTTCGACAAGACCTGATCGATGTTAAGTTACATCCGACCGGCCACGCTGGTTTCAGAATTTGCCGGGCAGCAATCCCTGACCTCACGGATTTTATCGACGATATCGAAATTCGTGACGCCACTACGGGCGTTCTGCTTTTTCGAAATTTTCGCGAAGATCAGCATCTTCCCGCCAAAGTACTGCGTTTTGAGATGCAGGCCATGCCCTACGCCTCGATTGAGGCTGCATGGAGCAAACATTTTTCGCTCTATTATAATGCGATAGAACGCTATCCGTTTGAAACGCTGTTTGGCATACTCAATAATCCTGTCGTAAAATCTATCGCACTTTCAGGCCGCCCAAATCTCGCACGATATGAGCAACTTTTCCGTGATCGGGAATATAAGCTCGTTACTCTGCTGCGTGACCCTTACGAGGAGCTTGCGGAACGGCTTTTATTCTACCGCTATGCGCTTTCACCTTCAGCGCCTGCTCGCTTTAAGGATCACCTGAGCGACTTATCTGATCTGCGCGTTGTCACGCAGCGCTTCGACCCCTCAAATCTTCCTACGTTAGCTGAGTCTTTTGCCTACCTCTCCGACCGGCAGTTGATGGACTTATCCAATCCGCTGGTAAGAGCGCTAGCCTGCACCGCTGAAGACCCCATACCTAGAACTCACCACGTGGAAATCGCTTTAGGCCGGCTTGCAACTTTCGATCTCGTCGGCACGCGAGTTCAATTCGATATCTTTAAGAATTCGCTTGGAGAAATTGCAGGCGCTCCCATCCTAAAACAGGAGGAACTCGTAACTATGGAACTCCTGAAACCAATCGCTGAAGAGCTAAAGAACATAAAGATAGTTCGTTCACTACTCTCGCTCGATTCAAAACTCTATGAATTCTCTGTCGAAGCCGTTCGGCGCGCCCTTTCAACCTCATCAAGCTCTCAGAAACGCGCACGTCAACTACATCACGCACAATGAACAGCAGCGCACAACACGCCCTAGGCCCGTACCGTCAGGCTATCCAGAGCCAGGCCCGAGTGATTGGCGCCCTGATGCTCAGAGACATGCGTACACGTTTCGGCCGGACCTTCTTCGGCTACCTCGTGATCGTCGGTTGGCCGCTCAGTCACCTGCTGATGCTCATGGTCATTTACACACTCACTCGTTCCGTCATACCAATAGGCACGAATGCTAGCGTATTTTTTGCAACCGGGGTGCTTCCATATATTCTGTGCCTCTATCCATCACGCATGACGCTGATGAGTTTAGTTCAAAATTATCCCCTCCTCTATTTTCCAATCGTGAAATCGCTTGATGTAGTTCTTGCCCGAGGACTATTGGAGATTATTACGGCATTCTGGGTTACCGCAATATTCTGCTTCCTGCTTGTCCTGTTCGGCATCGACATAATGCCGATCCATCTCGAAGAAGCGCTCCTTGCTGTCTTCGCGACTATCTATCTGGCATTTTCACTGGGCTTCTTTGGCGCACTCATTTACAAGGTATTTAGGCCTTGGCAAATCGTTCATATCATCGCAATGATCGTGATGTACTTTTGTTCAGGAGCGCTTTTCCTTCCCAGCGCATTGCCTGATACTGTTCAATATTACATTTGGTTCAACCCGCTCCTTCACTCGGTCGAATGGCTCCGTTCGGCCTATTACGATGGATACAGTTACGGGCTTCTCAGCAAGCCTTACTTGTTGGGCGTGTCGACTGCCTTTCTAATGGCCGGACTCATTGCCGAGCGGTCAATGCGTGGCATTATTCTGCAGGCCTGATGCCATGATAACAGTCGAAAACGCGCATAAGTATTATCGAATTAACCGTCTAAAGAAGGTTGTTCTTCGAAACGTGAGTTTCAAATTTCAAGCTGGCCGCAGCTATGGAATTCTTGGAATCAATGGCGCCGGAAAGTCCACTTTCATGCGCCTGCTCTCTGGAACCGAACTACCGAACGGCGGGCGCATCCGCCGCACAGTGAGAGTATCTTGGCCGTTAGGCTTCGCCGGGGGCCTGCATCCGAACATGACGGGCCGTGACAATGTTTCATTCGTCGCGCGCGCATACGGCGAAAATGTGCGGGAAACCGTTGAGTTCGTCGAGGACTTTGCCGAGGTCGGTCCTTACATGGATGCGCCCGTAAAGACCTACTCGTCGGGCATGGTCCAGCGGGTAGCGTTCGGCTTGTCGATGGCGATAAACTTTGACTGCTATCTAATCGATGAGGTTATGGCGGTAGGCGATGCCCGCTTTCAGGCGCGCTGCAAAACTGAGTTCGAAAAGCGCAAAAAGTTCTCGGACATCATTATGGTTTCTCACGGCATGGACGCCATTCAGACCTACTGTCAGGAAGGCATTGTACTTGCCGGCGGCGAACTCCACCACTTTCCCAAAGTTGCCGACGCAATCGAAGCGTACCGGCTGCTGAATATGTAAGCGATGACCGACACTAGAATGAAATCGAGAGAACGCCGCGCTCAGGACGCGCCGATTTCCGGTGAACTGCTATCGCCCGCGGAGCGCATTTCACGCTCACTCAAAGACATTTCGCGAGAAGCGCGCCAACCGGCACAGGCGTGGCTTCGTTTATTTAAGGATTCTAGAGGACGCCCAATCAGTAACTTCGGCGCCGGCGTCCTTCTCACATTTATCGTGTTTGTGGTCATGCCGACCCTCACCTCAGGGGTGTATCTTGCATTCTTCGCATCGGATCAGTACGCGGCAGAAGTTCGATTTGCCGTTCGCGGCGGCGAGCAACGGCCTGGGGGCGATCCCGTTTCAAGTCTGATGGGCGTTTCGACCGTGCGCGTGCAGGATTCCCAGATCGTTGCCCAATACATACAGGGCCAGGGGATGGTGGAAACACTTGAGCGATCTGTACAGCTGCGCAAACTGTACGCTTGGCCCGAAAAGGCTGATTTTATTTTCGGGTTCAACACGTCCCGCTCGATCGAACGGCTGGTCAAATACTGGTGGTGGCAGGTCGATGTCAGCATCGATAAATTGTCGGGGATCGTGACGGTTGTTGTCCGCGCTTTCACACCGAATGATGCGCTAACGATTGCGCAGAACATCGTTTCTGCCAGCGAAGCGCTAGTCAATGAGCTTTCGGAAAGATCGAGAAAGGATGCATTGGCGCAGGCGCAAAAAGAACTTTCGCTCGCCGAACGCGTACTTCAAAGTAAGATTCAGGCGTTGCGAGAACTGCGACGAGACGAACAAATTCTTGATCCGGCCAAGATGTCTGAAGCGATGACAAAGCTACTTGGCGATCTCCGTCTCGAACTCGCAAAAATGGAAGGGGAATATCAATCCCAGCAACGAGCGGTATCTGACGACGCACCGCAAATGCGGATCCTCCGTTCGCGAATACAGGCGCTGCGGGAGCAGATCCGGCAAATCGAGGCGAAGATGACGGGATCACAATCTCAGAATCAGCAGGTCCTCGCCGATAGCATGAGCCGCTTTGACCAGTTGCGTGTCGAGCACGAGATCGCACAAAAGCACTACATCGATGCTGCGACTGCGCTGGAGAGAGCGAGGATCGAAGTCGAATCTCAGCAGGTTTATCTAACGACGTTCCTGCAACCGGTGCTCGCTGAAGAGGCGCTATATCCGAAACGATGGTGGATTATGCTAGCTATTCTAACGATCTGTCTCACCGTCTGGGGCGCAGGTACTGGACTCGCGGTGCTGGTCAGAAACTATGGCGCCTAGGATTTCAAGGGATAGCGAGAGTATGTTGTTACTTAAGGATGATCCACTATTGGAGCTCAGAAAGCTCACTGAAGAGGGAGATCATGAACTGTTAGTAGAGCATTCAGCTAACTACTTGAGATTGCCGTTAACTGGACTGCAGAAGTTCGAAATACTGCAAAACGTAATCTTGCATCACCGTGATCATCTCGCCGCAATGCCATTGCTGGACATTGTTCGACAAGAAATGAAAGATGAAGCCCCCTACCTTCGCCTCATTCTCTCATTTTATGAGTTTCGTTGCCGAGGACGGTCCATTTTAGCAGACACGCTTCCATCAGTTGAAGCGACCGAATATCGCGAGGGCACTACTTTTCTAGACGCCCATCCGCTCGATGAGGAGATTGGTGTCGCCTCGGCTCTTTTGTCCGGCCCTCTTGCCATCGACTCCGCGACCGCCGGGAAAAAAGTATTGGATGCTGTAACTCGGACCATACCTCTATCGCTACTTCGTATGGGAGATGGCGAGGGACGATTTGTGCAAGCTCTCGATGGTCTTCCAGCAACGAAGCGTTGTGCCGATCAGATCGCAAAGCGAATTTGGTTCTGGAACTCAGATACCCCAGACAACACATACTGGGAAAAGCTGCGCGACGCATATCGGAGCGCGGATATTGTAGGAGTTCACCCACCATTCCGGGTCAATTTAGAGTACAGAAATTCGATGCAAGGCTATATCGGAGTGGTAAACGGAAACCGGTTTCTGCTCGATGCATCAAGCCAAACGTCATCATTCAATAGAACGGTGAACTGGCTTTTCAGCGATCTCGGCGTTGGTTTCTTCGCTGAGCTTTTCAGCATTGCAGACAGGATATATTTTGTCGGCGCACATCCTGACATTGGTGACGTGCTGGAGCAATTAGGAGCGCGGCACGTAAAAGTTATCGTGACACCGTCGGATAATTTGGTGCCGAACAGCATAAGCCGTCCGCACTACCCGGACGTCTTCAACGAAGTTATATCGGAATGCCGCAACGCCGAACTGGGCGTATGGTTGGTTTCCTGCGGCTCACACGCAAAAATTTATTGCCAAGAGATAAAGCTGGCTGGCGGTGTCGCATTGGATATAGGCTCGCTCTCCGACCGCTGGATGGGCCTAAAGACCCGCTAGCTTGCTAGCGGGTTTTTTCTAGCAAAATAAGTCTCTGTAAATTCACCGATTATGCCGTGATAGTGATCATTAAATCGCAGCACCTCTACGTCCAATTTTGAACTCTGGTAGATAATTTCCGGGAGATCGTATCCATAGTGGAATGTTACAAGCGCTCCGGCGTCGCTCACGGGACTACCGTGATATTCGGCCTCTGCTAGAAATTCAATCCCATCATCTTTGTAAAGAGCTCGACGTTCGCTCACCGTCTTTTCTTTATAGGTGGGAGCTGTAAAGATGTAGGCGCCGCCGGGCTTGAGCGTGCGCTCAATTTCCTTGAAACATAGTTCCGGTTGGTTGACGTGCTCCATAACATCTAAAGATATAACGATATCAAATACCTCGTCAGCAAATGTCTGCTTTTCCAAGTTCTCGTTTCGAAAACCTTCGACGATAGAGCCGAGCTTTTCTCCCGGGAAGAACTGCGTCGCTTCGTAGCGCGCGCACTCCCGGCTTAGCTTAAGGGAAATCCCACGGGCGACCGGAGACGATTCATGGATACTGCAAGTACGCCAATTGGGAAAAGCGCGCGTTAGAGCAAGAGCAAGCGCCCTCTCTCGGGGAATGGATCCGCACCCAGAGCAGAACAAGTGATCTCTATACCAGACGTTATCTGAAGCAAATTCAGCTCGCGCTTCACAGATAGGGCAGAAGCCTAGCCGCCGATATTCCATTCCGCAGTCCCACTTTTAGGTCTATCCTACCGACACACGTCATCTCTCGGGCGAAATAAGGCCCGCCTCCAGACATCACAACGGCTTTCTTAGCAGACTTACGCAATCAAGATCCTTTGAAGTCGACCAATCAATTACAATGCTCTCCACAATCTCGAGTTCAGCTTGATTAGCGAAATAATGAAACAAGTCTTTAGTCATGTGATTCCTGGCGTGCGGATTTTGGCCATAATGAATATTGAAAGGCGCGGCATAATTCGAATGATGAAACAGACCCATCCCTCCACGTTTCAGTATCCTCGCCGCCTCTCTCAAGTAGCTCTGCACAATATCAGGACTAAAGTGAACCATCGAGTCGTAGCAGTAAATCGCCGTTACGCTTTCTGAAGCAACCGCATCGAACGAGTACCCGTTATTCTTAACATACTTTATAAAAGGAAACCGCTGTAGGCGATTGCGGCAGAATTCTAGGTTTGCGTCGAATATATCCACTAACGTTAGATCGGCCGTCATCTCTGCTGCCTGTTCGGAATGACGTCCATGACCGCAAGACAATTCAAGCAAGTTAGTGAGATCGAGACGATTAAAGAGTCGGCGAAACGGTCGATCCTCATCCCAGAAAATGAAAGTCCACCGCTCGGCATCGTCGTAATAGGTGCTCGTAGCCCATGGCTCGCTCACGACGGCTGCTGACTCTTTGAGCTTCGCCGATGTATCTGGATCAGCCATTGTGTGCTCCTATTTTTCTGGCGACGGACAAAGAAAGTCTGGATGCGTGCTGTACAGTTTGTACCGCTCATCGGCCAAACCAAATTGCTCGTAAAGCTTCTGTGCGTACTCCGCAGCGCGCATTCCAGCGGTTTTCCCAAGATCGAACCTTCGAACGGTATCCTCTTGCACCCGTACGATCTCTTGCAGCTGAGCAAGATTGAAATTTCCGACTGTAACGCTTCTCTGGTGTCTGCGGTGTGAGTTTAGCGAAAGTGGACAAAAGGCAATGGAGCCTTTCTCGAGTAGTCGCAGGTATGTGACCCAATCTCCCGCATTACGAAATGAGACTATCTCTTCGCGATTCTCCTCAAGTGTCTTGAGCAACTGCTCGCGCCGGAACACCACCCCGCTTACGTTCGGAATCGTATTCTTAACAAAGAGCGCTCTCGAAATCTCCTCAACACCTTCGACGTGATACGCACTCTTCCATTTCTCCGCATCTATGTCCGCTACGTAATCCAGATAGTTCTGACAGAGAATAGCGCCGTCATCATCCATCTGCCGCGATTGGCTGTAACTCATCACAGTACCAAGCTTCTCGAAAGCTGGCGTCACGCTGGCGAGAAAGTTTGGATCGGCGAGGTCATCCGCTTCTGCGATCCAGACCAAATCCCCACGCGCGAGCTCGACTCCGCGCAACCATTGACGAAAGACGGACCCGGAGTTCCTATCGTTTACGATAAGCTGGGACGGGATGTTGGTT
This sequence comes from Xanthobacteraceae bacterium, assembly GCA_035440445.1. GTDB lineage: Bacteria > Pseudomonadota > Alphaproteobacteria > Rhizobiales > Xanthobacteraceae. The sequence continues at coordinate 13,988 of DAORMJ010000007.1, forward strand.
TCGGCCAAGAAGTCTTGAATAATCTGCACGCTTTCATCTGTAGAATCATCGTCAAGAATGATCAGTTCGAACACGGGCAGAGTCTGCGCCGCGATCGACTCCAGTCGCGCACGCAAATAACAAGCATAATTATAATTCGGGACTATCACCGAAACGCGCGGAAGCGCCTTACCTGCGAATCCCAAGAGGTCAAAAAGATAATGACGAAAACTCAACTCCCGCTCTACCAGAGCCCGGCCTGACCGCGCCTTACTGGCGCGTCGATCGTCGTCGCCCAACAAATCCATAATAGCTAATGCAAACGCGTTCGTGTCGAGAGGATCCACCAGCGTCCCCGCACGACGAATAATGCCTTCCGTGCCGGTACAACCTCTGAAACCAACGATCGGCAAACCGGCATCCAGCGCTTCCATGACGACGGATGGAAACGGGTCCTCTCGAGAGGTAAGCGCATATATGTCGGCTGCAGAATAATATCGCTGCGGCTGATCTTTCAGACCCGTAAAACGGAAGCGCCCTTCCAATCCTGCCTCGACTCCTGCCAGCGCTGGCCGAAAAACGCTTCATCACGGTGCCCCACCCATACTCCAACTACATAAGGATCTAACGCTGCAATCCTCGTGACGGTCGCAATGAAAAGATCTACGCCCTTTCGATGGTCTGCATAGCCAACTGCCAGGATTACTCTCGCCTCAGGAGGCAGACCCAGTTCTTCTCGAACTTGCGCCCTTATCGTCGCTCGAGCCGATTTCAAACGGTACGGGTTACGAAGATAGAGTCCCTGCGGGCTTATCCTGGCGTTCGGCAATTTCTTGCCTACGAAACTTTCAAAGCCTGCCCGGACTGGATCGGCGGCAAAAACAACGATGTCCGATCTGTCAGCGACGTTCCTGGCGGCATTCTCAAGTGAATATGCACTTAGGATCCCCGGCATCTCATGTACCAAACTTACCACTCGAACCCCAGCGCGCTTCAGCGCCGGGATGATGCTCCCGGAGACTGTCGTATTGACGATCGCAAAATCGGCTCCTTCCCTGCGCAGCCGCTCTACAAGGTTCGCAACCGCTGATGAATTCGGGGCGTCAACTCTGTGCAGCGTCGCCACCTCTGAGAACCGCTCCAGCAAAGGACCATCGCCCAGCGAAATAAGGTCCACCTGATATCCGAATTCATCCCGGAGAGATTGTGCCAAGCTGAGCGAAAGAAACTGCGCCCCGTGGGGATGCGCATCATGTGCCACGACTAGCGCTCGCGGACGACCAGGAAACGTGCCTGTTCCGCTTGCCAGCGCATCGCGCGTTGCTTGAAGATATGAGTATCCCGTCTTTTCATCCGGCTCGAGATGAGCGCCCTCCGCCCATTCATTCCAAGCATTGACGAAAACCAATCGCTCATCAGAGTTCTCGACATTTTCGACTGTGTCGCGAATCGCGTTCTCTAACCATCGCTGATAAAGCTGCGGGGTATTATTGATAAAAATCGTAGCTCTGTTTTTACGTCGGGCGGTATTGTCCCAGCCCGGGCACACGGAGCGAAATAGTGGATATTCTCGCGGCGAATATTTCTCGCTAGCTTCAACATAAGCGCGCCAGTCATACACGGTCGCAGCAAAGTCCTCATGCAACGGTATCAAAAGCGAATTCAGCTTTGGAGGTTGGAAATTATTCGGTGGAAACTCTACCGCAGCATCAAAATCGTAGACCGTTGGATCCGTCCGCTCAAATGATTGCACATACGCAAGGTAGATTTCTCCGATACCGTTCATCCGACACCATGCACGCCACCGCGCCACAGTCTCGCGCGGCGCAGGAAGCAGATTGGGGCGGTACACTAGAAGGAGCGGCCTCCTGTTTATACGAATGTAACGCGGGTCAACCATATACCGCGCTATCTCGCGGATAAACGCGATGTCGTCTTCATCCGAGTGATTTTGCGCGATCAAGACTTCAGAATCGAGGCCATCCCATCGGCGGGACCAGTTCTCGTTCGCCCAACACAAGCAGAAAGGGAGGTCCAGGCTTTTGTCGTTCAACCAGTTTTCTATCGGTGTTTCGAGAAGCCGCTTCCCACCAAACCAGTAGAAGTAGAAGCAGAAGCAGAAGCCCTCAATCCCATAGAGCTTCGCTAGCTCAATCTGCTGTTGCTGAGCCACTTTATCGCGAAGGTCATAATAACCCAAATCTATCGGAATATGCGGCTGATAATGCCCTGCGAATAGAGGCTTTGCGGGCTTCACATTGGTCCATTCGGTGAAACCACTGCCCCACCACTGATCGTTTTCAGGTATGGGATGAAACTGCGGGAGATAAAAAGCGATCACCTTAGCATCACGATGCCCGAGAGATGTCGCTTGCAGCCGAGGAACGAATGTTGAGTAATGAAGATGGCATTGCGGAATATCCGATCGGCCTGGACTCTTTTCTCTGCCTTCTTTCTCGCCGAACTCGATATAATGAATCAGCGGGTTTTCTTCGGCTAATGCGACGTCAGGATGCCGATCCAGATACCACGACGTATCAAACTCAGCGTGCGGATTCCTTCTCTCCCGCCACCCGAACAGCTCGTAATGCACCAGCGGGTTCTCTCCCGCCGCAGCGACGTCCGGATTGCTCTCCAGATAGAATGATGTATCGAACAGCGGGTGCGGGTCGCGTCCTTCGCGCCAGCCATGCGTCATATAATGTTCAAACGGATCAACGCCGGCTTGCGCGACGTCGGGATTTTGCTCGAGGTACCAATCAGCGTCGAAAAGCGAATGATAATTTGTAACGTCAGATTCAAAAGAAGAAGACATCAATCATCCACTCATTAGTTATTCCAGTTTACGAACTTTAAGTTAGCCAACAGATTGTATAGCTCTCCCCTCTACCTTCCCGTACTCCGAATAATGCGCAAGGGGATCCGTATTCGCAAGTGCAACATCGCGATGTTCCCTCAGATAGACGGAAACGTCGAACGCCGCACTCGGGTTGCGCCGCTCGCGCCATCCGAAAACACAATAGTGGATCAAAGGATTCTCTCCTGCCGACCGGACGTCTGGATTCTGCAGGAGATAATACTTCGTATCAAATAGCGGATGAGGGTTCATACCCGCGCGCCACCCTTCTTCGCAGAAATGAGCAACCGGGTTTAGCGTGGATGCGCTCTTGTCTCCGAGTTGCTGCATATAGAAGTCTGTGTCGAACAATGCATGCGGATCATTTCCCGACAGAATCCCGATACTTTGATAATGCGCCAGTGAAGTCATCTTGACACGCGATGCAGCGGCGCAATTTCGGCGATAATACGCCGCATCGAAAAGATAGTGGACTTGCCTCGCTTCGTTCTCGCCATAGCGAATGTAATGCAGCAACGGATCCATCTTGGCGGACGCAACATCCGGATAGCGTTGCAGGTAGGTTACGGCGCTGAAGAGTTTGGAACTTCGAATTGCATCTATCTGCAGGCGTTCCGACGCCGTTGGCGTCCCGTTCGCTCCAGAGAATAGCTTTCGTATAAAGCCGCGCTGCCGCGATTCTCTGTTCTCTACGCCCTCCAGAATGCGCGCCTGTTCAGCCAGACCGTTGGACAGTCGATCCGCGTGAGCGCGCGCAACCCGAAGTTCCCCACGATCGCGTTCAAGTTCTGCGGCAAGTTGCTCGGCTCGAGCACGCTCATTTTGTAACTGCGCGCTCGTCTGGCGCAAGCGGGATAGCTCGGAAAACACCTGCGCCAACTGTCTCGACGCGCCATCCCGCTCCCGCGTACGCAATTCCGCCAAGCTATGACTTTCCGCTAGTTCACTTTGTGTCTTGGCGACCGAGGTTCGCTCGGCTTTCAGCGCCGCGGACAATTCGATCGCTCGCTTAGACTCCTGTTCAAGCAGGACTTCAAGCTGAGCCAGCTTTCCCGACGCTGCGTCACGTTCTCTAGTTCGCAGATCAACCAAGGCATCGCGTTCAGCGATCTTTCTCAGGAGCTCTTTTGCCGTTGCCCTTTCACTCTCCAACGCGGCCGACAACTCCCGGCTGCGTTCAATCTCTTCATTGAGATGTTTCTGCGCTTCAGACACCTCAGCCTGACTCGCGATGATCTGATTTACCGCATCATTCCGCTGCGCTTCCAGTTCCGCCGCGCGCGCCGAGTCCTCGTTGAAACGCTTCTCCAACTCCTCTCGCGCGTGAGCAAGCTCGCCCGACAACTTCTGCGTCAGGCCCTGGCTTTCACGGAGCAGATCACCATTAGCCGAGAGCTGCGATGTGAGTGCGGAATTATCCTCTCTGACCTTAGCAAGATCATTCTGCAACAGCGACTGACTTGCCTGACTTCTTGATAGCTCCTCTTCGACTCCCTGCAGCCTGCTATTCTCGGACCGAAGTTGCCCGATGCTCGCTGACAGCGCGCTACGCTCCACGGCGCTCCGAACCGAAATTACCGCATTCCAACTCTGCGCAATATATTCTTGCGAAATGTCGACAGCCGATTGCCCCTGGACCCATGCCTGAACGCGGCCCTCAATCTCTGTAAACCTGTCGATCTGCGCACGCGTCAGGAATACACCGAGCTCACCAAGCACAGCGATGATGAGTTGATTGATTTGCTGAGGCGTACCCGCTTGCGGCGTTGCATAGCTGAATATCCGCGCCAGGCTGTCGCGGAGCCCTCGAAACGCCAAGTAGCCAAATTCAACCTGTGGCCCAAGCTTCCATTCCTGGTCGAAGAAACGCGCGTTGCCTTCTTCGTCCACACTCAAATTGAACGGTGCCGCGTCGAAGTACTTACCATCGACGTAACGCGGGAATATCTCAGCTGAAACGTTTTTAAGTCCGCACTCGCGCGCCAAAGCCTTAAGCCACACCTTTGCCCAGTCAGCGACCTCTCCGACGGTCCAGTTCGGCCGGTTCACGACGCTGGACAGCTCGCCCCACCAGTTCTTCCCTTCGCGGAAGGGCTCTCCACTCAACTGCTGGCTGATGGGCACAGAAGGCGCGTCGGCGTTCGCAAGGGCATGGCGCTCGACGCGGAGGCCATCTCCGGCTCTCACAAACTCCGTGGCTTTGGTAAAGGCTGCATGGCGGTCGACGTTGTAATGCCACGCCAACCCATCGTTACTTATGAACGGAATTATCGCCGATTCATTCTTTGCGCAGACCACAAGAAATGAATTGGCCAACTCCCCGAGCAAATAGTTCTTGCCTACAACCTGCCATGCCTGTTCAAGCGAGAACGTCGGATCGGATGGCCGCTGCGGGTCCGAAAGCGCGGTCTGCGACGCCAGGCTCGCAGCGAGACTAGGGTGCGCGGTGATCAAAGCACCGGACAGGATCGTGTCAGGCAGCTTGTAATCCGGACTGGGCACGTACCAGGCCTGTGCGGTCAGTCCACTGTCCCGCAGCAATCCCGCGAGCTCGGCGCCGCCGAATGTAGTGGGAGACTTCGCGCGGTAGCCGTCATTGATGCCGTCGAACTCGCCACCCGTGTGATCTTCGCGCGCACCGGCCAGATACTTCAGACCCAGCTTGTTCTCGATCGCGAGTATGACGACGCCATCGTCGCTCAGCTTGGATGCGACATCACGCAAGAATTTTCTATAGGGGTCATCGTTGTCGTAAACACCAGCGTACTCAAGAACGCCGACAACCGTATTCGCGTCGAATTTCTCGACCGCACGCAGATTCTCTACGCGGTCACAGACGACCGTGACGTTTGCCAGATCCTCGGTGCGGACACGCGCAATCTTTGCTCGCCGCGCGCTCCCCTCCACCGCAACAATTTCGCCGCCGTTCTCGCCAAGAAAACGGGTAATCGCACCGCAACCCGCACCGGTTTCAAGCACGCGCCCACGCAGAAAGGGCGCAAAGGGACGAAGAAGATTGGCGCGCTTTCTGGAGAGATGATATCGCGAAGGCCAGTCGCGAATGGCGGCTTTCAACTCTTCGCTGAAAAGCGAACGATCCTTAGCCTTGGAGAGCACCTCAAGCAGATAGTTTTCCGCCTCATCGCCATCGCTATAAGAAAAACTCTGCGCTGCGATATCATCTGGAAACAACACCGCGTCCCGCAGAACGTAGTCATCCGGAAAAATATAACGACGCCGAGCTGACATCTCTGAAACTACAATGAACCGTGTCGATAAAGGATGCGCGCAAGGCCGCGCAAATGCGCGCCACTGCCCGAGCGGCGCAAATCGCCGAGTATCTCGTCTCGCAAGGGCTCGCCAATCGCGGAGAGAAACTGATGCACGTCTTCTAGCGTGTAAAGCTCACGATAGAAGATGTCCCGCTTCAACAATGGCATTCCTAGATACTTGATGAAAAGGAAACCGCCGTGGTGCATCTGATTGTTCCTGCTGATCGATGAAACAATCTGATTGGGCAGGATTCCGAGACTAACCTGCTCCATACCTGCGGCCCGCGCGCTGATGGAGCCAATTTCCGTGTTTGTGAGCCGTGCCGGGCCGGGCTGCAAACGGCGAACTCCATACGAGATTGCCTCGACGGCCGAGAATGCCGTCGAGCTATACTCGTGTCCGAGAACAGGCAGCAGGTCCGCAATCAGGTCCCCCCGCACTTCGGTTGGCAATAAACGCGCGTCGCCAAGAACGTCGCGCGTAGGCCTGCGCTCGAGATGCGGCAGCAGGTGCGCGGCCTGATACAAAATATGAGGCCGGAACCCCGCCTTGGTCATCTTGCGCGTGAGTTGGATCTCGCCACGATGAATTGTCCAGCGCCTGCTGGCGATCGGAAGATAGCGTTTCCAGAACTTTCGAAACGCCCGGCTGACAATGACTTCACGACCGAAAGAAAGAAGAAAAGACTGCACGTGATAGTGAAACTGATGCACCTCGGTCAGACCGATAAAATCGTGCGGCGCATTGAGATCGGAGATTAACTTATTGAGCGTGCGCTCCATGAAGAACACGCTGTCGTTCATCAGAACAATACGCTGCGCTTCGGGAAAGTTCTCCAATACGAAATTGACGCCATCCTTGTAGGCGCCAAAGTCTCGGCCGATATTTCTCCGCTCGATCAGCTTGTAACACTTGTCGATCACCTTCGCTTTGACGAGAGGCGCCAGTTCGAGATTGGTAACGACAATCAGATTGTGCGGGCTGCGCGCAATCGCATCCAGGCCGTTCTCGGTAAATTTCGGCAGCTGATGTTTGCTGTAAAGCACGAAGACGAAGAATACATCGTCCTTCTTTTCCGCCGTCCCTTCCGTAACGCCTCTAATACGCAAGGACTCGAAATAGACACGCGGATTCAAGGTGTACCAAATCCGCATCGCCAATTCGATCGGAAGGATGATCAGGATGAGTTCGACAAGACGCCAGAGCTGGTAGAAAAAGCGGCCAATAAATTTCAGTACGTTATAAGCAATCATCATCTTCAAAATTCACGCGCTGCACATCCAGGACTACTTGAAAACGAGATCAGCGCGCAAGCATCCGGATACGCCGCAAATCCGTTCAGAAACACCTCGCCTGCGCACTACGCGCTGTTAGCGAAGGCACTGCTTTGAGGTTAACAAAAAGACATTGAATTGCAATCGCTTAATTCGCGCGAGACATGCTGCAAACACGCGATTTCAGAACATCGTGTTTGATGCTAGGACTTGCGCAGAATCAGTACGGTCTGCCCACCATCGCGGAACACCGGCTCGTCATAGCCGAGTTTCTCCGCAAACACTTTGTACATCCGCCGCTCAGAGAAAACATTGAGATGCGGCCGGGTCTTTGCCTGATACTGCCCTACGGTTCCTTCGAAAATCGGCCATTGATGGGAAGCCTCGAACTCCAAGAAGGTCGCGACGACTTTCCCTCCAGATTTCAGCACCCGGGCAGCATCCTGAAGATACAGATAGGTTTCTTCATGCAACAAATGGGTGAAAACCGAGAAAAATGAGACAAAATCCGCGGTATTGTTTTCCGCTGGAATACTGATCTCCAGATGGCGCTGGAAACGAAAGCCTGGCCTTGACTTCGTCTTTGCATAGTCGAGCAGCTTCTGGACGATATCGGTTCCGAAATACTGCAAGTTCGGCAAGATTTCACGGCGCGTTATTGCCGCCGGTACGCGGCCGCTTCCACACCCGACGTCGATGAGCGTATGACCGTCGGCAAGACCTTCGTGAAGAAGCAGACCGAGGAGACCCTCACCGACACTGTCGTACAGGCCACCCACCGCCAGCGACATCGCCTCGTCATAGGACGGCGTATTTTTGATCAACGACTCTACGTGCTTGTGATAGTCCGAAACATAGTGCGGGTCTGCCGGTTTTTCCTTCGACCGCATTTTTTGCAGAAGAGACAAGTAGCGCTTCATCGTAAATTCCTATCCGAAAAATAACAGCGCCGCTTACTTCCGTTCTGCATAGAACAGAAAGGACGGCCCATTGAGATGCGCGGGATCATCAAATGCAATCGTGATCGAAAACCCCAGGTCTTCAAGTATTCCGGTAATATCGTCTCGCTCCAGCCAGTGACTTCCCATCGCACCGGCACCGCAAAACCCTTTCCAGTCTAACGCCTTCAAATAGCGCTGACCGTACTTACGAATTTCTCGATTGCCTACTCGCTTCAAGGTTAGCTTGTGATCAAACTTTTCCCACAACTGCGGGGAGCGCTCCAGAACAGCCTTGTCGAAGTAATGCGTCCAGATACCTAGCCGTGGGGCAACACGAGCCATGTCGACCAGCATCTCCTCCGGGTTGGTCATGTGATAGAGGACGCCGCTCGCGAGCAGAAAATCGAAACGCTCTTCAGTATCCTTCAGATACGAGCGAAAATCGCCGAGCAGAAACTCGGCATCGAATTTTAGCGCGGCCTGAACCACGAGACATCGCAGGAACGCCTGCCTATTGGCTTCGATGCTGAGGATTCTTCCAGCACCTGCTTTTGACAGCATGTGCGTGTGACCGCCCTCCAGGGGCCCTAGCTCCAGCACGCTCTTGCCGGAAAGGCCACCACACTGCTGCACCAGCCAATCGATGCGACTATCTGAAAACAAGTCGATCTGGCCTGCCGGAAATCCCGGGACTTTGGAAGTCCACTCGCCCTCGAACAGTTTAAATGCATTATCCGGACTCGGATAATCCTGGCTGTAGAGCGAGATTACTGACTCGGCAGTCGGAGTGGCTGGTTTTCGCGAAAAAATTCTATCAAAAAAAGTACGCATGAATCGGCTCAACATTCCAAGGCTCACTTCGTATCTTGCCTCGGGACAACTTCATAAGCAAAAATGTTCGAGCTACTTTCTGGTATATTTAGCCGCAGCAGACGCAATCGCTGATGGCTCAGCACGATAGCATTCACGCGCTTTCGAGCATCGCCTCCAAGACTGCGATGCGGTCAGCATCCTTTGGCTCTTTATCCCAGCGCAGACGGCTGATGCGGGGGAAGCGCATTGCGACGCCGGACTTGTGGCGCGCGGAGCGGGCAAGCCCTTCGAAGGCCACCTCGAACACGAGGCCCTTGTGCGGCTCGTGCGTGACCTCGCGCACGGGACCGAATTTATTCACCGTGTTCCGGCGCACGAAGCGGTCTATCTCCTTTAATTCCTCATCGGTGAATCCGAAATAAGCCTTCCCGACGGGGACAAGTTCTTCGCCTTCCTCGCCATTGATCCATACGCCGAAGGTGTAGTCGGAATAAAACGAAGACCGCTTGCCGTGGCCGCGCTGTGCGTACATCAGCACGGCATCGATCAGGCGCGGATCGCGCTTCCATTTCCACCAGGGGCCCTTTGGCCGCCCCGGCTGATAGATGGCGTCACGGCGCTTGAGCATCACGCCCTCCACCGCGTCGGCATCTTCACCGGCGCCGTGCGCGCGCGGATCGCTTCGCGCCTGCGCAAGCGTATCCCAGCTATCGAAGGTGACCATCGGCGAAAGGTCGATACGATCGTCGTTCAGCGATTTCACATAGCGCTCGAGCCGTTCGCGGCGCTTTGCGAGCGGCATGTCGCGCAAATCCTCCTCGCCTTCCGCGAGCAGGTCGTAAGCGCGAATATGTGCGGGAAATTCTTCCATGAGCTTCGGAGAAATCGTTTTGCGATTCAGGCGTTGCTGCAGCACGTTGAAGCTCTGCACGCGCCCCTCGCGCAGGATCAGCAGCTCCCCGTCAATCACCCCGTCATGCCGGAAAGCCGGAAGCAGATCGGGGAAGCTCTTGGTGATTTCTTCCCCCGTGCGCGAGTAAAGGCGCGTGATGCGCTTGCCTTCCTTATCGATGCCGCTCGCCGCCTGAATGCGAATGCCGTCCCACTTCCATTCGGCCACAAAGTCCGCGGCATCGAGTTTGCTGAAATCCGCTTCCTCGATTGCGTGCGCGAGCATGACCGGGCGAAACAGCACAGGGTTGTTGGACTCCGGCGCTTCGCCCTCGCCTTCGAGCCAGCGAAACAGCTTTTCATAAGGCGGCTCGAGTCCCGGCCACACGAGTTCCACATCCGTCACACTATGAGGGCCCAGCGCCGCCGCAGCGGTTTTCGCAAGCCGGGCGGACACGCCAATGCGCAAACCGCCTGTTACGAGCTTCAATAGCGCCCAGCGGCCCTTTTCATCGAGCGCATCCAGCCAGCGCACCAGTTGACCCGGCATTTCCAGCTTGCCCAGCGAATGCAGCGTTTCGACGATCTCGGTGAGCGTCGGCACGTCGTTCCGCCGCTCGACAATCGGCGCCGGCCACAGGAGCGCGATGGTTTCGGAAAGATCGCCGACATAATCGTAGCTGAGCGCGAAGAGCTCTGGATCGACCTGATCCGAAATCAGCGCGCGCAGAAGCGCGGGCTTTGCATGCTTGAAGGATAGCGCCCCGGTCAGCGCCGCAAGGGCATAGCCGCGGCTCGGGTCCGGCGTCATGCGGAAGTAGCTCGTCAGGAGCTTGATCTTGTTGTTGCGGCCCGGCTCGTAGGCCAGCCGGTCCAGCAACTCGGCAAAGCGGTTCACGCGCCGCCCTCCGGAGGCTGATCCAGCGCGTCCTCGTTTTCCTCGTCGCCATAGCCGACGATTGCGAGCGGACGGGCGCGAAGACCTTTGCTTTTCGCCCAGCGCACGATCGCGTCTTCCTGCCCGTGCGTCACCCACACTTCGCCGGCGCCCGTCGCGGAAATCGTCGCGACCAGACCATCCCAATCGGCGTGATCGGAAATGACCAGCGGCAGATGAATCTGTCCCTGCCGCGCGCGTGCGCGCACGCGCATCCAGCCGGACGCAAAGCAGGTGACGGGATCAGCGAAGCGCCGCGACCACAAATCCGTCATCGACGATGGCGGGCAGATCACGATCTGTCCTGCAAGCTCCGCTTTCTTCGTGCCTTTGACGAGTTCGATAGGTCCGAGCGCGATGCCTTGCGCTTCGTAATAGGCCGTAATTTTTTCGAGCGCGCCGTGGATATAGATCGTATTGGTGTAGCCCGCTGCGCGGATGAGCGCGATCACGCGCTGCGCCTTGCCGAGCGAATATGCGCCAACGAGATGCGCCCGATCGGGAAACAGCTTTACGCTATCGAGCAGCTTGCCGATTTCATGCGCGGCGTCCGGATGACGAAATACCGGCAATCCGAAAGTCGCTTCGGTAATGAAGACGTCGCATGGCACGAGTTCGAATGGCGCGCAGGTCGGGTCTTTTGCGTCCTTGTAGTCGCCTGAGGCGACGATGCGGCATCCATCCGCCTCGACCGCGATCTGTGCGGAACCGAGCACATGGCCGGCGGGATGAAAGCTGACCTTTACGCCATCGAGTGCCAAAGCCTCGCCGTAGCGGATTTCCTGTGTGGAGCCTGCGAAGTTTTCACCGTAGCGAAGCCGCATGATGTCGAGGGTCTCACGCGTCGCCAAGACATGCCGGTGCCCGGCCCGGGCGTGATCCGAATGGGCGTGCGTAATCAGCGCCCGCTCTACCGGCCGGGTTGGATCGATATGGAACCCGGCAGGCGGACAACAGACGCCGGACGGGGTGCGCTTCAGCAATTGTTTGGCGCGCATCCGCCTCCAGATAGGGATCAAAAGAGGGCTTTGCGAGCCATCAACGCCATGGCGGCGGCAAGGGTTCGGACCTATTTCTATTGCCGTGACAATTCCCGCCCGCCACGCCCTCCCGGAGCCGTTCAACGCGTGGTTCGCCCGCCGCGGCTGGCAGCCTCACCCGCATCAGCTTGAACTTCTCGGCAAAGCCCGGGAAGAAGGCTCCTCGCTCCTGATCGCGCCCACAGGCGGCGGAAAGACGCTCGCGGGGTTTCTGCCGAGCCTGATTGAACTGGCGTCCCAGAAGCCCGCCACAGGCCAGAAAAAGGGGGCTCGCGGGGACCTGCACACGCTTTACCTGTCGCCGCTCAAGGCGCTGGCCGCCGACATCCAGCGGAACCTCCAGCGACCGATCGAGGAGATGGGATTGCCAATCTCGGTCGAACTTCGCACCGGAGACACGCCGCTCAGCGCCCGGACCCGCCAGCGGCAACGGCCACCGGACATCCTGCTCTCCACGCCGGAGCAACTGGCCCTTCTGCTCGCCTCGCCCGATGCTCCGTTTCTGTTCGGAAAGCTGAAGCGCGTCATCCTCGACGAGTTGCATTCGCTGGTGACGTCGAAGCGCGGCGACCTGCTTTCACTCGATCTTGCGCGGCTGAAAACGCTCGCTCCCGATGTGCAGTTCGTCGGACTTTCGGCGACCGTCGCCAACCCGGAAGAACTTTGCGATTACCTCGTGCCGGGCGAAGGCGCGAGGGAGCCGAGCCGGACGTATCCGTACTCGACTTCGGGGCCGAGATGCCATGGGCGGGACATTCGGCGCGCTATGCTTACGCGGAAATCTACAAGCTGATTGAGCGGCAGAAGATGACGCTCGTCTTCGTCAACACGCGAAGCCAAGCCGAGATGGTGTTTCGCGAATTGTGGAATATCAACGAGAAGAACCTGCCGATCGCGCTCCATCACGGTTCGCTCGATGCAAGCCGTCGTCGTAAGGTCGAGGCCGCGATGGGGGCGAGCAGGCTTCGCGCGGTGGTCGCAACCTCCTCCCTCGATCTCGGCATCGACTGGGGTGACGTCGATCTCGTAATTCACGTCGGCGCGCCGAAAGGCATATCGCGCCTGCAACAGCGCATCGGCCGCGCCAACCATCGCATGGACGAGCCTTCGCGTGGCGTGCTCGTGCCATCCAATCGTTTCGAAGTGCTTGAATGCACCGCCGCCGTGGAAGCGCTTTCGGATCGCATTCAGGACACGCCCCCGCTGCGGGTCGGCGCGCTCGATGTGCTTGCGCAACATATCTTCGGGATGGCCTGCGCGGGCGGCTTCGACGCGGATGAACTTTACCGCGAAGTTCGTGCGGCCGCGCCCTATCGAAAACTGGACCGCAAGGATTTCGACGACGCGATCGATTTTGTCGCGACCGGCGGCTATGCGCTGCGTGTTTACGAACGCTTCGCGCGCATCCGCAAAGGCGCGGATAATATCTGGCGGCTCACGCATCCGCGCTTCGCGCGCCAGTATCGCATGAATGTCGGCACCATCGTAGAGTCGCCGATGCTGCGCGTTCGCCTGATCCGCGGCAGCAACAAAGCGCAGGAGCGCAAGAGCACTGTCGCAAGACCCGGCCGCGTGCTCGGCCAGTTAGAGGAGTATTTCGCCGAGAACCTTGCACCCGGCGATACCTTCATTTTCGGCGGCGAGATATTGCAGTTCGAAGGCATCAGCGAGAACGACGTGCTGGTCTCGCGCGCGAAATCCGCCGATCCGAAAATCCCCGCTTACAACGGCGGCAAGTTTCCGCTCTCGACCTTTCTTGCAGACGGCGTGCGGAAGCTGCTCGCGGACCCCGGGCACTGGAACGCATTGCCGGCCCCTGTGCGCGACTGGCTTGAGTTGCAGGAGCTTCGTTCTGCACTGCCCGGTCCGAACAATCTTCTCGTCGAAACCTTCTGGCGCTCGGGCCGGAGCTATCTGGTCTGCTATCCCTTCGAAGGAAGACTTGCGCACCAGACGCTCGGCATGCTGCTGACGCGCCGTCTGGAGCGCGCAAAGCTGCGGCCGCTCGGTTTCGTCGCAACCGAGTATTCGCTTGCACTCTGGTGCATGGGCGACATCGACGGCGCGATCGAAGGCGGCGCGCTTTCGCTCGACCGGCTGTTTGAAGAGGACATTCTCGGCGACGATCTGGAAGCGTGGCTTGCCGAAACCGCGCTCATGAAGCGCTCGTTTCGAAACTGCGCGTTGATCTCAGGTCTCGTTGAACGCAGATTTCCGGGGCTCGAAAAAACCGGCCGTCAGGTCACGATCTCGACCGATCTCATCTATGACGTCTTGCGCAAGCACGAGCCCGACCACCTGCTCCTGCGCGCCGCCCGCGCGGACGCGGCAACCGGGCTACTCGACATCCGCCGGCTCGGCGAAATGCTTGGCCGCATCAAGGGACATATCCTGCACAAGCCGCTCGAGCGCGTTTCTCCGCTCGCGGTTCCGGTGATGCTAGAGATCGGCCGCGAAACCGTTTATGGCGAATCCGCCGATGCGGTACTCTCCGAAGCGGCAGAGGATTTGATTCGAGAAGCAACGTCCGGTGTGGAACGTAAAGACGCCCCCAAGAGGAATGGAACTCGCCTTCGGCGGCGCGCGGCTCCTCGCTGATTGCAGCGGCGCGCTTTACTGGCCTGCGGAGCGGACGCTGATCGTTTCCGACCTGCATCTCGAGAAAGCCTCGTTCTACGCCTCGCGCGGTGTGATGCTGCCGCCTTATGATACGGCGGCGACGCTCGCTGAACTCGCCAAGGTCATCGACTACTACCGCCCCGCGCGCGTGATCGCGCTCGGCGACAATTTCCACGACCGCGACGGCGGCGCACGGCTGTCGGGGGAAAGCCGGACGAAGATTTTCGCGCTCCAGCAAGGGCGCGAGTGGATCTGGATCACCGGCAATCACGACCCCGAGACGATCGAGAATATCGGCGGAGATTTTGCCGAGACGTTCGAAAAGTCGTCGCTCACCTTCCGGCATCTTCCCGGCACTACAGAACTGGAAGTGATCGGGCATTTTCATCCGGTTGCGCGCGTCTCAGTGCGCGGACGAACACTGCGCCGGCGCTGCTTCGCCAGTTCCGAGCGCAGACTGGTACTTCCCGCTTTCGGCTCGTTTACCGGCGGCTTCAATATCCGCGACCTGTCATTCGCGAGCCTGATGGGCGGCGATTTCTTCGCGCATATGCTGGGCGGCGAGCGGCTGTTCTCCTTTGCTGCGGCGCATTGCCTGCCGGACTAGCAGTCAGTCTCTCCGGGTGGCATAATTGAAGCGGGAGCCGAGGCAGTTTCGCGCGGCGTCCACTGCCGCGGCGCGGCTCCCTTGCAATGGTCCTGGAGGCAGCGATGAACGCGCCGGTCGTACGTCTAACGAGTCTCGCCCACGGCGGTGGTTGCGGCTGCAAGCTCGCGCCGAACGTGTTGCAGGAGCTTCTGGCCGGTCATCCGCAGACGAAAGCGTTCGCGCCCCTTCTCGTCGGCACCGACACCAGCGACGACGCCGCGGTGTGGAAGCTCGACGACAACACCTGCATCATCGCGACGACCGACTTCTTCATGCCGGTGGTTGATGATCCGCGCGACTTCGGCCGCATCGCCGCGACGAACGCCATCTCGGATGTCTATGCGATGGGAGGCAAGCCCATCTTCGCGCTCGCGATCCTCGGCATGCCGCTCGGCAAACTGCCGCTCGAAATGGTGCGCGGCATTCTCGAAGGTGGCGCGAGCATCTGCGCGGAAGCAGGCATCCCCGTCGCCGGCGGACATTCCATCGACGCGCCCGAGCCGATTTATGGACTTGCCGTCATCGGCATCGGCAAGCCGGACCAGGTGCGGCGAAACGCGGATGCAAAAGCCGGCGACGCGCTTATTCTCACCAAGGCAATCGGCGTTGGCATTTATTCCGCGGCCCTGAAGAAAGGTATCCTCACCGGCGAGCAATATGCCGAGATGGTTGCGACCACGACGCTACTGAACAAGGTCGGCGCTGATCTCGCCGCCATGAGCGACGTGCACGCAATCACGGATGTGACCGGGTTTGGTCTGCTCGGTCATGCGACCGAGGTCGCCAAAGGCTCCAACGTCAGCATCACCATCGACAGCAACGCGGTCGCGTATCTCAGCGCGGCACAGGAACTTGCGCAGGCCGGAAATATCACCGGCGCTTCTCACCGGAACTGGGCGAGCTACGGCGAGAGCGTGCGGCTTCCCGATGGCCTTCCCGAATGGCGGCAGCATCTCCTCACCGATCCGCAGACCTCTGGCGGCCTCTTGGTTTCCTGTGCGTCGGGATCGGCGGAACGGATCCTCAAGCAGATTCAGGATGCGGGCTACCCTGCCGCACGCATCATCGGAAGCGTGGAAGTCGGAATGCCGGAAGTGCGCGTAAAAGGCTGATAGACCCTAACAGCCCGGCCAGGCTTCGCTTTCCATCCAGGCTTCATAGGCTGGCGCGATCGCGTCACCCGTAACGAGCCCTTCCTTCCAGTCGTCTGTGCCAGGCCGAACGACGAGCAGCCAGCCCGCGCCGTAGCAATCTTCGTTGACGGTTGCCGGCCGCTCCATCGCGGCTTCGTTCACGGAAGCGACTTTGCCATCGAACGCCGCACGCACGGAGCCAATCCATTTCGCGCTTTCGATTGTCGCGAAGGATTTTGCTTTCTCGAATGAGCTTCCCGCCCGCTTCGGGGAGAACACGATGACCTCACGCGCGAGCGCGACGCCGACGACCGTCATCCCTACCCGGACGAGGCCGTCATTCGACGGCACGTACCAGACGTGATGCTTCACATCATAGAGAAGCGCATCGGGAAAATTGCAGCCACGGACAATCGGCACTGGTCGCTTCCTAATAGGTCAGCACGCGATATTCATCGCCCATCAGGCGCTCGATCATGTCAGCCGTACCCATCATGCCGCTGCATTCGGGAATAAGATCAGCGTCGGTCGCATCGAACAGATCGAGATTGGCGGGGCACGCCCAGAGCCGCGCGCCGTGATCGCGCGCTTCCCTGATCCAGTCGTACACCGTTTTCGGATGGCCGGGTTTTACGTGCAGCTTTTCGGCGACGCCCTTCAGCATCAATTTGCCCGCGGTTGCGGCACAAATGATATCGACTTCGTAATCCATCGCGGCAGCCACGGCCGCATGATAGAATGGTGCGGCCAGTTCTTCGCCGTTGCGCGGGTCGGTGTTGACGAGCACGACCAGAAGCCTGCGTTTCATGCTGCCGCCAGTTCCGGAAACGCCATCGATCCAAACGCGAATTCCGACATGACAAACTTGTTCTGCAGCTCGATTTCATCGGGCGACAAAACGCCGTTTTCAAGCGGCCGGCCGAGCGCATCGCCGATCGCTCGCCCGAGCAAGTCTTTCACCTCCTCGATCGTGACGGCCTGTTTCGCGAGACCGGCGACAGTCGTCACCCGATCCGTCATATCTGGAATTCCCAGCGTATCGCCCATCGCCGCCAAGTCGGGAGAAACCATCAGCGAGCCCTGATAAAGCAGCATCGCGCCGCTCGCAAAACCGCTTGCGCCGAAGACTTTCTTTCCGCCCGCGACCACATCGTTTTCCGGGCGGAAATCAGCCGATATTCCGAACCCGGCGAGTTCCTGCGCGATAGAAGTGCATACGCGCGCCGACAAGTTTGCAGCGTTTACGCCCTTTTTCGCGGTCGTCAGCAGATCGAAGGTCACGACCCCTTCGTCCATGTAAATCGCCCCGCCGCCGGTGATCCGCCTCACAGTTTCGATGTTGCGGCTGTTGCAAACAGTAAGATCGACGGCATCGACGGCGCTCTGGTTGCGGCCGAGCAAAACGCATCGCGGGTAGCGGTAAAGGCGAAGCGTATCGGGGATTCTTCCAGCGTCGCGCAACTCAACCATGGCCGCGGTCATCGCGACATTCCCACGCCCGCCGAACCCCTCATCGCGGATGAGGCGAAGCGCGGTCATTGCGCCTGCACTTCCTCGATCTTGAGACGCCTGCCCCATTTGTCGAAGAAGTGGCCTTCGTTCAGCACCATGCGGTCTTCAACGATGCGTTTTTCGAGGTCGCGCAATTCGCTTCGCGCCAGTTCATCCGCAAGCGGCCCGCCCTCGCTATCGCGAAGCGGCAAGATCATCGCGCCATCCCATTTCACGTTCGCGCCGCGCATCATGGCGCTGAAAGCGAGCCAGTCGACCTCATCGCCAATGACGTGAAAGTACGTGGAGCGCAGCGGCGTGACCTCGAGCCCGCCGATTGATACGAGCACCACCAGCGCGGTGAAATGGCCGGCGCTGCGAAATTCCCCCACGATCCATTGGTTGAACTCCGCGGCACGCTCACGCGACTTCGACAAGCGGAAGCTCCGGTAATTCCTGCTGCATCAGGGTCAAAAACGCGGCTTCGCGGTTCTGTCCGAACCACTCTTCAAAGGCGGCAAGCTCTTTTGAAACGCGTTCCGCATCTTCCGCCGTTGCCTCGGGTTTCGAGGCCGCCCAGATCGCGAGCGCAACCGGCTCGAATTTGGCAACAACGTCCCGCTGCGACTGGCTGCCGCCGGTCCAGTTGACCTCGGTGAGGAAGGCCGACGCGCCTTGCGCTTTGGCTTCTACTTCGTCCTTCGCCCCGGCAACCGCAAAGCCGATGGCTTTGACGAGGTTCAACCGCCGGAAAGCAAAGGCGCGCGCTTCCTCGAGTTCGCGCATGCGTTTCGTAATGTTGTTGCGAAACTCATCTTCCGCGGCGTTGGCCGCGCGGGCCTGACGATCGAGATCGTCAACATATTTTGCAAGATGCTCGCTCATCGGACGTTGCTCCGCTGGTCTGGCGGAAGAGAATGGGAGTCGAACCCACCAAGGACCGGCTCGCGGCCCTTCCCGGATTTGAAGTCCGGACGCCCCACCGGGGACGATGCTCTTCCAATTACAGATGCCGCGCCGGATTCATCTCCGCCGACGCGACGAAACAGATCGAGACGGTGCTTGTTGATGCGCCGCAAGTCGCCGCGGCGGATCGTAACACCGTGCCGGTCGAAAAACTCCAATATTTGAATCGCGACCTTACGGCCATTGTCCAGCCGGTCGCGCAGTTGCGCGGCGTTGAAGCTGCCATCTTCGACCTTCGACGCGACGTCGCAGCAAATTTCCACCATCTCCGCGACCGTGGCCCGCAGGAAGAAGTGATCATGTGCCACTTCATCTACTTTACCCATCCGCGATAACACTTTGAATAGCCTGCGGATTTCGGTCTCTTTGACAGACAATACGGTGGCGATGTCGCGCACCCGCGGCGGCCGGAAGCGTTCCCCGCCACCGATCATAGGCTCGATCTTCTTCCAGAGCGCGTCGTCCTGCGGCGTCAACCTCACTTCATGCGCGGCGAGCCGCACCCACGCGCCATCGAGCGCGATCTCCTTGCCGCGCGCGAGTCCTTCCAGCACCGCCGAAAAAGCCGCGGCCGGCAGGCGCGGTTCCATCTGCATGCGCAGCCGCTCGAAACCGACCCCCGCAAGATCGGGGTTCTCTTTGTGATAACTCTCGAGCGTCTTCAGGATCGATTGCTTCAGCCGCGTCCAGTTCAATTGCGAAACGACGAGCTCCGACTTCGGCGTGGCGAGCCTGACGATGTCCACCTGTTCGGTCAGGCGGTTGATCTCTTGCGCGCCCAGCGCACGATCGCGCGTGAAGGCTGTTAGCTCGACGTAACCCGGCGCCTGATCAAGCAGTGCTGCCAGCGATTCATCGGCGCGTGGTTTTTCCTGCGAGCGAAGCTGCGCGATGCGTTCCGGTGTCCGCCGCTTGCGGGACGGCGCACGCAGATCAAGAAACTTGCCGCCCGCGATGGTCCGTTGCGCCGTGGTATCGCGAAGCACGAAACGGTCTCCGGTTGCGGCCGCGATCGGCGCTTCCAGCACCACCTGCACCAGCGACTCCTGCCCTGGAGCGGCCGCTTCGTCCTGCAAGAGCACGATGCGCGCGCCAACCTCGGACGAAGCATGATGAAGCCTTACCGGCATCCATTGCGTCAGCGGCTTCTGTTCCGACGGCAACACACGCACCGAGACATCGATACGATCCGTTGGCGCGTGAAGGCCCGGGTCCATCACGACATCGCCGCGCGAAATCGCTTCCTTGGTGACCTTGTCGCCCGCGAGATTGAGCGCGCAGCGGTCGCCTGCCACGCCGTGCTCGGCGGGTCTGTTCTGTGCGTGGATCGCGCGTACGCGCGCCGTTAATCCAGACGGGCTGATCACGACCGGATCGCCGACCGAGACCCTGCCGGAGAGCACCGTTCCGGTGACAACCGTGCCCGCGCCGGGAAGCGTGAAAGAGCGATCGACTGCAAGCCGGAAACGCCCCGCCGCAGGGCGCCGTTCGACGGCGGCAGCGGCAAAAAACAGTTTTGCGCGCAGCTCATCGATGCCTTCGCCCGTCATGCTCGAAACGGCGACGATCTCCGCATCGCGAAGCCCGGTCGGCGCGATCGTATTCGCGACCTGCACCTTTACCTCTTCGAGGCGCTCCGGGCTCACCATGTCGGCCTTGGTTATGGCGACGATGCCATGCTCGACGCCAAGAAGATCGACGATCGCGAGATGTTCAGCCGTTTGCGGCATGACGCCGTCATCCGCCGCAACCACGAGCAGAACGAAGTCGATGCCGGTCGCGCCGGCGAGCATGTTGTGGACGAACTTCTCGTGTCCCGGCACATCGACGAAGCCGAGCGTGGTGTCGTCGATCCCCGGCAGATAGGCGAAGCCGAGGTCGATCGAGATGCCGCGCTTCTTCTCTTCTTTCAGCCGGTCGGTATCGACGCCGGTAAGGACGCGAACCAGCGAGGTTTTGCCGTGGTCGATATGTCCCGCGGTGCCGATAATCATGATACCGGCTCCGGCAACGGCATTTCCGCGAGCTTCCTTGCGCGGTCCTTGTCGTAATCGTTCATGGAAGCGCGCACAGGATCGATGAACGGGGTCGCGAGCTGGCTGCCGCCATACTGCCCGCGCAGAAGCCACATCAATGCCGAGACAGGATCGCGCGCAACACCCGCACCGAGATGATAGGCCGCGCCAAGCATTGCCTGCGCATCGGCGTCGCCGCGGGCAGCGGCTTTGTCCCACCACTTCACCGCCTGAACCGGATCGCGCTCGACGCCGAGCGCATTGTGATAGATCAGACCGAGCCGCGTCATCGACGCGGCGTTGCCCTGCTCCGCTGCCAGTTCCGCGAGCCGTTTCGACTCCGCAAAATCCGGCGGGATGATCTCTCCCTCGAGCAACATCCAGGACAGCATGTCTTGCGCGGCTGCGTCCCCTTGCGCCGCCGAGGCGCGATACAGTTCGCTCGCCCTGGCTGCACTTTCCTCGACGCCCTCGCCCTTGAAATAAGCGGCAGCCAAGTTGCGCTGGCCGGCGGGGTCACCATTCTCTGCGGAAAGCGTCAGCCACTTGATGGCAAGTGCCGGATCGCGCTCAACGCCGAGCCCTTCGGAGAAACACGCGCCGACATTGTTCTGCGCGCGCGGCACGCCCTGCTGCGCAAGCGGACCCCAGATGGAAAGCGCTGTCTCGTAGTCGCCCGCCTCCGACGCCTGAAATGCAGCAGCCATCTGCTCGGCGACCGAGGTGTTGCCTGTGTCAGGCTGCGGCTTTCTCGCAAACCAACCCATCACCGCTTCTCCGCAGGATTGAGCAGCGCAAGGTTGCGAACGAACTCATCCTCGCGTTCGAGACAGCGAAGATCGAAAACAAGGGTCTGTTCTTCTATGCGGCCGATCACGGGCACAGGCAGAGCACGGAATGACGACGAAAGTGCAGCAATCGCACGCCCGCTGCTCCGGCCGTTGGCGGCGCGAATGGCGATACCCGCGCTTGGAACCGTCTCCTGCGGGAGCGAGCCCGAACCAACCTGGCTCGCACAAGCCGCAACGGCTACCTCGAACGCGGATCCCAAAGCTTTCGCGACGGCCGGCACCAGCCTTTTGGCTGTTGATTCAATTTCCGCCTTTTTGCGCGCGAGAAAGCGCAGCGTCGGGAGCGTTGTCGTCAGCCGGTCCGGATCGCGATAGAGCTGTAGCGTTGCCTCGAGCGCGGCGAGCCGGATTTTGTCCACGCGAAGCGCGCGCTTCATCGGGTTCTTGTTGATTTTCGCAATCAACTCTTTGGAGCCAACGATAAAACCGGCTTGCGGACCGCCCAACAGCTTGTCGCCGGAGAAGGTCACGACGTCGGCGCCTTCGGCAACCGCCTCGGCAACCGTTTGCTCGTGCGACAATCCGAATTATTCGAGATCCACCAGCACACCGGAGCCCAGGTCGTTGAAGAGCGGCACCTTGTGCTTCCTGGCGATCGCCGCGAGCTTGTCCGCCTTCACTTCCTTGGTGAAGCCCTCGATCCGGTAGTTCGACGTGTGCACTTTCAGGATCAGGCCGGTCTTCGGTCCGATCGCGCCCACGTAATCCTTTTCGTGCGTGCGATTGGTCGTACCGACTTCGACAAGCTTGGTCCCTGCCCGCGACATGATCTCGGGCATGCGGAACGCCCCGCCGATTTCGATCAGTTCGCCGCGCGAGACGATCGACTCCCTGCCCTTCGCAAGTGTGTTGAGCACAAGCAGCACTGCAGCAGCGTTGTTATTGACCACCGTCGCGGCCTCTGCGCCCGTGAGTTCACAGAGGAGTTCGCGGATCAGTTCGTCGCGTTCGCCGCGCTTGCCCTCACCAATATCGAACTCGAGCGCAATCGCTTCGCGCATCGCGGCCGTGGCGGCCTCTACCGCCGCATCGGCAAGCTGCGCGCGGCCGAGGTTTGTATGGAGAACGGTGCCGGACAAATTGAAGACCGCGCGCACGTTCGGCCGCGCCTGCAATTCAAGCTGTGTCAGGGCGCGCTCTGCAATCGTTGCAGCCTCGGCTGCGACTGCAGTGGTCCCGCGCATGCTGCTTCGTGTTTCGGAAAGAACCGCGCGGACCGCCTTAACGACAGATGTCCGCCCGAAACGCTCTACCGACGCCGAAGCGACGGGCGTTTTGAGTACTTCGTCGACCGATGGAATGTTCCGCAGCGACGCGGCATCCGCTGACACGATGCGTGACCTCAATAGCCAATCAGGAAGGGATTGACGCCGCCTCTGCGAAAACCGAGCTCCTGCACGAGAATGTCGAGGCCAAGGGTCGCCACGTCGTCCGCGACCGGATCAAGATCGCGATTCTTTTGCTGATACATCATTTTCACGTAGCCACGGCAGTCCTCGCAGACCTCCGCCTTGATCACGCCTTCATAACCCTCGACTTCCTGATACTGCATCTTCTTGTTCGAGCCGCACAGCGTGCATTGAACGCGGATGTAGTTCCACAACGTCCCACAGAGCGAACACGAGCAGAAGCGCGTTCCGTCCGCGCCCGTCCAGCCGACGATCATCGTGCTCGATGGCGCACCGCCACAACTCGGACAGATGCCGTGGCCGAGATCGATCAGTGACTTCTCGTCCAGCTTCGAGGCGAGCCTTACGAAATGAACCTGTAGTGCCGCGGCAACAAAGACATGCTCGGCGAGCGCCTCGAACGGAATCGCATCGGCGAGCACGTTATGGAGCATCATGCTCCGCGCATCCCGGTCGGCCGCCTGCACCCGCTCCAGCGCCGACCGCGCTTCGCGCGGCATTTCCAGCGGCGCCGCACCGGCAAGCAAGCGCTCAAAGGTTTCGTCGAACGCCTTGTCGGCGTTGAACGTACTCCGGTCCAGCGGCGGGAATTTGTGTTCCGCGGCGCGCGCGATCGCGGCCTCATCCGGCATATCGGGATCGGGCAAGCCATGCTGAATGTCGGATTGCACTTGCGATATTCCGGCAAGCAACCGGAGATAGGCTTCGAGCTGATGCCCGGTTGCGAGCGCACGGAACCTCGCTGCGCGATCCGCAAACAGGCGTGCAGGATCCGGCAATCGAACGAATGGCGGCTTTGAGATATTGCCGATGACTGAAGGATCAGGCTCGATACTTGACATACATCAATCTCATGAGCGGAACCGCCGAAGACGGCTGCCCAAATAAATAGCGCCGGCAGCCACTATAGCCACCGGCGCCAATGATCGTAAAATAGTTTACTTGCCGGATACGAGCTCTCTCAACCACTTGCGGTGGTGACGCCACGCCCAGCCGCCGGTCACCCGGCCGCTCGTCATGGCGCTGATCGTTCCGCGTACCCAGATCGCCGCATAGACATGGACGATCCAGACACAGATCGCCATCACCGCGGCGATCGCATGCACGAGTACCGCAAGACGGCGCTGCTCGATCGAGAAGTATCCGCCGAAATACTGTTCCCAGATAACGATGCCGCTCGTGATCAGGAGAATGATCAGGATCGACATCGACCAGAACACCATTTTCTGGCCGGCGTTGTACTTGCCGACTTCCGGCAGGTTCTCTTCGTTGCTGGTCAGCACGTCACGGATCTTGCCCAGCCAAACGTTGTCCGTCCGCTCCCAGAGATTGAGTTTCCAGAAGCGGATGAACAGACCGAGGAAGCTGAAGAAGAGCACGACGCCGATCCACGGGTGGATCGCACGCGTGTTCGGGCCGCCGCCGAACAGGCCGGTCAGCCAGAACAGCGACGGATGGAACAGCGCCAGCCCGGAAATGGCGAGGAGCACGAGGCTCGCCGCCGTTATCCAGTGATTGACGCGTGCGCCCGTGGTGTAGCGGTCAACGACGACCTGCTCGCCACGGTGTACGGCGTCGCCAGGGGCAACTTCAGTGTCTGTCGCCATGGCTTACTTCTCCGCGAGCCGCTTCGCTTCCTGCTCGTCGTGCTCGGTGACGCGATTGGCGCCAGCGACAACGTGATGCAGAAGGCCAAAGCCGGCAGTGGCAATCATTGCCGTGAGGCCAGCGTACTTCGTGAACCCCTTCCAGAACTCGACCAGCGGCGAAATCCGGGGATTTTCCGCGAGGCCTGCATAGAGGTTCGGCTTGTCGGCGTGCTGAAGCACATACATGACGTGCGTGCCCTGCACTCCCGGCGGATCGTAGAGGCCCGCGTTCTTGAAGCCGCGCGACTTCAGATCCTTGATCCGGAAGTCCGCCCACTTCTTCATTTCGTCCTTGGTGCCGAAGACGATGGCCTGGGTCGGGCAAGCCTTCTGGCAAGCCGGTCCCTGACCGACCGCGACACGGTCGGAGCAAAGCGAACACTTATAGGCCTTGTTATCGACCTTGGAGATGCGCGGAATGTTGAACGGGCAACCTTTCACGCAGTAACCGCAGCCGATGCAGTTTGCCTTCACGAAATCGACGATTCCGTTCGAGTACTGCACGATCGCACCCGGAGCCGGACACGCCTTGAGGCAGCCCGGATCCTCACAGTGCATGCAGCCGTCCTTGCGGATCAGCCACTCGAGATTGCCCGATTCCGGGTTCTCGTATTCGGTGTAACGCATCAACGTCCAAGTATTCGGCGTCAGATCGTGCGGGTTGTCATAGACACCCACGTTGACGCCGACCTCTTCGGTCAAGTTGTTCCACTCAAGGCACGCCACCTGGCATGCCTTGCAACCGATGCATTTGGAAACGTCGATCAGCTTCGCAACCTGCGTCTGCCGCGGTGAAGCGGGCGTGATGCTGGATGCGGAGCGCTTGACGAGGTCCTTTTCACCAAACTTCGCGTCAACGGGCTTGGCAATCGGGTTTGGAATTACAGGATACATTGCTCTTCCTCCCCTTATACCGAAGGCCCAGCGATGGGTTCGACGTTGACCAGGAACGCCTTGAATTCTGGCGTTTGCGAGTTTGCGTCGCCGACATAAGGCGTCAGCGAGTTAATGGGCGAAGCCTTCTTGGTTTCACCGATGAAGCCAAAGTTCAGTGGCAGCCCGACCTGGTGGACGGTTTTGCCATCGATCTTGAACGGCTTCAGTCGCTTGGTGACGACGGCCTTGCCCTTCACTTCGCCGCGGTTGGACCAGATTCGGACCATCTGGCCCTTCTTGATCCCCTTCTCGGCGGCAAGTTCCTCCGACATTTCCACGAAGAACTCCGGTTGCGTAACCGCGTTCATATGGACGCTCTTGGTCCAGTAGTGGAAGTGCTCGACGAGACGATACGTGGTCGCGACGATCGGGAAGTCCTTGGCGTTGCCGAAGACTTCAAGGTCGTTCTTGAACACGCGCGCCACCGGGTTGCCCTTGATCTTCGGCCACAACACATTGGCGACCGGAGATTCAAACGGCTCGTAGTGGACCGGCAGCGGGCCTTCGTTCATCGGAGCCGCGAAGAGGCGCGAGACGCCTTCCGCGTTCATGATGAAAGGACCGGTACCGTTCGAAGGCGCGTTGGTCGGCACGAAGTCAGGCACGTCCGCACCGGTCCAGCGCTTGCCGTCCCAGAAGACGTACTTCTTCGCATCGCTCCACGGATTGCCCTGAACGTCGGCAGATGCGCGGTTGTAGAGAATGCGGCGGTTCGCCGGCCAGGAGAAACCCCAGCTCGGATAAACGCTCATTCCCGACGGGTCGGAGTTGTCGCGACGCTGGGCCCAGTTACCATTCGGACCGTAGAAGCCGGTGTAAATCCACTGCACACCGTCGGTCGAACCGTCGTCCCGCATTTCGCCGAAGGTGGCGAGTTGCTGGCCGGCGGCGCGGACAACCTTGCCCTCCGCGTCCTTCAGATCGACGAGCGCCTTGCCATTCAGTTCCTTGGCGAGTTCGTCGGCCGTCGGATGATGCGGGTCCTTGTAGTTCCAGTCGACGGAAGTCATCGGCTCGATGGCCTTGCCGCCTTCCTTCTCGTAGAGCTTTTTGATCCGGATGAAGAGGTCGGAGAGGATCGCGATGTCCGTCTTCGACTGACCATAAGGATCGGCGGCCTGCCACTTCCACATGACCGCACGGCTCGAGTTGGTGAAGCTGCCTTCTTCCTCGACGAAGGCAGTGACCGGGAGCATGAACACTTCGGTTTTGATGCTGGCGGTATCAACATTGTTGTACTCGCCATGGTTTTCCCAGAACCGGGCCGTGTCCGTCTCGATCGGATCCATGCTGACGAAGAACTTCAGCTTCGAAAGCGCCGCGATCACCTTGCGGGAATTCGAAACCGACATGATCGGGTTGAAGCCCTGGCAGAGCATGCCAGTGGTCTTGCCCTGATGCATGACGTCGAACATGCGAAGCACGTCGTAAGCGATATCGAGCTTTGGCAACCAGTCGTAGCCAAACCCGTTTTCCTTCGTCGCCTTCGCGCCGTACATGCTCTTCAGGAAGCTCACGTAGAACTTGCGATAGTTCTGCCAGTAGCTCGTCTGATTAGCCTGGATCGGCTTGAACTGACGCTTGGTCAGATGCGAGTCGAGCGTCGGCTCGCTGTCGATCGGCATTGCCAGGTAGCCCGGCAGTGACGCAGTCAGCGTTCCGATGTCGGTGATGCCCTGCACGTTCGAGTGACCGCGCAGCGCGTTGATGCCGCCGCCGGGCACGCCGATGTTTCCGAGCAACAGCTGGATCATCGCCGCACAGCGGATGTTCTGCGCACCATGCGAGTGCTGGGTCCAGCCCAGCGCATACATGATCGTCATGGAACGGTCGCGCGTCGCGGTCGAAGCAGCCCACTCGGCAACCTTCAGGAACTTCTCCTTCGGGGAGCCCGAGATGCGCTCCACCATCTCCGGGGTATAGATCGCGAAGTGCTTCTTCATGATCTGATACACGGAGCGCGGATGCGACAGCGTTTCGTCTTTCACGACGAAACCATCCGGGCCCATCTCATATTGCCAGGTGGCTCGATCGTACGAGCGAGAACCCTCGTTGTAGCCCGTGAACAGACCGTCTTCGAAGCCGAAGCCTTCCTTCACGATAAACGAGATGTTCGTGTAGTTCTTGACGTACTCATGCTGAATCTTGTCGTTCGTCAGCAGGTAATTGATGACGCCCGACAGGAAAGCGATGTCAGAGCCCGAACGGATCGGAGAATAATGATCCGCGAGCGCCGCCGAGCGGTTGAACCGCGGATCGACGACCATGAGTTTTGCGCCACGCTCCGCTTTCGCTTCGGTGACCCACTTGAATCCACACGGATGCGCTTCAGCAGCGTTACCACCCATGATCCAGACGACATCAGCGTTCTTGATGTCCGTCCAGGAGTTCGTCATTGCACCGCGACCGAATGTTGGGCCCAAACTGGACACCGTCGGTCCGTGTCATATCCTTGCTTGGTTCTCGATCTGCAACATGCCGAGACCGCGAGCTACCTTCCAGGTAACCCAACCGGTCTCGTTGGTGCATGAGCTTCCCGAAAGGAAAGCCATCGTTGGCCAGCGATTGACGGTGACACCGTCCTTGTTCTTCTCGACGAAGTTCGCGTCGCGATCTTCCTTCATGAGCTTCGCGATACGATCCATCGCGAAGTCCCAGGAGACCGGCTCGAACTTGTCGCCACCCGCCTTGCGATACATCGGCTCCTTCACGCGCGTCTTTGCGCGGACGTAGTCGATGGCGCCGGCGCCCTTCGGGCACAACGTGCCGCGATTGACCGGGTGATCGGAGTCGCCCTCGATGTGGGTGATCTCCATCTTGTTGGTCTGCGCGTTCTTGGCAGAGAAAGCGATCATGCCGCAGCACACCGCGCAGTACGGACAGCTTGTCCGCGCTTCCTTGGTCATCGCGAGCTTGTATGGACGGATCGAAGCCGCGTGCGCGGTCTCCGCCTCTCCAAACCCGAGCGCGCCAAGCGTCGTCCCCGCAATGCCGGCACCGCCGACGCGCAAGAACTGTCGCCTAGACAGCTCCATATTCATCTGAATTTCTCCTCAGGGCTCGGCCCGCTCCGCGGGACTCAACGCTTAAATTACACGCGTTCTAGACAAAATTACTTTTGAGGACTTTTAAAGTCAAACAAGTGCCTGAATAACAAGCACTTTTGTGCATCGCACTAACCATTTGAAATCGTTATCGGCACATTGGAAGGGTTATGTACAGCCGGCTATAACATGTGCGACATTTTGGTATCCAACAATCAATCTCCAATCTCTATGACAAAATCTAGATTCTATTGAAATTTTCTATCGTCGTAGGTCCTTCACAGACTCCGTCCTGCACAGACCAAACCGTGCTCGATAATTGACCGGCTCGCTTACTTCCTTCAGTCTTGGATGAGTGGTTGGAAAAGCTGCTCCCGTGTATCGGGGCACATGCGCGCACTACTTGGCTGGCGGCGAACCGGGCCGCCTGGTTGCTAAAGCGCTTTGCGCGGCTCGTCTCGCGTTCCGGCTGATCTGTCTCTTTATCTTTTGCCTGTCCCACGGAGGTATCGTCGCCTCGGCTCTCGCAGCAGGGCCCGCCGATTTGCGCGCGGCTTCCTCTCCCGCAGGTCCCACCTTCCGGCTCGACGAGTTTCGCGGCAATGGCCCGCTCGCGCTTGCGGACCAGCGCGGCAAGATCGTGCTCCTGCACTTCTTCGCGACCTATTGCGAACCATGCAGACCTGAAATGGCGTCGCTCAACCGCTTCTTGAAACAGAATGCGGGAAAGCCGTTTGCCGTCTTCGCCGTCGACGTCGGAGAAATTGATCTTCGCGTGCGCGCCTTCTTTGAAAAAGAACCAGTCGATTTTCCGATCGTGCTCGATCGCGACCGGAAGGTCTCCAAGGCATGGGGCATCTACGCGCTGCCGACCACGATCGTTCTCGACGAGAAACTCCAGCCCAGGCTGATCGTCGAAGGCGATCTCGACTGGAGCCATCCAGAGGTCCTGCAAAAACTCGAAGCCTTGCTGCCTGCGCGGACGCCCCCTGCTCCGCGCACCGGCGGCTAAACCCATCCAGACAGGGAGGAAACAAAATGGATAGACGAGACTTTCTGAAAGGCACTGCTGCCGCTTCGATTGCGGCTGCACTGCCATCATCGGCATGGGCTTCCGGATACAATCCCGCGCCCGGCAAATGGTCAACCTTCGACGTCGTGACGCGCGTCGAGATCGCAAAGCCCGGCAAGAACATGCAGGCATGGGTGCCGCTTCCGTCGATCAACAATCCCGACTGGTTCCGCGTCGTCAAGAATGCGTGGACCACGAACGGCAGGTGGGCGAAGCGCACCGAACCGAAATATCGCGCCGACATGGTGCATGTCGCCTGGACCGACAACCTCGCCAAGCCCTATGTCGAAGTAACCAGCCGCGTCGCGATGGCTGATCGAAAGATCGATCTGAAGAAGCCGCGCGCGGGCGCCGGCCTCAACGCAAACGAACGCAAGCTCTATCTCACCGGCACGGATCTCATTCCGGTTACCGGCATCGTGAAAGAAACCTCCGACAAGATCACGAAGGGCGCGAAGACCGACCTCGAGAAAGTGCAGTTGATCTATAACTGGGTGGTAGAGAACAGCGCCCGCAACGCCAAGACCCGCGGCTGCGGCATCGGCGACATCGCTGCCATGCTGAAATCCGGCGACCTCACCGGCAAATGCGCCGATCTCAACGCGCTCTTTGTCGGACTTTCGCGCGCGGCCGGCGTTCCGGCCCGCGACGTGTATGGGCTGCGCGTCGCACCCTCGAAGTTCGGCTACAAGAGCCTTGGCGCTGGCTCCGCCAATGTCACCAAGGCGCAGCATTGCCGTGCGGAAGCCTATATCGCGAACGTCGGCTGGGTGCCGGTCGATCCCGCCGACGTCCGCAAGGTCGTGCTGGAAGAGCCGCCCGGCAATCTCGCACTCAACGACCAGAAGGTGGTCGATGCGCGCAATGCGCTCCTCGGCTCATGGGAGGGCAACTGGCTCGCCTATAACTTCGCGCACGACGTGCAGCTTCCGGGTGCGAACCATCCGCGGCTCGGCTTCTTCATGTATCCGCAAGCGCAGGTCGCCTCGCTCCTGCTCGACTGTCTCGACCCGGACAGCATGAAATACACCATCACTTCGACCCCGGTGACGGCGGCGTAGCTTCGCCTTACACGAAAGAATGAATCGGGCGCTGGCGACAGCGCCCGGTTTCATTTTCGGCTATGCTTTGCCAATGACTGAAACCGTTCTCGATTTACGCGGGATTCGCTGCCCGCAGGTTGTGCTCGAAGCCAAGAAAGTTCTTCGCACCTTGCCGGCCGGCGGCGTGCTCGTGCTGGAGTGCACCGACCCGCTGGCGGTGATCGATGTGCCGCACTTCGTGCGCCAGACCGGGAACACGTTGTTATCGGAAGAGAAGCTCGACGACCTGATCGTCTTCCGCATCGAGAAGAAGACTTAACGGCTCGCTCTCACCACGCGGAAGCCGATATTGCTCGCGCTCGTGTCAGGCGTATTGCTGCTGCGCGCACCGGCACGATAGCGGTTGCAGTAGGACTCGTGACAAAGGAAAGAGCCGCCGCGCAGCGAACGCAATGGCGAAGGCTGCAGGTTGAACGGATTGTCGCTTGCCGTGATGCGATGATAGCCGGGCGAGAAACAGTCCTCGCACCATTCCCAGACATTGCCCGCGACGTTATGCAGCCCGTAACCATTCGGCTCAAACGCATGCACCGGCGCGGTGCCGATGTAACCATCTTCTGCGGTATTGCGCGAAGGAAACTCTCCCTGCCAGATATTGCAGCGATGCTTGCCGCCGGGCGTGAGTTCGTCGCCCCATACGTAGATTGCCTGCGAAAGTCCGCCGCGCGCGGCCATTTCCCATTGCGCTTCCGTTGGCAGGATTGTCCCCGACCAGTGACAGTATGCTTTCGCGTCGTTCCACGAGATATGCACGGCCGGGTGATCGAGCCGGTCCAGCACGCTGCTATCCGCGCCTTCGGGCTGCGCCCAATAGGCATGCGGGGTCTGTATCCACCATGGGACCTCAGCGGAGCGCGACTGCAACTCTTTTCTCCGCGCGTCCGAAAGAAGCCCCTGGAAAACGAAGCTCCAACCGAAGCGTTCGGCATCGGTTGTATAGCCGGTGGCGCGGACGAAATCGCCGAACTGCAGATTGCTGACGGCGTGACACGCAATCTCGAACGGGCTTACCGTTACTTCCCGCACCGGCCCTTCGCCATCATCGGGAAAGCGCCGATCATCCGTACCCATCATGAAGGCGCCGCCAATCGGCGCACTCCAGCGGCGGCGCACTTCTTCGCCGTGTGGCGGAAATCCAAACGAGACTTCGCCGCCTGCCGCTGAAGAATTCCCGGCAGGCCGGCTCGCGCAGCAATCGCGACTGCCATTGCCCACGACACGCCCTCCTCAGCGTTTACTTCTGCTTTTCTTCTTCCCAGAAGGCGGTCTCGCCCTGCGCCTTCATTAGCTCCAGAATTTTCTCGCGCGGAATGACGCCGCAACGGTTGGCCCAGGCATCGTATTGCGCCTTCATCTCCTTCACACGATCCGGATGTTGCGCGGCGAGATCGTTCAGCTCGGTGCGGTCAAGCTCCATGTCGTATAGCTCCCACTCGCCCGGATATTTCCGTACCAACTTCCACTTGCCAACGCGCACGGCAGCATTGCCTTCATGCTCCCAGAATAGCGGCGCATTGCGCGGCGCTTCCGAAGAGAACGTCGGCACCATGCTGACGCCTTCCAGCGGCAGAATCTTATTGCCCTTGTATTCCTTCGGATACTCCGCGCCCGCAACATCGAGCACGGTCGCCATGATGTCGGGAAGCTGGAACGCGCTGTGGCGCAAGCCGCCCTTCTCCGTGATACCTTTCGGCCAATGCGCAATGAATGGCGTCGCGATACCCCCTTCATGAATCCAGTGCTTGTAAAGCCGGAACGGCGCGTTCGAGAGGTTCGCCCATGCCGTGCCGTAGCTCTGGTAGGTGTCCTCGGCCCCCGGCATGATCGACGGATCGTTGCCGAAGCGAACCGGCTTGCCTTCGCGGGTCGTCGCCTTCGCGATCATCAGATTGATGAGTTCCTGCGCCGTCACATTCTCCGGAATGTCCTCCGCGCAAGCGCCGTTGTCCGACAGGAAGATGAGCAGCGTGTTGTCGAGTTCGCCGGTCTCTTCGAGCGCCTTCACGATGCGTCCGATGCCCTGATCCATGCGATCGATCTGCGCGGCATAGACCTCCATGCAGCGCAGCGTCCATTCGCGATGCTTCGCCTCGTCGAAAGGCGGCTGTGTGGGGTCGCGGTCGGTCAGCTTCCAGTTCGCGTGCAGGATACCGTCATCGACCAGACGCTGCAGGCGCTCCTCGCGCAGCTTGTCCCAGCCGGCGTCGAAGCGGCCTTTATACTTGGCGATATCCTCGTCATGCGCATGCAGCGGCCAATGCGGCGCGGTATAGGCGACGTACTGGAAAAACGACTTGTCGCCGCTCTCTTTCTTGTGCTGGCGGATGAATTCGACCGCCTGATCGCTGATCGCGTCGGTGTAAAAGAACGACGCGTCGTTCTCGTATTCGTGTTCGACGTTCTCGTTGCCGCGCGTGAGCGTTGTCGGGTGATAGAAGCTGCCCGCGCCGATGATGGTGCCGTAGAAATGGTCGAAGCCGCGTTGCAACGGCCATGCGTCGGTCGGCTGTGTAAGGTTCTGCGCTACGTGCCACTTGCCACTGAGATAAGTCTTGTAGTCGTGCTGTTTCAGCGCTTCTGCGATCGTGACGCAGTTGCGGTTGAGATCGCCCGCATAGCCTTCAGGACCGTTGCTGTAAGTCAGAATGCCGATGCCGGTCTGGTGCGGATGAAGTCCGGTCAGAAGCGAGGCGCGCGACGGGCTGCAGCGCGCGGTGTTGTAGAACTGCGAATAGCGCAGACCGCCGGCCGCGAGCTTATCCAGGTTCGGTGTCTCGATCTCGCCGCCGTAACAGCCGATATCCGAATAGCCCATGTCGTCGTTCAGAATAATAAGAATATTGGGCCGATCCGACCTGTTGCCGCTTGCCATGGTGTTTCTTCCTTAAATCACGAAACCGATCAGCCGTGCCGCCGCATAAGGCTGATGCTCAAACGAAAATATTCGGGGAGATAGACGGCGCGCAGAAGCTCGAGCGCGCGCCCGTCTTTGCCGAGCGTAAGGCGCTCGATCGAAAGCAGCGGATCGCCGGTCTTCACGCCGAGCAGCTTTGCACTGGTCGCGTCGGTCAACGATGCGCCGATAGTCTGCTTCGCTTCCGCGATCTCATGGCCAAGCTCTTCCTCGAGCACGCTATACATGATGATCGAAATCAGATCGCGCTTTTCCAGCTCGAGCCCGATGTCCGGCGGATAGAATGCATGCTCGATTGCGATCGGCGTTTTATCGGCAAAGCGGATGCGCTTGAGCTGCCACACCGCGCGCTCCTGCAGGCGTTCTTTCACGCCGGCGTCGTGGCGGTTGGTCATACCCTGCTGGAGCACTTTCGCACCCGCCTCGTAACCCGCATCGCGGATCGTTTCCGAAAAGCCCATGAGGCGGCCGACCCAGTTTTCGGGCTGGTTGGACCGCAAGAACGTGCCGCGCCCGCGCGAGCGCGCGAACATGCCTTCGAGCACCAGCGGCGCAATCGCGTTGCGAATGGTGATGCGGCTCACACCGAAATGACGCCCGAGTTCGGCCTCCGTCATCAGACGCCCGTCCGCGTCGATGAGTTCGCCCTTGCGGACTTGCCGCCGGATCGCCTCGCGGATCTGGATATGCAGCGGCATCGCGCTATCCGCTGTGGGCGACGCTGCCCGGTCGTTCTTCTTCTGAATTTGCGCGCGCATCTAGGAAATCCGCTTTCTCGACTCAGGGTCGAACAAGTGAATGTCTTGCGGGCGCACCGAAATCGCAACGGTATCGCCTTCTCGCGGAATGTCTTCGTCTCCCACGCGCACGCGGATGAGTGCGCCACCCATGTCCAGATCAAGCACCGCGGTATCGCCGAGGTGTTCGATCAGATCGACGCGGGCCTTCGGCCCTTCCGCCGCAATGCGGATTGCACCCGGGCGGATGCCTGCGACGACATCGCGGTGCCCTGCGGTCTGCATCGTGGTCGCGAACTTATGGCCGCCGAGAATGACATCGCCATTCTCGTAGCGCGCATGCAGCAGGTTCATCGGCGGGTTGCCGATAAAGCCCGCGATGTCGATCGAGTTGGGCTTGGCGAAGACTTCCTGAGGCGTCCCGATCTGCTGGATTTCGCCGGCCATGAAAACGGCCATGCGATCGGCGAGCGTCATCGCCTCTTCCTGATCGTGGGTCACATAGACTGCCGTTACGTCGAGCGAGCGCTGGAGCTTTTTCAACTCCACGCGCGTTTCCAGCCGGAGCTTGGCGTCGAGATTGGACAGCGGCTCGTCGAGCAAAAAGAGGCGCGCTTTGCGCACGATCGCGCGTGCCAGCGCACAGCGTTGCTGCTGGCCGCCGGAAAGCTGCCCGGGCTTGCGGTCCAAGAGATGCTCGATCTTGACCTTGCGCGCAGCATCCTGAACCGCGGGTGCGATTTCCGATTTCGGCAGTTTCGCCATTTCCAGCGGAAAGGAAATGTTCTCGGCCACCGTCATGTGCGGATAGAGCGCGTAGCTCTGAAACACCATGGCCACGTCGCGGTCGGCGGCGTCCACGCCCGTCACATCCTTGCCGTCGATCAGCACCGTGCCAGAAGTCGGCGCGTCGAGTCCTGCGAGAATGCGCAGCGTCGTGCTTTTGCCCGAACCGGACGGCCCAAGCAGCGCGAAGAACTCTCCCGGCGCGATCTCGAAGTTGACGTCCCGCAGCGCGACGAAGTCGCCGTGCTTCTTCCAGATGTTTTCGAATACGACCTGACCACGCGCACTCATCGGCGCCCTCCACCTTTGACGGCGCCAACCGTCAGCCCCTTAACGATATGCTTTTGCGCGACAACACCAAGCACGACCACCGGCAGCATCGCCAGCACCGACACGGCTGCGAGCTTCGCCCAGAGCGTCTGCTCGACGGAAACGAAATTGAACATCGCGATCGTGACCGGGCGCACGGTATTGCCGCTCAGCACGACCGCGAACAGAAATTCGTTCCATGCATTCAGGAACACGAACACGACGGTGACCGCGATGCCGCCGCGCACCTGTGGAATGATGATGCGCCAGAGCGTGCGCAGCCGGCTCGCGCCGTCGAGATAGGCCGCCTCCTCCATCTCATAGGGAATGTCCTCGAAATAGGACACCAACAGCCAGATCGCGAAGGGCAGCGAGAACGACAGATAGATCAGGATGATGCCCTGATAGCTGTCGATCCAGCCGATGTTCCGAAGCACGATGTAATAAGGGATGATGATGCCGACCGGCGGCAGCATCTGGGTTGCGAGCACATAGAAGCCTGTGAACTTCTTGCCGCGGAAACGCA
This sequence comes from Xanthobacteraceae bacterium, assembly GCA_035440445.1. GTDB lineage: Bacteria > Pseudomonadota > Alphaproteobacteria > Rhizobiales > Xanthobacteraceae. The sequence goes on from DAORMJ010000007.1 coordinate 50,202, forward strand.
GCCGCGCCAGCGCATAAGCCGCTGGGATTGCCATCAGCATGGTCACTACGGTCGTGCCGACCGAGATAATCATGCTCGAAATCAGGTTCGGGATGATAGACTCCGGCCCGAACAGGACATCGCGATAAGCATTCAGGGTCGGCTCGAAAAACAGCTTCGGCGGATAAGCCAGCGCGTCTTTGTCCGTCTTGAACGAATTCAGCACGCTCCAGACGATGGGAAAGGCCCAGGCGAGCAGAAAAACCAGCGTGACTCCGAACAAGATTACGTTGCGGAGACTCCTCACTTCGACCTCCGCATCGCAAACAGGATGGCCGAGATGATGATCGTGAAGATCAGAAGCGCCACCGCGAGCGCGGAGCCATAGCCGATCGAAAGCTCGGTGAAGGACTTTCGGTAGGCATAGAGATTGAGAATTTCAGTCGCAGTACCCGGGCCGCCACCCGTCACCGTGAAGATCGCAGCAAAGGCCGTCAGCGCCACCATGGTCCGCATGATGATGACCATGACGATCGCAGGCCGCAGCAAAGGCAACGTGATGCGGCGGAAACGCTGCCATGCCGAGGCACGGTCGATGCGCGCCGCTTCGTAAATATCGTCCGGCAAGGCCGCGAGCGAGGCGAGCAGCACCATGAAGGCGAACGGCGTCCACTGCCAGGTGTGGATCACGATGACGGAAATCATCGCAAGCGTCGGATCACCGAGCCAGTTCTTGCTCCCTAACCCCGCGCTGATCGCAAGATAATCGACGATGCCGAATTCCGGCGCGAGCATGAAAGTACGCCAGATCATGCCGACGACCGCAGGCGACAGCACGACCGGCAAAATCGCAATCAGACGAAACCAGCCCTGCCCGCGCTTCATGTCCATGACGAAGAGCGCGAGCGCGAGCCCGATCACGACCTGCAGGATGACGGTCGAGACGGTGTAAACCAGACTGATGACAAGCGACTGCCAGAAGCGGCTGTCCTGCAACAGCACCGAGTAGTTCTCGAACCCGACGAAGCCGTTCGCGAACGGCATGGCGAGATCGATCCGGTAGGCACTCGTATAAACGAGGAAGAGTAGCGGAAACGTCGTCGTGACCATGAGCGCGAGAAACGCCGGCGCCAGCAGAAGCGTCGCGAAGCGGCGCTCCCGCTGTGCCAGCACCCGGCCGAAGTCGCGCGAGGCGACCCCTGCCGTTGTCGCGGCCACCGTATTTCCGGCTGACGGCATGCCTGCTTAGCCGCGCATCATGGGTTCGATGCGCTTCTGCGCTTCATCCAGCGCTGCCTTGATCGAGGTCTGCCCCGACAAAGCAGACTGGATCGCGGTCGCCATGGTATCGCCGATCGCGGGCCACTGCGGAACGCGCGGACGCCAATCGACGTCGGTGTCGTTCTGCAATGCTTCCATCGCGACGTTGACGAAGTTGTCGCCGAAGCCGTTCAGAAGCTTCACGTACTCAGCGTCCTTCCACACCGACGCGCGGTTCGCGCCGGAGCGCTTGGTCGGTCCGGCAAACTTGTGCGCGGTGCGCGCCTGTGTTTCGGCACTCGCCGCCCACTGGATGAAGAGCCAGGTCGCCTTCTTCTTCTTTTCCGACTGCGCAGCGTTGATGGGGAAGCCCCAGTTCCAGATCGAGCTCACGCGCTTGCCGGTCGGTCCCTTCGGCCAGCGGGCGTAAGCGACCTTGCCGATCACCTTTGACTTGTCCGGATTGTTGACCACCGATGCAGACGAATGCGCATCGAGATAGCTGCCGAGCGTGCCCTGCGAGAAGGCGTCGGCAATGTCCGGCCAGTTCCAGTTCGAGGCCGCGTTCGGCGCGTATTTGCGCATCAGCTCGACGTAATAAGCGAGCGCCGCTTCGGCCTCTGCCCCGTTGACGACGAGCTTGCCGCCCTTGAACCACTCGCCGCCGAATTCGCGGAACAGCGAGGGATAGATGTACATGTTCTGGCCGGCACCCGCTACGCCGCGCAGTGCTGCACCCCAAACGCGATCGTTCGGCGCATGCACGGCAGCCGCGTTCTTCATGTAGTCTTCCAGCGTGTCGGCCGCTTTCAGGCCCTTCGCCTCATAGAGATCCTTGCGATAGACCTGAATGGTGACTTCGCCGTCATAGGGCATGCCATAGAGCTTGCCATCGACGCTGTTCGCGCCCCGCCAGGCCGCGAAGATATCGTCGGCATTGAACCAGTTCTTGTCGGTCAGCGAGCCGTCGTTGAGATACGTGTCGAGCGGGTCGACCCATTTGTTCGCCGCATAGAGCGAGTAATACATCGGGTCGGCTGCGTGCGTCGCATAGGTCCCGGTCTTCGAGGTCAGGTCGATCACGCTCTTCTGGCGAATCTGCGCCGGCGGAATTTTCTCGAAGCGAAGGTTGATGCCGGTGAGCGCCTTGAATTGCGGTTCGAGCGAAATGAGGTTGTCGAAATAGCTCGCGGGAATGACCGCCACGGTGATGGATTCGCCTTCGGCCTGCCGCCAGTTAATCTTCGCGGACTGGTACGGCTTCAGATCGGCTTCCTGCGCCGACGCATTGCGGAGCACGGCTGGAAAGAAGCCAAGCACTGCCGCCGATGCCGTTGTCGTCTTCAGGAATGTCCTTCGCGTAGGCTTGTACGACTTCATTTCCCGTCCTCCCTGTTCCCGGCTTTGCCGCCGGTTAAGTTAGGACGTTTCGGCAAATGTTATAACAAGTCAAGCCAGTCGCTTCGCACCTGCACAAAACAGTCCCGCACGAAGCAAGTTCAATCAGAGCCAATACCGCCACGCGTAGATCAATGTCATCACGACGCCCAATGTGATGATTGCAATGCGGACGACGCCAGCCGGCAGGATTGCGATTAGACGGCCGCCGAGAATTCCGCCTACGACCGCCCCTGCCAACATCACGAGCGTTTCCGGCCAACGGATCAGTCCGTGCATGATAAAAATCGCGATGGTCGCAAGGCTCGTCGCGGTTGCCAGCACATTCTTGAGCACATTCGCGGCGCGAATATCTTCCCGGCCGGTGATGCTCAACACCGCAAGCAGCATCACGCCAAGGCCTGCGCCGAAATAGCCGCCGTAAATCGTCACAGGCAGCATAAGCCCTGAGCGCGCGGCAACATTTCTCCCGGAAGACGCACGCAAAAGGATCGTCTGGATGTGGCGGCCGAAGGCAAAAACAATCGTCGCCAATGCGATGAGTGCAGGCACAAGTAGCGTAAACACCTTCTCCGGCGTGACGAGAAGGCAGACAGCGCCAATCGCGCCACCCAGCGCCGCAACCGCGATGATAAGTGCAAGCGCGCCGTTGCGCGCAGGAAGCTGTCTCCAGTCCGCAACGGCGGCAAATACATGCCCCGGTGTAACCGCCAAGGCATTCGACGCGTTGGCAATAACAGGCGGCAAACCGGCCGCAATCATGGCTGGGAAGGTTATCAATGTAGCGCCGCCCGCAATCGCATTGACGATGCCGCCAGCAATACCAGCGCTAAAGAGTAGCGCCGCAATCGCCAAGTCCATTCAACCACCCTCTTCCGTGTCTCGGAATGCTCGCCGCAGCGTATCTACCGCGCGGCCGCAAGTCTCTCCGCTATATACGCATCGAGCGCTTTCGACACCGAAGGTTTCAGAAGGAGACCCAGCTTGCTACGCCGCCACAGAATGTCGTCCGCGCTCCGCGCCCACTCTTCATCGATCAGGTAGTTCACTTCCGCTTCGGTCAAGCCGGCGCCGAAGTCTCTGCCGAGATCGTCGATCGTCTTGGCGTCACCGAAAAACTTCTCCGCGCGCGTTCCGTAAGAGCGCACGAACCTGCGTAGCGTGTCGTCCGGCAGAAACGGCCACTTCTTGCGGAAAGTCGCGGCAAGCTCCGCGACTTTATCAAAATCGCCGCCGGGCAAAGGCGCGTCCGCGGTCCAAGGCTTGCCGCGTTCACCGATCTGCCTTTCGACGTGCTCCAGCACCGCCTCGGTCAGCCGCCGATAGGTCGTGATCTTGCCGCCGAAAATATTGATGAGCGGGGCGCCACTCACGTCCTCATCCTGCAGGACATAATCGCGCGTTGCTTCCTGCGCAGCAGTCGCATGATCGTCGAACAGCGGCCGCACGCCTGAATAGGTCCACACCACGTCCTCGGCCTTGATCTGTCGTTTGAAATACTCGCTCGCCGCCGCACAAAGATAATCGGTTTCGTCTTTCGAGATTTCGATCGCGCCGAGATCGCCGTGATAATCGCGATCGGTCGTGCCGATCAGCGTGAAGCGATCCTCATAGGGGATCGCGAAGATGATGCGCTGATCCGCGTTCTGGAAAATATAGCAGCGGTCGTGCTCGAAGAGCTTCGGCACCACGATGTGGCTGCCCTGCACCTGCCGGACATTCTTCGGGTGCTCGTTGCCGGGAAGCACGCCGATTACATGATCGACCCAAGGGCCCGCGGCGTTGACGAGGAGCCGCGCCCTCGCCTCGCTTTCCGCACCGGTGTCGCGGTCGCGCAGACGCACGAGCCAGAGACCATCGTCCACGCGCGCCGAGACGACCTGCTTTCTCGTTTCGATGATCGCGCCGCGATCGGCCGCATCGCGCGCATTCATGACGACGAAGCGCGCGTCATCGACCCAGCAATCGGAATATTCGAAACCTTTGGTGAAGCCCGCTTTCAGCGGCACGCCCGCCGGATCGCGCGTGAGGTCGAGCGTCTTTGTGGGCGGCAACTTTTTGCGGCCGCCAAGATAATCATAGAGAAACAGCCCGAGCCGCAGCATCCATGCGGGCCGCAACCCTTTTGCATATGGCAGGACGAAACGAAGCGGCCGCACGAGATGCGGCGCGTTACGCCAGATCACTTCGCGCTCGGTCAGCGCCTCGCGCACCAGCCTGAACTCGTAGTGTTCGAGATAGCGCAAGCCGCCGTGAATGAGCTTGGTCGCCTTCGACGAGGTTCCGCTCGCAAGATCGTTCATCTCGGCAAGGCGCACGCTGAAGCCACGGCCGGCAGCATCGCGCGCGATGCCGCAACCGTTCACACCGCCCCCGATTACAAAGATATCGACGGGATTCGCCGTTTCGCTCATCGGAGCCATTTGCCGAGCGGCGCGAAATCCCGCAAGTCCGGAATTTCGCCAAGACCCGGCGCGTCGGTCAGCGTGCACATTCCGCCGTCCAGTTTCCGCAGCGGCCCCGCGAGTTCGTCGCGCAAGGGATTGGGATTGGAGTCGATTTCCAGCAGCCCGTTCCCGCCCGCCGCCGCAAGCAAATGTGCCGAGGCGAGCAGGCCCACACCGCCGCCAAGCCAATGCGGGCAGAAAGTGAGACCACCGGCAGTCACCCGGTCGGCAACGCCGAGGCAGCGCGAGAAGCCGCCCCATTTGCCGAGGTCAGGCTGGACATAAGACAACACGCGCGCGGCAATCGCTTCATCAAACGCTTTATCGCCGGGCAGGTTTTCGCCAGCCGCGAGTGGGATCGTGGTCGCTTCCGCAAGCGAAGCCCAGGCTTCCCATCGTTGATCGGCGCGGATCGGCTCTTCAAGCCAGCGCAGGCCGAAACCTTCCAGCCGTGGCGCGCACTCTTTTGCCTGTGCGAGTGTCCACGCCTGATTGGCGTCGGTCATCAGCGTTGCTTCTTCGCCCAGTGCTGTGCGCAGCGCTTTCAGGTTTTCGACGTCGCGCTCAATCCCAAAGCCGACCTTCAGCTTGAAATTGCGATGCCCCTCGCGCTGCCGTTCCATCGCGAGCCGCTCGGGCCGGTCGGGGTTGAGGCCGCTTGCATAGGTGCCGATCGTTGGAGACGCGCCGCCAAGCATCTTCCAGAGCGGCTGCTTCAGCTTGCGCGCCGAAAGGTCCCACAGCGCAATGTCGATCCCGGCAATGGCCTGCGCGAGCGGACCATATTCCCCGGTCTGAATCGCGAGCACGGCCATGGCATCGGTCATGTCGTCGAACGCCGCCACCGGTGTCACGAAGCGCTTGCCGACAAGGCGCGGCGCCAGTGCGCTTTCGATGAGACGCGCGCGATGCTCCGCACCGACGGATGGAAAATTGCACCACACCTCGCCCCAGCCGATGGTGCCGTCTTCATCAGTGATCCGGACGAAGAGCGCCGGCCGGTCCAGCATGACCCCGAACGAAGTCTGCACGGGCGTTTCCACCGGATAGCGAAAAACAAGCGTTTCCACGCTTTTCGGTGCAACCGGCGCAGACTGGATCGTTCTGGAATTCAAGGCTTCAAATCCATTTCAAGCCGGATGTAATCGCCCCGGTACGTCACTTCGCCGAGATAGATAACCGTGCCGTCGGCGCTGGCGCAAACGCGGCGCACCTCGGCAACCGGCGTATTGACCTTCACGCCGAGGTGGCTCGCGACGTCCATATCGGCGGTGCCAATGGCAATGGTCTGGCTCGCCCGTGCGATCTCGACGCCGGGAATATCCAGCAGCACCGGAATGATGGTTTCCTTGCGAAAGCGCGATGCTGCTTTTTTGAAGATGCGCTGATCGATGTAAATCGAGATCACGCAATAGCGTTCGCCCTCGCGCGAATGCACGCGGCGCATGAAATGATACGAGGGTGCCGCCACGCCATCTTCCGGCACGAGCCGCGGCATGGCCGATGACTGCTCGATCAGTGTCAATTGCGGCTTATCGTGCCGATAGACATCCGCGAGATCGCGCAATGTCATGCCGAGGCGCAGCGAAGGCGAGCGCTGCGGCACGGCATTGACATATGTTCCGCGACCGCGTTCCGGGGAAACAAGTCCTTCTCGCGCAAGCAGATTGATCGCCTGCCGCACGGTTACGCGCGCGACGTCGAATTCGCGGGTGAGCTGTTCGATGGTGGGGAGTGCCTGCCCCGGCGCCCATACGCCGCGCGAAATCCGCCTGCGGAACAGGTCCGCAAGCTGCGCGTAACGGGGTACCGGACTATCGCCAAATGAGCTGTGCACGGCTGCTTGTGCTAAAAGTTCTAACTATAGTACTATTAGCCCGGGAGGCAGACAAGTCGATGTTGAAGCGCGCCGCACTTATTATTGCGCCATGGCTGGTCATTGTCGGAATCTGGTACGCACTCGCCTATTCCGGACTGATCAACGAGGCGCTGATTCCTAAGCCGCATGTCGTTGCGGTCCGTTTCTGGGAACTGCTCACGGAAGCCCGCCTTCCCCTCGACATATGGATGTCGACGCAGCGCGTGTTTCTCGGCGTCACCGCCGGTATCACGCTCGCGGTTCCGGTCGGCTTCGTGCTCGGCTGGTACCGGCAGGTGCGCACCTTCAT
>DAORMJ010000007.1:57479-127486 GCA_035440445.1 Xanthobacteraceae bacterium
TCCGCGCGCTGCCGCCTATCGCACTCATCCCGCTGGTCGTGGTCTATTTCGGTATCGGCGAGTTCGCGAAGGTCGTGATCCTGTTTTACGCATCGTTCTTCGCCGGTGTGATCGTCATGTATGAAGGTATCGCGCAGATCAGCCCGATCTATGTGCGGGTCGCGCGCACGCTTGGCGCCACCGATGGCGAAATCTTCCGCAAGGTCATCATTCCGCTCACCGTCCCGCATATGCTGACCGCCCTTCGCGTGGCACTCGGCGTTGCCTGGGCGACGCTTGTGGCCTCCGAGCTGATCGCGGCACAACAGGGCCTCGGCGCACTTATTCAGAACGCCTCGTCGTTCTTCCAGCTCGACATCATCTATGTCGGCATCATCTGCATCGGCTTCATTGCGCTCGCGATGGATCTGGCGATCCGTGCTTTCACAAAGCGGCTCGTGTCATGGCAGGAGCGTATCGCGTGAAGCAGCCTGCCCGTATTTCCTTCGAGAACGTCGCGCTGGAGTTCGCCGGCAAGAACGGTCCCGTGCGCGTGGTCGATAACGTCTCCTACGAGATCGGCAACGGCGAGTTCGTCTCGATCATCGGCCCTTCCGGCTGCGGCAAGACCACGATGATGAACATGGTCGCGGGCTTCCTGCAGCCCACGACCGGCACCGTCAAAGTCGATGGCAAGATCGTCACCGGCCCCGGCCCCGATCGCGGCGTGATCTTCCAGGAATACGGCGTATTCCCCTGGCTCACGGTGAAGGACAACATCGACTTCGGCCTCACGCTTTCCGCCAACCGCAAATCCAAGGCCGAGCGCGAGGAAATCTGCAATCGCTACATGAAGCTGATGGGCTTGAGCGATTTCGCCGATGCCTTTCCGAAGATGCTCTCCGGCGGCATGCGGCAACGTCTCGCGATCGCACGCGCCTATGCGGTCAAGCCGCAGTTTCTCCTGATGGACGAGCCCTTCGGCGCGCTCGACGCGCAAACCCGCGCGCATATGCAGGACCTGCTGCTGCAAGCGCTGCAGACCGAGGGCAAGACCGTGATGCTGATCACGCATTCGGTCGAGGAAGCCGTTTATATGTCTTCCCGCATCGTGGTGATGACCGCGCGCCCGACGCGCATCCGCGAAATCATCGAAGTCCCTTTTCCCTATCCGCGCGATCCCTCGCTGCACGAGGATCCGCTGTTCGGCCAGTTGCGCTCGCGCGTTCGCAGTCTGGTAATGCGGGAATACGCCGCTCAAGCGCGCCAATCGAGTGAATGAAAACAACATCAGGGAGAAAACGATGAGTGTGAAGAGGAGAACCTTTCTGCAAGGTGCCGGCGCGGTTGCCGGCCTGTCCGTGCTCGGCGCGCCCGCCATCGCGCAAAGCAAAACCAAAGTGAAGGTCGGCTATCTGCATACGCCAGCAGTCGACGGCCAGATCTGGACCGGAATCAATAACGGCAGCTTCGGCAAGCAGGGTCTCGACCTGGAAATGATCCAGTTCACGACCGGCCTCGAACTGTTTCAGGCCATGATCGGCGGCAGCCTCGATGTGCTGTCCACCGGCGCGGTCGTTTCCAACTTCCCCGCCCGCGGTCAGGGCAAGGTCTTCCTGATCAACAACGTGGAATTCGCGACCGCACAGCTCTGGGTGAATTCCGATATCAAGAGCTTCGCAGACCTGAAGGGCAAGAAAATCTCGACGACGACCGGCACCACTGCCCACGTCTTCCTCGACAACGCTCTTCGCGCCAACAAGATCGACCCGAGCGAAGTCGAAATCGTCAACCAGCGCATGGCCGAAGCCGTGACTTCTTTCATCTCGGGCGCGGTCCCGGCGGTCGCCCTGTGGGTGCCGTTCGACGTGACGGTCAAGGAGAAGGCCAAGGGCGCGCGGAAACTCGTCGATGCGTCGGCCTACTATCCGCAGGCCGCGATCGTCGGCGGCTGGGCTGCGCGCAACGACTATTTCGACAAGAACCGCGAGACGCTCCAGAAGATCATCCGCGGCTGGCAGGAAGCGAACGACCATCTGATCGGACCTAAATCCGCCGAAGCGGTCGCGGCTCTCCAGAAGTCGCAATATCCGCAAGTGCCGCTTGCCGACTTCCAGGAGCAGTTCAAGGCTTCGCGTTATTTCGGCTCCGTCGAATGGCGCAAGCTCTACTCGGACGGCACCGTCACCAAGTGGCTGCAGCAGGTCACCGACTTCTTCGTGAAGTTCGGCAAGATCCAGAACCCGGTCGCGGCCAACAACTATTTCGATCCCAAGATCTTCATCGAAACGATCAAGGTTTGATGCAAGAGTACGACTATATCGTCGTGGGAGCCGGTTCGGCGGGGTGCATCCTGGCGAACCGGCTTTCCGCTAATCCGGACACGCAGGTCCTCTTGCTTGAGGCCGGCGGGCCGGACCGGAATTTCTGGCTGCGTCTTCCGGTCGGTTACTACCGAACGATCTACGACACGCGCTTTTCCCGTCTTTTCGATACCGAGCCCGGCGAAGGCAGCGGCGGCCGCAATGTCGTCTGGCCGCGCGGACGGATCGTCGGCGGCTCCTCGTCGATCAACGGGCTTATCTTCATTCGCGGCCAGCACGAAGACTTCGACGACTGGGAAAAACTCGGCGCGAAGGGCTGGTCCTACAATTCGGTACTGCCCTACTTCAAGAAAATCGAAAGTTACAGCGGCGGTGAGAGCCAGTATCACGGCTCGTTCGGCGAGATCGGGGTATCCGATCTGCGCAACGAGAACGCTTCCTGCGCGGCATGGGTCGAGGCAGCGACGCAATTCGGCCTGCCGCGCAACCCCGATTTCAATGCCGAAACAACCTATGGTGTCGGCGCGTATCAGCTAAGCATCAAGAACGGTTGGCGCTCGAGTTCATCCCGCGAATTTCTTACTCCCGTTCGCGGCCGCAAGAACCTCCACGTCATGACGAACGCGTTGGCGAGCCGCGTGCTGTTCAAGGGCAGTCGCGCCACCGGCATCGAATTTATCCGCAACGGCAAGCGCGAAGAAGCCCGCAGCCGCAAAGAAGTCATCCTTTCGAGCGGTTCGCTGCAGTCGCCGCAACTCTTGCAGCTCTCGGGTATTGGCCCAGCCGAACTTCTGCGCAAGCACGGCATTCCCGTGATCGCCGATCTTTCCGGTGTCGGCGAAAACCTGCAGGACCACTATCAGGTGCGGACCATCGTCAAGCTCAAGACCGGGGACTCGCTCAACGACGCCGTGCGCAATCCTTTCAAACTCGCGGCCATGGGATTGCAATGGCTATTCAAGAACAGCGGGCCGCTCACGGTCGGCGCGGGTCAGGTCGGTGGCGGCGCCTGCACGCAATATGCGCAGAACGGCCGCCCGGACATTCAGTTCAACGTGATGCCGCTCTCGGTCGATAAGCCGGGCGAGCCTTTGCATAACTATTCCGGCTTCACCGCCTCCGCGTGGCAGTGCCATCCGCGCTCGCGCGGCTCGGTGACGATCCGCTCAACCGATCCCACGGAGCAGCCGAGGATCGAGCCGCGCTATCTCTCCGAAGAGATCGACCAGAAGACGATTGTCGCGGCACTCGAAGTCATGCGTGACATTTACCGGCAACCGGCGTTCCGCGATTTCTGGAGCGATGAAGTCGTGCCGGGACCGCAGGCGAACACCTATGACGACCTGCTTGCCTTCGCGCGCAATGGCGGCGGCACGGTATTTCACGCAACCGGCGCCTGCCGCATGGGCAGCGACGAAGGCGCGGTCGTCGATCCCGACCTGAAGGTTCGCGGCGTCGAGGGATTGCGCGTCGCCGACGCCTCGATCATGCCGACGATTACGTCCGCCAACACCAACGCCGCCTCGCTGATGATCGGCGAGAAAGCGGCGAGCCATATCCTCAACGGCTAGACGGCCTTTCCGAATTCCGCGCGGATCGAGGCGCCGTGCTGGTCTGGCGCTGGGACGCTGCCGAATTCGGGAAGCGTCGCATTGAAGATCGCGCCCGGCGCGAGACAGCGTACCGGGCCGCTCGGAGTCTCGACTTCGATGTATCGGTTTTGCGGATGGTTCGCGACGTCGTCGAGCGTGCTGACACGGCCGTAAGCGACGCGCGCGCGCTCCAGCCTTGCGACGACTTCATCGCGCGGCAGGCCCGAAAACACCCTGCCGATCAACTCATCGAGTGCGGCGCGATTGGTGACGCGTTTGGAATTTCCGGCAAAGCGCGGATCGCCCGCGATCGCGGCATCATCCAGCACGTCGGCGCAAAGTGAGGCCCACTCGCGCTCGTTCTGAATCGAGATCAGGACCGACTTCTCGTCGCCGCAAGGATACGCGCCATAAGGCGCGATTGTCGGGTGATTCAGCCCCGCGCGATCCGGTGTCTTGCCGCCGTAAGCAAATTGCAGATAGGGCACGTTCATCCAGTCCGCGAGCGCGTGATAGAGCGAGACCGCAACATGACGGCCCTCGCCGTTCCGCTCGCGCGCAAACAACGCCTGCATGATCGCCTGGAATGCCGTCATACCCGCCGCGATGTCGCAAACCGAAACGCCGACCCGCGCCGCGCCATATTCATTGCCGGTGATCGAGGACAAGCCGGTCTCGGCCTGCACAAGGAGATCGTAGGCCTTCAGGTCGCGGTATGGCCCTTCATCGCCATAGCCCGAAATCGAACAGGTGATGAGCCGCGGATTGGCGGCCCGCAATTTGTCGGGGGCAAATCCCAGCCGCTCGATAACGCCGGGTGCAAGATTCTGGATAAACACATCCGCGCGGGAAATGAGCTTCGAAAGGAGCGCAGCATCGGTGTCACGCTTCAGATCGAGGCAGATCGATTCCTTGCCGCGATTGAGCCAGACGAAATAGGCGCTCTCGCCGTGCACCAGTTCGTCGTAGCCGCGCGCGAAATCGCCCTCCGGCCGCTCGACCTTGATGACCCGCGCACCCGCGTCCGCCAGCCGCGACGACGCATAAGGCGCCGCCACCGCCTGCTCGACCGAAACGACGAGTATTCCTTCGAGATCGCGAACCTTCATGCGTCACCCTGACTTACAGGATGAGCACTTTAGTGAGGAGAAACGCGGGAGCAATAGTGCGAACCCATCATGGTACCCGCACGAAAAAGCCGGCCTCCATCTCTGGAGACCGGCTTCTTGTGTCAGAAGGATCGCGCGGAAGCCGCTACTGCTTCTTGCCGTCCTTGTCGTATTGCTTAAGGAAGGCGGTCAGGTTCGCGATTTCGGTATCGTTCTTGATGCCGAGGAAGGCCATGCGGTTACCCGGCATGAAGGCTTTCGGATCCTTGATATAGGTCGCGAAGTTCTTCTCGTCCCAGACGATGCCGGAGTTCTTGTTGGCGTCGCTATATTTAAAGCCATCGACGGTGCCGGCCTTGCGGCCGAAAATGCCGTTCAGCAACGGCCCGACGCCGTTCTTCGCGTTCTCGCCGACGGTGTGACACGCGCGGCACTTGTTGAAGGACTTCTGCCCGTCCGCGATATCCTGGGCATAGACGGGACCCGCGAGCGCGATCAGCGCGGCAGCGAGCGGAAGCGTTTTCAGTAGATGGCGCATGATTTTCCTTCGGCGTTTTCTTCCCTGACGAAAACCGGCACGCTCCGTGTCTCGAAGCGTGCCGGGTCTTTGCTGTAGTGTTAGGCAAACATGTCCGCGGAGATCGCGCTGTACCAGCCCATGTTTTCGACCTGCGTCGCCTTGCGCAGTTCGGCACTTTCGCCGGTCTTGGAGATGAAGGTCTCGACGGCTGCGATCTTGCCGTCCTTCGCCTCGTAGCGGCCGCCGACCTTCACGGTGTCGTCGGTCTCGATCAGGCTCCAGCACGTATTGGCGTAGCGCGCCGGGAACGTGTCGGACTTCGTCAACTCGCCGCGGATCATCAATGCCGCAACCTTGGCCTGACTGTTGGCGGAGAAAGCCGACTTCGGCATGTCGCCCGCGATGCAAGCGTCGCCGAGCACATAGATGTTCGGATCGACTGCTGAGCGCATATTGGTCGGATCGATCTGGCAGAAGCCGCTGGCGTTGGCGAGCTTTGCATCGAGTGCGATGGTGCCCGCGGTCTGCGCCGGGATGACGTTGACGAGCGCTGCCTTGTAGGTCTCGAAGCCGGTGACGACCGTGTTGGTCTTCGGGTCCACCGATTTCAGGCCGTCATGCACCTTCGGTCCGATCCATTCGACCATGCCCTTGTAGTATTTCTCCCAGCCTTCCTGAAACAGGCCCTGCTTGGAGAAATTCTCTTTCGGATCGACAACGATGATCTTGCTCTTGTTCTTGCCGGCCTTCTTCAAGGCATGCGCCATCATCGAAACGCGCTCGTAAGGTCCGGGCGGGCAACGATAGGGATTCGGCGGCGCGATCATCACGATCAACCCGCCATCCGGCACTTCGTCGAGCCGCTTTTTCAGAATCTGGGTTTGCTCGCCGGGCTGCCAGGCATGCGGCATCGCCACTTCGTGTTCCTTGCCCCAGCCCGGAACGGAATCGTACTTCAGCGCAATGCCCGGCGCGATCACGAGCCGGTCGTAGGAAAGCCGCGAGCCATCGGCCAGCACGACCTCTTTCTTGTCGCGGTCGATCGCCTTGGCCCATTGATGGTTCATCTTCACACCATAGGCGGAAGTAACCTTCTCGTAGCCATGGGTGATGGAGTCATAGCTGCGGAAGCCGCCGAGATAGAGGTTCGAGTGGAAGCAGGTCTGATAGCGCTTCAACGGCTCGACCAGCGTGACGTCGATCGCGCCCTTGCTGTCTCGGGCGATGTATTTGGCGGCCGTGACACCGCCCGCGCCGCCGCCGATCACAACCACTTTCGGTTTGGCCTGGCCGAGTACGGCGGCCGTTCCGAATGCCGACGCACCGGCTACCGCCGCCGACGTCTGCAGAAACTTTCTTCGCGTAAACTGGTTCATCGCTGGCTTCCTCCTCCTGTTTTCTATCCGGCAGCTTGAGCCGCTCTCCTTATTCTATCCGTTATTCCGCTTTCGCTACTTTTTTCCTTCGCCTTCGAAATAGGCCGCAAGCGCTGCGATTTCCTCGTCCGTTAGCCTGGCGGCGATGGTCTGCATCACCTCGTTGTCGCGCTCCTTGGCGCGGTAGGATTTCACCACGGCGACGAACTGATCCTTGGGCCAGCCGATGATGGGCGGGATGCCGGTCGAAGCGCCGGAAAGCTGATGGCAGGCCGTGCATTCCGACGCGAGGTACTGGCCCAGCGCCTTGTTGTCAGCGTAGGCCTGCGGCGCGAAGAGTACGGTGGCAACGCAAAGGCCGAACCGCCAGCGCGACGATCCGCGCGTCGCGCGATCCTTCGACGGCTCTGCCGGAGCTCCGGTCTCATTCATCAATCAACCTTCGGTGAATTCTTGTTTTCTTCCGGGGTCACGTCGATCGCGCGTGCCTTGTTCAGCACCGTAACCTCCTTCTTGCAGTTGGTCATGCAGACTTTCGTGTTCCAGAAGGCCTTCTCCGCCTTCTCCCGGTCGTCATCGTAAAACCCCGCGGCGTTCGGCAGCTTGACCTTGCCAAAGTTCTCCTTGGACAGCACGAAATCGTCCGGCACGATATTATTCATGTTCAGAAGGAAAGCGACGATGGCATAGGTCTCGTCCGCACTCAGCGACTGCGCGTTGCCGTAAGGCATGGCGCGGCGGATGTAGTCATAGACGGTCGAGAGGTAAGGCCAGAACGAGCCCACCGTCTTTTCCGGGCGGTCGGACTTCAGCGAGTTGAGACCGCCCGCCAGCACCGGCCAGCGTCCGGCACCTTCACCGAACTCGCCGTGACACGACGCGCACTGCGCGAGAAACAGTTCCTCGCCCTGCTTCACGCTGCCTTTCCCCGGCGGCAGACCCTGCCCATCCGGCCGCACGTCGATGTCCCAGGCCGCAACTTCCTCGGGCAACGCGACGCGGCCGAGAGTGACCTTTTGCGCGAGTGCAGAACCGGCCAGCAGCGCGAGCGCGAAAACCGCACAGAGCGTTTTAAGAGACTTCGACATTTTCCGTCTCGCCATTCTTGTGCACCAGCCAGGTCTGGATTCCGTTGTTGTGATAAATCGAATTCACGCCGCGCACCTTGCGCAGCTCTTCCTTCGTCGGCTGCACATAGCCGGTGGAGTCGAAGGCGCGGGATTGCACGAGCAGTTCCTCGCCGTTCCAGTTGATGTCCACATAGAAGCGCGTGAGTGACATCGGCAGCACCGGACCGTCGATGCGCGCGGTGCTCCAGTTCTTGCCGCCGTCGATCGAAACATCGACCCGCGTGATGTGACCACGTCCCGACCAGGCGAGGCCCGTGAGCACGTTCGGCCCCTTATGCTTCAGCGGGGCCTGCGGGCTCGGATTGGTGACGACCGATTTTGCATCCATCACATAGGTGAAGCGGCGGGATTTCCCGTCCGCGAGCAGATCGGTGTATTTCGAGGTTTCCTCGCGATGCTGCCAGGGCTCGTCGCCGACCTTGATGCGGCGCAGCCACTTGACCCACATATTGCCTTCCCAGCCCGGCACCACGATGCGCAGCGGATAGCCCTGCTCGGGGCGGAGCGCCTCGCCGTTCATGCCCCAGGCGACGATGCAATCCTTGAGCGCCTTCTCCAGCGGGATCGAACGCGTCATTGCCGCGGAGTCCGAACCTTCTGCAAGCACCCACTTGGCGTTCGTCCGCACGCCCGCCTGATCGAGCAGCGTTTTGAGCGGAATACCGGTGTACATGACGTTGTGCACCATACCGTGGGTATATTGGCAGCCGTTGAGCTGCGCGCCGCGCCACTCCATGCCGCTGTTTGCCGCGCATTCGAGAAAATAGATCTTGTTCACGCGCCCCGGGAAGCGCTTGAGATCCTCCATCGTGAACACCAGCGGCTTCTCGACGAGGCCGCTGATCATCAGGCGGTGTTGCGCCGGATCGATCTCGGCGATGCCGCCGTGATGCCGCTCAAAGCAAAGACCGCTCGGCGTGATGATGCCGTCGAGTTCGTGGAGCGGCGTGAAGTTGACGGAGGACTCGCGGCTGGCCGTGAGCCATTCGACGTCGCGCCGCACCACGTTCTTCTCGAACTTGGACGGCGAGCCATAAGGCCGCGCAGCAACGCCATCGCCGAGATAACGCGACCAGTCCGGCACTTCGGTAATTGCGGGATCGGGCTTGGCCGGCGTTTGCGCGAGTGCTGGCACTGATGTCGCGACCGCCGCGCCGGCAAGGCCGGCAGCGGTGAGAAAGCGCCTGCGATCCAGCGTCTTGCCGGAAGCGATTTCACTGCGAACGTGATCGGGATGATTGCGCTTGTGATCCATAGCTCACCTACGTTCCGGAGATGCGAACACTGCTGTTCGGCTCGATGCGGACGGTTTTGACGTTCGAGAGATACTTCTCGACCACTTCCCAGATCGGCGGGCCTTCGACGTTCTGGTTCACGCTTGCCCAGCCGGAGATCGAATAGGCTTTGGACGCCTCGATCGGCTTGTTCGACGCAAGATGCGTCAAGCGGGATATCCGGCTGCCCATGCTTTTGGAGACGTCGATCGAATAGCCAAGGCCGCCCACGCGAACCATGTCGCCGCCCGCCTGGAAATATGGATCGGGATGGAAAATGTTGTCGGCAACGTCTTCCAGCATCACCTTGATCTGCTCGCCGGTCATGGTGGTGCGGTAGCAGGCCGGATAGGTGATCGCGGTCGCATTCGCGATCGCCTCGAAGGTGATGGGATCGCCCGGAAGAAGCGACCCGCCCCAGCGGAATCCCGGAGACAATGCGAGCTCGGCGTCGCGCTCCTTCATCATCGCCTGACAGATCAGGTCGTCGAAGGTCCCGTTGAAATTGCCGCGGCGATACAAAAGCGATTCCGTCTTCGCGACTTCGCGCGACAGCACGTCCTTGAACGGCGCGCGGATTGTTTCGACCAGCGCCTTCATCTCGGCGTCGGGCGCAATCGCGTCCGAGAAGACCGGCATCAGCTTGTAGCGAACGCCCGCGACCTTCTTCTGCTTCACCTCGATATCGAGGCGCGCAAGAAATTTTCCGTGCGAGCCCGCGCCGACCAGCACGGTATCGCCGACGCGCACCAGAGCCGGCACGGCATCATGGGTGTGCGCAGTCAGGATGACGTCGATGCCCTTGACGCGGCTCGCGAGCTTCTTGTCGATATCGAAGCCGTTATGCGAAAGCAGCACGACGACGTCAGCGCCTTCGGCCCTCGCCGTCTCGACTTCCTTCTGCAATTCGGCTTCGCGAAGCCCGAACTCCCAGTCCGGGATCATCCAGCGCGGATTGGCGATCGGCGTACGCGGCATGGCCTGACCGATAACATCGATCTTTGCGCCGCCCTTTACGTAAGACTTGCGCGCGGCGAACACCGGTTCCTGCCATTCGAGGCTGCGGATGTTCTGCGCGAGAAATGCAAACGGCGCCTTGTCAGTGATTTCCTTCACGCGATCAGCGCCGAGCGTGAACTCCCAATGGCCGACCATCGCGTCCACGCCGAGCTTGGCCATGGCATCGACCATGTCCTGCCCCTTGGTCTGCAGCGACGACCAGCTACCCTGCCAGGTGTCGCCACCGTCGAGCAAAAGCACGTTGTCGGCGCCGCGATCGGCGCGGATCATTTTCACGAGCGTGGCGATGCGATCGAGGCCGCCCATGCGGCCGTAGTTTTTCGCCAGTTGCGCGAAGTCTTCCGCCGTCAGCGCATAAGCGTCCGCGCTTCCGGCCGCGATCTTGAAATATTCGCGGAACGCCTTGTCGGTCAGGTGCGGCGGCTGCCCTGTGCTCTCTCCAATGCCGAGATTGACGGAAGGCTCGCGGAAATAAATCGGCTCCAGCTGGGCGTGAATGTCCGTCAGATAGAGGAGCGAGATCGAACCGAGCTTGTCGAACTGCAGAATCTGCTCGGCCGTCAGGCGCTGCTGCGCGGCGGCGCGGCCGAGAGAGCCAAGCCCGGAGGCGCTGGTCATGGCGGAGGCCAGTGCTGCGGCCTGCAAAAAATCGCGACGAGATATCATTGGCAAAAACCGCTTCGCGGCCGCCTCCATTGAGTCCGATTTGAATTTGAAGGAGCCGCGTGAAGCGGCTTCTACAAGTGCTTACGCCAGCTGAATTTTATTGGTCGAGACGTATTCGCTGCCGTCGTCGTCCTTCCAGACGAACTTGAACTCGCCCGCTTCGCTCACCTTGAAGTAGAACGACTGATACGGGTTCGCCGAGATCGCCGGGTGCCAGTCCGATTCAAGGAAAGGCTTGCCGTTGAACGACGCGGTGAAGGACTTGATGATCTTGCGCGGGATAACCTTGCCGGACGCATCCTTGCGCTGGCCAGATTCCATCTCGTGCGAAATCAGGGTCTTGATCTCGATGACTTCGCCCGCTTTCGCCTTGGCGGGTACACGGACTCGGGGTGTGGGATTGCTCATATCGCTACCGCTTTCTCGAATGACGTGGCTGCGGACTAACCGCCGCAACCGCCAATGGTCACTTTGACTTCGGACTTCGTCGAATAGACGGAACCGTTGGACATCTCGGCCACGCAGACGATGTTCTGCGTCTGGGCAAGCCGCATGCGGAACGAGATCGAGGCCTTTCCGGAAGCGGGCGTGAAGCGATAGGTGACGACGCCCGGCAACGGGTTGCCATCCGCATAGACGTGGATCGCTTTGACATAGTCGGCTTCGGTCATCGGGCTTTCGACATCGACGGTCACCGGAACGACCAGGCCATTCTCGGCGATCTGCGGAACGTCGAGCTTGATCTTGCCCGAGGCGACCTTCTTGTCGGCGTAGAGCTTCTTGATCTCGGCTTCGACGGCTTCGGCGGTCGCATGAGCGAAGTTCGGAATCGCTAACAGCAGCGGTACGGTAGCCAGTCCCGTGAGGACTTGGCGACGCGACGCAACCGGCTTGATTTGCGCCATTCTGGTCTCCTTGGTGTTTGGCTTGAGTCTGCTTTAGCAGAACTTCTTCTTACACATATTCTCATATTAAATTTTTCATATGTAAAGACCCCAGCGTTGTGTTAATCGCTGTTATCGAACGAAGGCAGAGAACCACCCCGTGTTGAAGGCGGCTGTTGTCGGGTTAGCCCTGCTCGTTGCGCCGGTGGCGGACGGGATTTGCAACACTTTGCGCGCGGCGGAACTCGTCATGTTCGAGCATGCCGGGTGTCCCTGGTGCCTGCTATGGCATCGGCAAATCGGCCCGATCTATCCGAAAACCGACGAAGGCAAGCAGGCGCCGCTCCGCCGCATCACCCTCGCCCCGGCCATGAAGCTCGATTTCCTGCTGCGTGAACCGGTAGTGGCGACGCCGACCTTCGTTCTGGTAGAAAACGGCAAGGAAGTCGGCAGGCTTACCGGCTACCGCGACGAGGACTCCTTCTGGGGGTTGCTCGGCGTTCTGTTGAAGCAATTACCGCCTGCGGGCTGACTTTCATTTCGAGGACGACATGACTGGAATCGTATCGAAGTCGATCGAACGGGAATTGCGCGACGGCGCGGAGTATTCCGACGAACTCGATCAGCTGATGCGAAACGCCCGCTCCGCGAGCGATTTCCTCAAAGCGCTTTCCCACGAAAGCCGCCTGCTCCTGCTTTGCCTGCTCGCGGAAGGCGAACGCTCGGTCACGGAGTTGGAGAACATCCTTTCGCTCCGCCAGCCCACGGTCTCGCAGCAGCTTGCGCGCCTGCGCTTCGATGGCATGGTCACGACGCGGCGCGAAGGCAAGACGATTTACTACAGCATCGCCAACGATAACGTGCGGCAGGTCATCTCGGTCATCTACAACATCTTCTGCGAAGTCCCGCAGAAGACGAAGCAAGAATAGCTTTTCGCGTACGCGGTTCGCGTCACACCGGACGGACGAGCGAATGGACGTCTCGAATGCATGGCTTGTTTCGCTATGCGGGCTTGCGCTCGGCATCGTCGCCGGCGCGGTAACGCAGCGCTCGAGACTGTGCTCGTTCGGCGCGATCGAGGACGCCGCGGTCGCCGGCGACACGCGGAGGCTGCGCGTATTCGGCCTCGCGCTCGGCGTCGCGGTTCTGTTCACGCAATTGCTGATCGTTGCCGGCTATCTGCAACCCGCCAACACCACCTATGTCGCGAGCGCACTCCCGTGGATCGGGCTGATCGCGGGTGGCCTGATGTTCGGGCTCGGCATGGCGCTGGTCGGCACCTGCAGTTTCGGATCACTGGTTCGCCTCGGCTCCGGCGATCTGCGCAGCCTCGTCGTCATCATTGTTTTTGCGGCTACCGCGCTAACGGTCCTGCGCGGCGTCTTCGTCGATATCCGGCTCGGCATATTCGAGGCCTGGCCCTTGCGCTTCGGCGCGAAGACCCAGTCCGACCTGCCTTCCGTATTGGCGCATACGTCCAACACGAACCTCCGTCTGGCACTATCGCTTGCGATTGGCGTTGCCTTGATCGCGCTCGCGTTCATGCATCCGAAGCTGCGCAAGTCGCCGCGGCTCCTGATCGCCGGCATCGCATTGGGGCTATGCGTCGGCCTCGGCTGGTTAGCCACCGCAACGCTCATCGACGAGTTCGCTGCGCCGCAAAGACCGCAGAGCCTTACCTTCGTCGCGCCGGTCGCGCGCCTCCTCTATGGCGCACTGCTTTCGCCCTCGACGCTCATCGAGTTCGGCGTGTGGAATGTGATCGGCGTTATCTGCGGATCGTGGATTTCCGCGCGCATGGCCAAAGAGTTTCGCTGGGAGGCCTTCGACGACCAGCACGAGATGCGGCGCCATCTCGGCGGCGCAGCATTGATGGGCGTCGGCGGAATCCTCGCGGGAGGCTGCACCATCGGCCAGGGCCTTACTGCCGGTTCGCTCCTCGCACTGTCATGGCCGCTCGCCGTCGCCGGTATGATCATCGGCGCCCGGCTCGGTATTGCGGTGCTCTTCGAAGGATCGTTTCGCGGCGTGGTGCGCCGCTTCTTCTAGCGCGCGTCCGAAAACGCTTCTTTTCATTCGTATGTTTATATGTATTCTAATCCTGCCCAACCAATAAGACTCGTTCTAATAAAAGAACTGGGCATGGAGGAAGCCACCAATGAAATTCGGGCGAATTGTGCTCGCGGTGATCTGTGCGAGCTTTGCGCTGTCCGGCGCATCGATCGCGCAAGACGACGCGGAAAAGGCGATCGAGCAGTACCGTAAGAAGCTGAAGGAAGACCCTTGGAGCAATCCGGGGCTGCTCGATGCGGATCGCGGCGAAGTCTTATGGAAGACCCCGCGCGGTCCGAAGAACGTCTCGCTCGAACAATGCGATCTCGGCAAAGGTCCCGGCGTCGTTGATGGCGCTTTCGCGGAGTTGCCGCGCTTCTTTGAAGACGCCGGCAAGGTCATGGATGTCGAGACCAGAATTCTCTGGTGCATGGTGAAGTTGCAGGGCTTCAATCACGCCGACCTCGTCAAAAACCCGCACCCCTCCGGCGGCAAGCCGGTCAAGGAGCTCGGTGCCATCGCGACATATGTCGCGAACAAATCCAACGGCATGAAGTTCGCCGCCAAGCTCGACACGCCGCAGGCGAAACCTGTCGTGAAGCTCGGCGAAGAACTGTTCAACCGCCGCTCCGGTCCGTTCGATTTCTCCTGCGCAAGCTGTCATTCGAACCCCGGCCAGCGCATTCGCCTGCAGGCGCTGCCGCACCTCTCCGATCCGAAAGAGGCACGGATCGCCGTCGGTGAGTGGCCGGGCTATCGCGTGTCCAGCAGCCACGTCATGACGATGCAGCATCGCGTTTTCGACTGCTACTGGCAGATGCGCATGCCGCGCGTCGAACTCGGCTCGGACGCGACGGTCGCCATCATCGCCTATCTCACCAAGCAAGCTGAAGGCGGCGAAATCACCGCTCCCAGCATCAAGCGCTGATACGGGAGCATCAAACATGCGTAACCTCCGCAACGCTGCCGTTTTGACGCTTCTCGCCTTTGCCGCTCCGAGCGCGCTCGCGCAGCAGGCAGTGCCTACGGCGGACGCCGCGATTGCAGCGGCCTTCGCCGCAGCACCCGCCGACTGGAAGGACCGGCTCACACCCGACGAAACGATGAGGGTGTGCTCCGAGCACAAGAACAATCCTCCGGCGAAAGAAGCCGAGGCAATCCAGAAACGCGCACTGGCCGCGATCGAATATCCAGCAGACGGCAAGTTTCTCGGCGACTGGAAGAAGGGCGAGTCGCTCGCGCAATCCGGCTACGGCCTGCGTTTCAGCGACTATCCACCCGCACGCCAGAACGGCGGCAACTGTTATGCCTGCCACCAGCTCGCTGCGCGCGAGCTCAGCTTCGGCACCATTGGACCGAGCTTGTTGAACTACGGCAAGCTGCGCGACTTCAAGGAGTCGGAAGTGAAGGCGCTTTACGAGCGCATCTATAATTCACAGGCCAGCCTGCCCTGCTCCAACATGCCCCGCTTCGGCGCAAACAAGATCCTGACGATCGACCAGATCAAGGATATCGTGGCGCTGTTGATGAGCCCCGACAGCCCGGTCAACAAGTAAGCCGCGGCCGGGCAACCGGCCGCTCCACCGCTTGACGCCAGTTCGGCCTCACCCATCGGGTGCGGGCCGGATTGGCATTTCTAAATTCGCAGAACCCAAGATGTCGAGAAGGAGTCCGATATGAAAAACCGGCGCGAAGTCTTCGGAACATTGATCGGTACCGGCGCGGTACTGGCGGCAGGCTCCGCCGCCGCAAACCCTGTCGCGCTCGACCTTGCGGGCCTGAAGCGCGACACCGACCTCGCCTGTCTCTATCACTGCGACTTCGGCGATCCCGCGCGCTTCTCGCAGATGCTGCAGAACATGCTGAACCACTACTCGGCCTACGACTTCGACCCGCTGAAACTGAAGCTCGTCATCGTCGCGCATGGCGCCGGCATCAAGTTCTTCCTTGAAGATCTTAGCGGCACGCAATGGGAGAAAGAGACCATCGACCCGGACATCTACAAGCGCTTTACCGGGCTGACCAAGTATGGCGTCGAGGCTTATCTCTGCCGTATCACCTATCAGCGGCTGAAGATCGATCCCGCCAAAACGCGCAAGGACGCTTTCCTGAAGTTCGTCCCGTCCGGCGTTGCAACAGTCGGCGAATTGCAGGCCAAGGGATTCAGCTATCTGAAAGTCGGCTAGGCTTCCGCTTCGCCTAGAAATCCAGCTTGTCGCGGATTGCCTCGATGCCGGCCTTTGCGCAGGCCGCATCGGCGTCGCCTCCCGGCGCGCCGGACACGCCCACCGCGCCGACCAGCGCTCCGCTTGCCTCGACCAGCACACCGCCGCCGACGATCACGACGCCCGGCAGGTTGCGGATCGCAGCCTGTGGCGAACCCGCCTCGGTGCCGGTGACGAGATCATGCGTGTTGGTGCGGAAACTTGCCGCCGTATAGGCTTTCCCGATCGCGGTCGTCACCGTATGCGAACCGGCGAAGCGGTCGCGCAACAGCACCTGCACAACACCGAAGCGGTCCGTCACCGCGACCGAGATCTGATAGCCGCGCTTCTGGCAGTCCGCGAGTGTCGCGCGGGCAAGCTCAAGCGCGGTGGCCGGGCTGAGCGTCTTGTGCGTCACCAACGCGTCCTCCGCAGCCGCAGGCAGCACGCCAGCAAACGACAGCGCAAGAATTCCAGCGAGCACGGACTTTCTCATGACCACTCCCTTCCCGCTTTTCACGCGGCAATCAATACTTGGACAGCGTAACGCGGCCTGCCAAAAAAGCGAGCGTAGAAATACCGCGCTGATGCTCGCGCCCTCTCGCAGCGAAGCTGTCCGCACGAGGCATTGGCGGTCTCGTGCAAAAGAAAACGGCGGAACGAGCAACTGCTCATTCCGCCGCCAAACGCAAAAGACTCCCGACCGTAACGATCGAGCGACACTCAGGCGCGCAAGGTCACCTTGCACGGCTTGATTTCGACCGAAGCGAAAATTCCCGCCGCGGCGAACGGGTCGCCAGCAACGAATTGCTCTACCGCAGCACGGTCCGCCGCACGAACGATTAGGAACGTGCCGGCCGAGTTCTTGTCGTCGGCGGTCAAAGGACCGCCAACGTCGATCTGCACGTTGGCATGCGCCTGCTTGAGATAAGCGATGTGCGCCTCGCGGTTTTGGGTACGAAGGTCTTCGGCGCCTTTTTTGTCATGCGCGACGACCAGAAACGATAACTCCGACATTGCTATTTCACTTTCTTATCAGGCCATGCGCTTTTCGCCGGCCAGCACTTCGATGATTTTCTCGCGGAGCACGGCCTTCTCCTGCTCCGTAGTGTCCTTGCTCAACCGTGCCTCGAACGCAATCTTCGCCGGGCGATGGAAAACGACGATGCGATCGCCGATCTCAAGCGCTTCGTTGATCGAATGCGTGATGAAGAGCGCGGTATTGTGGTTCTGCTTGGTGATCCGCACGAACTCCGCACGCAGGTCACGCGCAGTCATTTCGTCGAGCGCGGAAAACGGCTCGTCGCAGAGCAAGAGTTCCGGTTGCACGGCGAAGGCACGGGCCAGCGACACGCGCTGACGCATGCCGCCCGAGAGCGCATGCGGATAGTCGTTCTCATGCGCCGAAAGACCCAGTCGCGCGAGCCAACCCTTGGCAATCTCGACCGACTCCTGCTTCGGCCGGTCGAGAATTTCGAGGCCGAGAAGGACGTTATCGAGCGCCGTGCGCCACGGCATCAAGCGATCGTTCTGAAACACGATGCCGATGCGTCCACGGAAATATTCGAAGTCCGTGAACGGGTCGTGACCGTTCGTCCGCACGGTACCGCTGGTCGGCGCGATGAGGCCGGACAGCAGGTTGAACATCGTGGACTTGCCGCAGCCGGTTTTCCCGAGCACGGCGACGATCTCGCCCTTCGCAACATTGAACGTGAGATCGTCGACCGCGACGAAATTGCCGCTGTCGTTCTGGCTGCGGAACGTCTTCCTGACGTTGGTGAACTCAACAACGTTCGTCATTACGCCCGCTCCGACACCGCGCGATAGCGCAGGAAGTGATTTTCGAGGAAGGTCAGGATCTGCTGCATGACGATCACGAACAGGACGAGTTGAAGCGTCCAGGCGATCGCGCCCGCCATATCGAACAGTTGCTGCTGGCGAAGGAGTTGATAGCCCACGCCCCCGGTCGCGCCGACAAGCTCGGCCACCACCACGACGCGCGCAGCGTTACCGAGATTGACCCGCCACGCCGTAATGATGTCGGGGATCAAAGTCGGCACGAACAACATGCGGAAGAGCTGCATGCGCCGCGGACGGAACGACAGCACCATTTCGTAGAGGTCCTTGGACATCGAACGAATTGCGCCGAGGATCTGGAACGTGAAGGCCGGCAGCGTCGTCATCAACATGATGAAGAAGATGCGGAATTCGACGCCGTGGAACCAGATGATCGCGATCACCACCCATGACAGCGCGGGAATGCCCTGCAGGAACGTGAGGATCGGCGAGATGAAGTTCTCGAGCGTGCGCGAGGCGTAGAGCAGAAGCGCAAGTACGCCGCCGAGGATGAAGGCTCCCATCAAGCCGCCGAAGATGCGGCCCGAGGTCATCAGCACGTCGAGAAACATCGTCCAGGACGTGAGGATGTCCCAGACATATTTCGCAATGTCCGTAACCGGCGGAAACAGGAACGGCGGAAAGAAAAGTGACGCGAGCTGCCAGACGGCAGCCAGCCCGATGAGGCTGACGGCCGCCTGGATGGCGCGTTTGCTGATTCCGAACGACATTACTTCAACGGCTTCGAATAGACCGAGCCTTCAGACGGCATGGTCTTGAGATAGCCGTTCTCCATGCCGGCCTTGTACACCGCGTCGATCAGCTTGCGCTGTTCGGCAGCGCCCACGACGTTCATGCCGAGGCGCTCATTGGCGCGGATCAGCGAGGCGAGCGACTTCTGGTCTTCGGGCGAGGCTTTCGGCGAGATAAGAGCCGCGGCCTTTTCCGGGTTCTTCTGCACCCACTCAGCGGCTTCCTTATACGTCCGGTAGAGGCGTGCGACTGCGTCCGGGTTCGCGGCGACCCAGTCGGCATGGGCTGCAACGCCGAGATACGGAATCTCGGTGCCGCCGGAGAACTGCTTCCAGGTTTCGGCAAGCTTCAGGTCGAGCGTGCGGATCGTGGACTTCTTGGCGAGGAGCAGCGTATAGGCCGGCTCCCAGAGCTGGATCGCATCCGCGCGGTCGGCAAGCGCGTAACCGACGAGGCCCGGGGTCGCGGTGTTCACGACCTTGATCTTGGACACGTCCACGCCCTGCTTGCGCGCGAAGAATTCGAACATGTTGTAGTTCGTGGTGCCGCGCGCCGCGGCGAGTTCCTTGCCTTCGAGGTCTTTGAGCGTCTTCACGTTGTCGCGCGAAGTGACGACGGCGCCCCAGAAATCGAACAGGTTGAAGAGATACGTCACCTTCAGGCCGCGCGTATCGGCGAGACCGACGGTGAGCAAGGCGGCGCTGCCGCCGATCTTGAACTCGCCCGAATTGAACTGCGTCGCGTAAGCGTCCGGCGTGCGCTCATGGAAGGTGATGTTCAGGCCGTTCTTTGCGTCCAGCTTCTGGTCCTTGATGATCGGCGGCAGGAATGCGCCGAGCGACGGCGCGCCGAACACGACAATCGACAGATCGATCGGAGCCTGCGCGGCTGCCGGAGCGGACGAAAGTCCTGCGATCATGCTTGCGGCGAGCGCCGCAGACGACAACTTTCTGACTAGGTTTTTCATGATTCTCATAACCTTCCCTGTGCCTAAGTGAAGTGTAGTTCGCAGCTTAAGACGCTGCTTTTTGAATCTCTCCACGGAATGCCGTGAAGAACTTGCCGATCAGATGCTTGGCAACGCCTTTGAGAATGCGCTGTCCAACACCTGCAACGAGACCGCCGACATCGCCGGTGCCTTCGTATTTCATGACGACCTGCCCGTCTTCTTCGCGAAGCTCGAAGATCGCGTCGCCTTTTCCCGTGCCGAGCGTGCCCGAACCCTCGACCTGGATGCGGCAGCGCGACGGCGGCGTCTTGTCCGAAAGGCCGATCGCGCCTTCCATGGTGCCGCCGACCGAGGCGACTTTCAGGTTCAGTTCGATCTTGTACTGATCGGGTCCGGTTTCGATCATCGCCTTGCAACCGGGAATGCAGCGCTGCAGGACAGCGGGGTCATTCACCATGGTCCAGACCTGATCGATGCCTGCGTCAAAGCGTTCTTCGCCGCCAATCTCGAGTTTCACGTCACACCTGCTTGATACGGAATACTTGCGCGGCAAGGCCGCCGTTGATCGACTTCGCTTCGCTCTCGCTGAAACCCGCCTCTTTCACGATCTCAAGCGGCTTCTCGTCGCCGATCGGGAACGGCATGTCGGTGCCCATCATGATGCGATCCACGCCGACGATTTCGGCGACGAAGCGCAGCACGCGCGCGTCATGGACGATCGTGTCGACGTAGAGGTGGCGCAGCGCTTCGTCGGGGTTGCCGAGATTCGGCGTAATCGCAGCATTCTTCCGCAAGCGGCCGATGATGAACGGCAAGCCGGCACCGCCCATGGCGCAGATGACCTTCGCATTCTTGTATTTCACGAGATGGCCGGAATAGACGAGACGGCTCACCGCCACCATCGCGTCGGTAATGCGGCCGACACCATTCGCCATGCCGTAGTCGTGCACGCGATGATCGCCCGCGTCGAAGCTCGGATGTATGTGCACGGCTGCACCGGTTTCGTCGGCCGCCTTCCAGAACGGCTCGAGGTCTTCGGTGTCGAGCACGCTGCCGATACCGCGCGGAAGCGTGCCGATCATGACGCCCGGAAAACCGTCCGCCATCGCCTGCTTCAGGACCTGCGCGGCTTTGGCGCCGTCCTGCATCGGCACGGTCGCAAGCGGCACAAAGCGCTTGTGTTCTTTGGCCGCCGCCAGCAGCGATTCATTGATCATCGCGCTCCAGGTGACACCTTCGCCGGCCGGGATTTCGTAACCAAACGAATCCACCCAGCCGCCGACGACCTGCGTGTCGATCTTGTTCTGGTCCATCCATGCCAGACGGCCGGCGACGTCCGTCAGCGGCTTCGAAACCGGGCGCGTCGGCTTGTTTCCGGCAAACGAGAACGCGAGGCTTGCGCCCTCCTCGATCATGCGAACGGAGGGAAACTTCCCCTGGTTTGCTTTCATCGTCTGCAGGAGTGCGGGCGGCACCAGATGGCCGTGGGAGTCGATAATCATTGCTTCATTTCCTTGCCGGACTTCGCGCGCGCTTCCGCGATCGCATCGCCGAGTTTCGTAATCTTGAGCGGGAGGCTGTTCATCTTGATGCCGAGGGGACGCAGCGCATCGTTGATCGCGCCGGAGATCGCCGCGGGCGCGCCGAGATAACCGGACTCGCCCGAACCCTTCTGCCCGAACACGGTCAGCGGCGACGGCGTCACCTGATGCACCGTTTCGATCTTCGGCACTTCGTGCGCCGACGGCAGCAGGTAATCCATGAAGCTCTGCGTCAGCAGTTGCCCTTCGTCGTCATAGGCAAACTCTTCGAGCAGTGCTGCGCCGATGCCATGCGCGATGCCGCCGATCGTCATGCCGTGAACGATCTTCGGATTGATGACCGTGCCGCAGTCATGCCCGATCACATAGCGGCGGAACACCGGCTTGCCGATGTCGGGATCAATCGACATCAGCACGATATGGAATTCGAACGAGAAGCACGGATACATCTGGATGCGGTCGTCGTCGGTCGGCAGCTGGCCGCCGTTCGGCACCTGCATCACATGCTGCGCCGTGAGGCCGGGCTCCATGTCTTCCGGCATTCGGTAATAGTGCCGGTGCGCGATCAGCACGATGTCGTTCCAGGACCGCTTCTGATCCGGATTCTTCTTGCTGGTGATATTGCCTTCGTCCCAGACCAGTTCTTCGACCGGCACGCCGAGATCGTGCGCCGCGATCGTCATCATCTTGCGCTTGAGCTTGTTCGCCGCGTGGAACGCAGCACCACCGAGCATGATCGCCATGCGGCTGCCCACCGGGCTGTTCGACGGCATCACGTCGAGCGTATGCGCACGGCTAATGCGGATCTTCTCCGGATCAATTTCGAGCGCTTCACCCACCACCGTTGCGACGAGGGTTTCATGTCCCTGCCCGGCGGAAGTCGTATGCATGGTCGCCGTGACGGTCCCGAGCGCATCGACGGCGATACGGCAGGAGTCCATCCAGGTTGTGGTCTTGTTCTGGCGGTTCAGCAGCGGTTCGAAAGCCGAATTGCCACCGCTCGGCTCGAGGCAGGACGCAACGCCGATGCCCGCGAGCTGACCTTCCGCGCGCAGGCGATCCCGCTCCGCATAGAGCGCATCGAGATCGGCGTGCTTGACGACCTTGTCGACCAGACCGGGATAGTTGCCGCTGTCGTAGGTCGTGCCGCTCGGAATGAGATAGGGAAACTCGTGCGGCTGGATGAAGTTGCGCCGACGCACTTCAAGCCTGTCGAGATTGAGCGCCCAGGCCACTTCGTCGAGTGCGCGCTCGATGGTGTAGTTGGTCGGAGACTGGCCGAAAGCGCGCACGGCTTCCTGCACGGTCTTGTTCGACGTCACCGCCATCGCGCGATATTGCACGCTCTTGATCTTGTAGGGCCCGACGATCGCGCCGATCGGCTTGCCAAGCTGGAACGGCGAGCGGCCGGCATAAGCACCGACATTGTCAAGCGCATCCATCTTCATGGAACGGATGATGCCGTTGCTATCGAACGCAATCTCGACGTCGAAATTGCGCTCCGGCCCGTGCGCGTCGCCGCCGCGCATGTTGTCGAGACGATCCTCAATCAAACGCACCGGGACGTTGAGCTTCTTCGAGAGATAAGACACCAGAACGGTCTGCTTGATGCCGCGCTTCACGCCGTAGCTGCCGCCGACATCGACGTCCTGATGCACGCGCACCGCGTTCATTGGCAGTTGCATCGCGGTCGCAATCTGGTCGGCATATTTCGGCATCTGGATCGACGCCCAGACATCGAGCACTTCGCGCCAGGCATCCCATTCGGCGATCACGCCGAAGGTTTCAATCGGCACCGTCGAGCTGCGGCCCCACTTCTGGCTGAAGGCCAGCTTGTGCGGGCTCGCGGCGAAGTCGCCTTCCACGTCGCCCCAGACGAAGGTCTTGTCGAGCAGGATGTTGCTGCCGTGCGCGGGATGCACCGGCGGCGACTCTTTCTTGAACGCTTCCTTGCCGTCCACGACGAAGGGAAGCGGCTCGTACTCGATCCTCACCTTTTCGGCGGCGTCTTCGGCCAGCGCGCGGCTGTCGGCCACGACCGCGACCACCCACTCGCCGACGTAACGGGCCTGGCCCACCGCAAGCGGATAGCGCTTCACTTCCGGGGTCGGCATGCCGTTCGGCATCGGCAGCGTGGCCGCCGCAAGCTCCTCACCCGTGAGCACGTAATGCACGCCCTGCATCTTCAGGGCTTCCGTGGAGTCGACGCTGACGATGCGCGCGGCCGGATGCGGCGAGAACACGACCGCGACATGCTTCATGTTCGGCCGGACGATGTCGGCGACGTAGTTGCCCTTGCCGACGACGAAGCGGCGGTCCTCGAGAACGCGGCGGTCGCTCGAAATGTAACGGAATTTGCCTTTCGCGACGCTCATGCCGGCACCCGATCCGGCATGTTCCTGCCGCGCATGCGGCGTGCCGCGAGTGCGATGGCTTCGACGATCTGGTCGTAGCCGGTGCAACGGCAGATGTTGCCCGAGATGGCTTCAACAATATCTTCGCGCGTAGGCTCCTGATTGTCCCGCAGCAAAGCGTGGGCCGCGAGAATCATGCCCGGCGTGCAGAACCCGCACTGCATGCCGTGCGTTTCGCAGAAGGCGTCCTGCAGGATGCTGAGTTCTCCCGGCGCCGGCGCGACACCCTCAATGGTGACGATCTCGCTGCCTTCGGCCTGCACCGCAAACATCAGGCACGAACGCACCGGCGTGCCATCGACGATGACGGTGCAAGCACCGCAGACGCCATGCTCGCAGCCGGTATGCGCACCGACCAGCCGCAGGTCCTCACGCAGGCAATCCACCAGCGTCTTGCGCGGCTCCACATCCACGACATGGATCTCGCCGTTTACATTCAGTTCAGTTCGCATGAGCAAGTTCCCTCGCCTCGCGGACCGCATTCAGAATGCTGCGGCTCGCAAGCGTGATCGCGACGCGCCGGCGATATTCCGCGGTCGCATGTAGATCGGATAGCGGCTCGACATCTTCGATTGCAGCAGCGATGGCTTCGCGCAGCGCGGCTTCGTCGCCGATCCGGTCCTTCACCGCATCGACATCGACACGGAACGGGAAATCCCCGAGGCCGCCGATGCCGAGCACGGCGCGCGTGCACTTCCCGCTTTCGTCGAAGCCGACCTGCGAAGCCGCGGAGACAAAAGCGAAGTCGGAGGAGCGCGCGTTCACCTCTTCAAAGCCGGTGCCGACGAAGCGATCGTTCCATTTCGGAAAATCCGCACCGACGAGGCAGGCGCTCTGCGGCAAGGCGGTAATCATCGGGCCGATGAAATAGTCTTCCGCCTCGACGCTGTTTTCGCCGGTCTCGTCGACATAGCGAAGCGTGGCACCCAAAGTCGCCGCCACCAACGCGATCTCGGCTGCAGGATCGGAATTGGCGAGCGAGCCGCCGACCGTGCCGCGTGCGCGGGTCGGCGGATGACCGACCCATTCGATCGCTTTGTGAAGCAGCGGCAGCTTCTCGTGAATCAGCGCGCTCTTCTCCACCAGCACCTGCCGCGTGGTCGCGCCGATCGAAATGCGCTCGCTCTCGTCGCGAATGTAGGAAAGCTCTTGAATGCGCGCGACGTCGATCAGGCGCGAAGGACGCGCAAGACGCATCGCAAGCATGGGCACCAGTGTCTGTCCGCCCGCGATAATGCGGCCGTTCTCGTCTTCCAGAAGAAGCGAAGACGCATGCGCTGCGGATTCAGCCCTGATGTAGTCAAATGCTGCCGGCTTCATTTCCGATTTGTAAGTGCCGCGCGCCGGAAAAAGGCCGCGGATTACCTCTCCTCAGTGTCTGTTTCATTCTACCGCTCTTCGACGGCGGCTTTTACGCTCGACGGGGCGCACGGTTACTTGTACTAGTACACTTGTCAACTACGAATTATAACATTCCGAAATTGTCCTAGCCCGAAATTTCGGTTAGTTGAGACATTATGGGCGGCGAAAAATGACCGCGCAGCAATATGTCACTGGGGAAGTGAAATGACGGAGTGGCTGCCGAAGCTGAAAGATGTTTCCGGGCCGGTGTATATCGCGATTGTCGATGCGCTCGCGTCGGACATCAGAACCGGCCGCATCTCGCCGGGTACGCAATTGATGCCGCAACGTGATCTTGCGAGCCATCTCAATCTCAGTGTCGGCACCGTCACCAAGGCTTACGCCGAAGCGGAACGCCGCGGACTCATCGTCGGCGAGGTCGGACGCGGCACATTCGTGCGCTCGCGTTATGAAAGTCCGAGCGACGGCACCACGCGCCGCATCAATCTTTCGCTGAACGTGCCGCCGCTGACCGGCGCGGAAGCCGTATTCAAGAGTGCCTTCACCGAGCTTGCGAACCGTAACCAGCTTGCGAAGCTGCTCGACTACCTCCCCCATCAGGGCGTTTACGAGCATCGCGCAAAGATCGCGAACTGGCTCTCTTCCGTGATGCTGGAATGTGCGCCGCAGAACCTCTTCATCACCAGCGGCGCGCAGCATGCGGCATGGCTCGCGCTCAGCGCCGTCGCGCGCGAAGGCGACACCATCGTCGCGGAGCAGTATCCCTATTCCGGCCTGTCGGCACTGGCCGAATTGCAACGGTACCGGCTGGCGGGTGTGGAACTCGACGACGAAGGCGCAATTCCGGAATCGCTCGATCAGGTACTGACCGAAACCGGCGCGAAGGTTGTGTATCTGACACCCACGTTCCAGACCGCTACCGGTGCTGCCATGGGCGAAGGCCGCCGCAAGCAGGTCGCGAAACTCCTGCGCAAGCACGACGCCTATCTGATCGAAGACGATGTGTATGGGTTTCTGTTATCCAAAGCCCGCACGCCGATCTCGCGCCATGCCCCCGAGCGCAGCTTCTACCTGACAAGCTACGCGAAAATGGTCGCGCCCGCGCTGCGCATGGGTAGCGTTGTGGTGCCCGAGAAATTCCACTCGCGTGCCATCACATCGCTGCGCGCCGGCAGCTGGATGACCTCGCCGCTGCTTGCGGCAGTGCTCGTGCATCTCATCGATAACGGCAGCCTCGACGAACAGATCGAGAGCAAGCGGATTCGCGCGGCGCAGTTATCGCGGCATGTTCGCAGTGCGCTCAAGCCGCTCGTATTCCCGGAGACGAACGGATTTCACTATTGGCTGCCGATGCCCGAGAGTTATGACGTCTCGGATTTCATCGCACAGGCTTCGGCGCGCGGAATCAATATAGCCGCTTCACCAACTCTACCAATGAAGCAGCAGACCAAACCTGGCGTCAGGATTTGCGTCGGCGGGATCGACAACGACGACGACCTTTCCAATGCGCTGCAGGAAATCTCACGGCTCGTCTCGCGCAGGGAGTTCATCTCCGTCTTTTGACACGACCCGGCTTCGAATAATCGCCGTCAATCAATAATAACTCACATGAGGAATGTTATGAACGCCAAATACGGACCCGTTTATCTCTGGATCGATGGCCAAAGGCTGAACCCTGCCGGCAGGCAGGTGCACGAGGTCATCGACCCCTCGACCGGAGAGAAGCTTGCGGATCTGCCGCTTGCCTCCAAAGCGGACCTCGATCTCGCGCTGGAAGCTGCCGACCGGGCCTTCGCAAGCTGGAAAAGGACCTCACCAGTCGAGCGCAGCAATATCCTGCGCAAGGCTGCAGCACTCTTGCGCGAACGCATCGGCCATATCGCCACCCAGCTCACGCTTGAGGAAGGCAAGACCATCGCGGAATCGCGCATTGAAGTCATGACCTGCGCGGAAGTATTCGAGTGGTGCGCGGAGGAAGGCCGCCGGACCTACGGGCGTCTCATTCCGCCGCGGCAGCCGGGCGTTCGCCAGATCGTGCTCAAAGAGCCGGTCGGACCTGTTGCCGCTTTTGCGCCCTGGAATTTTCCGGGCATCACGCCGGCCCGCAAGATCGCCGCGGCCATCGCTGCCGGGTGCAGCATCATTATCAAACCCGCGGAAGAAACGCCGTCGACCGCACTCTGCTTCGCAGAGGCGCTGCACGACGCGGGATTGCCGAAAGGCGTTCTCAACGTCGTGTTCGGCGTGCCGAGCGAAGTCTCGACCTATCTCCTCGCCTCTCCCGTTATCCGCAAGCTCTCATTCACGGGTTCGACCGCGGTCGGCAAGCAACTCGCCAAACTCGCAGCCGATGGCGTGAAGCGCGCGACGATGGAGCTCGGCGGCCATGCACCCGTGATTGTCTGCAACGACATCGACGTCGACAAGGTCGTGCCGCTCGCACTCGCTTCCAAATTCCGCAACGCCGGCCAGGTCTGCATCTCGCCGACCCGCTTCCACGTTCAGGAAGGCATCTTCGATCGCTTCGTCGAGACGTTCTCGAACGCGTCGAAAGCACTGAACGTTACGAACGGTCTCGACGACAAGAGCCAGATGGGGTCGCTCGCCAATCCCCGCCGCGTTTCCGCCATGGAAACCTACATCGCCGATGCGGAAAAGCACGGCGGAAAGATTTCCGCGGGCGGCCGCCGCAAGGGCAACACCGGAATGTTCTGGGAGCCTACGGTGATTTCCGACGTGCCGCACAGCGCGCGCATCATGAACGAAGAACCCTTCGGCGCCGTTGCGGTGTTCAATCGCTTCAGCAAACTCGACGAAGCAATTGCCGAGGCAAACAGGCTTCCCTTAGGTCTCGCCGCCTATGCCTTCACCAACGATCTTCATTCCGCAAAGACCATCGAACATGAAGTGCAGGCCGGCATGATCGGACTCAACACCTTCATGGTGACGCTGCCGGAAACGCCTTTCGGCGGCCAGAAGGACTCGGGCTACGGCTCTGAGGGCGGAATCGAAGGCATCGACGGCTACATGCAGACCAAATACGTCAGCGAAGTCTGACAGCCTTCGCGCGGCACGCCAAAGGAGTGCCGCGCGTTTCTTTCCAAGCAAGTACAGGAATTCAGTTTCGTGACGCAGCTTCAATATATCCAGGCCGGCAATGGTGTTTCTCTTGCGGTCGATGCAGCTCCCGCCAGCGACAAACCGGCGATCATCCTCAGCAGTTCGATCGGCGCGGATTTGCGCATGTGGGACGAATTCGCCGCGCGTTGTTCCAACGACTTCCGCATCATTCGTTATGATACCCGCGGTCACGGCAAGTCGCAGATCACGGACGAGCCGATCACCATCGAGACGCTCGGCACCGATGTGTTGCGGATCATGGACGCGCTCGAGATCAAGCAGGCCACGTTTTGCGGGCTCTCGCTAGGTGGCCTCACCGGGCAATGGCTGGGCGTGAACCACGGCGCACGCTTCAACGGGATTGTGCTCGCGAACACGGCCGCAAACTTTCCGCCGGCGACCATGTGGCATGACCGTGCGAAAGCCGTCCGCGACGGCGGCATGAGCCCACTCCTGCAGGCAACCATCGAGCGCTGGTTCACGAAGCCGTTTCAGGAAGCGAACGCGCAACGGATTGCAGAGGTGAAGGCGATGATCGCAGCGACATCGCCCATCGGCTATGCGCGTTGTTGTGAAGTGCTCGCCACGACCGACATGCTGCCTTCGCTTCCTACGCTCGCTCTGCCTGTTCGCATTATCTGTGGCGAGAAGGATCCTTCGACAACCATCGCGCGCGGCGAAGAGCTCGCCAAAGCCATTCCGAACAGCCGTATCGCGGTTCTGGATGCGGCGCACATCTCGTCCATCGAGGCGGCGGATGCTTTCGCGGCGAGCGTGAAAGAGTTTTGCACTGGGCTGGGCGGGAAGTAACCGCCCGCTTGCTCAGGGTAAGGTCGATCCCGCCGCCACGCGGCGGATCAGATCCTTTGCGATCAGAAGCTGCTGGATTTGCGTGGTCCCTTCGTAAATCCGCAGCACGCGCACGTCACGATAGATTTGCTCGACCATATAGTCGCGAACATAGCCATTTCCGCCATGGACCTGGACACAGCGGTCGGCGACGCGGCACACCATCTCGGTCGCGTACATCTTGCACATCGAGGCTTCTGCCTGAATTCTTGCGCCTTCGTTCAATTTCGAGGCGGCCGCGCGCACCATGGTCTTTGCTGCATAAGCTTCGGTGAGTGAATCCGCGAGCATCGCCTGCACGAGCTGGTGCTGCGCAATCGGCTTTCCAAATTGTACGCGTCCCATTGCGTATTGCGTCGCATCCTCGATCAGACGATACGCCAGCCCCACGCAACACGCCGCGATAAAGAGCCGCCCGAGATCGATTGACTGCATCGCAATCTTGAAGCCGCCGCCCGGCTCCCCGAGCAGCGCATCGTCGCCGATCTCGCATTGATCGAATGTCAGTTCGGCAATCGGCGAGCCCTGCTGCCCCATTTTCTTTTCAGGTTTGCCGACGGTCAGCCCCTTCGTGCCCGACTCGACCAGAAAGGCGCTGATGCCGCCGTCTTCCGGTGCGCGCGCAATCACGGTGAAGAGCCCGGCGATCGTCGCGTTCGAAATGAAGCGCTTGGCACCATTGATCACCCAGCCGCTTTTTGTTCGTCGGGCAGTGGTCTTGATGCTTGCGGCGTCAGAACCGGAATCGGGTTCGGTAAGCGCGAAGGCGCCGATCAATTCGCCCGACGCAAGGCGCGCGGGATAGCGCTGCTTTTGCGCCTCGGTGCCTGCAAGCACGAGGCCGAGGCTTGCCACACCGTTATGGATACTAATCAGATTGCGGATCGCAGGCGCAACGCGGCCCAACTCCAGCCCGACTTCGGCGTACTGCGCCGGGTTCAGGCCAAGACCGCCGTACTCGGCTGGAAAGGTCAAACCAAAAAGACCGAGCGCACGCATCTCCGCAACCAGGCCCGGCGGGGGGTCGTCGCCTTCCGCGATTTCCCGTTCGCTGGGAATCAGACGTTCGCGCGTGAAGCGGGCAATGCTTTCCAGAATAAGCGCGAAGTCGCTCTCATCTGCCTGGCCGCTTTTTGTCATCCTTGTCTCGCAGAATCTTCTTTCAACTTCGCTTTCAAAATCTTCCCGGTCGGGCCGATCGGCAGTTCGGCGAAATGAATGTGCGACGGCACTTTGTATGCTGCGAGATTCTCGCGCAGGAATGTCCGCAGCGCCGCCTCATCGACGGTTTTCCCCGCCAGCGGCTGGATATACGCCACAACCTCTTCATTCCCGCCGACCGCGCGGCCAAAGACGGCATTCATCGCGACCCCAGGAAACTGCGAGATCACCGTCTCCACTTCCAGCGGATAGACATTGAACCCGCTGCGGATGATGACCTCTTTCTGGCGGCCGACGATGTAAAGGTTTGCATCTTCGTCCATCCGCGCGATATCGCCGGTTGCAATGAAGTTGCCCGGACGAACCACGTCGGCATTGGCGGCGTCGTTTTTGTAGTAGCCGATCATCCGCGTCGGCCCGCGCGCCCACACTTCGCCCGGCTCGCCGATGTCCGCGTCGCTACCATCGGGCCGCACGAGCCGTATCTCAAGCCCGGGCTGCACCTGCCCCACCGAGTCCTCGGCAATGGGCCCGCGCGAACGTGTCACCGGCACGATTTCCGTCATGCCGTAAGAATTGCTGACGCCGACCCCGAGCGCCTGCTCCACCTCCGCCTTCAGCGAAAGATCGAGTGGCGCGCCTGCGACGGCAGCAACGCGAAGACGCGACGGGCGGAGCGAGATGTTGTTCGTCTTGGCGTATTCCAGAAGCCGCGAATAGACCATCGGCACGCCGAGGAGATAGGTGATGCGGTTGCTGGTAATAGCATCCGCAAGAAGGTCGGCCTTGAACTGCGGCATCATCTCGAACGATGCGCCCGCCCAGAGCGACGTCATCAACATGGTACCGAGGCCGATGATGTGGCTGATCGGCGAGATGTTGTAGAGGACGTCGTCTTGCGTGATGTTGCGCAACATCACCATGTTGCCGCCCTGATACATCAGCGACTGGTGCGAAACCATCACGCCCTTGGGCGCGCCGGTA
The DNA here is from genome assembly GCA_035440445.1 of Xanthobacteraceae bacterium. Taxonomy (GTDB): domain Bacteria; phylum Pseudomonadota; class Alphaproteobacteria; order Rhizobiales; family Xanthobacteraceae. Next base: position 88,579 of record DAORMJ010000007.1, read on the forward strand.
GTGCCGGACGTGAAAATCAACGCGCCGGTCTGCCGTTCCTTCTCGGGATAAACGGGCTCAGGAACAGCATTCGCGTCCGTCTCCGTTATCGCAAACTTGCCAGTTACGCGATCCTCGATCGTCTCTGCATCCATGCGCTCGGCATGTGCCGTAGCAGCTACGGAGTCGCCGGTCGTCAGCAGCACGAGCCGGCAACCGGAAAACTCACGAAACAGATCGATCTCGCGCGCCGACATGCGCGCATTGATCGCTGCGGGCCAGGCATCGATTTCACTGCAGGCGTGGATGAGCACGGCCGCTGCGACGCTGTTCTCGTTGACGATCAGAACGCGATCGCCGCCCCGCACGCCGCGGTCCTTCAGGAGTGCCGCGGCGCGCTGCACTGCCTGCCAGAACTCGCGATAGCTTACGTTCCGCCCGCCGCTGATCAGCGCGGTACGATCCGGCGTCCGCTCCGCCCATCCACGCGCCAGATGGCTGAAACGCGCAGGCATGGCATTGAGCAGTTCCGTTGCGTCACCGCCACGATAAATGCGGTGGCCCTGCTCCGCGGTCGTCATCGTTGAATGTTGCATTTGAATTATTCCGCCGGAACCGTTCTCGCCTCAGCCCGCTTCGGCATTGCGTGAGCGCAAGCCTTCCCAGAACACGACCTTTCTATGCAGATAGCCGAGCAGCTTGTTGCCAGCGACTCCCATCGCGGAGAGCACGATTACGCTTGCGAACATGCTCGCGACATCGAGGTTCACGGACGAGGCCTGAATCACGTTGCCGAGCCCGGCCTTGGAGGCGATGAACTCGCCAACCACCGCGCCGATCAGCGCCATGACGACGCCAATTTGAAGACCGGCGAAGATCGCGCCGGCCGCCGAAGGCAGCTTCACGTTGAACAGGATGGAAAGCCGGGACGCCGAGAAAGCGCGATAAAGATTTACGAGATCGGGATTTACCGACTGCACGCCAACCAGCGTGTTGATGAAAACGGGAAAGAAACAAATCAACGCGACCATCACGATCTTCGAAGAAATTCCGAAGCCGAACCACACGATGATGAGCGGCGCGAGCGCGACCTTCGGCATCGACTGGAACGCGACGATATAGGGCGTCAGCGAACGCTCGAGCAGCCGCGACTCGCCAAGGATCGCGCCAGCCACGATCGCGACCGAACAGCCGAGAAAGTAACCGGCGATCACCGCTTGCGATGTCGCCCAGATATGCGGCCACAGGATGCCGCCAACGAGACCGGCCCAGAGCGCCTGCGCCACGGCAAGCGGCCGCGGGAGAATATAGGGCGGCACCTCGAAATAGGTGACCGCGAGGTCCCAAAGCAAAATGCCGACGACGAACAGGCCGATCGAAAGCCCGACTTCAGCAAACCGGTTTCTCATAGCGCCCTCACGAAGCCTGCGTGCCGAACAGATTGCGGAAATGCGTGCAGTAATTGCCGAAAGCGGCACTGCCCATGGTGCTCGCCTCACGCGGACGCGGCAGCTCGATCCGGTGCTCGTCGATCACCCGGCCCGGCCGTGCCGACATCGTGATGACCCGGTCCGACAGAAACACCGCTTCGGGAATGGAGTGCGTGATGAAGATCACGGACTTCTTGGTCGACATCCAGATCCGCTGAAGCTCGAGCATCATGAATTCGCGCGACATCGCGTCGAGCGCGGCAAAGGGCTCGTCCATCAGCAGAAGCATCGGGTCGTGAATAAGACCGCGCGCGATGCCGACGCGCTGCTGCATGCCGCCGGAAAGTTCGTGCGGATAGTGATTGAGAAAATCGCCGAGCCCCACGAGCTTCAAGAGGTCCACGGCGCGTTCGCGATACTCGTTCACCGGGCGGCGCAGCGCGCGGATCGGAACCAGCACGTTTTCGAGAACCGACTTCCACGGCAACAGCGTCGGCTGCTGGAAGACCACGCCCGTGTCCGCGCGCGGGCCTTTCACTTCCTGACCATTCAGCACGACTTTGCCCGACGTCGGCGAGAGCAGCCCGGAGACTACTTTCAGGAGCGTGGACTTGCCGCAGCCGGACGGTCCCAGGATCGAAACGAATTCCCCGCGCTTGATGGTCAAAGAAAAGTCCTTGACCGCAACGACAGGTCCGCGGGTCGATCCGTAAATCAAATCCAGATTGCTGATCGAAAGAATCGAATCTTGCGCGTTCGATGTTTCAACCGGCTCTTTCACATCGAGACTCATCATGTGCATCGCCTGCTGCGAACGCATTCGTGCGCAACCGGCTTCCCTCCCGATCTAGCTATGTGGCGGCTCTTCACGGCCCTTGCAAAATCACTATCGCAAAATTCGTACACTTGTGCAAATTATGTTCTGCAATTTTCTGCACGGCGCAGTCGCGGCTGCCAGATTCAACTTGGAAAGCACGGTGATTTTCGGATATGCGGTCGCGAATATTCGGAGCCTAACGATGACCACAGACACATCGGAACTGGAGCGGCCGGCGGCGAAACGGCCGAGCCGCGTGAAGCGGCGGCGAGACCTTCTGGGTGTCGTTTATGAAGCCGTATCGGATAACGGCATCGATGGCGTCGGCATGCGTGAAATCGCCGAACGCGCGGGCGTCAGCACCGGCACGCTGAACTATCATTTCAAAAACAAGAAGCAGCTCATCATGGCGGCCATGAAGGCCGCCTACGAACTGCCCGAAGACTTCACGGCACATCGGACGTCCGCGCTCTCGCAACTGAAAGTATTCGTATTTAGTGCGGTTTTTCGAGGCTCAAAGGACCGTTTTTGGCGCTTCTGGATCAACTGCGCTTCGCAGGCGACCCGGGATATGGAGCTGCGCGACCATCAAAACGAGCGGCTCGAGCGCCAGCAAAAATTCTGGGGATCACTCCTGAAAGCGGCGAGCGACGCCGGCGAGATCGGGAAAATCGACGCCGAGAAAGCTGCCGAAGAACTCATTATTCTCTGTCACGGCCTCGTCGTCCGGCAAGTGCTGCGCCCCGACAAAGAAACCCGTGAGCGCGCCCGCGAGCTCATCGAAGAATACTTCGAAGAACTTGAGGGCGTTACGAAAAAGAAGAACGGCAAGTAGCCGCTGCGCCGCGCCATTTGCGGCGCTCCCTTTAATTCCCTGAAAAACCAAGTCGTCGGCTTCCTGTGCCGACTTCCGTCGATTGACATTTCGCACACTCGTGCAAATACTGTCTTCGTAAATGCACAGCCGGATCGCTTCAAAATCCAAACCGGCTGCTTACGGGGAAGTGTCCATGTCCGTCGTTCTCTACGAGAAACCTGCGCCTCACGTTGCGCTGGTACGTTTCAACAGGCCGGAAGCACGCAACGCACTCAACACCGAAGTGCGCCACCTGCTCGACCAATACTTCCGCGAGATCGCGGCAGATCCGGAGATTCGCGTTGTCGTGCTGACCGGCAATGAGGCTGCCTTTGCGGCGGGTGCCGACATTCAGGAACAGGCGGGACGCGACGTTGTCGGCGCGATCACGGCCTACACCACCCGCGCCATTGCGGATTGCCCGAAGCCGGTCATTGCGGCCGTCAACGGCTTTGCGCTCGGCGGCGGTTGCGAATTTGCCATGCAGTGCGACTTCATCATTGCGAACGAAAAAGCCAAATTCGGCCAGCCCGAATTGCGGCTGGGGCTGATCCCGGGCGCCGGCGGCACGCAGCGCCTGCCCCGCATCGTCGGGAAGCATCACGCGCTCTATCTGCTCCTCACCGCCAACTTCCTGTCGGCTGCCGATGCGCATCGGCTTGGACTGGTTTCCGAAATCGTGGAAGGCAATTGCGAAGCGCGCGCGGTCGAACTCGCTTCCCAGATCGCCAAGCTCGCGCCGATCGCGGCACAGCAAATCAAGGAAGTCGTCAACGCGGGCCTCGATGCCCCGCTCGACGCAGCGCTCCGCATGGAACGCAAGTCCTATCAACTCATGTTCGGTACCGGCGACATGCGCGAAGGCGTGAAGGCCTTCATGGAAAAGCGCGCCGCGAATTTTTCCGGCAAGTAAGGAAACACCCTATGGCACAAAGAGACATTGCGATCATCGGCTACTCGGAAACGCCGATCGTGCTGCGTTCGGGACGCAGCCAGTACGACCTCGCCGGCGAAGCGATGGCCGGCGCGCTGAAGCACGCAGGCATCGACAAGTCGGAAATCGACGGCATGGCGGTTTCGTCCTGCTTCTCGGATGCGGGGAACCCGTTTTACGGCCCCATCCTCTCGGCCTATCTCGGTCTCGAACTGAACTGGTGTCAGGTCACCGACCTCGGTGGCGCTTCGGCTTCCGGCAACGTCGCTCGCGCTGTGGCAGCGATCCGCGCCGGTCTTTGCGAAACCGTTCTCGTCGTCGCTGCGGATTCGCAGTCGAGCGAAAACAAGCAGAGCATCGGCGCCTTCCGCGGCGAGTTCCAGTATCCGATGGGGATCATGGGCCCTCCGGGCTATTTCGCGCTGATCAGCCAGCGCTACGACCATCAATACGGGCTCGATGCCAAGGCGCTCGGCAAGCTTGCTGTCACGCAGCGCAACCACGCGCTGATGAATCCGCTCGCCTGCGAAAAGCTGAAAAAGCCGATCACGGTCGATGATTATCTCAAGTCGCCGATGATTTCCGACCCCATCCGCATGCTCGACTGCGTGATGGTCTGCGACGGGGCGAGCGCCTTCATCGTGACCACGACCGAACGCGCCAAGAAGCTCGGCGCCAAGAAGATGGTCCATCCGATCGGCTACGGCGAGCGCGTCAACTATCTGGAGACCGATCCGACACCGGACATCACCGATGGCGGTCACAGCGTGGCGGGTCCGAAGGCGTTGAAGCAGGCCGGCATGGAGGTCAAAGACATCCAGATGCTGCAGCCCTACGACGACTTCCTGATCGCTCTTGTTTTGCAGATGGAGCACATGGGCTTCTGCAAGAAGGGCCAGGGTTGTGCCTATGTCAACGAGCACGACTTCTCGCACACCGGCGACCTTCCGCTGAATACGGGCGGCGGTCAGATCTCCGCGGGCCAGGCTGGCCTTGCCGGCGGCGCACACAACCTTGCGGAAGCCGTTCGCCAGCTCTTCGGTGAAGCCGGAGAGCGTCAGGTCAAGCGGCGTGAAAATGCGCTTGTCACCGGCATCGGCTGGATTCCTTACGGCAGGAACTGGGGTTCCAGCACTGCACTCATTCTGGAGGCTGCACAATGAGCACGACCATGATCGAAGATCCTCTTGCCGGGCAGCGCCCGAAACCGATCCAACTCAACTTCACGAAGCCATTCTGGGAAGGCGCGAAGGAGAAGAAGTTCCTTCTGCAATACGATCCCAAGGCGAAGAAGTATCAGTTCTATCCGCGCCCGGTGAGCGTTTACACCGGCGAGCGCGAGATGGAATGGCGTGAGGCCTCCGGCAAAGGCACCGTTTATAGCTATACCCTCTCCTACAAGGCGCCACCGCCGTTCAAGGATCCCAAGCCCTATATCGTTGCGACGATCGAGCTTGAGGAGAAAGTCCGCGTGCTCACCAACATCATCAATTGCGACACGGCGAAGCTGAAAATCGGCATGCCGGTGAAGCTCGCATGGGTGAAAGCCGGAGACACTGACTATCCCGTCTTCGAACCCGCCTAACAGACGAGACAGCCAAGATCAGTCTTTGACAGTAAGCGAACGAAAAACAGTTCGCAGAACAGACAGGGAGAAAACAATGCGTAAGGGATTTACCGTGGCAAGAGCCGTGACCTTCGCGGTCACGGGCATGGCCCTGCTTGGCATGCAGCCTGCCTCCGCACTGGAAACGGTGCGGATCGGCTGGCCGGCGGGCTTTGCCTCAAACATGGCCCACCTCACCTTCGCGAAAGAGCTGGGCATCTTCAAGGAAGAGAACCTCGACTATGAGGTCATCTCCATGCAGGGAACGTTCCCTGTGGTGCAGCAGATTCTTTCAGGCGGACTGCACACGGGCTACGTCGGTGTCGAGACGGTCGTGAACGCGGCACAGCCGAATGCGACGGCGACTCCGCTCCGCTTCATCTACAACTATACCCGGCAATCGATCTGGGAAATCGTGGTTCCTGCCGACAGCCCGATCAAGGACATCAAGGACCTGAAGGGTAAGACGATCGGAATCGCAGGCCCGACCTTCGGCAACGTGCCCGTGACCAAAGCTGCACTCGGCGTCGTCGGCGTGAAGCCTGACGAATATACGCTCTTTGCGGTTGGCGCCGGCGCCACGGGCTTCCGCGCACTGACCACCAAACAGGTCGATGCGCTCAACCTCTGGGACACGATGCACGCGACGCTCGAAGCCTCCGGCTTCAAGCTCCGCCGCGTTCCATCCCCGAACGAGTTTGAAAGCAATCCGAGCCACGGTTTCGCCGTCACCGAAGACTTGCTGAAGAAAAATCCGGATTTCATCGCTCGCTTCGGCCGGGCGATCGCCAAGAGCATCGTGGCCTGCAACGCCAATATCGAAGCCTGCATCCATTCGTTCTGGCGCGCCTATCCGGCCCAGAAGCCGCAGGGTCCGGAAGACGCCGCGATGGCTCGCGAGAAGAAAATCCTCGGGGCGCGTCTCGAGAAGCTACTCTACATCCCGGCTGGTGCGCCGAAGCTGCTTGGCGACTTCACCGAGGCGGAATGGAAATCGATCATCAAGGCGCTTCACCTGGGCGGCGTGATCACCGAGACCAATATTCCGAAAGAGAAACTCTACTCGAACGCGCTCGCGCCTCAGTACAACAAGTTCGACCATGCGGCGATCATCGCAAGGGCGAAGGCTGCGAAGTAGCCGTTTCATATCTCAACTGTGCCGCCCCGGCTTCGGCCGGGGCTTTTTTTTGGCAGGTTCCGTGCCTGCAGGCTGGAAAACACACCTTTTAACGCGGCGAATTGGCCGGGCGCAGGGAGGTCGAAAAGCTGCTAGATTGGCGCAAGCAACGGGCCCCCGGCATGGCAAAAGACAAAGACCAGCGAGACATCGAAATCATTCCGCCCGACTCCGCCAGCCAGCGGCAGCGCGGTGCTGAATGGATTTACGTCTCCTTCGACGGCAACCGCACGTCCTTTTCGGAACTGCCGCTGCACAAGCGCATCATGCTCGGCGCGACGTGGCTCGCCGGGCTGCTCATTTTCGGCTTCGTCATATTCCTGATCGTCGCTAGCGCGGTATTGATCTGGATACCGCTTCTGCTTGCCATCGGCCTCGTGACGGCGGGCTACGTCTTCTTTCGAACGCGATTCATGCGGCGCTGAACCGACGGCCGAACACGGCTAGTGCATGACCACGCCGCCATCGACGACAAGCGTCTGACCGGTGATGAAGTTGCAGTCGTCGCTCGCGAAGAAGATCAGCGCACCGAGGATGTCTTCCGGCACGGACTCGCGCTTGATCGCGCGGCTAGCGATCACCGACTCCATGATCTTCATCCAGTCCGCATGGTTCTTGACGTTGTCGCTTGCGACCAGACCCGGCGCAATTGCGTTAACACAAATGTTGCTGGCGCTCAGTTCGCGTGCAATGGAGCGGGTGAGTGCCACGATCGCGCCTTTCGACGTCACGTAGTGCAGCAACATCGCGGTGCCCTTGAATACGGTCGCCGACGAAATGTTGATGATCTTGCCCCCGCCCGACTGTTTCATCAGCGGCGCGACCGCCTTGATCGTCTGCCAGGTGCCTCGCACGTTGACCTTCATCACGCGGTCCCACTCGTCCTCCGAAAGCGTATCGTAGCTTCCCATGCGGAGCGTGCCGAACAGCGCGGCATTGTTGACGAGAATATCGGCACGGCCGAATGCGTCTTTGGTCACAGCGACCATCTTTTCGAGCGATTCATTGCTCGTGATGTCCGCGACCGATCCGACCGCCTCGCCTCCCATCGCCTTGATCGCGGCGACGGTTTCCGATGGCTCGGTGATGTCCGAAACGCTGACCTTGGCGCCGGCTTTCGCAAGCTCCAGCGCATAGGCGCGGCCGATCCCCTGCGCCGCGCCGGTCACGATCGCGACCTTGTTTGCCAGCCTGCCGCTCATCCGATGCCCCCGGTCTTCATTTCTAAACTGCCAGCGCCTTCGAAAGGCGCTCAAAGTCCTTGTCGTTCTTGCCCTTGCCGTCGAGAACGATCTGTCCGCGCTCGAGCACGATGAAACGATCGACGATCTTCATCGCTTCCACGATATTCTGTTCGACCAGAAGCACAGTCGCGCCCTTGTCGCGGAAATCGCGGATTACCTTGAACACTTCCGTGACGATCATCGGAGCCAGGCCCTCGCTCGGCTCGTCGATCAGAACGAGCTTTGCATCGCCCGCCATGACACGCGCCATGGCCAGCATCTGCTGCTCGCCGCCCGAAAGCGTCGTTGCGAGCTGCTTTCTGCGCTCCAGCAAGCGCGGAAAGCGCGCGAAAATTTCGTCGACGACCTTGCGCTCGTCTGCGCGGCTGCGTCTCGCCTGCAGCAGACCCAGCTGCAGGTTCTCCTCCGTGGTAAGGCCCGGGAAAATCCGCCGGTCTTCCGGCACAAAGCCGACCCCCCGCATACAGATGCGGTCGGGATCGAGACCGCCGATCTGCTCGCCCTGCAGCCGGATTTCGCCCGAAGTAGGTTTCACCCAACCAGCAACGGCTTTCAGAAGCGTGGTTTTGCCGACGCCGTTGCGCCCGAAAATTCCAACGACTTCGCCCTGCGCGGCCTCGAGATCCACGCCCTGGATGATGTTGCTGAGTCCGTAATGGGTATGCAATGCGGAGATCGAAAGCATTTTATACGTGACCAAAATAGGCAGCCTGCACCGAGCTATCGGCGCGAACGGCTTCGGGGGTGCCTTCCATCAGCTTGCGCCCCTGATGCATGACGACAACGTGATCCGAGAGGCTCATCACCAGTCCAATGTCATGTTCGATGAGCAGGATCGTCACCTGCTTTGCGAGTTGCTTGAGCATTTCCGCGGTCTGCAACGTGTCGCCGTGACTCATTCCCTGCGTCGGTTCGTCGAGCAGCAGGATGGTCGGATTTGACGCGAGACACACCGCAATCTCGAGCCGGCGCTGCTCGCCATGCGAGAGATTCCCGGCGAGCTCTCCCGCCTTCGCAGTAAGATCGAACCGCGCAAGCATCTGATCGGACTGTTCGTGCGCGAGCGTACTCTTCTTTACGCTCCGCAGCATCTTCCCGGCCGGCTCACGCGCCTGCGCCGCAAGACGGATATTTTCCCGCACCGAAAGATCGAAGAAGAGATTGGTAATCTGAAACGAGCGCGCGACGCCCTGGCGATTGAGGCTCGCAGGGTTCAGTCCCGTCATGCGCTTGCCCTGCACGAACACATCGCCCGCGTCCGGCCGAAGAACGCCGCTGATCAGATTGAAGAGCGTCGACTTCCCCGCGCCGTTCGGCCCGATCACGGTCGTGATGCGATTGGGCATCACCTTGAAAGACACTCCATCGACTGCCTTCAATCCGGCGAACGAGCGGCTGAGCCCGGTAACTTCCAGCACTGCATCGGTCATGGCGATCACGCCTGCTTCCCGGCGACGCCGGTCTCATCGGACGTCTTGGCTTCCGTGGGCGCGGAAGCTTTGCGGATCATCCGCATCTCAATGCGCTCGCGAATGAACCCGAAGATGCCCTTTGGCATGAAGAGTACGACGGCCATGAACAGGATGCCGATAAAGATGACGTGGTGCTCTGTCCAGCTGCCGATCACCGACTTGGCGCCGACGATGAGGATGCTACCAATTATGGCTCCGATCAGTGTGCCAACACCGCCGACGATCGCTGCAATCACCGCGTTACCGGAGGTCGCGAAATACATCAGCTCCGGCGAAACAAATCCACGCAGGACCGGATAGAGCGCTCCGGAAACGCCCGCGATCATCGCCGCGAACACATAAGCACCGAGCCGGACATTACGCACGGAATAGCCGAGAAACGCCACGCGTTGCTCGTTGGCGCGGATTGCGATCATCGCGCGCCCGGCCGGCGTTTCGAGCAGCCAGGCCGCGAGAAGATAGAAGCCCATGATGATCGCGAGCACGAAGAGAAAGAACGCGAGCGGATTGGCCGCCGAGAACGAGAAGAAGAGAAGATTGATATTGATCACCGGAATGCCGATGATGCCGTCCGACGCGCCAAGCTCGCGCGTGTTGTACACGACCTTGGCCGCGACCTGCGCCAGACCGAAGGTAATCAGCGCGAAATAGATACCCCGGACGCGGTTCACGATAAGCCCGCCAATCAGCGAAGAGACCAGCACCGCGAGAATCGCACCACCAAGTGCAAGCCAGAATGAAGGCACCTGCATCAACACGAGAGCGGATGCATAAGCCCCGATCCCGAAGTACAGCGCCTGCCCCAGCGAAAGCTGACCGACGAAGCCGAGCAAGAAGTCCACGGATAGCGCCAGTCCGCCAAAGATCAGCGCTTCGGACGCGAGACGCATATAGAACGTGTCGCCGAGCAGTGTCGCGATCAGTGCGAAGCAGAGCGCCACAGCGAAGAATGTCAACGCGATCACATGGCTCGCGCGCATGGATATGGTCAGACGATCAAGCATGACCGATCTTTCCGAACAGGCCCTGCGGGCGGAACATGAGGAATACGATCATGGTCGCAAATACAATCGGCTCGGTCCACACCGGAGGGATGAACAGGCTCGCGAGCGCCTGCACCTGCGACAGCACCAGACCGGCGACAAGCGCGCCCCAGATCGAGCCCATGCCGCCGACAATCACAACGGTGAACGCCAGCAGGATGAAGTCGCGGCCCATAGTGGGAAACACCGAGTACAGCGGCGCAAGCAGCGCGCCGGCGATACCCGCGAGCGCCACGCCGAAAGCGAATGCGCCCGTGTAAACAAGCCGTACCGGTACGCCGAGCGAAGCCGCCATGTTTCTGTCGTAGGCTGCCGCCCGCACCATGGCGCCGAGGCGCGTTCCGTAAACCGTATAGGCAACGGCACCGATGATCAGCGAGCCAATGCCGATTAGAAACATCCGGTAGTTCGGAATGATGATGCCGAAGATTTCGGTAGCACCCGAAATCGGCGTGTCGGGCCGATGTGTGTTGGGTCCGAAGATGATTTTAAGAACATCTTCCGCGATCAGCGCGAGGCCGAAGGTCAGCAGCAGCGTCGTAACGTGACGATCCTTGGTCGAAAATACCCTGCTGATAAGAAGCCGCTCGACGAGCACCGCAAGCGGGATCATCAGGATCGGCACCAGAACCAGGATCACCCAGAAGTTCAAGCCCACGCTTGCAAGCGCTAGCGCGCCGAAGGCTCCGATCGCGTAGAACTCGCCGTGACTCATATTGATCACGTCAAGCAGGCCGAAGATGATGGTCAGGCCCAGTGCCACCAGCACAATCGCTACGCCGAGCACCAGGCCGTTAATCACCTGCGGCGCGAGAATGAACTGAAGATAGTCAGCGTCGATCATTGATGCTTTCTCCTCAGCATTCGCGCGCCGCAGTCGGGAGGATTAGAAGCGGGTGCAGACATCCGGGCCGATAGCTTCGGCAGCCGGGATGGTGCTCACGATCTTGAATTGACCATTCTCGATACGGACGGCGAACATCGGCGACATAGCCTGATGGTCTCCGGCGCGGATGGTCTTCTGACCTTGCGGCGTCATCCATGTAAGATTCCGGAGCGCCTCACGCATCTTGTCGGTATCGGTCGAGCCTGCCTTCTCCGCAGCCGCCTTGTAGGCATAGAGCATGCCGTAGGAGTCAGCGGCGAAGAGATCCGGGTCTTCCTTGAACTTCGCATTGAAGGCCGCCACGAACTTCTTGTTCTCCGGCGTATCGATCTGCGCCGAATAGCCGATTCCCGTCACAAAGCCTTCCGCAGCCTTGCCGAGCGCCTTGATGTTCTGTCCGGTGATCGCGCCAGCCGCACCGATGACCAGCACATTGCGGAGCATGTTGAACTCCTGCATCTGCGTCAGCAGGCGAACGGTGTCGTTACCGGCGGTCGAAGTATAGATGACGTCCGGACGGGCCGAGCGGATCTGACCGAAATACTGCGAGTAGTCCTTGGAATCGAGCGGCGCGAAGATTTCGCCGATCGACTTGATGTTCACGCTCTCGGCGCTGCGCTTGAACGCGGCAACCGTTGAGCGGCCCATCTCGTAGTCGGGGCCGACCAGGTACAGCTTCGCCTGTGGCTTTTCCTTTTTCAGCCAGGCCGCGAGCGCGACCGACTGCTGCTCGGCACGCGCGTTGAAACGAAACACGTTCGGCGAACAACGGTCGCCGGTGATCGAGTCTGCATAGGACACCGTGGTCGAGACCAGACGATTGTTGCGCTCACCGAGGAGACCGACCGCAAGCGTCGATGCGGAATTCACGGTGCCGGTCAGGAAGTCCACCTTCTCGACCTGCAGGAGGCGCTCCGCCTTTTGCACGGCAACGGCCGGATTGGCTTCTTCGTCTTCGAACAGGAGAACGAGCTTGCGGCCATTGATGCCGCCAGCGCTGTTGATTTCTTCAGCGGCGAGTTCGAAGCCCCAGCGCACGGTGCGGCCGATGCTTGCGTAACTACCCGAAAGCGGCGTCACGACGCCGATCTTGATTGGCTCCTGCGCATAGACCGGCGCGGCCGGCGCCATTGCGAGCATCGCGCCCGCAGCAGCCAGAGTTGTAGCGAGTTTTTTCATGGTCTCCTCCCCGATGTGTATTTGGACTAATTGTTCTAGTTCTTTGCGATAAGTGATACTGTCAGAACTGTTGATTTGTCAACTAATATAGCTCTTTTCCAATGAATCTAATAAGTCGTTGTAGATCAACGTTTTGGGACGATGTCGGTTATAGTCGCCGCATTCGATTCCGTGCCGGGGGCGACTGATGAAGCCAAACAAGAAATCTGCCGTAGAGAGGACCGTTCTCGACCTCGATCGTCACATTCCGTATTTTTTCACGTACATCACCAACAAGCTTTCAAGCGGCGCGAGCCGTCTCTACCGCAAGCATTTCGGAATCGGCATCACCGAATGGCGCATCATGGGCGTCCTGGCCGGCGCTCCCGACATCAATGCAAACCAGATCTGCATCAAGATCGGAATGGACAAGGCTGCGATCAGCCGCAGCCTTCAGATTCTCGAACAGCAGAAGCTGATCTTCTTCACCGATACTGATGATAATCGCACCCGCAGCATCTCGCTAACGCCCGGCGGTTACAAAGTTCACGATCAGATCATCCAGATCGCGCTTCAGCGCGAGAATCTGATGGTGGCCAAGTTCACCAACGAGGAACGCCGCCTGTTCGAAAAGTTTTTACGCCATATTCGTAGCGAAGTGGCCAACGTCAACGCGTGGGATCCATTCGAAGACGCTCCCGCCGCGAAGCGCAAGCGTTCCGGTCAGACCGGCTGATTGCCGGCAAGAAAGCCCTTGAGCGAGAAGTCCGGCGCCAGGAACGCCTGCTTGGTCAGAGGGACGCTGCCGGCCAGCAGCTTTCTCGCATCCATGTGGTCAGCGGGCGCATTGATCGACTCGATTGCGACGCACTGCCCTTCCCTGAAGCAATAAACGGAGAACTTCTTGTCCGCCACGCTTCCGCGCAGGATCGCTTCGTCGTGCCCACCGATGAGACCCGCGATCTGCAACTTGACGTTATGCTGATCGCTCCAGAACCACGGCACCGCCCGATAGGCCGCCTGCCTGTTGCCCATGATCAGCGCCGCAACAAATTTTGCCTGATCGACAGCGTTCTGCACGGACTCGATGCGGACAACACTTTTCGCATAGGCCGACTGAAAAGCCGCGCAATCGCCGATCGCGAACACGGCCGGATCGGCGGTCGAAAGGAATTCATCGACGACGATGCCGTTTCTGGTTTCGAGACCCGACGCCGCGGCTACCGCAACATTCGGCTCGATGCCGATGCCAGCGAATACGATGTCTGCAGGAATCACCTCACCTGCGAGGCGAACCTCTGCTTTGCCATCGGCCAGCGGCTCGTAGCTGACGCTTCGCGCATCACAACGCAGAACGACTCCATTGGCTTCATGCAGGGCGTGGACGAATTCCGATGTCGGCGCGCTAACCGATCTCGCAAGAACGCGCGGAGCGATATCCACGACCGTCACATGATGCCCGAGGCCGCGCAGTGACGAGGCGACCTCGAGGCCCACGAAGCCAGCGCCAATGATGACCACGCGGCGTTGCTCCGCAATACGTTCGCGAATGCGATCGGCGTCGCTTCGCGTCCGCAACATCAGAATGCCTTCCGAGTCCCCGGGGAACTTGCGGTTGCTGCCGCCGAGCGCGAGGATCAGATGCGCATAGTTTTCCGTCTGCCCCGATGAAAGCCGCACTTCCCGCGCCGCACGATCGATCGACACGACGCTCACGCCGCGCAGCAGCTCGATCTGCTTGTCGGCGAAAATCTTCTCGGCGCGCAGCGGAAGCAGGCTCGCGCCGCTCTTGAGATAGGTCTTCGACAGCGGAGGCCGCTGATAAGGCAAATCCGTCTCATCGCCGACAAGCAGGATGCGCCCGCCGTAGCCGAGATCGCGCAGCGAGATCGCTGCCTGCGTACCCGCCTGCCCCGCACCAGCGATGATGATCGTATCGTTCATGCTACTCAGATTTGCGTTTCGGGAAGCTCGAGAATCAGCCCTTCCAAGTCTTCCGTCATTACGATCTGACAGCTCAACCGGCTAGTTACCCTGCGTTCAGAGGTCGTCGAACCGAGCATTTCCTCTTCTACGGGGCCGATTTCCGGCAACTCCGCACGGCGACCTTCATCGACATAAACGTGGCACGTGGCGCACATTGCGGAGCCGCCGCATTCCCCGACGATGCCGTCCACACCTGCGCTAACCGCAGCATGCATGATGGACGATCCGAGCGGGACGTCGACCTCTTCCCGGCGGCCATCGGGATGGACGAAAACGACTGCTGGCATAGGACTAACCGTGCAACCGCAGCGGCAGCTTCTCGATGCCGCGGAGCGTGTTGTGCACCTGCCGCTTGGGAGCGCCGCAAAGCTCGATCGCCCGCACCTGTTTCGCCAGCGCCTTGAACAGAACCTCGACTTCCAGCCGCGCGATCATCTGGCCGACACAGCCGTGAATGCCGGCGCCGAAGCCGACATGACCGGCGGTTCTGCGGGTGATGTCGAATTCGTTGGGCCGTTCCCACTTCGCCGGATCGCGGTTCGCGGCACCGAGCGAAATCAGAATCTTCTGGTTCGCAGCGACCGGCGTTCCGGCGATCTCGGCGGGCTTGCTCGACGTCCGGAAGAACGTCTGGAAGGGAGACTCGAAACGCATGACTTCCTCGAAAGCCGCGCGCATAAGCTCGGGCTTCTCGCGGACCTTGTCCCACTGCTCGGGATGATCGGCAAAGCAAACCAGCGCGTTCGCAATGGCATTTGTCGTCGTATCGATGCCAGCCGACAGGAATGAACGCACAATCAGCCCCGCTTCGGCGTCGGTGATCATGCCCTCATCCACTGCGGTATAGATTTGCGCGCCGAGGCCATCCTTGGTCAGCGTCTCGCGGCGGCACGCATTCGTGATCCAGGTGATCACCTCTTCGGCGTTGCGCATCGCATCTTCAAACATTTCGTTGCGCGGGCCCATGGTGTTGAACACCATGTTTCCGTAAGCGACGAGGTGCTGACGCCCCTCCTGCGGCACGCCTACCGCATCGGCGAAAGCACGCATCGGAAACATTTCGGCGAGATGCGGGATCGCGTCGAATTCGCCCAAAGCAATGCAGGCCGTGACGAGATCGTCTGCCTTGGCCTCAAAGCGCTCTCGCAGCGACCGCAGCGACGCCGGTGACAAGGCACGGCTGATGATTGCGCGATTTTTCGTATGGTTCGGCGGATCGGTCTCGAGAAGGAGGCTCGGCGTCCGCCAGGGCTTCTCCGACTTCAGGTTGGAAAGCCCAACGCCGGCTCCCGAGATGAAGGTGTTGTAGTCCGCAAGCACCTGCTGGACCTGCTCGAAGCGTCCGACCGCAAGCACATCGTATTTCTCGAGATAAACGACGGGCGCCTGGCGTAGCGCATCGTGATGCGAATACGGATTCAGAATGTACTCGACCGAAAACGGATCAACGTCCGTGTGCGGCGGCGCTTTCGTAAGCTGCTCTTGCACCCACAACCTCCCGCAAATTCTTTTTTTCGCCGGCACTGGTCCAGCGTGCCAAGGGAGATGGCAGCACTTGGTTGATTTGTCAACGATCTCGGCCTGGGGCGGCCTGTTACCCCTCGGTCCATGCGCAATGCCGCTTTTTTCTGCGCAAGTGCAGGCCTGTCCGGTCTGTCGTGGCTTGCGCAACTTGGTCGATCGACTCAACCGCAAAAGCAAACCGCGCCCTTCCGGATGACAGAGGAGCGCGGTTACAGTTTTAAGACGATGCCGTGCGCCTCACCGAGCGCCAGCTATCTGCGTTCAGCTTCCCTTGAACTGCGGCGGGCGCTTGGCGTGAAACGCCTCGACGCCTTCCTTGAAGTCGTCGGACTGACGCAACCGGCTATAGCAATGCCCTTCCAGTTCGATGCCGATCGTGAGGTTGGCATCCTCGGAATCGTTCAACAGCTTCTTCGCGGTGCGCTGCGCAAGCGGTGAGAACTCACGAAGCTCTTTCACCAAAGCATCCGTCGCGCTCTCGAGCTTGTCGTCCGGAACGCATTCCGTGATGACGCCCCAGTCATAGGCCTGCTTTGCCTTGATACGACGCGAGCGCATGACCACGTCTTTGGTCCGGGTAATGCCGATCATGTGCTGGAGGCGTGCCGATCCGCCAGATCCCGGGATCTGACCGAGCTTCTGCTCCGGCAATGCATATTGCGCCGTCTCTGAGGCAAGACGGAAATCGCACGCCAGCGAAATTTCGAAGCCTACGCCAAAGCAGTATCCGCGAGCGGCCGCAATCACCGGCTTCGAACAGCGCGTCGGTGCTGCAATGTTCCACGCCAGCTTGGAAACATGCTCGGGCGACGCTTCCATGAAACCCTTGATGTTTCCGCCGCTCGAAAAATGCTCGCCGATGGAGCGAAGCACGATCACCCTCACCTCATCATCGAGATCGAGATACTCGAAAACGAGCCGCAACTGATCGCGTTGCGGCATGGAAATGATATTGAAAGGCGGACGATCCAGGATGATGTCAGCCCGCTCCTGCGCCGCATCGACCTCGACACGAAAACCGTCGAGCTGTTCAAGCCGCGGATCGTTGAATTTCTTCGGTTGCATTATGCCGTTTCCTTGCTCTGAGAACTGGATTCTTCGATGTATTCGCCGGCGACCAGCTTGCGCCGCAACAGCTTCCCGACCGGTGACTTGGGAACTTCGGTCACGAACACGTAGCGCCGGGGCCGCTTGAAGTTCGCGAGGCCCGATGTCCGGCAGTATTCGTCAAGCTCCGCTTCGGTCACCGGAGCGCGGCGGCTGATGAAGGCCGCGATAATCTTGCCCCACCGCGCATCGGGCAGACCGACGACCGCGACTTCCGAAACCGCGGGATGCAGCGACAGGCAGCTTTCGATCTCGACAGGCGAGACGTTCTCGCCGCCCGTGATGATCATGTCATCGACGCGGCCGCTCACGAAAAGATCACCATCCTCATCGAAATATCCGGTATCACCGGTGAAGTACCAACCTTGCCGAAGCGCCTTCGCGTCGGACTCCGGCCGCCGCCAATAGCCTTCGAAACTTTCGTCACCCGCAAGAAGGGCGACGATCTCCCCTTCTTCGCCGACGGCTGCGACGTCATCCGGAGATGATGCGTTCAGCTTCACAACGCGCACCATCTGGTTGATGCCTGCGCGTCCGGCTGAACCGGGTTTGGCCGTCGCATTCTGGTCGATGGTGAAGGTATAGATTTCAGACGAACCGTAGTGGTTGACGAACAGCTCCGGCTTGAACGCATCCTGCAGCTTCTTCAGCAATCCATCGGTCATCGGCGCACCCGCAAAGCCGAGCTTTCGCACCGAACTCACATTCGCATTGGCGAAATGCGAGCTGTGCACCACATCATGATAGAGCGTCGGGACGAGATAAAGATTGGTGATCTTCTCGTTCTCGATGATGCGAAGCGCCTCTTGAATATCGAAGCGAGGCAGCGAAGCGAAAACGCCGTTGATCAGCGACATCGCCAGCAAAGAGCGCACGCCCATGGTGTGATAGAGCGGCATCACCCCGAGCGTGCGCTCGCCGAGCGCGTACAAGTTTTGCGCGACATGCGCGATCGCTGCCGCGCGTTCCGCGCGCTGCCGGCGCGGCACGCCTTTGGGCTTCGCCGTAGTGCCAGAGGTATAAAGCATCACCGACCATGCGTCGGGCCCAACGCGGGGTCTCGCATCCGCCGCCGGATTTTTCAGCAGGTCGGAGAACACAGGGTCCGGGCCATCGTGCAGCGATATGCGCGCCACACGCTTTGCCTGCGTGGACTGCTGAACCGCCTCGGCAGAGACGGACTCATAAACAATGCCCTTGGCTTCCGAATTCTCGATAAAGAAATCGATCTCGTCGAACTTGGCGCGCCAGTTGACGGGGGTAATCACGATGCCGGCGAACTGACAGGCCCAGTGCAGTGTCGCCGCTTCCCAGCGGTTCTGGAGCGCGGTGACGAGGTGATCACCGGGGATGAAACCCATGTCGTCGAAGCTCGCGACCAGCGAAGAAATGCGCTTGTACCACTCGGCGTAGGTAAATCGGGTTTCGCCATCGACCAGCGCGAGTGCGTCCGGCTCGCGCGCGACCGACGCGATGAAACTGGTCCCGAGATCAAACATTATCCTGCTCCTGCATTTTCTTAGCGGCGTCCAGCGCAGCGGCGACGATGGGTCCGTAACCGGTGCAACGGCAGATATGTCCGCCGAGAAATTCGCGCAGTTCGCTTTCGCTTACGTCCTTGCGCTCGCGCAGAAATGCATCGAGCGACATCAAAATCCCTGCGGTGCAGAAGCCGCATTGCAGCGCGTGATGCCTGCGAAAGGCTTCCTGCAAAATCGACAGCCGTCCCGGCTCCGGCGCCAATCCCTCCACGGTGCGAATGGATGCGCCGTCGGCCTGCACCGCAAGCGTCAGACAAGAGCGCGCGGGCACGCCGTCGATCTGCACGGTGCAGGCACCGCACACGCCATGCTCGCAGCCGACATGCGTTCCAGTCGCGCCAAGCTCATGGCGCAGGAAATCGGAGAGCAGGGTTCGCGGCTCCGCGAAGCCCTCTGCCAGCCGGCCGTTCAGTTCGAACCGCACCTTGTGGCGGTTATTTCGGTTCAGTTGAGGCATGAGCGCGCCTCCTCCATGACCTTTGCACCAATCTGGCGTACCAGTTCCCTGCGATAGACGGCGGTGCCGTGCTGGTCGTCGCGCGCTTCCAGCGACCAGGCGAATTCGTTCAGCGCCTTGTCGAGCGCGGCTTTTCCGCGTTCACGGAAGTCCCTAGCCACAGGACGATCCGCAACACCGCCGATCGTCAGCCTGACCTTATCGCCCTCGGCGACCGCGGCCGCGGCAACGATCGCGAAATCGCCATGCCTTCGCCCGTACTCGAAGAACGCATACCCGGTGTTGGGTTTGCGCACCGGAAACCAGACGGCTTCGATCATTTCTTCGTTCTTGCGTGCGGTGGTCATCAGGCCGGTAAAAAACTCCGCCGCCGGAACGCGCCGGGTGCCGCGCAAGCCGGACACTTCCACGCTGCCTTCGAGCGCAACCAGCGTCAGCGGAATTTCAGCACTCGGGTCCGCGTGCGCAACCGAACCACACACCGTCCCGCGATTACGGGTCTGCGCATGACCGACCCACGGTAGTGCGGCAGCTAGCAGCGGCTGCTTCTCCGCCAGTCCCTCAAGCGCGAGCAGTTCGGCCTGGCGAACAGCAGCGCCGACGCGGAGAAACTTTCCCTTGTCCTCGATCTTCTTCAATGCAGCGATCCGCATAATGTCGATGAGCAGCGGCGGACGTGCGAGGCGCATCGATAACATCGGCACCAATGTCTGCCCGCCCGCGATCACTCTCGCCTCGGGGTCCGCGGCAAGCGCTTTGTGCACCTCGGAGAGCGTCTCGGCGCGAAGATAGTCAAACTGCGCGGGCTTCATTTTGCCCTCCGAAACAGCCGTGAAAAGAACCCCGGACGTGCGCCGCCACCGCGCCGCGCGAGCGCTTCGAAGAACTGGCGAATAACGACCCGTGCTGCCGCGTCGAGCAGACGTCCGCCGACCGCCGCAACCTTTCCGCCGATCTGCGCCTCGTAGCGATAGGTCAGGCGCGTGCCGGCTTCGTTCGGCTCCAGTTCGACGCGGCCATTGCCTTGCGCAAAGCCGAGCGCCCCGCTCGCGCTCCCGCGCAGTGTCACGCTCTTTGGCTCGTTGAGATCGGCAAGCTCGACATTCGCACGATACCGGCCTTTCACGGGGCCGACGCCGAGCGTCACATCGGCGCTGAAGGCTTGCGGGCCGGATTTCTGTACGGAGTGAGCGCCAGGAATGATCGACGCCAATACGTCCACGTCGAGCAGAAGCTTCCATACATCCTGCGGCGGCAGCCCGATGATGGCCGTACCCTCGCCGTGCAACGCGCGGCCACCGCCGGGACCCGCGGTCACCTGCGCCGTTTCCGTACGTGCAGGCTCCTTCTCGTGGATGAACGCCGCGAGCTTCGCGGGCGTGAGCGGCAGGTCGATCGCATCGATTGAAAGTGCATCGGCCACCGCATTGGCAAGACACACCGGCGTGCTCATGCAATTGCCTTCGCCGACACCTTTCGCGCCGAGCGGCGTAAATGGCGATGGGGTCTCGTAATGCAGGATGAGCGGAACCGGCACTTCCACCGCGGTGGGGACGAGGTAGTCCGCAAAGGTGCCCGCGAGAAAACTCCCATCGGGGGCGTAGGCGTATTCTTCGAACAGCGCCGCGCCTAGCGCCTGCGCGAACCCTCCGGTGATCTGACCATCGACCATGCCAGGATGCAGCACGCGCCCGCAATCATGCACGGTTACATATTTGTCGATCGTGACCGCGCCCGTCGTGCGATCGATCTCCACGCCGCAGAAATCGAAAATGAAGCCGTAGCAAAGCGAGGAGTTTACTTCATCGCCCTCGGTCGGCGGCGTCAGTTGCGGCGGTGTCCAGAACACGGTTTCCCGGATTACCTGCGCGTCTTCGGGCACGATTCCGGGCGACCAATGACTCGTCGCCGCGAGCCGGCTGAATGCGACCGCATTCTCCGGATTGCGCGAGGACGCAACCTTCCCCGCTTCAAACTTGATATCATCCGCCGTTGTATTCAGTTGCGCTGCGGCGCTGCGCGCCAGGCGCTCCTTCATCTTCGTTGCAGCGAGATGGACAGCGCCGCCGACCGCCGCGGCGAAGCGGCTTGCATAGTTTCCGGATGCGATCGACCAGGCATCCTTCGCGGTGTCGAGTTCGGTAACAACCCGAATGTCGGAGGGTTTGAGCGACAGCGCATCCGCGACGATCTGCGCGACCACCGTGCGATGGCCCTGCCCCTGCGGCACGGAGGCGATATGGACACTGACGCCGCCAACCGCATCCAGCGAGACTGTGGCTGTCGCTTGAGCGCCGTTCTTCGGACCCGCCTTGCGGCGCTCGTCCGCCGTCAACACGGTGGTGATATAGCCCATGTTCGATACGCTCGGCTCGACGACCGCTGCAAAGCCGATGCCGTAGAGCCTGCCTTCGCGGCGCGCGTCGCGTTGCCGCTCGCGCAGCGCTTCCAAGCCGCCCTCGCGATGGGCAAGCGTCAGGCCCTTCTCGTAATTGCCGGAATCCAGCAAGCCGCCGCTTGCCGTGCGATAGGGAAATGCGCCTGCAGGAACCAGATTGCGGCGAATGACCTCGAGCGGATCGAGGTTCAGCGCAACCGCAAGTCGCTGCATCAATCGCTCAAGCGCGTAATAGACCTGCGGCCCGCCGAAGCCGCGGTTCAGCCCCGTCGGCGTCTTGTTCGTCAGCACGACGCGATTGCGTACCCGCAGATTGCGGATGTCGTATGCGCCTGTCAGGTTCGCATGCATCCGGTAAAGCGTCGCAGGCTCGGGCGCGCGAACATGCGCGCCGACGTCTTCGACCTGATCCCAATCGAGCGCGAGTACGCGCCCTTCGCGATCGACTGCCGCGGAAAGCGTCGTCATGCGATTGGTTGCCGAGACGGACGCGGTCAGATGTTCTAGCCGGTCCTCGATCCACTTGACCGGAGCGCCGGCGACGCGCGCGGCGACGCCCATCAAGACAATGTATGGAAACAGCGCCTGCTTGGTGCCGAAACTGCCGCCTGAATCCGGCGGCGTTCGCATCCGCAGCCGGTTGCCCGGGACTTTGAGCGCGCGCGCGATTACCGCGAGGATGCTGAACGGTCCCTGGAAATTTGCGAGCACATCGAAACTCTCCTCGTTCGGATCGAATTCAATGACGAGCCCGAAGGTCTCCATCGGCGTGCAGGAATTGCGCGGATAGTTGATCTGCACGCTTATGTTGTGCGCAGCCTCGGCAAACGCTTTGTCCGGATCGCCATAAACAAACTTCCGGTCGCTTGCGACGTTTCCCTTCAGTCCGTCATGCAGCACGAACGACGCGGGATCGACCGCCTCCGCAGGCTGCATGACCACAGGCAGCGGCTCGTACTCGACCTCGATGAGATCGAGCGCGTCTTCGGCGACATAGCGGTCGGAGGCGACGACGACCGCGACCGGCTCGCCCACATAGCGCACGCGCTCGACCGCAATCGGCCAGCAGGTGATCGGCGCCTTGACACCAACGACAAGGCTCGAAGAAAGCGCAGTCACGTCCTCCGCCGTGATGACAGCGGCAACACCGGGAAGAGCGCGGGCAGCATCGAGGCGGATGGCCTTGATCTGCGCGTGGCCGTGCGGCGAGCGCAGGATCGCCGCGTGAAGCGTTCCGGTCCGGGTCGCAATATCGTCCATATAGCGGCCGCGGCCGGTCAGCAGTGCTGCGTCCTCGACGCGGGGAAGCGATTGTCCCAACCAGCCGGCTTTGGTCGATTGTTCAGGCTTCAAGACAAGTATTCCTGCGGCTGGCGCCGACCGGCGACTGGAGCCGCATTTTTAGGAGATACTCCCGCGGGGAGCGATAGCCGCCGCGCCTTCGACCTACCAATGAGTCTCAAAATTTGACGGAGGTGCCGGGCGTAGGCGTTTTTCGAAGCGCGAAGCCCCCAGTTTCGCCACCGCGCGAAACTCGGTCGGGGTGGAACCGGCATGGTTATGGAAAAAACGCGAAAAGTGGCCCGGCGCGGTGAACCCGAGCATTCCACTGACCATCGCCAGCTTGTCCTGCGAGTCGACCACGGATTTCACCGCAAGCTCCATGCGCAGCATGTTCTGATAGATACTCGGCGTCATGTTCGTGGACTGCTGGAACAGCCGGTAGAAATGCGCGCGGGACAGTCCCGCTTCGCGCGCCACGCCATCGAGGTCGATCGGCTTTCCCGTCCCCTTGCGCAAAAGATCGATGGCCCGCCGAATGCGCCAGTCCATACCGCCGCGTTCGGCCGCCATCTCGCGAACCGATGCGGTCTCCCGCCAGGCGGTGAAGCGCTCGATGACGGCGATCATGAGATCGGCGATCATCTCTTCCTGCTTCGCAACCGCTTCGGGCTGGGTCACCATGAGGTCCGCGAGGCTCATGGTCAGGCTGCGAATCCGCGGCGATAGCTCGCCTCCCCCGTGACGGAAGAGTTGAAATGCGGCACTGGCGTTCCAGTTCGTGCGGAACGTCGTGAGCCAGTCCGGCTCAATATACAAAGCGAGAATGGTCGTGCGCGGCCGCTTGGAATCATGGACGTAGGCATGCGGCTCCCAGGCATTGATCAGCACCGCCTGCGTATCAGTCAGCTTCACCCACCGGTCGCCAACGGCGAACTGCGTGTCAGCGCCGTCAACCTTGAGCAATACATGGCAGTGCGGGTGCGCATGCTGGACAAGCGAGCGATCCATGTCGAGCAAGGCGACACGACCAAACCTGCCATAAGTAATGCGCAGTGCGTTGGACATCACAGGATCCGAGAAGCCACTTTTCCATCGAAACTAGCGCAGCCGCGGCGCAGAACCAATGCCGAAACGCGGGCTACGCCGTGCCCCGCGTTGCGCCGCATCAATCCGGCATTCGCCCTCGTGCATCTCTCTTCGCCGCCGCGCTTACCACGCAGTCTCATTTTGTCCGTCGCTCCAGCGAAAACAACGCAACGGCGCGGTCCGGATCGATCCGGCGACAGCGCCTTTTTGCCAAATTTTATGTTTCCTGCGAAGACAGAGCATACGCGAATGTCCTCGCGCGGATGCCGCCCGGAATGAGTAGAAAGCTCGACCTCAACGCCTTGATCCTTTTTTACGAGGTCGTGAACTCGCAAAGTTACACGCGCGCTTCGGAGAAACTGCGCGTCCCGAAATCCACCATCAGCCGAAAGATCACGCTGCTCGAACAACAGCTCAGTTCGCAGCTTCTGAAGCGCGGTCCGAGGAAGATTTCGCTGACCGACATCGGCCGCGTCCTCTACAACCACAGCCAGAAAATCGTGTCCGAGATCGAGGACGCCGGTTTTCAGGCGTCGCAGATGCAGTCCGAGCTCAGCGGCGTGCTGCGCGTTAGCATGCCGGTCGATTTCGGCGTTTCCTGGCTTGGCCGGCTGATCGCCGAGTTTGCAATCGGGCACCCGAATATTCAGCTCGACGTCGAAATTAACAACCGCTGGGTGGATGTCTCCCAAGAGCCCTACGACGTCGCCATTCATCTTGGGCCGCCGCGCAACGCGCATCTTCCGGTGAAGGTGTTCACCTCTCTGACGCGCGGGATTTACGCCAGTCCGGCCTATCTGCAACGAAAAGGACCGCTGAAGACCATCGGCGAACTCCAGCACCACGACTGCATCGTTACCGAACATCAGCGCGAAGAAGGCATCTGGAACTTCATCGCAAAAGGCGCGCCGAAGATCATCGATATCGAGCCGCGCATCGTGTTGAACAACATCGGCATCGCGCGCGAAGTCGCGATCGGTGGGCTTGGCCTCAGCATCCTTCCGAACGTCATGTGCAAGAATGACGTGGCTGCTAACCGCCTTGTCAGGCTCCTCCCCGACTGGAAAAGCCCGCCGCTGCAGGCGGCCGCCTTCTATTCCGGCCGCCGCCGCATGCCCCGAAAAACGAAAGCGCTGATCGACTTCCTCTCCCAGCGGCTGCTTACCGACGAATAACAACTATCCAACAATCCCGCTGAGCGATTTGCACACCTTCAATTCATCGACTTTCACCTCTTCCTGACCCGGAACCCGTATCCGGATGAAATGAGAGGGGTCTGCGTCAAGCGGAACCGTGGCGTCGAATCCCATCTTGGTGCTGACGCCGCTGCGGGCCGACGGGTCGAGCTTCGAGCCCTGCGCGCCCGTGACCACGACGAGATCGCGATCGCCCTGAAAGCGGGTCGCGACCGCCCATTGCACTTCAATCGGATCATGGATGTTCACGTCCATATCCACGACGATGACCTGCTTGATGTCGTAATGCGCAGCGAATGCGCCCATGATGACGTTCTTCGCGATTCCTTCGCTGCGCTTATGCATCTGCACGACGAGGTGATAGCGGCACACGCCGCCGCGCGCGAGATGAACGTCCTTCACGTCGGGGAATGCCCGCTGCAGATGATCGAGAATGGTCGCTTCTCGTGCGATTCCGCCTAACAGCAAGTGCTCGGTACTGCCGCCGACAATCGTATGGAACACCGGATTGCGGCGGTGGGTAATGGCATCGACATGCAACACGTGGCTATCGATCCGCGGGCCGTAGTACTGCGGAAATTCTCCGAACGGGCCCTCGGGTTCGCGCTCGTCGGGAATAATGCGCCCTTCGATGACGATCTCCGCATTGGCCGGAACGCGGACTTCGTTCGTCACGCACTTCACGACATCGACCGGCTTGCCGTGCAGCGCACCGGCAATCTCCAGCTCGTCGAAGTCGAGCGGCACGATCGCCTGCGACGCGAGCAAGGTGGCCGGATCGAGACCGATGGCGATGGCGACTTCGAGCGCGCCATTCTTGGCCGCTGCCTTGTTGGCGAAAGCGAGCGTATGACGCGGCAACAGAAGAATACCGATCTTGTTTGGCGCGCTGATCTGGCATCGATGAATAGACAGGTTCTGCGCGCCGGTCTCCGGATTGCGCGCGAACAGGACACCGGCAGAGATATAGGGTCCGCTGTCGAGTTCGTTGTGCGTGGGAATCGGCATCTGCTTCATCAGATCGACGTCGCGATGCACCACTTCCTGCGCCGGCCCGCTCGCCACCTCCACCGTCTTCAGCGGATTGCGAACCGCATCCTGAAAGCGCGGCAACAGCTCGGAAGAAGCAATACCGAGCGCATCGGCCATCCATTGCCGTTCGGCGAGGATATTGCTGACGACCGGGATCGAATGTCCCTCCGGTTGCGGAAAGATCATCGCGCGGGTGTTCTCGGTCGCCTTCGACACGGCGGCGATCTCGTAGCGGAGTGCCAGGCCGGGCTTCGTCTCCGACAAACGCCCGCTTTCGGCTAGCCGCTCGAGCCAGGATCTCAGGTCGCGCACTGCTTTTGCCATACGATACTTCCCTTAGGCCTGCGCCTGAACGCGCCCGAAGCGCTGGTAAATGTGCTTGGTATAGAGAAACTCGTTGAGCCCCTCGACGCCGTGCAGGCGGCCGTAGCCACTTTCGCGGATGCCGCCGGTCTCGGCTTCCGGGAACAGCTTGTTGTGATCGTTCAGCCACACCGTGCCGGTGCGTAGCGCGCGCGCAACGCGCTGCCCGCGATTGAGGTCGTTGGTCCAGACGCTGGCGGAGAGCCCGTAGCGCGTGGCGTTGGCTTTCTGCACCGCCTCCGCTTCGGTGCGGAACCGCTCGATATTCATCACGGGGCCGAAGAACTCTTCCTGCACGATGGGCGAGCTGAGGTCTTCAACTGCCAGAAGACTCGGATTGAGATAGGCGCCCTTGCCGAGCGAGCCGTTCGGCACGCCGCCGATCAGCACACCGGCATCCGCATATTCGGTGACCAGATTCTTCACGCGGTCGCGCGATTTCACATCGATCAGCGGCCCGATCTGGCTTGCCTCGTCGTCGCTGCGTCCAACGCGCATCTTTCGCAACGCTCCATCCAGCGCCTTCTTCATCTCGTTGAAGCGGCTTTCGTGGACGAGCACCCGGTTCAGCGCCGTGCATTGCTGCCCCGACAGGATCATGCCTGCTGTCGCAAGCTGCGGCGCAATCGCATTGATGTCGGCATCCTCGAACACGACTGCCGGCGCTTTGCCGCCGAGCTCCAGATTAAGACGCTTCAAAGTGCCCGCAGCGGCCGCCATGATCTTCTTGCCGACAAAGCTGCTACCAGTGAAGCTCAGCACATCGACATCAGGAGACGTCACGAGCGTCTCGCTGCCGGCGCTGCCCTGCTCGCAGAAGCTATTCAGGACGCCCGCAGGCAAGCCCTGCACTTCGGCAAGACAGCGCGTGAAAGCGGTATGGAAGAGGCTCGACTGCGGAGCGGGCTTCATCACCACCGTACAGCCAGCCGCGAGTGCCGGTGCCAGCGAGCGCACGAGCAGGATCGCGGGTGCGTTCCAGGGCGTGATGATCGTCGCAACCCCGGCGGGTTCACGGAACAAGTGCGAATGGACGCCGGGCTCGACCTCGAACATGCGTCCCGCAATCGCGCGCGCAAGCCCGCCGTAATATCGAATCTCCGAAATCGCGGCAGCGACTTCCATGCGCGCTACGTTGATCAGCTTGCCGGTTTCGATGGACAAAAGCCGCGCAAGCTCGTCGCTGCGCGCCTCGAGGCTTTCGGCCTGCGCGAAAAGAACCTGCGAACGGAGCCGTGGCGCATGCGCCCATTCGGACTCGAAGAATGCCCGCTTCGCCGCGATGATTGCGGCTTCCGCCACATCCACGCCACCGTTGGGCGCGGAGCCGATCACGCTGTTATCGAGAGGGCTGACGATGTCGAACTTGTTGGACCGCGCGGTCGGAATCCATTCGCCATCAATCCAATGCGCGCCGACGACGGAAATAGTCATTATACCCTCACGCTGCTGAGCTTGTTTGTGCGCGATCCGCGCCGTCCTGCGAATGCCGCAGATACTCATCGAGACATTCGTCGGAATTTCCGAGCGCTGCAGTCACGGTCATGGCGCGTTTCAGAAAAAGACCGATCGCGTGCTCGTCGGCAAAGCCGATGGCGCCATGAAACTGGATGCACTCCTTCGTGACCTGAAGACTTGCATCGGTGGCGGCGAATGCGGCGGCCGCGGAAGCCGCAGCTAAGCGGCCCGTTCCCATCGTCCCTGCCACTTCGCCAAGCAGCGCCTTGAGGGACGCAATCCGCACATAGAGCGTTGCCGCGCGATGCTGCAATGCCTGAAAGTTTCCAATGGCAACGCCGAACTGCTTACGCGTCTTCAGGTAGTCCAGCGCCATCGCAAAGGCCGCATCCGCAAGTCCGGCGAGATAGGCCGCATAGGCCAACCGCAGCACGGAAGCCGGCGCGGGAGCCGCGCTTTGCTGACCGCCACTGTTGAGCTCCATCGCATGCGCAAGCGAGACATCCAGGCGCAATGCCGAGAACGAGGTGCCATCGACCGCAGCAAACGTGGTCCGTGTCACACCTTCAGCGGAAAGCGGCACGATGTACTGACGAGAGTCTCTGGTATCGATCAGGGCGTGCGTGGCTGATGCAAGATGCGCCGTTGGCTTTGCCGCCCCTGCAAGTCTTCCGCCGGCAAGCTGAAAGTTTCCACCCGCTACCGGAACAACGACTGCCTGTCCGGCCACGATTTCACCGAGCAACGGCGACGATGCGTCCGCCGCCGCAATCGCGATCCCCGCGGCAATCACTTCCGCGACCGGCTCCGGCGCGAGTTGCGCGCCCATCGTTTCCATAAGATCGACAAGCTCGCGGCCGCCAAGTTCCAGCCCGCCGGCTCCTTCCGGCAGCAGCAGACCGAACCAGCCAAGCTCCGCCATTTCCTGCCAGGCCTTGCCGTCGAACGCCGTTCCGGAATCGCGGAGCTTTCGGGCACGTCCCACGCCCCCGATCCTCGTGAGGAAGCCTTTCGCGCTATCGGCGATCATTGAATCTCGTTGGGCGTTACTCATTAGCGGCCTCCGAGACCAAGAACCTGCGACGCCAGAATGGTGCGCTGGATCTCGTTGCTGCCACCGTAGATCGACAGCCGCCGCGACTGCAGAAACATCTCGTTGAAATCGACGCGGTTGTCGGAACCCGGCGCATCCATTTTCATGGCGCGGAATACCCCGCCGGCTTCCTGCACGAGATCGACAATCTCTTGGGTGATCTCGGTCGCGAGGATTTTGAGATAGGAGCTCTCGCCGCCCCCGGCATTGCCGGCTTCGAAGCGTTCGAGACACTGGAAATAAGCAGCCGTGACCGTTTCTACCGCGATCTCCGCGCGCGCCATACGGCGGCGCCACACCACATCTTGCTCGAGCCCGTTCTGCTTCAGAACCGCGCGCAGGCGCGCAAGCGCACGCAGCGGCAGAAGCGAAGTTCCAATGCGGATGCGCTCTTCGTCGAGCAAGCTCGTGGCAACGCGCCAGCCCTGATGCACTTCGCCGACGACGTTCTCGATCGGAACGGAAACGTCTTCGAAGAACACTTCGCAGAATTCCTCGTCGCCCGCGATCGTGCGGATCGGCCGGCGGGTAATTCCTTTGCTGTTCATGTCGAGCAGAACAAAGGTTATGCCGTTCTTCTTCTTTTCACCGGGGATCGAGCGGACGAGCGCGTACATCCAGTTGGCGTGATGTCCCCACGTCGTCCAGATCTTCTGCCCGTTGATGACAATGCGGTCGCCGCGAATTTCGCCCCGCGTCTGCACGGAGGCGAGATCGGAGCCTGAGCCGGGCTCGGAATAGCCCTGACACCACACGCTCTCGCCCGAGAGAATGCGGGGCAAATGAAACGATTTCTGGGCCTCGTTGCCGAGCTTCATCAGCAATGGGCCGATGTGGTTCAGCCCTTGCGTCGGGATATCGGGCGCACCAATTCGCGCGAGCTCTTCGAAGAGAATGACCTGCTCGCTTGGCGAAGCGCCCATGCCGCCGAACGCTTTGGACCAGTGCGGCGCGATCCATCCTTGCTTATAGAGCGCGGCATACCATTGCATGGCATCCGAGGGTTCCGGGCGGAACGTCAGATTTCGCATATGCTGCGGAAGGTTCTGTTCGACCCAGGTTCTGACCGTCGAACGGAACGCGGTGTCCTGCGCGGTCTCAGGCCGGATCATGCGGCACCCTTCTGCCCAGCCGCTGCGCTGGCACGTGCCTGCTCGCTCAATTCATGCTTGAGCACTTTTCCGACCGCGTTGCGCGGCAATGCCTCGATGAAGAAGACGAATTTCGGCTTCTTGTAGCTCGCAATGGCGCTGCGGCAGTGCGCGATGATGTCATCGGCGCTCGGCGCTTTTTTCTTCGGATCCAGTTCCACGAAAGCAGCAATGGCTTCGCCGAATATTTCATCCGGCACGCCAACCACCGCGGCGTCGGCAACGCCTTCCACTTCGACGATCGCCTGCTCGACTTCCTTCGAGTAGATGTTGAAGCCGCCGCTCAGGATCATGTCCTTCTTGCGATCGACGATATAGATGTAGTCATCGCTATCGCGCTGCGCGAGGTCGCCGGTATGGAACCAGCCGTCGCGAATGGACTTCGCGGTTTCCTCGGGGCGATTGTAATAGCCCTTCATGATCGTGAAAGCGCCGGGCTTTCCGGAGCGCACGATCACTTCGCCGATTGCGCCGGTTTCCACGTCCCTGCCGTTCTCATCGACAATACGCACCTCGACACCGGGCACCGGCCGGCCGACCGATTTCGGATGCGAGAACTGCTCTTCGTGCGAGAGATTGGTGATCGCACCGGCTTCCGTCATCGCAAAGAACGAAACCAATTGCGTATCGGGCAGAAGCGCGATCAGTTTCTTCTTCAGTTCGACCGGGAATGCCTCGCCGGTAACCACGATGCGGCGCAGGGTGCGGCATCGCTCCGGCGCCTTCTCCAGCGCAGGCAGGAACATGCGGCACATGGTCGGCACCATTCCGACCACGGTGACCTTCTCACGCTCAATGGTCTGCGCGATTTCTTCGGCGTCGAAAGCCGGAAGCACAAAAATCGTGCCGCCGAGCGTCATCGAATTCATCAGGCGTCCGAGTCCCGCCCGATGCGCGAGCGGCGACGCCACCAGATAGCGGTCTTCGTGGCCGATACTCCAGTCTGTCGCGTTCATGAAGCCGTGATTGACGAGGATGTTTGCGTGCGTGAGCAGCACGCCCTTCGGCTTACCCGTGGTGCCGGAGGTGTACATGACCATCGCAACATCGTTTTCCGAGTCGACGGCCTTGGGCTGCAAGCCCTTGTCCGACACTTCCTCGAAGGAAACGAAGCCCTTGACCGGCTTGCCAACGACCACGCCCTTTACCGAGGGCTGCGCATTCAGAATGGTGCGCACACCTTCCGCGTGCGCATCGCTGCATACGATCACCTTCGCGGCACTGTCCTCGCTGAAATAGGCGAGTTCGCGAATGGTCAGCCGCGTCGTTACGGGAACGACGACAGCGCCCAGCGTAAAGGCGGCATAGAGCAGTTCGACGAACTCCGTGCCGTTCGGAAGATAAAGAACGACCCTGTCACCCTCGCCCACGCCGAGTTTCGCGAGGCCGCCTGCGACCTCGCGAACCCGTGCCTGCAAATCGCGATAACGCACCCGCCGTTCGCGGCAGACTACCGCTTCCTTGTCGGGCATACGCACCGCATGCGCGGAGAAGACGACTTCGAGACGCATCTTAGGCCTTCACCACCTTGAACGCAGGATAGACGAAATCGTCGGTGATCTTGTCCCAGGCCACCTCGACCCGCGCGCCAACCGTAATGTCGGCGGCATCGGTTTCGATGATGTTCGCAATCATGCGCACACCTTCGTCGAGTTCGACCGTTGCAACCGGCAACGGCAGGCGGCCGTCGAGGCCGGGACCTGGAATACGGATCGTGGTGTGGGCGTAAATCTTGCCCTTACCGCTCACCTTGCGCCATTCGAGATTGCGCTTGCCGGTGTAGATGCTCACCGGCCGCGGATAATGCTGGAACTGGCCGCTATCCTTGCAATACTGGACCACGAGCTCGCGCTTCTGCGCGGCCTCCCAGAACGGATCGGTGTTGACATAGACATTCGGCCGCGGCGCCATGCGCGGTTTCACTTCGGCATTCATCGTTAAGCCTCCACAATCATCGCGGCGCTCGTTCCCCAGTTACGTCCGTAGGGGATGACGCCGATACCGGTTACGACCGCGTTCTTCGGGTTCTTCACCTGACGCTGGCCGCCTTCGCCGAACAGCTGACGCACGGCTTCGGCAAGGTTGAGGCCGCCGCTTGCGAGACCCGGCTGGCCGGCGGAAATCTGGCCACCGCCGGTGTTGAGCGGAATGTTGCCCTTGTAGGAGATGTCGTTCGAGAGCACGAAGTCGCTGCCCTCGCCGCGCTTGCAGAAGCCGAAATCCTCGAACTGCATCAGCACCGCGATCGTGAAATCGTCGTAGGGCTGGAACATCGAGATGTCTTGCGGCTTCAGTCCGGCCTTGCCGAACACTTTTGGTGCGATGTGCGAGAAGCCGGTTTCCGTGATGTCGGGCGTTGCCTTGTTGCCGTTGACGTTCGTCAATTCGGCGTAGGCGGCCGGACGTACGGTCTTCTTGATGCCGAGCTGCTGCGCACGTTCCTGCTTCATGACGAGGAACGCATTTGCGCCATCGCAGAACATGACCGAGTCGAGCACGCGAAGCGGGTCGGCGATGACACGCGACTTGTAGTAATCGTCCTTGCTCATCGGCGTCTTGAACTTCGGAAGCGCGTTGTCGTTGAGCAGCGCATGCTCACGCTGCACCATCGCGATCTTGGCGAGCGCGTCATAGTTCAGTTTGTACTGATGCTCGTAGCGGTTCATCAGCAGACCGAACATTGCAGGCGGCCCCTGCACGCCGACCGGATCCTGAAACTCGCCACGGAACGCGCCGTAGTTTGCGCCCCAGCGCGTGCTCGGCGCATCGGAAGAGATGACCGCGGCGACTTCGCAATAACCGTCGCGGATCGCGGAGATCGCGCGCGCGACACCGCCAGTCGCGGAGCAGCCGCCGATGCCGCCGTAGTTCAGCCAGGTCGGCGACATGCCGAGCGCTTCGGTGATGTACACAGCGAAGAACGGGTTCGGCGCTTCGCTGAGAGGCACAGTCACGGACAGACCGTCGATCGCATCCTTCTCGATGCCGGTCGACTCGATCAGGCCCGCAAGCGCTTCGCCAGCGTAATCATAGGCGCTGCGGCCCGACTTGAACGCAACCGGCGTCTCCGAATAGCCGGCGATAACAATGTCCTTGCTCATTTTTACTCTCCGCGGAATTCCGGCGACCGCTTTTCGCGGAAGGCTGCGAGGCCTTCCTTGCGATCGTTGGTGAAATACAGAAGGAACGAGACGTCTGCCTCGGCGGTCATGCCGTCCTGCAACGCCATGTCTTCGCCACGGTCGATCACGCCCTTGGTGAACATGACCGAGAGCGGCGCGTTACCAGCGATCGAGCGCGCGAGTTCGCGTGCCTTCTCGAGTGCGGCACCCGGCGCGGTGACGTGGTTGACGAGGCGCATCTGCAGCGCTTCGGCTGCCGAGATACGGCGTCCGGTCCACATCAGTTCTTTTGCCAGCGGCTTGCCGATCAGGCGCGGCAGCGTCTGCGTGCCGCCACCGCCCGGCATCAGGCCGAGCTTGATTTCCGGCAGACCGAACTTCGCATTCTCGCTTGCGACGATCATGTCACCGACGAGCGCGAGCTCGAGACCGCCGCCAAGTGCAAACCCTTCAACCGCGCTGATCAGCGGCTTCGTGAAGTTCGGCAACTCGCGGAACAACTGGTTCACCTTCCGCGAGCGGCGGCGGAAGCGATAGAAGTCGAAATACTCGTTGTCCTTGATCTGGAACTCACTGGTATCGATGCCAGTGCAGAATGCCTTGTCGGTGCCGTAGAGCACGGCCGCGGCACAATCGCGGTCGAACTCGGCTTCGGCCAGTGCATGCAGGATTTCTTCCGCGGTCTTCTCGCGGATAGAGTTCAGCTTCTCGGGCCGGTTGATCTTGATCTCGACCCACTTCTCGACGCGTTCAACTACAATATCTTCGTACGCCACAGAGCGCTCCTACGTTTAATTCCTGAAAATCGGTTATTCGTCGTGATCGCCCATCGCTTCGGCGATCCTGTCATGCAACGCGGCACGCGCAGCGTCGTTAGCGCGCGTTTCCTCGGTGAGACGTTCTTCGAGACAGAGCCCTGCCCCTGGCCGCAGCACCAGAACACGATCGGCCATTTCGATGGCGTCCTCGATGCGATGCGTGACGAACAGGCAGGTCTTCTTGTATTCGCGCGCGACCTTCGAAAAGTCCGCCCGCAACGCTTTCGAGGTCACGTGATCGAGCTGGCTGAACGATTCGTCGAGCAGCACCAGTTCCGGATCCACGGCAAGCGCCCGCGCAAGCGAGACGCGCTGGCGCATTCCACCCGAAAGCTGATGCACGTACTTGTCTGCGGCATCAGCGAGATTGACCCGCGCCAGCCAGAGCTTCGCGGTTTTATTCGCTTCACTATGCGGAATACCGAGGATCAGAAGGCCAAGCTCGACATTCTCGACCGCGGTACGCCACGGCAAGAGGCGGTCCTGCTGGAAGCTCACGGCCATCTTTCCGCGCAGTTTCTTGAACTCGCCGTAGGGATCGAAGCCGGCAACCTGAATTGTCCCGCTATCGGGTTTCAGGTTGCCCATGATCATGTTGAGCACGGTGCTCTTGCCTGCACCCGTGCGCCCGAGCAGCGCGACGATCTCGCCCTTTGCTACCGCGATGCTGAGATCATGCGCGACGACATGGGGGCCGAACGCCTTGCCGACGTTCGAGATGGTGATGACGGCGTTGGAAGAGGCATTCATCGGACGGTCGCCTCCGCACGGTAGCGCAGAACAATCTTTTCAAGCGCGGTTACGATTGCCTGCAGGGACAGGTTGATGATCACGAGCAGCAGCGTCCACGCAAAGATCTGGTCAATGCGGAAATTCGATTGCGCCAGGTTCATCTGCGCGCCGATGCCGATCGCCGAAGCAACCAGTTCGGCAAAGATCGCCATGCGGATCGCATAGCCCACGATCGATTTCGTGGTGAGGAAGATGTACGGCACGATGTGCGGGAACACGAGATAGCGCAGCACCTGCCAGCGGTTCGGGCGGAAGCTCTCGATCATGTCCACCCATTCCTTAGGCAGCGCGCGAATGCCGTCGTAGATATTCAGCGCGTAGAACGGGATCAGGATCACCGAAAGAATGAAGAAGATTCGGACTTCCGGTTCCTTGAACCAGAAGATCGCAATCAGCATCCAGGATAGCGCGGGAATACCGGTGTCGATGATAACAAGCGCGCGCAGATAGGGCCGCACGCCCGGGCGCGTACCCATGATAACGCCGAGCAGAACACCCACCGTCATCGCAAACAGCAACGCAATGAACAGGCGGAGCGCCGTGACCAGAATGTGGTTCGCATCGCGCGAAAGGATGTTCCAGGCTGCTTCCAGTATCGCCGACGGCGCAGGAATGATGAACGGCGGCACATACCAGCTCGCAACCTGAATCGCGAGGATCAGGAACGCGGATACGACCAGGGTCGGCAACAGATCGCTTTTCACCCGCCCTTCCGGGCGCGCGACGTTGGCCGGCGCAGCGGCGGCCCTGACATCGCTTTTTGTTTGCGTGTTCTCCACGGTGTCCCCTGTCTAAATCAGAAGCTCCAGGTGCCGATCACGGCACCTGGAGTCGAAGCCGCTTTGCGGCAGATCAGGCGAAGAAGCCTTCATTGACTACAGACGGCAGCAGCTTGTTGCGCGCGAAGAACTGCGAAGCCGCAACCATCGCCTTGCGCTCTGCCGGGTCCTGCATCGACGCGAAGTGGAAATGCAGACGGCGCGACGAGATCGCATCCTGCAAGACCTTGGGATCGAAGCCCGTGCGTTCGCCGACGATGGCAACGGCGGCCTTTACGTCCTTGAGGATGCCGTTGATGCAATCGCGGAACACGCCATTGATGCTGGCAGCCGCCTTCGGATTCTTCTCAAGCAGCGAGTTGCGAACCGCGACGCCGAAATAGGCCAGATCGTGACCGTTCTTCTCTTTGTAGAGCTGGCCCGCGTTGAAAATCACACCGAGGCGCGGATCTTCAACGATGCCTCTCGTGATGTTCGGCTCCCAGGAGAGCGCCGCGTCCGCGCTACCTGCCCGCAACAGCGCAACCGCCGCGGCCGGATTCGTCACGTTCTGAACCGTTGTTTCCTTCTCGATGTCGAAGTTCAGATACTCCTGCACGACCGCGCGCACGATGCGATAGGTACCGGTCGATTGCGGCGCGGCAAGGGTCTTGCCCTTCAGTTCCTTGACGCTCTTCGCGCCGGTCTTCGGCGCCATGATGTTAATCATCTGCGCAGTCGAGATGTTGCAGAGCAGCTTGATCGGCACGCCGCCGAGATAGCGGGTGGCAAACGTGTCCCAGCTACCGATGCAAACGTCGTAGCTGCCGGCGACAAAGTCACCGTAATAAGTCGGAACCGATGTATAAACGGTGGGATCGGCAAGCTTGAAGCCGTTCTTCTCGTCGAGCTTATGATGCCGGATGAACTCGGTCACGAGCACCGTGAAACCGGGCGTAAGCGAAGCCCACTTCACCGGGTCGTTCGCTAACGCGAGCGGCGTACGAGCGATTGGCAACGCTGTGGCAACGCCAAGTGCTGCTGCGGAATGAAGGAATTGTCTTCTGGTGGCGTTCGTCATTTTCTCTCCCCGTTTGACCATTTATGCCGGCAGTTGATCCGCGGCAGATTGTTTGACTGGTCAGTAAATTGTTGCGTTGAACGCAATTCTATTTTTTGACGCGAGTACCTTCCCATGGCACCCCCCCACGAGGTAGAGAAAAGATGCCAACGCACTGTTCCAAATATGGAACGTGATTGCGGAAAGTGCCGATTGCATCGCATGCATTTTGCTTGAAGTGCGGGTATGAACGGAAGGTTTTCGGAACGATGACAAGTGAAACTGAAACCCGCGAAACAAACCCGTTCTGGGATTTCTCTCTGCAGTTTTACCGGCAACCAGGCGTGGCCGATCTATGCCTTGCGCTGCAAGACAGACACGGCATCGATGTGAACCTGATGCTTTATATGCTGTGGCTAGCCACCCGCGGAACCAGCATTTCTCAAAGCGAGGTCGCGGCGATCGCGCAGCAAATCAAGCATTGGCATGAGAATGTCGTCGTTCCGCTACGAAGCGTCCGGCGCAGCATCGCAAAATCCACCGTTACCGGTTCGAAAGCGGAGTTTCGCAATCGCGTGAAGGCACTGGAACTGGAAGCAGAACGGATCGAGCAGGACGATCTTTTCGCGCTTGCCAGCGCAGAGACTGCGAGCAAGTCAATGGACGCGGCCGCGCGACATAACCTGCGCAGTTACGCAGCCCACCTCGGGCGTGCGTTCGATGACGAAATCGAGAAGCTGGCCGAACTCTTGAAGAAACTCGAGAACAGCTAGTTGCCGCTCTCCTCTTTCCAGCGCTTTACCGCACCGACTTCTATGCCGAAATTGTCGAGCAATCGGCCGGCGGTGTGATTGATGATATCGTCAAGCGTCGTGGGCCGGGTATAGAACGCCGGCACCACCGGCGCGATCACCGCGCCAAGGTCCGAGAGTGTCGCCATCGTGCGCAGATGGCCCGCGTGCAGCGGTGTTTCGCGGACCGCAAGGACGAGCTTCCTGCGCTCTTTCAACACGACATCCGCCGCCCGGCTGACGAGCGAACTCGTTACCCCTGTCGCGATCTCGCTCATGGTTCGCATGGAGCACGGACACACCAGCATGCCCATGGTCTTGAATGAACCTGACGAGATCGACGCCCCGATGTCCGCAACGCCGTGATAGACCGAAGCCAGTTCGCGGAGCTTCTTTGGCGGAATGTCGGTCTCATAGGTGACGGTCAGTTCGGCCGCCTTGCTCACCACGAGATGGGTTTCGATATCCGTGTTGCGCAGAAGTTCCAGAACGCGGATTCCGTAGATGACGCCGGAGGCTCCCGTAATTGCGACGACCAGCCTGCGGGAAGGCTCCGCTCTCGTGCCTGTGGGCGACATATTGGTTCACCAAGGTTTCAGAACGGCAGGCTTAGCATATTTCCGCCAGCGGTCACCCGGCCACCGCGGTCCGGCCCCGCGTCTTCCGATGCCGCACGACGCGACCAAGGGTTGGACTATTGCGATGTCGCCGCGGGCTCGTCATGAAACTCCCTGGCAAATGACGAGAAGAACTGATCCGCAAGTTTTTTGGACGTGGCTGTAATGAGACGCGACCCAAGGGAAGCGAGCTTCCCGCCGATGTCGGCTTTTGCTTCATAGGTCAGGACGGTCACTCCCTCGCGTTCCTCGAGCCTAACGATGGCGCCGCCCTTGGCAAAACCCGCAATCCCTCCGCTGCCCTGCCCGGCGATGCGATACCCATTGGGAGCGTCGATATCTTCCAGCGTCACGTTTCCGCTGAATGTCGCCGAGACCGGGCCCACTTTCAGCGCAACCTTGGCTGCAAACGCATTGTCCGATGTCTGGAGCAGTTCCTTGCAACCCGGAATGCAGCGGGCGAGCACGGCGGGATCGTTCAGCGCCGCCCACACTTTCTCCTTAGGCGCATTCAGCTGGTATTCTCCCGACAGATCCATTGACGCCGATCCCCCTTATTACACTGCGCAGTAGCGGTCCTGAATTTCAGGATCGGCCAGCAGCGCCGCCGCGCTGGAGCGGTGTACGATTTCGCCCTGATCGATGATGACCGCGCGGTCCGCGAGCTTCAGC
>DAORMJ010000007.1:127543-139419 GCA_035440445.1 Xanthobacteraceae bacterium
CTTGAAGAGCACTCCCATCTCCTCGACCAGGATCGGCATGATCCCTTCGGACGGCTCGTCGAGCAGGATCATTTTCGGACCGGAAATCATCGCGCGCGCAATCGCCAACATTTGCTGCTCGCCGCCGGACATGGTGACGCCCTGCTGATCGAGCCGCTCTTTCAGGCGAGGAAAGGTTTCCGCAATTTCCGCGATCGCCTGCTCCTCATCCCGCTTCACCTTCGCGGAAACGAGACCGATCTGCAGGTTTTCTCTCACGCTCAG
Source organism: Xanthobacteraceae bacterium (assembly GCA_035440445.1). Taxonomy (GTDB): domain Bacteria; phylum Pseudomonadota; class Alphaproteobacteria; order Rhizobiales; family Xanthobacteraceae. The sequence goes on from DAORMJ010000007.1 coordinate 127,808, forward strand.
GCCCGGAACGATGCGGCGATCCTCGGGCACATATGCAAGCCCAAGGCCGAAGCGTTCATGCGCGCCAAGCGGCAACAGTTCCTTGCCGGCGAAGCGCACGCTTCCGGTCGCTTTCGGCATAAGCCCCATGATGGCCTTCATCGTGCTGGTTTTGCCCGCACCGTTGCGGCCGACCAATGCCAGGATCTCACCTTCTTCGACATTGAAGGAGAGGTCATGCACGATATGGCTGGTGCCGTACCATGCGTTCAGTTTTTCGACTTCAAGCATTGGCATTGCCCTGCCCCAGATAAACGCGGCGCACTTCCTTGTCGGACTGAATTTCTTCCGGCGTGCCGTCGGCAATCAGCTGCCCGTGGTGAAGCACGAGAATGCGGTCACTCAAACCGAGGATCATTTTCATCTTGTGCTCGACGAGTAGAATGGTCCGGTCCTTGGCCAGCTTCTCGATAAGCCCAACCATGTCTTTCGACTCCTCCGGGCCCATGCCGGCGGTCGGCTCATCTAACAACAAAAGCTTCGGATCGGTTACGAGCGCGATGGCGATTTCAAGCGCGCGCTGCTCTCCATGGGAAAGAAATCGCGCGATGCGCGTGCGTTTCGCATAAAGGCCGACCGCCTGCAGCGCCTGGTCGGCGCGATCGCTGAGATTCTTGTCGACGCTCCGGTGCCGCCAGATGTTAAAGCCGCCGTGGAACGCCTGGGCGCTCACCCGCACGTTTTCATGCACGCTCAACTGCGGAAAGATGTTCGTGATCTGATACGAACGGGCGATACCGAGATGGGCGAACTTGTGATGCGGCAGCGCCGTCAGATCGTTGCCGGCAAACGTCAGCGATCCGGTGCTCGGCTTCAAGGCACCCGAAAGTATATTGAAGAACGTGCTTTTGCCGGCGCCATTCGGCCCGATCACCGCGGTAACGCGATTGTTCCGGAATGTCGCGGAAATGCCCTTCAACGCGACAAAGGCGCCGAAGCTTTTGCCGACGTTGTTGACTGCGAGAAGCGGCGCCTCAGTCATTTTTTCTTCCAAGATCAAGAAGCGTTCCCCAGATGCCCTTGGGCAGAAACAGCACGAAAAGGACGAAGACTGCGCCGACAAAAAGCTGCCAATGCGTGGTCCAGAGCGAGAGCACGTCTTCCATCACGAGGAACGACAAGGCTCCGACGAAAGGACCGAAGAAACTGCCCATGCCGCCAAGCAGCGTCATCATCACGACAAGGCTGGAGGTGTGATAGTGCAAGCTGTCGAGCGGCACGATCGAGAGATGGATTGCAGCGAGGCTTCCTGCGAGACCACAGATCGCGCCCGACAGCACGAAAGAAAGCAGCTTCGCTCGCTCCACGTTATAGCCGCAGGCGCGCGCGCGCACCTCGTTCTCACGGATCGCCTCGATGGTCGCGCCGAAGGACGAGTTCAGGATCCGCGAAATCAGCCAGAGTGCCGCCGCGGTGAACACGAGCATGAAGTAGTATTTCTGTACGGGGTCGAGGAGATTGATCTGCCAGCCGGGCAGATCGATGCGCGCAACGGTGAAGCCGCGCAATCCGTTCTCGCCGCCGGTCCAGGAGGAGGCCTGCAACGCGGTGTAATAAACGAGTTGCGCAAGCGCGAGCGTCACCATCGAGAAATAGACGCCGCGGGTACGCACGGAAAGCGCGCCCATGATCAGCGCCAGCAAAGATGCTCCCGCAATGCCGATCGCGATTGCAGCGAACCAGCTCACGCCGTAATGCGCGATGGACATTCCGGTGAGATACGCCGCCGCGCCGAAGAAGGCCGCATGCCCGAACGACAAAAGCCCAGTGTAGCCGAACAGAAGATTGTAGCCCACCGCGAAGGTGCCATAGATCAGCACGTTTACCGCGAGTGCCTTGGACGGCAATATCCACGGCAGGATGCAAAGCACTGCAATCGTCAGTGGCACCCGCCACTTCGAGGCAAGACTTAGAAGCGGACCAAGGCCAGTTTGCGCTTCGCCCGGTGAAGCCGTTGGTTGCTGCAAGGGAGCGGACATCTTTTCTTTATCCTCAAGCACCGGCCGCAGCTTTGCCGAACAGGCCTTGCGGCCGGAACAGCAGCACAAGCGCCATCAATGCAAACATGGAAATCGTCGCCATTTCCGGCGCGAAGAGAGAAACCAGACTAACGACGACGCCGACCAAGACACCCGCGATCACCGCGCCAAGGATCGAGCCGAGCGAGGAACGCGCCGGCAAGCGAACCCATCCCGCCGATCACGGTCACGACGAACGCCTCGGCAAGCACCAGCGTGCCCATCTCCGGGTTCACATTGCGCATCGGGGCTGCGAGCACGCCACCAAGAGCGGTCAGGCCGATGCCGATGCCGAACACGACAAACCAGAGCTTGCGCATATCGACGCCAAGCACGCGCATGATCTGCGGATCGCGCGATCCGGCCCGGACGATGAGGCCGAACTTGGTTTTCTCGAGCCCGACCCAGAGCAGCGCGAGAATGAGCACGACGGAGAAAATGACGAACAGTCGGTAGATCGGAAAGTATCCGATGCCGACATTCACCACGCCGACCAACGCCGATGGCGTCGAGAACGGAATTCCATCATTGCCGAAGACGATGCGAACGCCTTCGACCAGGATATAGCCGAGGCCGAAGGTGAGCAGGATCGAGTCGTCAGGCGGCCTGTTGTAGAGCGGTCTTATCAGGAGCCGCTCGATCAATAGCCCGATTGCGCCGACGGCAAGCGGCGCGACCAGCAGCGCCCACCAGAAACTTCCGGTCTGCTCGGCAATCGCGACGCCGACATAGGCGCCGATCATGAACAGCGCCCCGTGCGCGAAGTTCACGACACCGAGCATTCCGAAAATGATCGTAAAACCGAGGGCGGTCATCACAAGAATGGCGCCAAGCACCGCTCCGGAAAGAAGCTGCATGCCGATCAGTTGCATATCCATGACGACGCCCTCGGTCTTCAAGCCAATGATTACGCCGGGAAGCCCAGCTCTTTGCAGGTGCGAAGCATGGCCTCGCCGCCATCCTCGATCGCGCGGATCGAGAAAAGATCGGCCGGGTTCTTCATCTCGGCCTTCTTCTTCGATTCAAGCACGAGAACCGACTGCACCGACTGATGGTCGCACTTACGGTAGTATTGCGAGCCCTTTGCCACATCGTATTTCAGGGCTTCGAGTGCATCGACCATCTTCTCGTTCTCGGTCGAGCCGGCCTTCTTGATGGCGTCGAGCAGAGATTTCACGCCCGTATAGCCATAGGTGCCGTAATCGGTCGGGATCGCGCCGCCATGCTCCTTGCGGAAGGCATCGTTGAAGGTCTTTGCCGAGGCAACCTTGTCTTCCATGCCCCAGTAGTAGTTCGCGCCACCGACGACGCCCTCGAAGGTTTCCGGGCCGACTGCTAGACGCTGGTTGTGCAGGATCACCGGCACGACGATTTTCGACTGCTGCTTCAGGCCGAACTCGGTCGCCTGCTTGATGGAGTTTGCCTGATCGCGGCCGAAGTTCGAGATGCAGAGCACGTCCGGCTTCGCCGCCAGAATGCGCGGCAGGAAGGTCGAATAATCCGGTGCGCCGAACGGATGCAGAATTTCGATCGCCGTTTCCGCGCCGATTTCCGCCTGCGCGCGCTTCCAGCCGCGAAGCATTTCATGGCCGTAGGCATAGTCGGCGACGAGATGGGCGACCTTCATGCCCTTCTTCAGCGTGTGCTTGGCGACCGCCGCGGTCGTCATGTGCGGGTTCAGCGCCTCATGGAAGGTATAGCGGCTAAAGTCCTTGACCTCGTTGATCGTATCGGACTGGCTGATGGAGATGTAGAGCACCTTGCGGACCCGCGTTACTTCGTTCACAGCGAGTTGGACCGCGCTCGACAGCGCGCCGACGACGGCATGCACCTTGTCCTTCTCGATCAGTTCGAGGGTACGCGTGGCCGCTTCACCCGCGTTCAGCTTGTCATCGCGAACGAGGAGTTCGGCCTTGCGTCCGTTGAGGCCGCCGGCTGCGTTGAACTGCTTGACCGCGAGTTCGGCGCTGCGCACCTGATCGCGCGCTTCCGCGCCGAACGGCCCGGTCAGCGGGCTTGGAAAGCCGATGCGGATTGCCTCGGCCTGCGCGCGGGCAATCCACGGCATCCCGACGACGCCGAGCGCCACGCCGGCACCCATTCCTGCAACCACCTGACGGCGCGACAGCAAACCTTTCCGGCCACGATTTCGATCTTTGTTCATTCCACCCTCCCTGAAGAGCTATCTTTTTTGTGATGACGACGACCCATGTCCCAGCGCTGTCAAAAGGCGTTGCGGGGTCATGGGAACTTGAGAAACGCTCGCGCCGAATGGCGCGATGGCGTCATTGACCGCATTGAGAGCGGCTGCAGATGCGGCGGCGGTGCCCGCTTCGCCACACCCCTTAGCGCCGAGTTCGGTATCCTCCGTCGGCGTTTCCACGTGATCGATTTTGATATCCGGCATCTCGCACGCCATGGGTACGAGGTAATCGGCAAGCGAGCCGTTCTCCAGTTGACCGGTTTCGCTGTAGCGGCACTCTTCGAAGAACGCCGCGCCCAATCCCTGCACCACGCCCCCCCGCACCTGCTCTTCCACGAGCATAGGGTTGATGATGCGGCCGCAGTCTTCGACCACCCATACGTTCAGGATTTTCGTGAAGCCGGTTTCGACATCGACCTCGACATGACAGGCCTGCACACCGTTGGTGAAGGCAAAAGGATAGCCTTGCGGCGAATAGTGGTGCGCGGCGGTCAGCTGCGGGCTTGTTCCGGGCGGAAGCGTGTCGGAGCGATAATAGGAAATGCGCGCGACTTCAGATAAGGGCAGCCGCTCTGTGCCTTCGGCAGCATCAACGATATTCCCGTTTCTCAGATCGAGGAGTTCCGGCTTTGATTGCAGGATCGCCGCCGCAACCGAAAGAATGTTGGCCTTGAGTTTCTTCGAAGCCTGCAGCGCGGTTTCGCCACCGATCCCGGCACCGCGACAGGCCCAGTTTGCACCGCCCTGCGGGGTCACATCCGTATCACCGGTGATGACGCGCACAAGCTCGCGCTCGACGCCGAGATGTTCGGCGACGATCTGGCCGATGATGGTCTCCGTGCCCTGCCCGTGCTCTCCGACGCTGATGAGGCACTGAACTTCGCCGGCCGGCGTGACCTTCAACACCGCACCATCCTGCGAGGAAATACGCGCGCCGCCGACGCCATAAAATGCGGGCGACGGATTGGTGATCTCAACGAACATCCCGATGCCAATGCCGCGATGAATGCCTTTCTCGCGCAGCGTCTTCTGCTCTGCGCGCAGACGATCATAGTCCATCAGCTTGTGAAGTTTTTCGAGGCAGGCCTCATGCGAAAGGCGCTCGAACTTGTATCCGGCCGGCGACGTGTAGGGATACATGTCCTGCGTTACGATATTCCGGCGGCGAATTTCAAACGGATCCATGCCGAGCTGCTGCGCGACGCGATCCATCATGGATTCCGTGACAAGACACGCGACCGGGTGCCCGACCGCGCGATACTGGCTGGTTTGCACCTTGTTCTGAAAGACGACGCTAAGATCCGCCCGATAGTCGCGAAAGCGATACGGCGCGCCGATCAGGCGCACGACCTGATTGCCTTCGACCACGCTGGTTCTGGGCGCGGTCGAAAACGGACCGATCGCGGTCACATCATCGACTTTCATGCCGAGGATCGTTCCCTCTTTGTCGAACGCGATACTCGCTTTCACGCGATGATCGCGCGCATGAATATCCGACACGAAGGACTCGAGACGGTCGGCGACATATTTAACCGGCCGGCCGCACAGCATGCTGAGGCCCACCACCGACATGTCTTCATGATAGACATGCAGCTTCATGCCGAATGAACCGCCGATATCGGGCGCGATCACGCGCACGCGCGACTCCCGGATGCCGTAAAGCCGGCTGAACAGGTCCTGAAACTGGTATGGCGTCTGCGTCGCATGATAGACGGTGAGCGCCTCTTCCGGCGCATTATAGTCCGCAACGATGGCGCGCGGCTCCATCGTAACGGCGGTGTGACGACCCGAAATGATCGTCGCCTCGATCTCACCGTCGGCCTTCGCGAAGGCAGCCGCAACGTCGCCGCTCTCAACGGTCAGTTTGAAGGCGACGTTATCGCCGAGCTCGGGATAGATCCGCGTGGCATCGGGCTCGCGCGCCAGATCGATATCGGCAACCGGCTCTAGTTCCTCAAACTCAACCTGGATGAGATTCAAAGCATCTTCCGCAATCGCGCGCGTTTCGGCGACGACCGCAACTATAGCCTGTCCGGCCCACACAACTTTCCCGACCGCAAGCGGCAGTTGCGGCGCCGACTTCATGCCGCGAAAATGATCGAGGGTACCGACCCATGGCTTGCAGAGTTTCGCGAGGTCCTCGCCGGTCGCGACCAGATGAACGCCCTTCAACGCTTTCGCTTCCGAAATATCAATCGAAGTGATGTTGGCATGCGCGTAAGGACTGCGAAGAAACGCAGCGTGCAGCATGCGCGGCAGCTTGATGTCGGTGACGTAGCGCCCCTTGCCGGCAAGCAGACGCAGGGCATTTGGCCGCGTTACTGAGCGCCCGATATAGCTGTTCGGCCGATCTGCGTTATGAAGCGCGGCGCTCATGCTGCGAGCTCCGCGCTGTCGCCCTTTGCGGCCCGCTCCTGAAGCACGGCCTCGATGGCGTCGACGATTGCTTCATAGCCCGTGCAACGGCAGTAGTTTCCGGACAGGCCGTCGCGGATTTCCTCGCGCGAGAGAGGCCCTTCCTGCTTTAGAATTTCATGCGCCGTTACCAGAACGCCCGGCGTGCAGAAGCCGCACTGAAGCGCATTGCGGTTGTGAAAGGCCCGCTGGATGTCAGCGATCTCTTTGCTTTCCGAAAGACCTTCCACGGTCTGGATGCTCTCTCCTTCGGCAGCGACGGCGAGCATCAAACAGGAGTGCACCGCCTTGCCATTCACGAGCACGAGGCAGGCACCGCAAACGCCCATCTCGCAGCCGAGATGCGTCCCCGTCAGTTCGAGATCGGTGCGCAGGAAATCGCCCAGCGTTGTGCGCGGCTCTACGAAGCGCTCAACTTCCTCGCCATTGACGATCATCGAAACCGGGACGCGCTCGCTCATGCTGCAAGCCCGGCTTTCTGGGAATTTCCGGCGATCTCGCGGAGCAACCTGCCCAGCAGAACTTTCGCGAGATGAACGCGCATCGCGGCCGGTGTTTCGGAGTCGTCGTCAGGCTGTAAGTCCCTTGCCAGCGCTTCCTGTGCCGCGGCGATGGAGCCTTCATCCGGCCTCTGGCGCTCAACAGCAGCTTCCGCATGCAGCGCCCTTTGCGGCACCGGCCCCACCGCAACAAATGCAAAGCGGCAATTCGTGGCGACACCGTCCTCGATCGTCGCACGAACACCGCAGCCGACAAGCGGATAGTCGCCGCGCCGGCGCGCGAGCTCATGATAGGCGCAGCGATCGTTGACGCCGAAAACCGGAACATGGATCGCGACAAGAATTTCGCCGGGCTCCATGCCCGTTTCATAAAGACCCTGGAAGAAACCGTTCGCGGGTGTGCGCCGACGGCCTTCGGGAGAAGCAATCTCAAGTTCGGCATCGAGCGCGAGGATCATTGCCGGAAATTCAGCCGCAGGGTCGGCATGGGCGATGGTCCCGCCGATGGTGCCTTTGTTGCGGATCGCAGGATGCGCGACGTAAGGCGCGGCCTTGCTCAACAGCGGCGCGTACTTCGCAATCTCCGGGGAATGCAGCGTTTCGTTGTGCCGCGTCAGCGCACCGATGCGAAGTACGTTTTCCTCAAGAGAAACGCCACGCAGTTCTTCAAGCCGGGAAATATCAATGACGAGCGACGGCGCCTGCAACCGCAAGGACAGCGCGGGAATCAGGCTTTGTCCGCCAGCCATGTAACGGCAGTCGCCTTCCGCTTCCGCATAGGCGGCGAAGGCCTCCTCGAGCGTATTCGCCCGGAGATATCGGAATGGCGCCGGCTTCACGCCTTCTCTCCCATGTATCAACCGTTGGCTATTATTTTTGTGACCAACTGGTCTCAAACTTGTAAGAGCAAGGCGCGTCACCGGTCAATACGAAATGACCACTTGGTCTCTTTTTATTTTTGCTGCAAGGCGGTAAGTCTTGGGCATTCAATGCTATAGGCCTGTCGGGATCGGACCGGGTTTTAGGCGATGGCGGAAAAGAAAAAGAAAGCGGCTGCCGGAAAGCGGCCCGCAAAGAGCAAACCGCGCAAGCGGGCGGCCACCATTGCGCCGCCTCCGAAGCGCAAGAACCTGCGCGGTCCGGAGCGCGAGAAGGTCATTCTCGAATCCGCGATCCGTTTCTTTGCCGAGCAAGGATTCGAAGGCCAGACGCGCGAACTGGCGAAACGGATCGGAATTACGCATTCCGCGATCTACCGGCACTTCCCCAGCAAGGAAGCGTTGATCGAGCGCGTTTATGAACACGTCTATCTCGGCGGCTGGCAGAAGCATTGGGCGAGCCTGATACTGGACCGCTCGCTGCCGCTGGAAACCCGGCTCACCCGCTTCTACACTGAATACTCGGATCAGATTTTCAATTTCGACTGGGTGCGGATCTTCATTTTCTCCGGCCTGAAGTCGTTCGATATCAACAAGCGCTATCTTCGTCTCGTTACGGATACCATCGGAATCCCTGCCCTGACCGAAGCAAGGATCGAGTTCGGTTTACCGAGCGTGGAAGACAAGCCCATCTCTCAACGCGAACGAGAGTTGTTCTGGGGCCTTCATGGCCGCTTCTTCTATATTGCAATCCGCAAGTTTGTTTATGGCGTCCCGGTCCCCGACAATGGGGACCGGTATGTCGTTATCGCCGATGGCGTGAGACAATTCCTCTCCGGCGCGCGCGGCGTTATGCGCGATATCGTCAAAGCTGAGCCCCCGCAGGAACGCGCCGAGCGCTCCGCCTAGGCCATCGTCGGGATCACGAAGCTCGCACCTTCCTTGACGCCGGAGGGCCAGCGCGACGTGACGGTTTTCGTTTTCGTGTAGAACCTGAACGCGTCCGGACCGTGCTGGTTCAGATCGCCAAATCCAGACGCCTTCCAGCCGCCGAATGTGTAATAGGCAAGCGGCACGGGGATCGGCACATTGATGCCGACCATACCGACCTGCACTTTCGAAGCGAAGTCCCGCGCTGCGTCGCCGTCGCGCGTAAAGATCGAGACGCCGTTGCCGAATTCGTGGTCACTGCAGAGCGCCAGCGCCTCTTCGTATTTCTTTGCCCGAACGACGGAAAGCACCGGACCGAAGATTTCTTCCTTGTAAATACGCATCTCCGGGGTCACGTTGTCGAACAGGCAGCCGCCCATGTAGAAACCGTTCTCGTAGCCCTGCATCTTGAAGCCGCGGCCATCGACGACGAGTTTCGCGCCTTCCTTCACGCCAAGATCGACATAGGACAGCACCTTCTCGAGATGCGCCTTGGTCACCAAGGGTCCGTAGTCCGCCGTACTGTCGGTCGAAGGGCCAATCTTCAACTGCTCGACCTTCGGCACAAGGCGCTTCATCAACTCATTTGCCGTTTCTTCACCGACTGGAACCGCGACGGAAATCGCCATGCAGCGCTCACCGGCGGAACCATAGCCCGCGCCGATCAGGGCATTCACGGCCTGATCCATGTCGGCATCTGGCATCACTACCAAATGGTTCTTGGCACCCCCGAAACAATGCACGCGCTTCCCGCTCGCCGTTCCCCGCGCGTAGATGTATTTCGCGATCGGCGTCGAACCGACGAAGCCGACTGCCTTGATGTCCTGGTGATCCAGGATCGCATCGACGGATTCCTTGTCGCCGTTCACGACATTAAAGATGCCGGCAGGCAGCCCTGCCTCCAGAAAAAGCTCCGCAAGCCGCATGGGTACGCCCGGCGCGCGCTCGGAGGGCTTCAGAATGAACGCGTTTCCGCAGGCAATCGCAGGCCCCGCTTTCCAGAGCGGGATCATCGCCGGAAAATTGAAAGGGGTAATGCCAGCGACGACGCCGAGCGGCTGGCGCATGGAATAGAGATCGATTCCCGGACCCGCACCGTCGGTGAATTCACCTTTTAGAAGATGCGGCGCGCCGATCGCGAATTCTACCACCTCGACCCCGCGAAGAATGTCGCCCTTTGCGTCGGCAATGGTCTTGCCGTGTTCGCGCGCAAGAATATCCGCAAGTTCGTCGTTGTGCTGATCGACGAGTTGCAGGAACTTCATCAGAACGCGGGCGCGGCGCTGCGGATTGGTCGCGGCCCAGGCCGGCTGCGCCGCTTTCGCGGAATCGATTGCCGCCTGCACCTCTTTATTGTCGGCAAGCGCGACGCGTGCGCGAACCGATCCGTCGAGCGGCTGGAATACGTCGCCGTGCCGGCCTGACGTCCCTGCCACCCGTTTGCCACCGATGAAATGACCATACTGAATCATAAGCCCACCGCTCTCTTTCGTCTGATTGTCCCTCCTTCCTGGATTGCAAAATTCCGCACAGCAATAGATAAACACGCGCATTCGATGTGCAGAATTTGGCTAAGGGCTGCGTCGTGGATTGGGATTTGATCCGGGTTTTCCTGGCAGCGGCCCGCGCTGGCCAGTTCGTGGCGGCCGGGAAACGGCTCCACCTCGACCACGCCACGGTCGGCCGGCGCATTACGGCTCTCGAACAAAGTCTCGGCGCCAAGCTCTTCGAGCGCAGCACGACGGGCATAGCGCTCACGCCGATGGGCGAGCGGCTGCTCGCAACGGCAGAGGCGATGGAAACCACGATGAACGAGGCGGTCTCGGACTTCTCTCATATCGATGAAGAGATTTCCGGAGCGGTGCGCATCGGCGCGCCGGATGGGCTCGGCACCTACTATCTCGCGCAGCGGCTCGCCGCCTTCGCGCTGAAGCATCCCGCGCTTCTTGTTGAACTTGTTCCGCTGCCGCGCACGTTCTCGCTTGCGCGGCGCGAGGCCGACCTTGCTGTCACCATCGAACGGCCGGCCGAAGGACGCCTGACGGCGCTGAAACTTTCCGATTATACGCTCGGCGCCTATGTGTCGCGCAAACACCTCGAGCAATTCGGCGCAATCGACGACTACGCCGATCTTTCCTCGCGGATACTGGTTACCTATGTTTCCGATCTGCTCTACAGCTCTGCGCTCGACTATGCCGGTCCGCTGGAGAAGCTGATGCCGAAACGCTTCGAATGCGCGAGCGTCACCTCACAGATGGAAGTCGTGCGCTCCGGAGCGGGCGTCGGCATCCTTCACGACTATGCCGCCAAAGATCATGCAGATCTCGTGCGCGTGCTCCCCGAATTCCTCGTCACGCGCAGCTACTGGCTGGTTGCACACAAGGATTCGCGCGCCCTGCGCCGCAATTCCCTTGTGCACGAATTCATCGTTTCAGAGTTTCGCAAATCGGGACGAGATTTCTTCTGCTGCGTTTAGCAAGAAAAACACCGTGTCTTCGCGAACGCGCGAAGACGTTTCACGAGCGCGCGCATCAAGCTCAATAAAGTAGTACCTCACGCGCGCACCTTCCAGCGAGCAGCACAAAAGCAAACCAATCACGCCAGCCGTGGCACAAGGGCCACGGCTTCA
>DAORMJ010000007.1:139429-149519 GCA_035440445.1 Xanthobacteraceae bacterium
CGGACCGCGCAGTTCGCGCTAGTTTGTTTCTTCGTTGTCGAGCCCGGTGATTTTGATGCCCGCATCCGGGATCTTGTACTTGCGGTTGATCCAGATCAGCACCGAAGTCAAGCTTTCGGCAACGACCGAATTTGCCAGCACGCCGGCATCCACACCACGAAGTCCTGCGTCGCGAGCGAGATCAAGGCCGACCTGCCGGGCGTCGGCATGGTCACTCGATATCAGCACGTCACATTCGATTTGGTATTTCAGATCCTTCAGCTTATGGGCCGAGACGTTCTGAAACGCAGAGACGACCTTTGTCTGTTCGCCCAGCATTTTCTGGATTGCGACGACGCAGGAATCCGTTTCCGGCAGTTGCACCATCGATACTTTCGGCGGCACCAGGGGCACCGTTACATCGATCAGGATTTTGCCTGCCAGCACATCCTTGAGGCCCTCTACAGTGGGCTTCTGCGCGGCAAACGGCACCGTCAGCACGACAACATCGGCTTCGCTGACACCGGCACGGCTTTCCATCGCCGTCACATTGCGTGTTCCAGTCAAGGTATTCAGCGCTTCTGCAGCATTCCTTGCCTTATCCACATCGCGCGAGCCGATGATGACGCAATGCCCGCTTGCCGCCCAGCGTGCGCCGAGTCCACTACCTTCCGCGCCAGTCCCACCCACGATACAGATTGTCTTTTTTTCCGAACTCACACCTTTCCTCCTTTGTGAAAATCAGGCCGTCGCTAACACGTTCGAAACGACGCCACCGTTACCGTTCTGCCAACCATGGTCTGGTCATTGCGTCGGTCGCGAGCACTTGATTGATCGCCTCGGCGCTCATGATCCCCTCTTCGATGACGACATCGGCGATCTTGCGATTTTCCAGGAGCGCACGTTTTGCGATTCTTGCCGACGTTTCGTATCCGATCAAAGGAGCGAGCGCGGTTGCGAGACCAACGCTGGCCTCGGCGACATCCCTGCAACGCACTTCATCTGCCTCGATCCCGGCAATGCACCGAGATGCCAAGATCGTCGCGGCGGATGTCAGGTTCCGGACCGACGACAAAACACAGTATCCGATGGTCGGCTCGAACGCGTTGAGTTGCAGTTGCCCGCCTTCAGCGCACATCGTGACCGTCAGATCATGACCGATCACGAGAAACGCGACCTGGTTGACGACTTCCGGTATGACCGGATTGACCTTTCCCGGCATGATGGACGAACCAGCCTGCACTGCGGGGAGCCTGATTTCGGCAAAGCCCGCACGCGGCCCGCTCGCGAGCAACCGCAAATCGTTGCAGATTTTGGACAGCTTTACGGCAGTACGTTTCAGAACGCCCGAGAACAGGACAAACGCACCCATGTCGGATGTCGCTTCGATCAAATCCGCGGCCTGCTTCAGCGGATAGCCGCTCAGTGCCGAAAGTTCGGAGACCGCTATTTCGCCATACCGGGCGCGCGCATTCAGTCCCGTGCCAATCGCAGTACCGCCAAGGTTGATCTCCTGCAAATGAGCAGCAGCCTCGCGGATGCGCTGAATGTCCTCCCCAATCGTCACCGCAAAGGCAGCAAACTCCTGCCCTAGCGTCATCGGCACAGCCTCCTGCAGCTGGGTCCTGCCGATCTTGACGATATTCCTGAATTCTTCCCCCTTGCGCGACATCTCCGCCGCAAGTGTCGCCAGGGAAGCGAGCAAAGGCTCGGTCGAAAACAGAATCGCAAGCCGCAGCGCGGTCGGATAAGCGTCGTTCGTCGATTGGGAAATGTTCACGTCATGCGGCGAAACGAGATCGTAATCACCCCTTTTGCCACCAAGCGACTCGATCGCGAGGTTTGCGATGACCTCGTTCGCGTTCATGTTCGTCGAGGTGCCGGCACCGCCCTGAATGACATCGACTGGAAACTCTGAAGCCAGCGTTTGGTCATCCGCCAGACGGCGGCAAGCGCTTTCGATCGCCGTGGCTTTCCGGTAGGGCAGCGCTCCCATTCTGTGGTTCGCGCGTGCGGCAGCAAGTTTCACAAGCGCAATCGCTCTTATGAACTCCGCGTACCCTCCAACCGGAATTCCCGTCACGGGAAAATTCCGGAGCGCCCGCTCCGTGTGTATCCCCCAATAGCGGGCCGCCGGGACATCAACTTCGCCCAATGAATCCCGTTCAAGGCGGCAAGATTCCGCCGTCACGCCCACCGCAGGCGCGGCGTCCGCTTTCAGGCCGTTCTTGATGTTCATGGTACTTTCCGAGTTTTTCAGCCGCCGTTCAGCTGCGGATAACAATCGATCTCATCGCCGTTGTGTAACTTGTGCTCGCCTCGGCGCAGCGTACCGTTCACCGAGACAATCCACGCCTTGTTCCGCGCGCCAATTCGATCCAGAAACGCGTTCACGTCGGCATCCGGCGGCAACTGCACGTCACACTTCCCTTCTCCGTCTTCAACGATGAGACGGAGAAGGCCGTGCAACTGCGCATGCACAAGTATGCTCACTTTTCTGCCAAACCGGATTCCGAAAGTGTCTTTACAATCTTCTCGGCGGTGATCGGCAACGTCTGCACGCGGGCTGATACAGCCGCTGCGATTGCGTTTGCGATGGCAGCCGGAGGAGTAATTACCGGCGGCTCGCCAACGCCTTTCGCACCATACGGACCGACCTTGCTCGGCGATTCGATGATGATGGAGCGAATATTCGGCGCATCCATTGCAGTCGGCATCTTGTAGTCGGTCAGCCCAGGATTGCGAACAACCCCTTTTTCGTAAACGATTTCCTCGCTCAGTGCCTGACCGATCCCCTGAACTACGCCGCCTTCAATCTGCCCCTCGATGTAAGTCGGGTTGATCGCACGCCCGACATCCTGCGCCACGACATAGTCGTGGATGCGGACCTCTCCTGTTTCATCGTCGACAGAAAGATCGACAGCATGTGCGTGGAAGCTCGGTGAGTTGATCGCGGTGATGACCATATTCTCGGTTCGCTCCTTGTCGTGAAGCGTCGGAGGCGCAATGAAAGTGCCGTGCGCGATCAGGCCGCCCTGACTTGCCTGTGCGACCGCCGCCACTTCTTTCAGCGTGAGCACCTTGTCGCCGCACTTGGCGACCCCGATTTCAATCGTGACCTCTTCCGGCTTGACCGAGAATTGTTTGGCAGCGATTTCCTTCACGCGCTGATGCAGCTTACCGACTGCGTCGAGACACGCATTCCCGACGGCGAATGCTGTTCGGCTGCCCTGTGCACCGAAGTCGAACGGCGTAGAAGCCGTGTCACCACTGACAATCTGAATACTGCTGAGCTCGACGCCGAGCGCTTCGGCAAGCACCTGGGCGGCACCGGTCAGTGCTGCCGTTCCGATTTCCGCACAGCCAGTGTTCAAGAACACTTGGCCGTCCGGCCCAACTTTTACATAAACACCCGAGGAACCCGATGTGGTCGTCCACCACGAGCAGGCAATGCCCTTTCCCCTGCCGGGCGCCGGCCGCCGCTCGTTCCAGCCAATGGCATCGGCGGCTTTCAGCAGACACTCTTTCAAGCTGACGCTTTCGAGCTTTTGGCCGTTCGGCGCGAGGTCACCTTCCTCGACGATATTGCGCAGGCGAAACTCCAGCGGATCAATGCCCAGGGCATCGGCGATGATGTCCATCTGCGATTCCACCGCGAAATTTCCCTGAGGCCCTGCGGGCGCGCGGAAAGATCCCGTCGGCGTCTTGTTGGTATAGACGGAGCGGCTCTCCAGCCGCAGGTTCGGAATTTTGTAAGGCCCCGCGAGCATCAGCATCACGCTTGAAGCAACGCCTACGCCGGAGCCCGAAGTCGCGCCGGTATCGACCAGAATGCTCGCCGCTTTCGCCAGAATCTTTCCGTCTTTAGTAACGCCCGTGGTCAGTTCGATCACCAAAGGCTGACGTGGCAGGGCCGACGTCATTTCTTCTTCGCAGGACGATACGAACTTGACCGCGCGACCGGCTTTCAACGCTGCAGCGGCGGCATAGTGTTCGACGCCAAGCCGAAGTTTGCCACCGAACCCGCCGCCGATGGTGGTTACGTTGACACGAACCTGCGACGGCGTGAGCTTGAAAATCTCCGCAAGCGTCGCCTGCGCTTCGAACGGCAACTGCGTGTTGGACCAGACACAAAGCTGATCACCGTCTTCCCAATGCGCGATCGCCGCGCGTGGTTCGGTGTAGCCCGGATGAACGACATTGGTGGCAAATCGGTGCGTGAACACGCGATAGGACTCCTTGAACGCCTTTTCGACGTCACCGAGCACGAGACGGGCCTCGTTCGTCACGTTGCCCCGCCGCTTCACGGTGGGGACGGCCTTGTATGTCTCCCATTCAGGGTGAACGAGCGGCGCATCGGCCTGCGCGGCTTCCTCCGTCGTGAAAACGGCAGCGTCTTCCTTGTACTGAATGTCCACAGCCTTCGCGGCATACTCTGCCTCTTCGGCCGTTCGGGCAACGACCGCGGCGACCGGCTGCCCGACGAAGTTCACCCGGCTCGACGCAAATACTTCCATGTCCTTGACGAAAGACCCGTAGCGCTTCGCCGGAATATCTTTCGCCGTCACCACTGCGTAAACGCCGGGCATCGCCATCGCGCGCTCGACGTCGATCGAGACGATCGCGCCGCTCGCAATCGGGCTGGTCACGAGCTTGCCATGCAGCATTCCCTGCATCGAGAAGTCGGTGCCATAGACGGCCTTACCGCTCACCTTTCCGCGCGCGTCGAGCCGCGGAAACGATTTCCCGATAACGCGAAACGGAGCATTCATGGCCGCTCTCCCTGCTGCGACAGGCGCTGCGAGGCCACCATGATCGCATCGACAATCTTGCTATAGCCGGTGCAACGGCAGAGCGTGCCGGCAATCGCCTCGCGAACTGCATCGCGAGTCGGGCGCGGGTTCTCGTCCAGAAATGCTTTTGCCGTCATGATCATTCCGGGAATGCAGTAACCGCACTGCACCGCTCCCATTTCGACGAAGGCCTCCTGCAAGGGATGCAGGTTCTGGCCCTCCGCCAGTCCCTCGATGGTCGTCACCGAACGGCCATTGCATTGCGCTGCCAGCACGGTGCAGGACGCAACCGACTTGCCATCGAGCACAACCGTGCAGACACCGCACTCGGCTTCGAGGCAGTTGGTCTTCGTTCCCGTCTGCTCGAGCTCGTCGCGCAGAACATCAAGCAGCGTCGCGT
Organism: Xanthobacteraceae bacterium; assembly: GCA_035440445.1. Classification (GTDB taxonomy): domain Bacteria; phylum Pseudomonadota; class Alphaproteobacteria; order Rhizobiales; family Xanthobacteraceae. Next base: position 144,602 of record DAORMJ010000007.1, read on the forward strand.
GTGCAGGCACGGAAAGCCGATAGCGGCGCCCATTCACATTGAGATCAAGCGGCACTTCTGTCATTTCCAAGTTCCACAATTCTATTCCAACTTGTTTCGATCGCGCGGCGCGTATAGACAGCCGTCAAATGGCGCCGGAAGCTCGCAGACGCACGCACATCATCGATCGGTGAAACGGCGCTGACTGCGAGCGCGCCGGCTTCCTGCAGCACAGACTTCGAAGGCACTTTGCCTTCCAAAAACTTCTCTACCTCCGGCAAGCGGATCGCCTTGGGACCAGCGGCGCCTACAGCCAGCCGCACATCTGTCATCGTTCCATCTGCACCGGCCGACACCACGGCTGCCATTGCGACGATGGAAATTTCCATCGCGCGGCGACGGCCGCCTTTCAGAAATGCAGATCCACTTCTCGCCGCTGGCGCTGCGAACTGCACCTGCGTTACGACTTCGCCGATCGCGCGCACGGTTTTGCGCGGCCCTTCGATGAACTCGCAAAGCGGCACCACGCGCGCGCCAGCGACACCGGCCAGTGTAACCTTCGCGTTCAAACAAAGCAGGACTGGCAACATGTCTGCGGCCGGCGACGCATTGCAGATATTTCCGCCTATCGTCGCGACGTTCCTGACCTGGTGACCGCCGATGACACAGGCGCTCTCCCGCAGCGCAAGGAGCGAACCCAGAAAGCGCGCATCACTCTCAATCTGGCGGTGGGTTACCAACGCACCGAGATGCCAGTTCGGCGCCGCTTCGACAATTTCCCCGAGTCCGGGCAGCCGTTGAAGATTTATGATCGTCTTCGGCCACGTACCGGATTTCCGCGCCTGAATAATGAGATCGGTCCCGCCCGCAATAAATTTCGCCGAAGGCCCCGCGCTCTGCGCCATCGCAATCGCATCTTCGAGCGATTGCGGCTCAAGAAACACCACATCCATAGTCTTGCCTGCTCCTAGCTGCACTCAGTGCAGCGACAACTTCGCACCTGCTTCAAGCCATACCGGCTTGTCTCCGCGCCGAAACAATCGCGCGCGCCCCTGCCCAACGACGGTCGCGACGTCTTCCTCGACCTGAATCGCGGTCTGCTCTTCAATCCCGAGCACGGGCAGGAAATTGCATTTCAGGTACTCGCCGATGCGCTGGTCGCGCGTCTCGCTGCCCGGCGCCATGGCCGGATCGGTTTCCTGATAATGTGGATTGATTGCCCACGGCACGAGCGCCATTCCCGTGAACTCGGTCGCGCCAACGACATTCCAGTCATTTGTCGCAAGGATATTTGGCGCTGCGATATTGGTGCCGGCGCTCGTTCCGATGTACGGCATGCCGTTACGCACCCGCTCTGCAAGTCTCTCCAACAAACCATGCTGCCGCAGACGGCTGAGCAGCGCATAAGTGTTGCCGCCGCCGACAAAAATCGCCTGAGCGTCATTGAGCTTGCGAACTGCGTCGCGGTCAAGCTTCAGGTGATCTGCTTGCAGCCCGTTGCTCGCGAGCGCCTTCGCCGCGCGCTCGTATCGCTCCTCTTCGTCGCCAACACGCGCCGCGGTGACGTAGGTAACCCTGTTACGCCCAGCCAGAAATGTCCCGATCATTTCGCCGCAATGACCGAGAAATGGCGTTCCGGAATTACTGATCAGAAGCAGCCTGCTCATTCCTCTAACTTCCCGTCTCGATAGATGCGCATGTCTTGTGTACGCCACGAGATCGTGGCCACCTCGCCAGCGTTCGGATGAACTGACTGGGCGCCAAGAACATCGATACGCAAGATCTGCCCGGACGGAGCCGCGACCTGATAGCGAATCGCAGCCCCGACAAAGACCGCGCCCAATATGCGCGCATCGAACGAAACTCCGCCTGCAGCATGATCGTTACCGAAGCTGATCTGCTCAGGCCTCAGCAGGACCTCGACCTCACCCGCGGCGCGTTCGCGCTGAAGTGGAACCGAAATCCCCAACCCTTCGAGCTCAAGACAGCTTCTTCCGGATGTGTTGACGATTTTTGCCTTGAGCAAATTCGCGGTACCGACGAACTCGGCGACAAAGCGCGTCGCCGGAAAATGATAGAGCGTGTCGGGCTTATCGACCTGCAGAATCTTTCCTTCAGACATCACCGCAATACGATCGGAAAGCGAAAGCGCCTCCTCCTGATCATGCGTAACGAACACAGTCGTTATGCCTACCGACCTCTGCAGCTCTTTCAATTCGAACTGCATGTTTGCGCGCAGCTGCTTGTCGAGTGCCGCCATCGGCTCATCCAACAGAAGAACATCCGGGCGCACGACTAGCGCGCGCGCCAGTGCAACGCGCTGCTGTTGTCCGCCTGACAGCTGCTGCGGATAGCGGTCGAGAAACTTTTGCAGACCCAGTTGCTCCGCGGCAGCTCTGGCGCGCTGCTTTATTTCATCGCTCGAGACGCCTCTCATACGCAGTCCGAAGCCGATGTTCTTCTCGACGTTCATATGAGGAAACAACGCATAGTCCTGGTAGACCATGCCGATATTTCGTTTGTTCGCCGGCACATTGCGCACGGAGGTGCCGCCGATGCGGATATCGCCACCGGAAATGTCACTGAAACCAGCAACCGATCGCAATGTCGTGGTTTTCCCGCAACCGCTTGGCCCGAGTAGCGACAGGAATTCCCCCGGTTTCACATCCAGGGTCAACGCCTTCACGGTTACGGCATCGCCATACCGCACGGTGATGTTGTCGATTTCAATGCCGGCGCCGCTCATTTCGCCCTCATATGATTTTCTCGACCCCAACCACGCGGTCGGCAACGATCACGAAGATCGCGGAGCCGAGGATCAGCAAAGCACTGATCGCGGAAATGGTGGGGTCCAGGCTGGACTCGATACTGAAGTAAATCTGTACGGGAAGCGTCGCGCCGGAAACGGTCAGGAATGCCGAAGCGGTGAAGTTGTCGAACGACACCACGAAGCAAAAGAAGACGGCGACGAACAGGCTCGGCCGCATCTGCGGAAAGGTGACGAGAAAAAAGCTCTTGATGCCCGACGCACCGAGACCGACTGCGGCCTCCTCCAGTTTCGGGTTCATCCGCATCAGGCTCGAACGAATGACCCGTAACGCATAGGGAAAGGTCAGCACGACATGCAGGGTCAACAGGTTGAGAAACGGCTGGCTCGATCCAACCCGAACAAAGAAGACGAGAAAGGAGAGGCCCAGAATGACCTGAGGGACAAGCAGCGGCGACAGGAGAAATGCATCGATCAAATCCCTGCCGGGGAACTTGCTGCGCGTCAGCGCGATTGCGCTCATCATGCCCAGCGAGATCGAGATCGCCGAGCTGAGCAGTGCGAGCATGAGACTGAAAACAGCCGCCCGCATCAGATCCGGCTGGCGCAGGATATTTTCGAACCACCGCAACGACCAGCCGTTCGGCGGAAATACGGTTTCGCTGGTCGCATTAAATGCGGTGATTGCCGTTACAATCAGCGGGAACGTCGCAAACAACAGCACGACAAACGAGATAACGACCGCCACCTTCGCAAGGGGATCGCGATTTTTATCCGTCGCGCTCATCGGCGGCCTCCGGCAAGAGCCTGACTCGCCTTGTTCACGCCGATGATCGCACCGAGGCTGATGATGAGTGTGATGACGGCGGCGGTCGCCGCGAGCGGGTAGTTGAAGCGCGCGACTGCCTGCTCGTAAATGACATTGCCGATCATCTTGAAGAATCCGCCACCGAGCAGCCCCGGCGTCAGATAGGCGGCGAAGCAGAACACGAAAGTAAGGATTACCCCGCTCAGGATGCCGGGAAGGCTGAGCGGCATTGTGATTAGCAGCAGCGCCCGCAGCCGCCCTGCCCCAAGGCTCAGCGCCGCTTCTTCGTAGCGAAGGCTGATGGTCTGAAGAACCGCGTTTATCGGAAACACCATCAACGGCAGAGCCGCCGCGGTCAGCCCGATAGCGACGCCAAGCTCGTTGTACATCAACTTCACCGGAGCGTTGACGAGACCGCTCGCAACGAGGACGCGGTTGACGACGCCGTTGTTGCCGAGGATCAGCATCCAGCCATACATCTTTACGACGTAGATCGAGAAGAACTGGATCGCGAGCGCGAGCGTGATCAGCGACGCCGTGGTCCGCGAGGCACGACTCATCGCGATCGCGATCGGATAACCCAGCACGAGACAGATGACGGTTACGTATGCGGCGATCCAGACCGATCGCAGCAGGATGCCCATATACCGGTCATCACCGAGAAAGAGGCGATAGGATTCCAGCGACAGTGCGCCGCTGGAATCTACCACACTCAGCACGAGCACCGATGTAAGCGCAGTCAGGAATCCTGCGATCAGCCCAAGGGCCGGCAGCAACAGCAACAGGAAACCCAATCTTGCTTTCATCGGACAACGCCAGCTTGCAGGCCGTTAGCGGGCCATGATCTCGCGGTCGTAACGGTCGATGATCTTGCCGAGATCGCGGCTAAGGACATCGTAGTCGACGACGTAGTTGTTGGAAGCATCGCTGACGATCGGCTTGATCGAATCCGGAATCTTCGCCTTCGAGTTCGCGGGAGCAGAGCCCAGCGCCGAAGAGAGGATTTCCTGCGCCTCGACGGAGAGCACGAAGTTGATGAAATCCTGTGCTTCTTTCTTCTTCGTCGTTCCTGCCACCATCGCAATCGGCGTTTCGGCAACGAAGGCCGGCTTCGGAATCACGAAGCCATATTTGCTGTCGGGGCCGAGGTGCTTGATGACGTTCGGGAGTACACCCCAGGCAACGAGCGCGACCTCGCCTGCTTCCAGCAGCCGGATCGATTGCACGTTGTTCGTGTAGAACGAGGAGACCGAACCCTTCAGCTTGGCGAGATTGGCGAAGCCCGGATCCAGGTTCTTTTCATTGCCGCCGTTGATGACCGACGCCATCAGCGGAAAGTAGCCGGGGTCGAAGGCAGCGGCGGG
>DAORMJ010000007.1:149529-154868 GCA_035440445.1 Xanthobacteraceae bacterium
TTCAGGCGCGGATCCCAAAGGTCTTTCCATTCCTTCGGCTCGAAGGGGACCAGATCCTTGCGATAGAAGATCCCGCGCTGGGAGACCCAGGCCGTGATCGCGTGCGAGAAAATCAGGGTTTTCTGCACGTCGGCGGCATTCGGCAGCGCCTTCGCGTCCAAGGGCTCGAGCACCTGCGCATTCAGCGCGCGAACATAGTTGATCATGTTGGGCGTCCAGAGATCGACGTCCGACTTGCCCTTCTGCGCGACGAGGCGCGCAAGACCGGCGTCACCAGTCGCCTGCGCGACGATGGTCACATCCTTGCCGGTCTTGGTTTTGTAGATCGCCGCGAGTTCCTGGAACGTCTTCTGCCAGACGCCGCCCCACGTCATCAAAACGACCGGCTCGGCCTTCGCCGCACCGCTCGCCAGCATGGCGATACCGGCCAATGCTGCCACCGTGAATTTCTTCATGATTCCCCTCCAGAAAGCAGAATGCACCGCCTCTGTATTAAATTCTGCATACATTGTTTCGGGAGTCAAACATGGTTCTAATGTAGAAAACGCGTGCAATTGACCAGATTTGCAGCAAAACGGCGTATTTTTGGATCTGGAAGCATGTTAAGCTATGGCTGACAGCGGCATTTTTGTATACTGTGAAAACATTGAGGGGTGATAATGTATGCAAACATTCAATGAGATCACGGTCAGCGGCCGGCCCGAACCCGCATGGCGCGACGCCTACCGGCGCCTGCGGAAGGCCATCATCAGCCGCGAGTTCGCGCCCAACCTCCGTCTGATTGAAACCGATCTCGCGCAGACGCTGGGGATCAGCCGCACGCCCCTGCGCGAGGCCCTCGCCCGGCTCGAAGTCGACGGACTCGTCGCGGTCGCCAAAAGCGGCGGCTACGCGGTCTCGGACATGCGCGAAGACCTGTTCGACGCCTATGATCTGCGCGCCGCGATCGAAGGCTACAGTGCACGGCTCGCGGCCGAACGCATCTCCGACGAAGAGGTTGTCCGGCTTCGCAAGAACGTCACCATCAGCCAGAGCGTCGCGTTGTCGGAACGCCATACCCGCGCCGAGCTCAATATCGAGTTCCACGAGATCATCGTGGCGGCGAGCCGCTCGCCCAAGCTCATCCACGCCTTCACCAATATCCGCGATCTGATTCTCACCGACGAAGACATGACGCTTCACTCGGAAGATGCGCATCGCAGCTTTATTCGTGAACACGACCTGATCGCTTCCGCCATCGAGTTGCGCGACTCGGAGATTGCCGACCGCCTGATGCGAAAACACCTGCTCAGCGCGCGCGATCTTCTGCTGCAGCGAAATGACGGCGACAAATCCGGCTTAGGAGATAATTGAAATGAAATTCGGCATTGCGATGCCTTCCCGTCTGCCCATTCAGGAGCAGATGAAACTGGCGCAGTCCTGCGACCAGAACGATATTTCCGTTTGGGTGCCCGACGAGCGATTCTACCGCGACGTATTCGTGACGATGGCCGGTATCGCGACCGCAACCACGAAAACCACGATTGGCACCGGCGTAACCGATCCGCTGGTGCGGCACCCGTTGTTGACGGCAACCGCCATGGCCAGCGTGCACGAACTTTCCGGCGGTCGCGCCATCATGGGAATTGGCGCCGGCATCAGCGGATTCGATGCAATGGGCATCAAGCGCATCAGCCCGGCCACCGCGCTCCGCGACGCCGTGAACGTGTGCCGGCAGTTCTGGAACGACGAGGCCGTAACCTTCGAAGGCAAGACGTTCAGCACAAAAAACGCGCACATGCACTTCAAGTCGAAACAGGTGCCGGTCTATGTCGCCGGACGCGGACCGCAAATCCTCGCGGCCGGCGGCGAACTCGGCGATGGCGTCATCGTCGGCCACTTCACCTCGAAGGAAGGCATCGGCTTCTGTCAGGAGAATATCGACCGCGGCATGCAGAAGCGCGATTCCACCATGGCAAAGCCGGAGATCGCACTCTGGGCCTATACCTCGGTCTGCTCTGACGGAACGCTCGCACGAAACGCGGTAAAGCCCGCTATCGGCCGAACCCTCAAATCCACGCCGGAGGTGCTGGACTTGTTCGGCGTCAAGGCACCCGGCCTGCTCGATGAAATCAACCGCTTCGGTTATGCGCGCTCGCGCGAATACGACGAGGCGATGTGGGCAGCCGTTCCGGACGAACTCACCATGCACCTGTCTATCTCCGGCACGCCGAAGGAGTGCGTCGCGCAGCTCGAGCGTATTGCCGCTTGCGGCGTCAGCCATATCATCGCGCTACCCTACCCCGCCGAGGGTATGGATCCGGTCGATATGTCCAACCTCTTGCGCGATGAAGTTTTTCCGCAGGCGCGCGGCTTCTAGGGATCGACGATGTCACTGAAGCATGTCATCGAAAGCTACGAACTTCTCGACAGCGCCACGATCGACGGCGAAAAGGTCGCGCGCTTTCTGACGGACGCCGGCGTCGAGAACATCACGGTGCGGCGGATCACCTCGCCGTCGCATCATACCGACTTCATGCAGATCGTCTGCAAAGGCGCGGATGCGACCGCGCCGAAGCTCGGGATCATCGGCAAGCTCGGAGGCATTGGCGCAAGGCCTGCACAGATCGGCATCGTATCGGATGCCGATGGTGCGATTGCGGTGGTCGCCCTCGCGCTCAAGATCGCGGCAATGGCGAAAGCCGGCGACCGTCTGCCCGGCGACGTGATCCTGTCCACGCATATATGCCCGGCCGCGCCGACCCGGCCCCATCACCCTGTGCCCTTCATGTCTTCGCCGGTCGATCGCGACACATTGTGCAAGGCTGAGATACACCCGGAAATGGGCGCCATCCTCAGCATCGATACGTCGCGCGGCAACCGCCTGGTGAATGCAAAAGGCGTCGCGATCACGCCCACCGTTCTCGAAGGCTATCTCTTGCCGGTCAGCAACGATCTCGTCGATATTCTGGAGCGGGTAACCGCGCGCCACGCGCTGACGTTCCCGCTCTCGACGCAGGACATCACGCCCTACGCCAACGATCTTTTCCACATCAATTCGATCATGCAGCCGGCGGCCTACGCCAGCGTTCCGGTGGTCGGCGTCGCGATCACCGCCCAGAGCATTGTGCCCGGTTGCGCGACCGGCGCGACGCAGCTCGACGACATCGAGGCGGCCTGCCGCTTCTCGCTCGAGGTCGCCAAAGCTTACGGCGCGAAACAATGCGCGTTCTACAATGCCGAAGAGTTCGCGAAACTTCAGCAACTCTACGGCTCCATGGCTCATCTGAAAGCGAAGTAGCAGGCGTTCATGCGGATCGATTTTCGGATCAACGGAACCGACCGATCACTAGAGCTCCCGGACCAGGAGATGCTGGTTCAAGTAATCCGCGAACGTCTCGAACTCCGCGGGACGAAGATCGGCTGCGGAAACGGTGAATGCGGCGCCTGCACCGTGCACGTCGATGGCGAAGCGGTTTGCTCCTGCATCTACCCCGCACACCGCGTTGCCGGACGCTCGATCACCACGATTGAGGGGCTGGCTCACGCCGACGCACTCTCGCCGGTGCAGGACGCCTTCGTGCGCCACGGCGCCGTGCAATGCGGGTTCTGCACCAGCGGCATGATCATGAGCGCGAGCGCATTGCTTGCGCACAATCCTGAGCCCAGCGAAGACGATGTCATTCACGCGCTGGCCGGAAATATTTGCCGCTGCACCGGCTACCGCCAGATCATCAACGCGGTGCTCGACGCCGGCGGTCAGCCGCAACGCAACAGAGAAAGCAAATGAGCGAACTGCGCGAAGTCGGACAGCGACGCCCGCAGGCCGGAATCGAGGCGCGCGTTCGCGGCGGCTCGACCTATACTCACGACATTTCCCTTCCGGGAATGCTATACGGCGCGATCCTCCGCAGCCCGCACGCGCATGCCCGTATTGTTTCGATCGACGTTTCCGAAGCGCGTTCGCTTCCGGGCATTCATGCGGTCATCACGGCCGAGCACTTCGGAGACCGCCGCTATTATCATCTCGGCGGCAGCTACTCCGACCGCACGCCGCTCGCAAAAGACAAGGTACGATTCTGGGGCGAGGAAATCGCCGCGATCGCTGCCGACACGCTCGAAATCGCGGAACGCGCCTGCTCGCTGATCGCTGTGGAATACGAAGTCCTGCCCGCCGCGTTCAGCCCCGAAGACGCTTTGCACGCAAACGCTGCGGAAATTCACGGCGCTGAAAACGCCCCCGGCGGACGCAACGTAGCGATCCGCTTTGCCGCCGACTATGGCGACGCGAACGCCGCGAATGCCAAACCGAATTTCGTGCTCGAGGATGAATTCCGCCACGGCATTGTTGCACCATGCTGCATGGAGACGAACGGAACGGTAGCAAGCTTCGATAGCGAGAACGAAACGCTGCAACTCTGGACCGCGACGCAGGCGCCCTACTTCATCCGGAAGGAAGTCGCGCACGTCACCGGCTTGGATGAGAAGAAAGTGCGCATCCGCTCCGTCGAGGTCGGCGGCGGCTTCGGCGGAAAATCGAAAGTTTGCGAGCAGGAAGCGCTTGCGGCCATGCTTTCGATCAAGGCGCGGCGGCCGGTCAAGATCACGCTGAACCGTCGCGATGAGTTCGTCAGCGGCAAGACCGATCACGCCAAGCGCATCCGCATCAGGACGACGGTCTCCGAAGACGGCCGGATTTTGAACCGGAACGTCTCGGTGCAAATCGATAACGGGGCCTATACCGCCTATGCGCCGACCTATGTCGGCGCGTCGCGCCAGCGCACCACCTGCCTCTATCGCATCGAAAGCGCGCATTACGATTGCGAGCTCGTTTACACCAACAAGGTGCCCGGCGGACAATATCGTGGCATGGGCGCGCCGCACACGATCTGGGCGATCGAGAGCCATATGGACGAGATCGCGGCGCGCCTGAACATCGACCCGCTCGCCTACCGCATCTCGCAGGCCAATCAGCCCGGAGACGTAACTCCGCTGAAATGGCGCATCAGTACCTGCGGTTTGACCGATTGCCTGCGCGAGGCTGGCAGGATGATCGGATGGGACGAGAAGCGCAGCCATAGCAAGCCGCTGCACGGCGTCGGCGTGGCCTCGATGATTCACCCGAGCGGCGGCGTGATCTATCAGGAAGGCAATTTCTCCAACACGCGCATCGAACTGACTGCGGAGGGCGGCGTCGTCGTGCACACGCACGCCGTGCGCAGCGACGGCGCCCTGTACGACTACACGCTGGCGCTCAAGAACCGCTTCCTGCGCAACGCGCCAGCGCCCGACCGGGTGCTGTTCGATAGCCGCCTCGAGCTCACCGCCAATGCCCTCGGGATGAACGGCAAGCGGCCGCG
>DAORMJ010000008.1:0-20673 GCA_035440445.1 Xanthobacteraceae bacterium
CATCTGCGGCGCGCCGGTCCGGTTGATGTTGGTTTCGACCACGACGTCGGTGGGGCCGCCGATCAGGAGCAGATGCTCGGAGTTGTCGCGGCGGATCAGGACGAGGCGGCGCTTGGCATCGACCACGGCCGAATCGAGCACCGAAAGCCGGGGCTGGCGGTTCCGGCCGCCGCCGGAGGAGGGCATACGGCCGCTGCCGAAGCGCTTCAAAATAAGCGCGGTAATGCCGATCAGGGCCAGGACAAGAACAAAGGCAATGACGAACTTCGCCGTCGTGCCGAGCTGAGCGCCAAATAGAGAATCCAACATGTGCGAGCCACTTCCTTAACGGGCCGGGCAAAAAATGCCGCCCATATGCCTAATAAATCGTTAACGCCGATTAACCAGAGCCGGGAAAACAAGGCATTCCGAGGGCTTCGCCCGCCGCGCCGGAACCGCCGCCCGGCTTCTTAACCCGGCGTTAACCATAAGCCCGGCAACACTTGCCTATCGGTCCAGCCCGGGCCGGCCGGAATCGCGCTTATGGCAGTCACCGAACTTCCGCTCTTCTCGATGCTGAAGACCCGCATGCGCTGGCTTGAGACGCGCCAGCGGCTGCTCGCGGAAAACGTCGCCAATGCCGAGACCCCGGGCTATCGCGGTCGGGATCTGAAACCCACGGACTTTACGCGCCAGCTGCAGGCGTCGACCTCCGTGCAAATGATTTCGACGAATAGCGGCCATCTCGCCGGCGTTACGCAAAGCGATCCGAGCTTTCAGAGCGATCGCAGCCAGCCGTTCGAGGTGACGCCGCGCGGCAATTCGGTCTCGCTCGAAGAAGAGATGATGCGCGTCGCGCAGAACCAGGTCGATCACCAAACAGCCGCGACGCTCTATTCGCGCTCGCTCGGTCTCATCAAAGCGGCCATCGGAAAGAAGTGAGGTCACGTCATGGATTTCATGCGTTCCATATTCATAGCCGCAACCGGTTTGCGCGCCCAATCCGGGCGCATGCGGGTGATCGCCGAGAATATCGCGAATGCCAATTCCACAGGGCAGACGCCGAATGCCGATCCGTACCGCAGGCGCGTGCCGAGCTTCTCGACGAATTTCGACCGCGAATTGCAGGCCACCGTCGTCAAGATGGGCAATGTCCGCACCGATCAGTCGGAATTCACCGTCCGCAACGAGCCCGGGCATCCGGCAGCGGATGCCGCAGGCAATGTGAAATATCCGAACGTCAATTCCCTGATCGAAACCGTGGATATGCGCGAGGCGCAGCGCTCCTACGAAGCAAACCTGAACGTGATCTCGGCCACCCGCCGCATGATCGCGCGCACCATCGAAATTCTCCGGACCTGAATTGAGGGCTGACGCATGACCACGCCATCGATTGCCGCCAATGCCTATGCCGCGCTCCAGCGCGCGGCCAACGGCGTCACGCCGACCAAGACCAACGGCGACAATGGTTTCGGCCAGTTGTTGCAGAACGTGCTCGGCGAGATGACCAACAAAGGCCAGCAGATGGACGCCAAGGCGCTCGCCGCCGCGAACGGCAAGGGCGATCTCGTGGACGTCGTAACCGCGGTTGCCGAAACCGAGGTCGCGGTCGAAACGCTGGTCTCCGTGCGCGATCGCATGATCCAGGCCTACGAAGAAATCATGCGGATGCCGATCTGATGAATGGCGCAGAGGTACTCGACGTCGCACGCGACGGCATCTGGACGCTGCTGTGGGTCGCCGGCCCCCTGATGGTGGTCGCGCTCGTGGTCGGCGTCGCGATTTCGCTCGTGCAGGCGCTCACGCAGATTCAGGAAATGACGCTCGTGTTCGTGCCCAAGATCATCGCGATCTTCGTCGCGCTGATCGTGGCGCTGCCGTTCATGGGCGATCTTCTGCAGGGCTATATGGGCCGCATCGCGAGCCGCATCATCACCGGGTAAGGCCGGGGCAGGGCGTCCGTGACCGTCAATATCTCTTTCCTTCCGGCGCTTGCGGTCACTTTCGTGCTGATGTTCGCGCGGCTCGGCACCATGACCATGCTGATGCCCGGCATCGGCGAGCGCGGCATTCCCATGCGCATCCGGCTCGTGATCGCGCTGCTGCTGACGCTCGTGATGCTGCCGATCTATCGCGGCAGCTATCCGACCGTGCCGATGACAACCTTCGGTCCCATCGTCGCGCTGCTCGTGCAGGAGGTGATCGTAGGCGCGGTGCTCGGCATGACCGCGCGCCTTACGCTATCGGCGCTCGAGATCGCAGGCGCGACCATCGCCAACCAGATGGGCCTGGGCTTCGCCATGGCGGTGGATCCGACGCAGGGTCAGCAGGGCATGCTGATCGGCAACCTGCTTGCGATGCTCGGCGTCGCGCTGATCTTTGCGACCGACCTGCATCACCTCGCGATCGGCGCGCTGGATCATAGCTACACGCTGTTTCGTCCCGGCGAATTCATGCCGGCCGGCGACGTGACGCAGCTCATGGTCACGATCATTTCGAGCGCTTTCAAGATCGGCGTGCAGCTTGCCGCGCCGTTTCTCGTGTTCGGCCTCCTGTTCAATCTGGGCCTGGGCATTCTCGCGCGCCTGATGCCGCAATTGCAGGTTTTCTTTCTCGGGCTTCCGATCTCCATGATGATCGGTTTTGCCATGCTGTTTGCTTTCCTCGGTGCGGTGATGCTCGGCTTTCTCGGACATCTGGAAACCGTGCTGCTCGGCTTCGCGCGGTAGAGGTGCGAAATGGCCGAAAGCGAAGATACCGAAAAGTCAGAAGACCCAACCGCAAAAAAGCTCGAAGACGCTATTAATCGCGGCGAGGTTGCGAAGAGCCAGGAGGTCAACACCTGGTTCCTGCTGCTTGGCGCGACGCTCGCGTTTTTCATGCTGGGCGGTCCTGCCGCGAACAAGCTCGCCATCGCGTTTCGCGACATCCTCGGCAACCTACACGTCGCGACGGATTCGAGCGTCGTGATGCGCGCGATCCTGCGCATGTGCGGGCAGGTGTTGGTCGCGATCGGCCCGATCCTCGGTATTCTCGTTCTCGCGGCGGCAGCGGGGAACATGGTGCAGCACCGTCTGCTCTGGACCACCGAGCCGCTCGCGCCGAAACTCAACCGCATTTCGCTCCTGGCGGGCGCCAAGCGCATTTTTTCGAAACAGGCGCTGGTGCAGTTCGTCAAAGGACTGCTGAAACTCGCGATCGTCGGCAGCGTGATCTACGTGATCGGCGCTTCCGAGGTCGAGCGGATGGGGCTCCTCATCAATGGCGAGATCGCGCTTTCACTGGATGTCACCTTCACGCTCGCGCTGAAGATCATGGCGGCGGTGACGGCGATCATGGCCTTCGTCGCGGCGGCCGATTATTTCTGGCAGCGCCATAGCTGGTACGAGCGCCTGCGCATGTCGGTGCGCGACGTGCGGCAGGAATTCAAGGAGCAGGAAGGCGATCCGACCATCAAGGCGAAGCTGCGCCAGATCCGGCAGTCGCGCTCGCGCAAGCGCATGATGTCGGAAGTTCCCGACGCGACCGTGGTCGTGATGAACCCGACCCACTTTGCCGTCGCGCTTAAATACGAGCCCGGTATGGGCGCGCCGATCTGCGTCGCCAAGGGACAGGACAACATCGCCTTGAAGATCCGCGAGATCGCCTACCGGCATGCCGTGCCGGTGGTGCAGAATCCGCCGCTCGCGCGTGCGCTGTTCAAGGCGGTCGAGATGGATCAGGAAATTCCAGTCGAGCATTACAAGGCGGTGGCCGAACTGATCGGCTATGTGATGAAGCTGCGCAATTCCAAGCAAATCGGCGGCGGCCGGAGGTGACCTTGCGGACTGAAGGCGTTCTCAGGCAAACGGGTATGGCGGCTAACGGTCTTTCGCGGGAGACGGGGCAAATGACGCCTCACGACGACGAACCGGTCAATGTTGACCGCATCCAGGCGACCGGGTCGATCGGTCTTGTGATCGTCGTCGCCTTCGTGCTGGTTTCGACCGCGGTCTTTCTTCTGTTTCTCGGCCGCGACCAGGCCGATCCCTACATCATCGCGGTGCTTGCCGCACTGTCGGTGATCGGGGTCTTTGCACTGTTTTCGTATGCCTCCGGCGTGATCGAGTTCGCAGGCCGGGCGGGCCGGAACGATCTCACCAAAGCGCTCGCCGATTCAGGGAGCGAAGGCGTCTCGATCGTCGATCAGTCAGGCCGCGTGCTTTACGCAAACCGCGCGTACATGGAACTGACCGGCGCGGAAAATGCCGACGACGTGCGCCCGGTCGAAAGACTGTTCACGAGCGACCCTTCGGTCGCGGACGCGATCTATCGTCTGGCGCAGGCGGTGCACGCCGCACGCTCGCACACGGAAGAAATCCGGGTGCCGAATGCCGAAGGCGCGGGCGTGCGCTGGTTCCGTATCCGCTCGCGGCCGCTTGGCATCAAGGGCCGTCACGCCAAGCTCGCAGCCTGGACGCTCGCCGACATCACGCGCGAACGCGAAAAGCAGGAGAGCGCGTTCCAGTCGCTGCAACATGCCATCGATTTTCTGGACCACGCACCCGCAGGTTTCTTCTCGTCCGACGCGCAGGGCCGCGTGAGCTACCTGAACACCACGCTGGCTTCCTGGCTTGGCTACGACATTGCCGAAATCGGCGCCGAAGGGCTCAAGATCACCGATCTCGTGCAGGGCACGAGTGCGGCGCTGATCACGAACCTTGCGCCCGCGCCGGGCGAGGTGAAGACCGAACTTCTCGACATGGACCTGCGCAGGAAGAACGGCACCAGCCTGCCGGTGCGGCTCATGCATCGCGTCGCTTTCGCGTCCGACGGAACGCCCGGGGTTTCGCGCACGCTCGTGCTTTCGCGCGCGAAGGGCGAAGACAAGCAGGATGCCTTGCGCGCGGCCGAAGTTCGCTTCGCGCGTTTCTTCCACAATTCGCCGGCAGCCATCGCGATCGTTGATCGCGCGGGTCATATTCTGAACTCGAACGCGACCTTTGCCCGTCTCTTTGGTCCGGCTGCGGACGAAAAGGGCGCACGGCAAACCGTGTCTTCGTTCGTGCCGCAGGCCGATCGCGCGAAGCTCGAGGCGCTCCTGAACGGCGTACTGGAAGGAAAGAGCGCGCAGCACGAAGTCGAACTGCCGCTCAAGGGGCAGGAAGGCCGCTTCGTGCGCTTCTTCGTGACGCCGGTGGAGCAGGATTCCGGCGAGGAAGGCGAGGCGGCGATCGTGCATGGGATCGACACCAGCGAAGAAAAGAAGCTCGAGCTTTCTTTCGCGCAGGCGCAGAAGATGCAGGCGATCGGCGAATTCGCGGGCTTCATCGCGCACGACTTCAACAACGTGCTCACGACCATGATCGGCAATGCCAGCCTGTTGCTGGTGAAGGTGCGGCCGACCGATCCGGGTTTCCAGGAACTGAACCAAATTCGCCAATACGGCACGCGCGCGGCGGCGCTCGTGCGGCAACTGCTTGCGTTTGCGCGGCGCGAAACGCTCGTCCCCGAGATGTTGCAGATCAGCGACGTGATCTCGGATCTCGCAAACGGATTGATGCGCCGTGTCGTCGCCGAGAAGGTGAAAATCGAAACCACCTATGGCCGCGACCTGTGGCCGGTGAAGGCCGATATCAACCAGCTCGAGCGCGTGCTCATCAATCTCGCCGCCAATGCGCGCGACGCCATGCCGAACGGCGGCACGCTGAAGATTTCGACGACGAACGTGACGGCGGAAGAGTCGCGCAAGTTCCGCTACGACGGCATGCCGCCTGCGGAATACGTGATGATCGAAGTGGCCGATACCGGCACGGGTATTGCGCCCGAGATCGTCAGCAAGATTTTCGAGCCGTTCTTCACGACCAAGGACAAGAACAAAGGCACCGGCCTCGGACTTGCCGCGGTCTATGGCATCGTGAAGCAGTCGGGCGGCTTCATCTATGTCGATAGCGAGATCGGCAAGGGCACGGCGTTCCGCATGTTCCTGCCGCGCTATGTGCCGGCCGAGGGCGAACTGGCGGCGGCGCGCGATGCGCTGCAGACCAAGGCCGCGAATGAAGCAAAGCCGGTCAATCTTACCGGGCGCGGCACGGTGCTGCTCGTCGAGGACGAAGACGGCGTGCGCCGCTTCGCGACGCATGCGCTGACCATGCGCGGTTTCACCGTGCTTGAGGCGGCGGACGGCGAAGAGGGGCTCGAAGTCGCAAAGCGCGAGGACGGCAATATCGACATCATCGTTTCCGACGTGATGATGCCGCTCATGGACGGGCCGACCATGCTTAAGGAAATGCGCAAGGCCAACCTGAAGAAGACCAAGGTGATCTTTGCTTCAGGCTATTCGGAGGGACTTGCGGAGCAGCTTCCGGGCGAAGAGTTCAGCTTCCTGCCGAAGCCGTTCGATCTCGTCGGGCTCGTGAAGGCGGTGAAGGAAGAATTGCAGCAGAACTAGCTTCTCAATTCTTCCTCGACGAAGTCCAGCCGGTCCTGTCCGAAAAACATCCTCTCGCCGACGAAGAAGGTCGGTGCGCCGAAGACGCCGCGCGAAACCGCTTCCTCGGTATTGGTGCGAAGCTCATCCTTTACGCTCTGGTCCTCGATCGCGGCCAGCAACGCTTGCGGATCGAAGCCGGCTTTGGTCAGCACCGCGCCAACGACTTGCGGGTCGTTCATGTTCTGCGGCTCGACCCACATGGCGTGGAAGATCGCATCGGCATAAGGTGCGAAGCGACCCTGCTTCTGCATGGCGACCGCGCCGCGCATCAGCGTGATGGTGTTGATCGGAAACCAGCGGTTTCGCTCGAAGGGCACGCCATAGCGGCGCGCGAAAGCCTGCAGGTCGCTGCCCATCCATTTTGCTTTGGCGGGAAGGGTCACGGGCGACTGGTTGCCGGTGGCCTTGAAGACGCCGCCGAGCAGCATGGGGCGATAGGCGACCTCCGCGCCGGTACGCTCTGCGATCCCCGGCATCTGCGTATGCGCGAGATAGGTGGTCGGGCTGCCGAAATCGAAAAAGAACTCGAGGCGCTTCACTGTTTCCTCCTTTATTCGCGCATGGCTGCTTTTACGTGCGCGTTTATTGACAGGTTCCTGTGGTGAGCGCCACGCTGTCAAGAAATGCGAGGACAAAGATGGCCGATAAAGTAGCGTTGGTGATCGGCGCAGGGGATGCGACGGGCGGCGCGATCGCGCGGCGTTTCGCGAAGGAAGGCTACGTCGCCTGCATGACGCGGCGGCATGCCGACAAGCTCGAGCCTCTGGTCCGGCATATCGAGGCTGAGGGCGGCAAGGCGCGCGGCTTCGGCAATGATGCGCGCAAGGAAGAGCAGATGATTGCGCTCTTCGAGGAGATCGAGCGCGACATCGGCGAGATCGAGGTCGCGGTCTATAACATCGGCGCGAACGTGAATTTCCCGATCCGCGAGACGACCTCGCGCGTGTTCTTCAAAGTCTGGGAGATGGCGTGCTTCGGCGGCTTCCTGATGGGGCGCGAGGCGGCAAAGGTCATGGTGCCGCGCAAACGCGGCACGATCATTTTCACGGGTGCTACGGCGAGCCTGCGCGGCGCTTCAGGTTTCTCGGCTTTCTCCGCCGGCAAACATGCGTTGCGCGCGGTCGCGCAAAGCATGGCGCGCGAACTCGGGCCCGAAGGCATCCATGTCGCGCATGTCGTGATCGACGGCGCGATCGATACCGCTTTCATTCGCGAGATGTTTCCGGAGCGATACAAGCTCAAGGAGCGGGACGGAATTCTCGATCCCGGCCAGGTCGCGGAGAATTACTGGTACCTGCACAATCAGGACCGCAGCGCGTGGACGCACGAGATGGATCTGCGTCCGTGGATCGAGAAGTTCTAGCGAGTTATTTCACTAGCGGCCAAAACAGCGCGATCAGCGGCACGCCGAGCGCGAGTACGAGAATGGAAAGCGGCAAGCCGAGCCGCCAGTAATCCCCGAAGCGATAGCCGCCCGGTCCCATCACCAGCGTATTCGACTGGTGGCCGATCGGCGTGAGGAAGTCGCAGGCCGCACCAATCGCGACCGCCATCAGAAAGGGATCGGGCCGGTAGCCGAGCTTGGTCGCAAAGGCAGCCGCGATCGGCCCCATGACCAGCACGGTTGCGGCATTGTTCAAGAATGGTGTGACCGCCATGGCCGCCGCCATGATGAGCAGCAGCGCGGCGTAGCCGTTGAGATAGTCGCCGGTCTGCGAGAGTAGAGAGGCAATCACTTCGGTGCCGCCGGTCGAACGCAACGCATCCGACACCGGGATCAGCGAGCCGATGAGAATGAGGATCGGCCATTCGACCGCGGCATAGGCTTCCTTCAGCGTGATCGAGCGGATCAGGAGAAGCACGACGGCGGTGCCGAAGAAGGCGATCGCAATGGGCAGATAGCCAAAGGCGACGAGCAGCATCGCCGCCGCGAGCACGACGACCGGCATGATGCTGCGCCGCGTGCTGCCGAGCGGCACCGAGCGTTCGGCGAGCGGCAGCATGCCGAGTTCGCCGAGGACTTCGGGCATGTCGTTCAGGTTTCCGCGCAGCACGACGACATCGCCCGCCCGCAGCCGCAGCGCACGCAATTGCGACGTCACGCGCGCGCCTGCGCGGCTCACCGCGATCAGGGTCACGCCATGCTTGTGATAGAGCTTCGACTGCTGCGCGTTCGAGCCGACGAGCTGTGAGTCGGCGGTGACGACCGCTTCCATCACGCCCATGTCGTCGGCGGGCGTGTCGGTTTCCTTTTTCGATTTGCGGCTGCTTGCGGTGGCAAGCGTGAGTTTGGCGTCGGCGACGATGCGCTCAAGCGCGTCCGGTTCGCCTTCGAGTAACAGCACGTCGCCGGCGCGCAGTTCGGTTTTTTCCGTCGGCGCGTAACGGCGGCCGCCTTTGCGCACCAGCATCAGCACTTCGACGTCCTGACCCGAAAGCTTCTCGAGTTGGCCCACGGTTTTGCCGACCGTATCGGTGCCGGCCTGCACCACGGCTTCGGTGGTATAGCCCTCGAGATTGAAGGCGGCCTCGATGGAAGCCGCGCCCTTGCGGTTCTTCGGCAGGAGCCGCCAGCCGAATGCCAGAAAGACAATACCGGCTGCGGCGAGAATGACGCCCACCGGCGTGAAGTCGAACATGGAGAACGGTTCGCCGGTGATTTCCTGCCGGACGCGGGAGACGAGAATATTCGGCGACGTGCCGACCAGCGTGACGATGCCGCCGAGAAGCGACCCGAAGGCCATCGGCATCAGAAAGACCGAAGGCGAGGTCTCGTTCTTGCGCGCGAGCGCGAAAGCGACCGGCATCAGCATGGCGAGCGCGCCGATATTCTTCACGAAGCCGGAGAGTGCGGCGACCGTGCCGGAGAGCACCACGACCTGAATGCTGGTGTTGGTGAGCCAGGGCGCGAGCGGCTTCAGCATGCGCTCGACGATGCCGGAGCGCGCGACCGCGGTGCTGACCACGAGCGCGCTTGCGACGATGGCGATGATGTCGTCGGAGAAGCCGGAGAATGCCTTGTCGGCGGGAACGATTCCGATCAGCACCGCCGTAAGCAGCGCGACCATGGCAACGAGATCATAGCGAAACTTGCCCCAGACGAATGCCGCCATCATCAGCCCGATCAGGCCGAAGGCTGCACCTTGTTGCCATGTCATGAATTGCAATTCCCCCGCATGCTCCGGAACCATAACCCGCGAGGGGGAACCGAAGTTCCATCGCGCAGGAGGAGCCGGGCCATGAGGAGGATACTATTTCATGCCCGCGAGTTCCGCAGCGCGGCCTTTGTTGCCGATGAAATGAATGCGGTCGTTCTTGCAGTCGAACTTCGCCGCGAGTTCGTCGGCTGCTTTCTGTGCCAGCGCGTTCGGATTTTCATTCGCGCGCACGTCGATATAGGCAACGTGGCAAGACGCGCCGGGCGGTGTGCGTGTCACCACGAGCAGACCAACGGTCTTCGGGCGATCAGTTTTATCCAGATCACTGTTCTCTGCGATGAACCAGCGCTGGATGGTCGCGATCGGCTTTTTCGTTGCGGCGTCGATCCGCCATTCCAGCGTGTCATGCACCGAATTGAACGGCGAGAAGCCTTGCGAGAATGCAGGCTGCTCCTGCGCATGCTTGCGGTTGTTGCCGATGGAGACTGTCGTGCGCAGGTCGTCTTCCGCGACGACGACCGAAAAGCCAGGAACGCCCTTGCAGGCGAAGCTCGCGCCAAGTTCGTTGTCTTCGGCTTTGGTGACGTCGAATTTCTGGCAGCCTTTGGTAGCCACGGACGTATATTGCGATGTGTTCTGCTGCGCGGTTGCAGTTGACGTCGCGGCGAACGCAACAAACGCAGACACGATAAAAGTGCAGGGCAGATTGGCGCGCATGCTCTTGACCCTCCGCCTCAGGCTTTCATCATAGCGGAAAGTTCGCGGGTTGCTGCTTCACGAGCCCGCGATCAGCAAAGGGGACGAAACCATGTCGCTCGAAGGCGGATGTTATTGCGGCGCGTTGCGCTACGCGGCGGAAGGCAAGCCGATGCTCAAGGCGCAATGCCATTGCCGCGAATGCCAATATGTCACGGGCGGCGCGCCGAACCTGTTCATGCTGATGCCGGCGGACGGCTTTCGTTACACCAAGGGCACGCCGAAGCAATTCACGCGCGCGGATATCGATAACGCCGTGACGCGCGAATTCTGCGCCGAATGCGGCACGCATATCGTGACGCGCAGGCCCGGGCTGCCCGCGGTCGTGCTCAAGATCGGCACGCTCGACGATCCGGCCTCCGCCTATGCGCCGAAAATGGCGATCTTCACGAAGGACAAACAACCGTTCCATCTGATTGCGGAGGGAATACCCTCATTTGACGGGCTGCCGAATAAGTAGAATCGTCCGCGGCAGGTGGACGTCATGGACAGAGCAGGCCAAAGCGATGCCATCAGCGCGGCCTTCGCCGCGCAGCGGGCGAAAGTCGATGAGCGAAGGCTTGCATTCGGACTTGCCGAACGCCGCGAGGCGCTGCGCAAGCTGGCCGATGCCATCCGCAAGCATGAAGCCGCGATCATCGCCGCGCTTCAACAGGACTTCGGCAAGCCCGAAGCGGAAACTATCTTAAGCGAAATCCTGCCGGTGATGCAGGAAATCCGTCACACCTCGCGGCATCTGCGGGGCTGGATGAAGCCGAAGCGCGCTCTGCCTTCGCTTGCGACCTTCGGCACCACCGCGCAGGTCATGGCGCAGCCGCGCGGCGTCTGCCTCATCATCGCGCCGTGGAATTATCCGTTCAATCTGTGCCTCGGGCCGCTGGTTTCCTGTCTTGCGGCGGGCAACAGCGCGATCCTGAAACCTTCCGAGATGACGCCGGCAACCTCGGCGCTGATTGCGCGCATGATCGCGGAAACATTTCCGCCCGATCTCGTGACCGTCATCGAAGGCGGTAAGGACGCTTCGCAGGCGCTGCTCGCGCTGCCCTTCGATCATATCTTCTTCACCGGCAGTCCGGCGGTCGGCCGCATCGTCATGGCGGCGGCGGCGAAGAACCTAACCTCGGTGACGCTGGAGCTCGGCGGCAAGTCTCCGACCATTGTAGGTCCGGACGCGAATATCGAACAGGCTGCGAAATGGATTCTGTTCGGCAAGTTCGTCAATGCCGGACAGACCTGCATTGCGCCGGATCATCTGTTCGTGCATCGCGCGATCAAGGAGCGTTTCCTGGAGGCGCTGCGCGCGGAAATCGCGAAAGCCTATGGCAGCGGTGCGGCGAGCCCGCATCTGGCGAAGATCGTGAACGAGCAACATGCAGCGCGGCTCACGGGTCTGCTGGACGACGCGAAGGCAAAGGGCGCGCAACTGATTTCCGGCGGTGACGTGGAAGGCCGCGCGATCGGGCCGACGCTGATCGAGGCGATCACGCCGGAAATGGAAATCGACCGCGAGGAAATCTTCGGCCCTATCCTGCCGGTGATGACCTATGACGACATCGAGCCGGTGCTCGCGCGCATCAATGCGCGGCCGAAGCCGCTTGCGCTCTATGTCTTCGACCGGGACAAGGCGCGCGTGCGGCATATCCTTAATGCGACGACATCAGGTGGAGCAGGCGTCAATCTAACGGTCATGCAATATAGCCACGCCGGGCTGCCTTTCGGCGGCGTGAACAATTCGGGGATCGGCGCTGCGCACGGCGAGTATGGTTTTCGCGCTTTCAGCCACGAGCGCGCGGTGCTGCGCAATCGCTTCTCGCTGCTGACGCTGATCTTTCCGCCTTACGAGGGCCGTGCGCGACGCCTGATCGATCTCGCCAAACGCTTTCTGGGCTAGCGCCATGTACGACGCGATCATCGTCGGTGCGGGTTCGGCGGGATGCGTGATGGCGAACCGCCTTTCCGCCGATGCGGGCAAACGCGTCTGTCTGGTCGAGGCGGGGCCGCCCGATAAAAGCCCGGTGATTCATATTCCGCTTGGTCTCGCGCTGCTTGCGAAAACGCGCAGCATCAAATGGAACTTCAACACCGAGCCGGAGCGAGAGCTCAACAATCGCCGCCTCTACTGGCCGCGCGGCAGGACGCTCGGCGGTTCCAGCTCCGTGAATGCGATGATCTATATGCGCGGACATCCGGCGGATTACGACGGCTGGGAAGCCGCCGCGGGCTCCGATTGGGGCTGGCGTCGCGTGCGCGAACTCTTCATCGCCATGGAAGGCAACGAGGCGATTGCGGACGGCCATCACGGCAGCGATGGGCCTCTCAATGTCTGCAATCTGCGCCATCCCAATCCGCTGTCGCGGGCTTTCGTCGAGGCCGGGGTCGAATGCCAGATTCCGGAGAACGCCGACTTCAACGGTACGAGCCAGGAAGGCGTCGGGCTCTATCAGGTGACGCAGAGAGACGGCAGGCGCTTTTCGAGTGCGCGGGCGTTTCTGGAGCCGGTGCGCGGCCGCGCGAACCTGACCGTTGAAACCGGCGCGCTGGTGGAGCGCGTGCTGTTCGAAGGCCGCCGCGCATCCGGGCTGCAATTGCGCGGGCGCGTGCTGCGCCTCAATCCCGGCGGCAAAGTAATCCTGTGCGCAGGCGCGGTGGGATCGCCGCAGCTTTTGCTGCTTTCCGGGATCGGGCCGGGCGAAGAACTTTCGCGGCACGGGATCGCGGTGGTGCATGATGCGCGCGAGGTTGGCGAGAACCTCGCCGATCATCTGGACGTCTGCGTGCTGGCGAAAACCCGCGACAGCACCGCGATCGGGGTTGCGCCGGGGCTGTTGCCGCGCGTGCTCCGCTCGTCATGGCATTACGCGCGGCACAAGAGCGGCGAGCTCACCTCCAACGTCGCGGAGGCGGGCGGCTTCGTGAAGTCCGATCCCGCGCGCGAGCGGCCGAACCTGCAGTTTCATTTTCTGCCGTGTCTCCTGCGCGATCACGGGCGGAAGACGATGTTCGGCTATGGCGTGACGCTGCATGTCTGCGATCTCCTGCCGAAGAGCAGGGGCCGCATCTCACTCGGCAGCGCCGATCCGGCTGCGCCGCCCCGGATCGAAGCGAATTACCTGAGCCATGCCGACGATATGGCCGTGCTCCTCAACGGGCTCAAGCTCGCGCGGCGCGTGCTGGAAGCGCCTTCGATGAAGAAGCACATCAGGGCCGAACTGCTGCCCGGTCCGCAGGTGCAGGCGGACGAGGCGCTGATCGAAGACATCCGCGCGCGGGCCGAGACGATCTATCACCCGGTCGGAAGCTGCCGGATGGGGAAGGACGGGACATCCGTGGTCGATCCCGAAGCGAAGGTGCGCGGGGTCGAGGGGCTGCGGGTGGTGGACGCCTCGATCATGCCCGCGATCATCGCCGGCAATACCAACGCCCCAACCATGATGATCGCGGAGAACGTGGCTCGGATGATGATGGGGCGGTGAGATTCGCAAGAATCGGGCGCGCGTCCGGTTTTGCCCGTCTCCGCCGCTCCGCACGGCCGCTGGGCGTTAAGGATTTACTAACCATAGGGGTTCTTGCCCTTCCACAACCCAATTAGAACGTATTGCGAACATAGAACAAACAAGGTACATTGTCCTTGTTCCGTTCTGGATGGGCGGGACCCCCGAGGCGGCAGCCTCCGGGCACCGGGAGACCCGTGTTATGTCAGCAGCCCAGCTCCGAGTCGTAGAAAGCAATTCCGTGGATAAATCTAAGGCCCTCGACGCCGCCCTGTCTCAGATCGAACGCGCCTTCGGCAAAGGCTCGATCATGAAGCTGGGCAAGAGCGATAAGCCTGCAGGCGTTCAGGTTATCTCGACCGGCTCGCTCGGGCTCGATATCGCGCTCGGTGTCGGCGGACTGCCGCGCGGCCGCGTGATCGAAATCTACGGACCGGAATCCTCCGGCAAGACCACGCTGGCGCTGCACACCATCGCCGAAGCCCAGAAGGTCGGCGGCACCTGTGCCTTCATCGACGCGGAACACGCGCTCGACACGATCTATGCGAAGAAGCTCGGCGTCGATATAGAGAACCTGCTGGTTTCGCAGCCCGACGCCGGCGAGCAGGCGCTCGAGATCGCCGATACGCTGGTGCGCTCCGGCGCGATCGACGTGCTCGTGGTCGACTCGGTCGCGGCACTTGTGCCGCGGGCAGAACTCGACGGTGAAATGGGCGACGTGCAGCCGGGCAGCCAGGCCCGCCTGATGAGCCAGGCGCTCCGCAAGCTCACGGCTTCGATTTCCAAGTCGAACACCATGGTCATCTTCATCAACCAGATCCGCATGAAGATCGGCGTCATGTATGGCTCGCCGGAAACCACGACCGGCGGCAATGCGCTCAAGTTTTACGCCTCCGTTCGCCTCGACATCCGCCGCATCGGCGCGATCAAGGAGCGCGACGAGGTGATCGGCAACCAGACCCGCGTGAAGGTGGTGAAGAACAAGGTCGCGCCACCCTTCAAGCAGGTCGAATTCGACATCATGTATGGCGAGGGCGTCTCCAAGATGGGCGAGATCATCGATCTCGGCGTCAAGGCGGGCGTGGTCGAGAAATCCGGTGCCTGGTTCTCCTATGACAGCCAGCGCCTCGGGCAGGGCCGCGAGAACGCCAAGTCCTTCCTCAAAGAGAATCCCGCGATCGTTGCCGCCATCGAGGCTGCGGTTCGCGCCAATTCCGGTCTCGTCGCCGAGCAGATCCTGGATCAGGCCGACGACGAAGACGACGAAGCAGCCGAGGCCTGATTTAGCCTGCCGCTGCTTTTCGAGAATCTAACCGCTCCGGCCGGGTGAGTTCGCCCGTACCGGCCGGGCGGTGGAGCCGCCGCCACGGTATGCCCGTATGCCCGGGCACTTCCCTGGAAGGCTGAGATTTTTCGCAAAAGCGTTTGGCCTCGGAAATGCCCGGACCGCTCCTGCCCAGCGCTCCGGTTTCGGGACGCGGTCTCCTTGCTTCCGGCTTTCCCCGCCCGGCAAGGGGCCGCGTCGCTCCTTTTTTGAAGCGCTTCGCCCATCTGGTGTTTCTCCGGAGCGCTGTCCTGCTGGCGAAATCCGGGCGGGACCGGCGCGCAGTGCTTCTAGCGGCGTTGTGGATTTTGGCCGCTTCCGGAAGGCACTTGACCGAAGTGGTGTGGTGCGTGGCTTCGCATCGCTCCTTTTCGATGCATTCCCGATTTTTGAGGGCATTTTCCGGAAAGCGTGGTTCCGCTCGACCCGAACGGCTGCCTCGGCTAGAGACTTCTCGCCCAGTTCCTTAAGACCAGCCCTTTGAAGAGCCAGCCGAAATCATGAGTGGCGTTAACGAAATCCGGTCGACCTTTCTCGATTACTTCGCGAAGAACGGACACGAGATCGTGCCGTCCTCGCCGCTCGTGCCGCGCAACGACCCGACGCTCATGTTCACGAACGCGGGCATGGTGCAGTTCAAGAACGTCTTCACCGGTGTCGAGAAGCGGTCGTACAACAAGGCGACCACCTCGCAGAAATGCGTGCGCGCCGGCGGCAAGCACAATGATCTCGACAATGTCGGCTACACCGCGCGCCACCACACCTTTTTCGAGATGCTCGGCAACTTCTCGTTCGGCGACTACTTCAAGGAGCGCGCGATCGAACTGGCGTGGAATCTCTGCACCAAGAATTTCGATCTGCCGAAAGACAAGCTACTCGTCACCGTCTATCACACCGACGACGAGGCCTTCGATCTCTGGAAGAAGATCGCGGGCCTGCCCGAAAGCCGCATCATCCGCATTCCGACTTCGGACAACTTCTGGGCCATGGGCGACACGGGCCCTTGCGGTCCGTGCTCGGAAATTTTCATCGATCAGGGTGACAAGCTGCAGGGCGGACCTCCGGGCAGTCCCGACGAAGACGGCGACCGTTTCCTCGAATTCTGGAACCTCGTCTTCATGCAATACGAGCAGGTCACGCCGGAAGAGCGGATCGACCTGCCGCGTCCTTCGATCGATACCGGCATGGGCCTCGAGCGCGTCTCCGCGATCATGCAGGGCGTCTATTCGAACT
This sequence comes from Xanthobacteraceae bacterium, assembly GCA_035440445.1. GTDB lineage: Bacteria > Pseudomonadota > Alphaproteobacteria > Rhizobiales > Xanthobacteraceae. Next base: position 16,414 of record DAORMJ010000008.1, read on the forward strand.
ATGACACTGATCTGTTCCGCAACCTGATCCGCGCAAGCGAGGATGCGACCGGCGTCAAGGCGGCCGGCGAGAACCGTGCAGCGCATCGAGTGATCGCGGATCATCTGCGCGCGTCGTCGTTCCTCGTCGCCGACGGCGTTCTGCCGTCGAACGAAGGGCGTGGTTACGTGCTTCGCCGCATCATGCGCCGCGCCATGCGCTATGCCGAACTCCTCGGCGCGCGCGACCCGCTGATGTATCGCCTCGTGCCGGCGCTGGTGCGCGAGATGGGCTCGGCCTATCCCGAACTCGTGCGCGCGGAGCCGCTGATCACGGAGACGCTGAAGCTCGAAGAGACTCGCTTCCGCAAAACGCTCGAGCGCGGGCTTGCGATGCTCGAAGCGGAATCGAAGCCGCTTAAGAAAGGCGACAGCTTCAGCGGCGAGACCGCTTTCACGCTCTACGATACCTATGGTTTCCCGCTCGACCTCACACAGGACGCGCTCAAACCCCGCGGCATCAGCGTCGACACCAAGTCGTTCGAAGCGGCGATGGAAAAGCAGAAGGCCAAGGCGCGCGAAAGCTGGAAAGGCTCCGGCGATGCTGCGGCGGAGACGATCTGGTTCGGCCTGCGTGACAAGCTAGGGGCGACCGAATTCCTGGGCTACGAAACCGAATCCGCCGAAGGCGTTGTCAGCGCGCTGATCAAGGACGGCGCGCAAGTCACGTCGCTGAGAGCAGGCGAAGAGGGTGCGGTCGTGCTGAACCAGACGCCGTTCTACGGCGAGAGCGGCGGTCAGGTCGGCGACACCGGCATGCTGACCGGCGAGAAGGTGAAGTTCAGGGTCACCGATACGCAGAAGAAGGCCGGCGATCTTTTCGTCCATTACGGCAAGGTCGAGGAAGGCACGCTGGAAGTCGGCAAGCCGCTCGAGCTGAAAGTCGATCACTTCCGCCGCTCCGAGATCCGCCGCAACCACTCCGCGACGCATCTTCTGCACGAGGCGCTGCGGCAGGTGCTCGGCGATCACGTCGCGCAGAAAGGTTCGCTGGTTGCGCCGGACCGGCTGCGCTTCGACTTCTCGCATCCCAAAGCGATCACGCAGGACGAGATTGCGAAGATCGAAGCGATGGCAAACGGCTATGTGTTGCAGAACTCGCCGGTGACAACGCGCGTCATGGGCATCGAAGAGGCGCGCGCATCAGGTGCGCGTGCGCTGTTCGGTGAAAAATACGGTGACGAAGTCCGCGTGGTTGCGATGGGCAATGCGCCCGGCAGCAATACGCTCGGCTGGTCCGTCGAGCTTTGCGGCGGCACGCATGTTGGTCGCACCGGCGACATCGGCTTGGTCGCAATCACGGCCGAAAGCGGCGTCGCAGGTGGTGTCCGCCGTATCGAAGCAACGACCGGCGAAGGTGCGCGCAAGATGTTGCGCGAGGAAAGCCGGGTCCTCGATGAAGTTACCGCGCTCCTGAAGTCTTCGATCGCGGAAACGCCGGCGCGGCTTGCCGCACTCCTCGACGAGCGCAAGAAACTCGAGCGCGAACTGGCCGATGCGAAGAAGAAGCTCGCCATGGGCGGAGGCGGCAAGTCGGGTGATGCGGATGTCATCAAGAACATCGGCAACGTGAAGCTGTTTGCGCGCGCGGTCGAGGGCATCGAGATCAAGGACCTGAAGAGCCTCGTCGATGAAGGCAAGAAGCAGGTCGGCTCCGGCGTGGTCGCGATCGTGGGCGTTACCGGCGACGGCAAGGCCGGCATCGTGGTCGGCGTGACGCCGGATCTCACCGCAAAGTTCAGCGCGGTCGATCTTGTGCGTAAAGGCGCGGAAGCGCTGGGCGGCAAAGGCGGCGGCGGCCGGCCTGACATGGCGCAGGCAGGTGGACCCGACGGTGGCAAGGCAGACGAGGCGCTGCGCGCGATTGAGGCGGCACTCGGGTCGTAAAGCCCGGCTGGTCGCCCGGCCCCGCGTGACATTCGGACTCATCGTGGTTTCACGGTGAGGCGTGGTCTCGCGCTCAAATTCAGGCAGCCCTAATTACCTATTTTATTCAGTGCCTTAGCGTTACCGGCCGGTCACATGGTCCCGGAAGCTACGGAGGGCATGCACATTTGCAAAGCAATTTCAGCAGGTTGCGCCTACTTTTGTGCGTTGCAACAGCCGGTGCGCTGCAATATTCCATGACAGATGAATGAATCGTCAGGAAACAGCAGCATCACCATGTCCCATCGCAGTCCGATCCAGTCAGGCAAGGGCGTAGCGTCAGCAGCCGCATCACTGCTGCTTTTGGCCATCGGAGTCGCCGGTTGTTCTGAAGCGCCGGCGACGCCCTCAGCGGAGCCCTCCCGGCCGCAGGAGGTCGGGATCATCGTGGTCGAGCAGGCCGCGCGGCCTTACGTGCGCGAGCTTCCCGGCCGTATCACGTCCACCCGCATTGCCGAGGTGCGCGCGCGTATTGCAGGCATCGTGATCGAGCGCACCTTTCAGCAGGGTGCCGAAGTCAAAGCCGGAGACGTGCTCTACCGTCTTGATCCTGCGCAGTATCAGGTCGAGCTGAAGGCCGCGGAGGCAGCACTCTTGCGCGCGGAGGCGGTGCTTACGCGCGAAGAACTCAGCATGGGGCGCATCAACAAGCTGATGGAGACGCAGACCGCTTCGCAGGCGCAGTTCGAAACCGCGCAGGCCAATCTCTATCAGGCGCGTGCGGACGTGCAGGCGCGCCGCGCCGACGTCGAGCGGGCGAAAATCAATCTCGAGCATACGATGATCCGCGCGCCGATCACGGGCCGCATCGGCGGCGCGCTCGTCACCGAAGGCGCGCTGGTCGGTCATCAGGGCGACGTCACGCATCTTGCGACGATCCAGCAGTTGCAAACCGTCTATGTGGACTTCACGCAATCGGTCGCGGAAATGAGCGCGCTCCGGCGTGCGCTTGCCAAGGGCGACCTCGAAAATGCCGGTGCGCAGGCCGCTACGGCGCGGCTGATCATGGATAACGGCGACGTCTATCCGTTCGATGGCAAGCTCCTCTTCTCCGATACCACGGTCGATCCGACCACGGGGCAGGTGCGGTTGCGCGGCGAGTTTCCGAACCCTGCCGGCGAGTTGCTTCCCGGCATGTATCTTCGTGTGCAGATCGTGCAGGGCATCGATCCGGATTCGGTCGCGGTCCCGCAGCAGGCGATCCGCCGCAACGATGCCGGCGACAGCGAGGTTTACGTCGTGCGCGGTGACAATCGCGCGGTCGTGCAGCCGGTGCGTCTTGGCAGAACGGTTTCGAACCAGTGGCTCGTCGAAGACGGTCTGCGGACCGGAGACCGCGTCATTGTCGACGGCTTCCAGAAATTCGTGGCAGGCGACATCGTAGCACCCACGGCCTGGAGCCCGACAGCGCAACGCCCCAACGGACAGCGGCAGGACGCATCCGTAAAGGGTCCGGATACGATCCGCTGACGGACTGACTATGCCAAGTTTCTTTATCGACCGGCCCATCTTCGCGTGGGTCGTGGCCCTCCTGATATGTCTCGGCGGGTTGCTCGCCATTCCGAATTTGCCGGTCGCGCAATATCCGATCATTGCGCCGCCCTCGATTTCGATCAGCACCAGTTATCCCGGCTCGTCGCCGGAAAATCTCTACAACAGCGTCACCAAGCTGATCGAAGAAGAACTGAACGGCGCGGCCGGCATTCTCAACTTCGAATCGACCAGCGACTCGCTCGGTCAGGTCGAAATTATCGCGAACTTCGTGCCCGGCACGAACACCGAAAGCGCTTCGGTGGAAGTCCAGAACCGCATCAAGCGCGTAGAGGCGCGGCTGCCGCGCGCGGTGATGCAGCAGGGCATTCTGATCGAGGAAGCCTCGAGCGCGGTGCTCCAGATCATCACGCTGACCTCCACCGACAACAGCCAGGATGAAGTCGGTCTCGGCGACTTCATGATGCGCAACATCGAAGGCGAACTGCGGCGCATTCCCGGTGTCGGGCGTGTCACGCTCTATTCGACCGAGCGTTCGCTGCGGGTCTGGATCGATCCGGCGAAGCTCGTCGGTTACAATCTCACGGCCGACGACGTGACGCGCGCCATCACGGCCCAGAACGCGCAGGTTGCTTCCGGCGCGATCGGCGCGGAGCCGAGTCCTGACTCACAGCAGATCATGGCGATGGTGCTCGTGAAGGGGCAGTTGCAGCTTCCCGAGGAATTCGGCGCGATCGTGCTGCGCGCGAATGCCGATGGCTCCACGGTAAGGCTGCGCGATGTCGCGCGCATCGAACTCGGCGGG
>DAORMJ010000008.1:20688-138899 GCA_035440445.1 Xanthobacteraceae bacterium
CAACACGCGCCAGGACGGCAAACAGGTCGCGGGCCTTTCCGTGCTGCTTGCGCCGAGCGGCAATGCGCTGGCTACCGCGAATGCCGTTCGCGCCAAGATGGCGGAGCTTTCCAATTTCTTCCCGGCGAATATCAAATACGAAATTCCCTATGACGTGACGCCGGTCGTGCAGGCGTCGATCCAGAAAGTCATCATCACGCTACTCGAAGCGGTGGTGCTGGTCTTCCTGATCATGCTCCTGTTCCTGCAGAATATTCGCTACACGGTCATTCCGACGATCGTGGTGCCGATCGCGCTTCTCGGTACCTGCATCATCCTTCTGCTCATGGGTCTTTCGATCAACATGCTGACGCTATTCAGCATGGTGCTGGCGATCGGCATTCTGGTGGACGATGCCATCGTCGTGGTCGAGAACGTCGAGCGCATCATGGCCGAAGAGGGGCTTTCGCCGAAGGAAGCGACCAAGAAGGCCATGGGCCAGATTACCGGCGCGATCATCGGCATCACGCTCGTGCTGATCTCCGTCTTTATCCCGATGGCGTTTTTCCCGGGCTCTGTCGGCATCATCTACAAGCAGTTCTCGATCACGATGGTCGCCGCGATCGGCTTTTCGGCGCTGATGGCGCTCTCGCTCACGCCCGCGCTCTGCGCGACCATGCTGAAGCCGGTGAAGGCCGGGCATCACCACGAGAAGAAGGGCCTCTTCGGCTGGTTCAATCGCAAGATGGATCGCGCGCGCGACAACTACCGCTCGATCGTCGGCTGGTCGCTGCCGCGTGCGGGCCGACTCATGGCGATCTATGTCGTGCTCTTGGCCGGTGTCGCCTGGGGCCTGATGCGCCTTCCGGGCGGCTTTCTGCCGGTGGACGATCAGGGCTTCATCACCGTTGACGTGCAGGCGCCGCCGGAGGCCGCCTACAACCGCACGCTCAAGACCGTCGAGGCGGTCGAGAAATTCCTGATCGAGCGCAGCGGCGTCGACAAGATCACCTTCCTGACCGGCTTCAGCTTTCTCGGTCAGGGCATGAACACGGCGCAGGCCTTCATCACGCTGAAGCACTGGTCGGAGCGCGGCGCGAATGACTCCGCGGCCAGCATTGTCGACGAAGTGAACCAGAAGCTCGGCCGCACCGTTCGCGACGCAAAAATCTCTGCGCTGGAGCCGCCGCCGATCGATAACCTCGGAAATTCCGCGGGTTTCAGTTTCCGACTGCAGGACCGCGGCCAGAAGGGCTACGAGGAGCTGATGCGGGCGAAGGACCAGCTACTGGCCGCCGCCGCCCGCAGCCCGATCCTGCGCAATGTCTATGTCGAGGGGCTTTCGCCCGCGCCGCAGATCGAACTGAACATCGACCGCGAGAAGGCAGCGGCCTTCGGCGTCACCTTCGAGGACATCAACAACACGATCTCCACCAATCTCGGCTCGTCCTATATCAACGATTTTCCGAACCGCGGGCGCATGCAGCGCGTGGTCGTGCAAAGCGACCAGCGCGCGCGCATGCAGCCGGAGGAAGTACTGACCTATCATGTCCGCAATTCGCGCGGACAGCTAGTGCCGCTCTCCTCGTTTGCGACGGTGACCTGGAGCGTCGGCCCCTCGCAGATTGTCGGCTTCAACTACTATCAGTCGGTCCGCATCAGCGGCGAGGCGGCGGCGGGATATACGTCGGGCGATGCCATCGCTGAAATGGAGCGGATCGCGCGTCAGCTTCAGCGCGGCTTCGGTTATGAATGGACCGGACAGTCGCTGCAGGAGAAGCTCTCCGGATCGCAGGCGCCGCTTTTGCTCGCGCTCTCCGCGTTGCTCGTGTTCCTCGTGCTCGCCGCGCTCTATGAAAGCTGGACCATTCCGCTTGCCGTTCTGCTCACGGTGCCGCTCGGGATTCTCGGCGCGGTGCTGGCTGCGACCTTCCGGGGGCTGCCGAACGATGTTTATTTCACGGTCGGTCTGATCACGATCATCGGGCTTGCGGCGAAAGACGGCATCCTCATCATCGAGTTCGCGAAGGCGCTACGCGAGCAGGGCAGGTCGCTGAAAGACGCGACGCTGGAAGCCTGCCATCTGCGCTTCCGTCCGATCCTGATGACGGGCCTTGCGTTCTGCGCAGGCGTCGCGCCGATGGTGATCGCGTCGGGCGCGAGTGCCAAGAGCCAGCAGGCGCTCGGCAGCGTCGTGATGGGCGGCATGCTCTCGGTCGTGATCCTGGCGCTCCTGCTGGTCCCGGTGTTCTTCGTCGTGGTCATGCGGGCGTTCTCGTCGGAAACCTTCGCTGCAATCCGCACGAAGGGCAGGCCGTTCCGCATGAAATCGCTGACGGGTCCGTTGCGCCGCCGGGCGCTGTTCGCCCGGTTGAAGCTCAGGCGGTCGCGCTCCTGAAGCCCCGTAAAACCAGGCGTTTCCGCTTCAAGTTAAAGTAAAGAGTCAGGCGGCCTGAGCCAAAGAAAACGGCCCGGAATGAGTCATTCCGGGCCGCCACACTTAAAGTTCTGATTCAGATTCAGCTTCTTGCTGCAATCCGTCAGGCGCTTGTTACGCCATGGCCTTCTTGAGGTTCTCGTCGACCTTGTCGAGGAAGCCTTCGGTCGAAAGCCACTTCTGGTCGGCACCGACGAGCAGCGCCAGATCCTTGGTCATGTAGCCCGCTTCGACGGTATCGACGCAGACCTTCTCGAGCGTGGAGGCGAACTTCGCGAGTTCGGCATTGTCGTCGAGCTTGGCGCGATGCGAGAGACCGCGCGTCCATGCGAAGATCGAGGCGATCGAGTTGGTCGAGGTCTGCTCGCCCTTCTGGTGCTGGCGATAGTGACGGGTAACGGTGCCGTGCGCGGCTTCCGCTTCGACGGTCTTGCCGTCCGGGGTGGTCAGCACGGAGGTCATGAGGCCGAGCGAGCCGAATCCCTGTGCGACCGTGTCCGACTGCACGTCGCCGTCGTAGTTCTTACAGGCCCAGACATAACCGCCCGACCATTTCATCGCGGCCGCCACCATGTCGTCGATCAGGCGATGTTCATAGACGAGCTTCTTTTCGGCGAACTTCGACTTGAACTCGGCATCGAAGACTTCCTGGAACAGATCCTTGAAGCGCCCGTCATAGGCCTTGAGGATGGTGTTCTTGGTCGAGAGATAGACCGGGTAGTTGCGCGCGAGGCCGTAGTTGAAGGAGGCGCGGGCAAAGTCGCGGATCGATTCGTCGAGGTTGAACATCGAAAGTGCGACGCCCGCGCTCTTGAATTCATAGACGGTCTTTTCGATCTTCTTGCCGTCCTGGCCTTCGAACACGAGCTTGAGCGTGCCGGCGCCGGGGATCAGCGTATCGGTCGCGCGATACTGGTCGCCGAACGCGTGGCGGCCGATGATGATCGGCTGGGTCCAGCCGGGAACGAGGCGCGGGACGTTTTTGCAGATGATGGGTTCGCGGAAGACGACGCCGCCCAGCGCGTTGCGGATGGTGCCATTCGGCGACTTCCACATCTGCTTGAGGTTGAACTCCTTCACGCGGCCTTCGTCGGGCGTGATGGTGGCGCACTTGACGCCGACACCATGCTTCTTGATCGCCTCGGCGGCGTCGAGCGTGATCTGGTCGTTGGTCTCGTCGCGCTTCTCGATCGAGAGATCGTAATAGAGCAGGTCGATATCGAGGTAGGGATGGATCAGCTTGTCCTTGATGAGCTGCCAGATGATCCGTGTCATCTCGTCGCCGTCCAACTCGACGACCGGATTCTTGACCTTGATTTTCGCCATGAAGCTCCCCTGAAGCGCGGAATATGAAAGCGCGGAAATTTTGCAGGAAACAGCGGGCCGGAGTGGCCCGCCGATCAGGGGGTCGCTATAGCATCGGCTCCTAGGCGGCGAAAGCCGACCTTGGTCGCGAAATCAGCGGGAATTACAGGCTTTTTTGCATGCCGGGCGCAGGAACGGACAAGACGAAACAATGGGTCGCAGGCGCGGGCCCCGTGATCGTGCTGGTGGAGCCGCAACTGGCCGAAAACATCGGCGCGGTGGCGCGCGCCATGGGCAATTTCGCGCTTTCCGAACTGCGCCTCGTGAAGCCCCGCGACGGCTGGCCTAATCCCGGCGCGAATCGCACGGCCTCCGGTGCCGACCGGATTCTGGAAGAGGCCCGGCTCTACGAGACCATGGCCGAAGCGATCGCCGATTGCTCGCTCGTGATTGCCGCGACCGCGCGCCAGCACGATCAGGTGAAGCCGGTGGTCGGGCCGGAGCAGGCGGCGCGCGATCTCTATCCGCATGTCGAGGCCGGCAACAGGGCCGCACTCGTGTTCGGCCGCGAGCGGAACGGCCTCGAGGTCCACGAGGTCGGGCTCGCGGACAAGATTTTGACGCTACCGGTGAACCCCGCCTTCGCCTCGCTCAACCTCGGGCAGGCGGTCATCATCTGCGCCTACGAGTTCTACAAGCTCGCGTCCGGCAATGCGCTGCCGTTTCAAACGCCGAATTTCTCGCCGCCCGCGGCCAAGGCGAAATTCGAAGCCTTCTTCTCGGCGGTCGTGAATGCGCTCGAACAGCACGAATTCTTCCGCCCGCCGGAAAAGCGCGAGAACATGATCGTGAACCTGCGCAATATCTTCCTGCGGCTTGAGCCGACCGAGCAGGATATCCAGACGCTCCACGGGGTGATCCGCACGCTTGCGCAGGGTGCCAAGGGACCGGCCACGGGCGGAATCCTGCGTGGCGGAGAGGCGGAGCTATTGCGTGAGTTGCTCCACCGGCAGGGTGCGGCGACTGCGAGCGGCACTGCGCCGGGGAAGGGTCTTGCGCGGCTCCTTCGGCGCAACCCGACCGAGCAGGAGCGCAATCTCTGGCGCGCGCTGACCAACGACCGGCGGTTCGCGGGCCAGTTCAAGCGCAACGTGCCGATCGGTCCGCATGTCACGGATTTTCTGGCGCAGGCTTTGCGGCTCATTATTGAGGTAGTGCCGGAATCAGAAGATGCCGAGGCGAAAGCCTTGCGTGCGGCGAAGCAGGCGTGGCTTCGCGAGCGCAACTACAGAATCGTTGAGATAAATTCGAGCGAACGGGAACTGGACGTGTTGCTGTCGCGCATTGAAGAAGCGATGCGCGGTAACCTTTCCTAGCCGAATATGAACGCGATACCCGAGGATTCGAGGATCCAGTTAAATCGCGAGAGAACGCGGCAAGAACCGAAGTTGAACGAAGCGCTGCGTGTTTACCAAGCCCGATGAACAAAGGCGCATTCATGCGCTAAACTGCGGTTCCAATGCAGGATTCGTTAGCCACTTCCGTCAACCCGACCGTGCTGGTGTTCGACTCCGGCCTCGGCGGGCTCACGGTGCTGCGCGAGATTGCGGCAAGCAGGCATGACCTCGATCTTGTCTATGCCGCGGATGATGCCGTGTTTCCTTACGGGCGGCTGGAAGACGATGCGCTGATCGCGCGGGTTTCCGCCGTGATGGATGAACTGATCGCGCGCTATCAGCCGTCGCTTGCCGTGATCGCCTGCAACACCGCCTCGACGCTGACGCTGCCAGTATTGCGCGCGAGCCATGCGATCCCGTTCGTGGGCACCGTGCCTGCGGTGAAGCCCGCTTGCGCGCAGTCGAAGACCAAGCGGATTTCGGTGCTGGCAACTCCCGGTACGGTGAAGCGCGACTACACGCGCGCGCTGATCGCGGAATTCGCCGGTGACTGTCAGGTCGATCTGGTCGGCAGCGCGCATCTCGCGCCGCTTGCGGAAGCCTTCCTGCGCGGGGAGGCGGTGACGGACGAACAAATCGCTGCCGAGATCGCGCCCGCATTTCGTGAGGACGGCGCGAAGACCGATACGGTGGTGCTGGCCTGCACGCATTATCCGTTGCTTCTGGAGCGCCTGAAGGAACTCGCGCCCTGGCCGGTGGAATGGGTCGATCCCGCGCCTGCGATTGCGCGGCGGGTCGGGAGCCTGCTTGCGACTCCGGGGCCGGCTGCGACAGCGCCCGTCCCGGTTCACTTCACCAGCGGGAAGGCACCCGGCGCGGCACTTGCCAAGTCCTTGCAATCCTTCGGGATTGAGGTGGCGAGCGAACGCGTTTGACAGGCCCGGCCGGACCCTTTATCCCCACGCACTTCCCGCACCCGTGGCGGCCTTCCTAATCGGAATTGGCTTCTGGCCAGTTCCGGCGCTCGGAAGTTCGCCTGTCGGCTGGCCCCAGTGGGTCCGCAAAGGAGGGCGCAATCCAACGCGAAGAGGATTTGCGATGTCGAAGCGTCACTCGGCCAAGCACAAGCTTGACCGCCGCATGGGCGAAAATATCTGGGGCCGCCCGAAGAGCCCCGTCAACCGCCGCGAATATGGCCCGGGCCAGCATGGTCAGCGCCGCAAGGGCCGTCCGTCGGACTTCGGCGTGCAGCTGCGCGCGAAGCAGAAGCTCAAGGGCTATTACGGCAACATTTCCGAGAAGCAGTTCCTCGGCATCTATAAAGAATCGGTCCGCCGTCGCGGCGACACCGGCGCGCTCCTGATCGGCCTCCTCGAGAGCCGTCTCGACGCGATCGTCTATCGCGCGAAGTTCGTCTCGACCGTGTTCGCCGCCCGCCAATTCATCAACCACGGCCATGTGCTTGTGAACGGCAAGAAGGCGACGATCCCGAGCATGCGTCTCGAGCCGGGCGATGTCGTTTCGATCAAGGAAAAGTCGAAGCAGCTGCCGCTGGTGCTGGAAGCGACCCAGCTCGCCGAGCGCGACGTGCCGGACTACATCGATGCCGACCACACCAAGATGACCGCGAAATATACCCGCGTTCCGGTGCTCACCGAGGTTCCGTTCCCGGTGCAGATGGAGCCGCATCTGGTGGTCGAGTTCTACTCGCGCTAATTCCCGCGCGACGACCCGAAACGAAAAAGCCGCCCGAAGGGGCGGCTTTTTTATTTCTGCGCGGCGAGGGCGCTTACGCCTTGGCGGCGACCTTCACGCCTTTTTCGCTGAGGAAGGTCTGCAATTCGCCGGCCTGAAACATCTCGCGCACGATGTCGGCGCCACCGACGAATTCGCCCTTCACGTAAAGCTGGGGAATGGTCGGCCAGCTCGTGAAATCCTTGATGCCCTGACGCAGCTCGGCAGAGTCGAGTACGTTAATGCCCTTATAGGGCGCGCCGACATAGTCGAGGATCTGTACGACCTGACCGGAGAAGCCGCATTGCGGAAACTGCGGCGTGCCCTTCATGAAGATCACGACGTCGTTCGAGGTCACTTCGTTCTTGATGAAATCCTGAATGCTCATGGCAGTCTTCAATGTCCTGAAATCACCCTTCCGGGGTGCCGGTTTGTAGTGCGAGGGCGTGAAGCACGCCGCCCATCTGGCCTTTCAACGCCGCGTACACCATCTGGTGCTGCTGGACGCGGCTCTTTCCCTTGAAACTATTGGAAAGAACCGTGGCCGCATAATGATTATTGTCGCCGGCGAGGTCACGGATTTCGACGGAAGCGTCGGGGAGGGCCTCCTTGATCAGGCGCTCGATTTCCGCCGCTTCCATTCCCATCGCCATTCACCTCGAAAATAGGGGCCTAGCCGTTGCCCGCCATGTAATCCGGCAGCCAGGATTCGTGCCGTTTCTTCAGTTCTGCAACTGATATTGGGTTTTCTCCGGGCAAGGTCAATTGCTCACCGGCAGTCATGCCGAGGCGGAGCGCCGGAATGCCGGCGGCCTTGGCGGCCTGCTCGATTTCCGGGAGGGCCGCGGCTGGCAGGGTCACGACATAGCGGGCTTGATCTTCGCCGAACCAGAAGGCATGCGGCGGTATTCCCGCGGGTGAGGCTTCCAGCTTCGCGCCGATGCCAGAGGCCATGGCCATTTCGCCGAGCGCGACCAGAAGGCCGCCGTCCGAGCAGTCGTGCACGGCGGTGACGCGGTCCTTTGCGATCAGATCGCGGACGAAATCGCCATGGCGCTTCTCAGTGGCAAGATCGACCGGCGGTGGCGCACCTTCCTCGCGGCCGAACAGGGTCGCGAGATAGGACGACTGGCCGAGATGCCCGCGTGTTTCGCCGATGAGCAGGATCGCTTCGCCCGCCGCCTTGAAGGCGAGCGTTGCGGACTGTTCGAAGTTCTTCAGGAGACCGACGCCGCCGATGGTGGGGGTCGGCAAAATCCCGCGCCCTTGCGTCTCGTTGTAGAGCGAGACGTTGCCCGACACGACCGGGAAATCGAGCGCGAGACACGCTTCCTTGATGCCGCGAATGCAGCCGACAAACTGGCCCATGATTTCGGGGCGCTCGGGGTTGCCGAAGTTCAGGTTGTCGGTGATCGCAAGCGGCGTCGCGCCCACGGCAGTAAGATTGCGCCAGCATTCGGCGACCGCCTGCTTGCCGCCCTCGAAGGGATCGGCTTCGCAATAGCGCGGCGTTACATCGGTGCAGAGCGCAAGCGCCTTCGGTCCGTCCTGCACGCGCACGACTGCCGCATCGCCACCCGGGCGCTGCACGGTGTTGTTCAGGATCAGGTGGTCGTATTGCTCCCAGACCCACCGCTTCGAGCAGAGGTCGGGCGAGGCCACTAGTTTGGTAAGCGCATCGCCGAGCGACTTTGGCGCAGGAACGGAAGCCGTGTCGAGAACAGGAAGTTTCGGCGACTCGGTGAAGGGGCGATTGTATTCGGGGGCCTGATCGCCAAGCTCCTTTATCGGAAGGTTCGCCATTTCCTCGCCGTTGTGGCGGATGAGGAAGCGCAGCGTGTCGGTGGTGTAGCCGACGATTGCGAAGTCGAGACCCCATTTCTTGAAGATGGCTTCCGCCTCCGCTTCCTTGCCGGGCTTCAGCACCATCAGCATGCGCTCTTGCGATTCCGAGAGCATCATCTCGTAGGCCGACATCGCGTCTTCGCGCACCGGCACGTTTTCGAGGTCCAGCGTGATGCCGAGGTCGCCCTTCGCGCCCATCTCGACCGCGGAGCAGGTGAGGCCGGCCGCGCCCATGTCCTGAATCGCGACCACGCAATCCTTGGACATGATTTCGAGGCAGGCTTCCAGGAGCAGCTTCTCCGCGAAAGGATCGCCGACCTGCACGGTGGGGCGCTTCTCCTCCGCGCCTTCGCCGAATTCGGCGGAAGCCATGGTCGCGCCGTGGATGCCATCGCGGCCGGTCTTGGAGCCGAGATAAACGACGGGCAGGCCGACGCCGGTGGCTTTGGCGTAGAAAATCTTGTCGGTTTCGGCGATGCCGACGGCCATGGCGTTGACGAGGATGTTGCCGTCATAGCGCGAATGAAAACCGACCGATCCGCCGACGGTCGGGACGCCGAACGAATTGCCGTAGCCGCCGATGCCGGCGACGACGCCGGACACGAGATGGCGCGTGCGCGGATGATCGATTGAACCGAAGCGCAGCGCGTTGAGGCACGCGATCGGACGCGCGCCCATGGTGAAGACGTCGCGCAGAATGCCGCCGACGCCCGTGGTCGCGCCCTGATAGGGTTCGATGAAGGACGGGTGGTTGTGGCTTTCCATCTTGAAGATGCAGGCAAGCCCGTCGCCGATGTCGATGACGCCGGCGTTTTCGCCGGGGCCTTGAATGACGATAGGCCCGGTCACGGGCAGCGTCTTCAGATGCACCTTCGAGGATTTGTACGAGCAGTGCTCGTTCCACATCGCCGAGAAAATGCCGAGCTCGGTGATCGAGGGCTCGCGGCCGATGAGCTTCAGGATGCGCTGGTATTCGTCGGGCTTCAGGCCATGTTCGGCGACGAGTTCAGGCGTGATCTTGATCGCGTTGGAAATGTTCACGCCGCCTCCAGCACGGTCTTGATGCTCTCGAACAACCCGCGGCCGTCGGTCGGGCCGATCAGCGGGTCGACATGATTTTCCGGATGCGGCATCAGCCCGAGCACGTTGAGCTTTTCGGAGAGAATACCGGCAATCGCATTGGTCGCGCCGTTATGATTCCACTTCGGATCAAGCTTGCCTTCGGGCGAAACATAGCGGAATAGCACGCGGCCATCGCCTTCGAGACGCTTGATGGTCTCTTCATCCGCCGTGTAATTGCCTTCACCGTGGGCGACCGGAATTTTCAAGACGTCGCCCGCGTTGTAGCGGCGAGAGTAGGGCGTGTCGGAGCGCTCGACGCGCAGATAAACTTCCTTGCACATGAAGCGAAGCTGCGCGTTGCGCTGGAGCACGCCGGGAAGAAGCTGCGCTTCGCAGAGGATCTGGAAGCCGTTGCAGATGCCGAGCACGAGCCCGCCGCGTTCGGCATGCGCGCGGACGGCATTCATGATCGGCGCGCGCGCGGCGATCGCGCCGCAACGCAGATAATCGCCGTAAGAGAAGCCGCCGGGCAGCACGACAAGATCGGTATTGGCGGGCAGGGCGCTGTCGGCATGCCAGACGATCGAGGCGGCCTTGCCGGAGATACGCTTGATCGCGCTTGCGACGTCGCCTTCGCGATTGGAGCCGGGGAAGAGAACGACTGCGGCTTTCATCGGCTTAGCCCAGAACCTCGACGCGATAATTCTCGACGACGGTGTTGGCGAGGAGCTTGTCGGCGGCAGCCTTCAGCGCGGCTTCCGCTTTGGCCTTGTCGGCGTCCTTCAGTTCGATCTCGAAGACCTTGCCCTGGCGCACGCTTTCGACGCCATCGATCCCGAGCGACTTCAGCGCGCCTTCGATGGCCTTGCCCTGCGGGTCCAGAACGCCGTTTTTCAGGGTGACGGTAACGCGGGCTTTCATGTGCGGGAAATCTCCTGTCTCGAACGCTTTAGCGCAAAGGCAGACGGGGGCAACCGCCCCCGCCAAACATCCACATCAGAAATGCAGCACGAAGACGCAAGGCTGCTTTAGCTTTTCACCAGCACCGGTCCGGTGCCCTGCGGCGGCTCGTTATCCGAGATGATGCCGAGGCGCCGGGCGACTTCGGTGTAAGCCTCGATCAGGCCGCCCATGTCGCGGCGGAAGCGGTCCTTGTCGAGCTTGTCGGCGGTCTTGATGTCCCAGAGGCGGCACGAATCCGGGCTGATCTCGTCGGCAACGACGATGCGGACCATGTCGTTGTCCCAGAGCCTTCCGCATTCCATCTTGAAATCGACGAGGCGGATGCCGACGCCGAGGAAGAGGCCGGAAAGAAAATCGTTCACGCGGATCGCGAGCGCGATGATGTCGTCGATTTCCTGCGTGGTCGCCCAGCCGAAGGCGGTGATGTGCTCTTCGGAGACCATCGGGTCGTTCAGCTTGTCGTTCTTGTAATAGAACTCGATGATCGAGCGCGGCAGCTGCATGCCTTCCTCGAGCCCGAGGCGGGTGGCAAGCGAGCCGGCGGCGACATTGCGCACCACGACTTCAAGCGGAATGATCTCGACTTCGCGGATCAATTGCTCGCGCATGTTCAGGCGGCGCACGAAATGCGTCGGCACGCCGATGTCGTTCAGCCGCTGGAAGATATATTCCGAGATGCGGTTGTTGAGCACGCCTTTGCCATCGACGATCTCGTGCTTTTTCGCGTTGAACGCGGTGGCGTCGTCCTTGAAATGCTGAATCAGCGTTCCGGGCTCGGGACCTTCGTAAAGGACCTTGGCCTTGCCTTCATAGATGCGGCGGCGGCGGCTCATGGGGGTGTACCGTGACTTCAAGAAATCCATATCGAACCGGAACTCCGGGCGTAGTCGACTCACAAAACGTCTGGAAAACCGGGTTTTTGCAGCAGGAAAACCCGGCGATTCCGCCTGGCCCCCACGCGGTTCGACCCTATCTGATCGGCCAGAGCAACACAAATAACCTTCCGGCCACGCGCTTTTGCATGGCCGATTGCCGCAGTTGAAATAGGATAGGCGCGCCTATATTCAACGGCAGTCTTCGGTAAATCCCTCAGGAGCATTGGCCACCGATGTCCACCTTCGACCAGCGGCAAGACGCCTTCGAGAAGAAATTCGCCCTCGACGAGGAGCAGAAGTTCAAGGCCACTGCGCGGCGCAACCGCAAGCTGGGTGCCTGGGCAGCCGAAAAGCTGGGTCTTTCCGGTGCGGACGCCGACGCCTATGCAAAATCCGTGGTCGCCGCCGATTTCGAGGAAGCCGGCGACGATGACGTGTTCCGCAAAGTTCGCGGCGATCTGGATGCCAAGGGCATGCAGAACGTGGCCGATGCCGAGATTCGGGCCAAGATGGAGCAATTGCTTGTCGAGGCCGCGGCGGAGATCAAGGCTGGCGTTTGATCGCGCTGCGATGAACAACGCGTAACACCAGAGTTCACTGCAAGTTCAGGAACCCAGCGTTCTAACAGGCGTTCGTTGATAAGCGCGCATTGCGCGCCATCAGAGGAACGCTCATGTTTTTGAAATACCCTGCATTCGCCGCCGCCGCCGTCGTGCTTTCGGCGAGCGCTGCCGCAGCGGCACCGCTTGCTTTGCCCGCCAACGTGAATCTGCGTTGGGGCCCCGGCATCGAATATCCCGCGCAAGTCGTCGTTCCGGAAGGAACGGTGGTCGACGTGCAGCGCTGCGACGACCTGTGGTGCGAAGTTGCCTGGGAAGAATACAAGGGCTTCATGAACCGCGACGTGATCGGTCTCGGCGAGGGTAACAATTATCCGCCGCAGGCATTCGGTCCGTCCGCGCCGCCACCGCCGCCTTACATCCCCGCGTTCGAAGGCTATTATTACGACGATAGCGCGGACTACATTTATGGTCCGGGTTTCGGTTTCCGCTATTACGGCGGCTTCCACGGCCGCTACAATTCGCGCGCGTTCATCCATTCGCGTGCGGAGTCGTCAGCACGGCGGCACCGGCGGCAAGTTTCCGGTATCAGTTTTCACAATCCGCAGAACTCTGCCGCGGCGGGTCATAACCGCGCGATTTCCAAGTCGATGACGCACAATCGCGCGGATTCGCGCTTGCTGCGCGATAGCAATAACCGCGATCGCCTGCGCGACCGGCTGCGGCAACAGCAGCAGATCACCCGCGAGCAAAAGAACCTGCAAGTCAAAGAGCGCAGGCTCGAGCAGCAGAAGGACCGGCTCGACCAGCGACAGGATCGCCTTCAGGACAAGAAGGACCGTCAGGATCAACGGCAGGATCGGCTGGAGAAACGCGACGACCGTCTCGATCGCCAGCAGCAAAAGCAGCAACAGCAACAGCAACAAAAGCAAAACGAACTAAACGAGCAGAAGAAGGCGCCGCCGCCGCGAGATATGCAGCGTCCGAGAAACGAGAACCAGCAACCGCAGAATCTGCAGAAGCAGAATAACCAGAAGCAGGATGAGCAGCCGCGCCGGATCGAGCGGAAAAATCAGGACATGCAGCCGCGGAACGTGCCGCAGAATACGCAGCCGCCAAATGACCAGCCTCGAAACATCCAGCGGCAGCAAAACACGCAGCCACAGGAACGGCCGCAGAGGCAGGATCGTCCGCAGATTGAACGCGATCAGCCGCGCAGGCAGGATAATGCTCCGCGCGGTGGCGACAACGACCGGAGATAGCTCGAAAAGAAAAAGGGCGGCCCTTTGGGCCGCCCTTCCTCATTCTGGGTTTTTGAAAATTACTCGCCGAACACGCGTGCGAAGATCACATCGACGTTCGCGAAGTGATGGCCGAGGTCGAAGCAGTTATCGATCTCCTGCGCGCTCAGGAGTTTTGCCACGTCGGCATCGGCCTTGAGCGACTGCTGGAAGTCCGCGCCTGCGTCCCAGGTCTTCATGGCGTTTCGCTGCACGAGCCGATAAGCGTCTTCGCGCGCCATGCCCTTGCGGGCGAGCGCGAGCAACACGCGCTCGGAATGCACGAGGCCGCCGAACATTTCCAGATTGCGCTTCATGTTCTCGGGATAAACCACGAGCTGCTCGATCAGGCCGGCGAGGCGGTTCAGCGCGAAGTCGAGCGTGATGGTCGCGTCCGGGCCGATCATGCGCTCGACCGATGAATGCGAAATGTCGCGTTCGTGCCAGAGGGCGACGTTCTCCATCGCGGGCATTGCATAAGCGCGGACCATGCGCGCGAGGCCGGTGAGGTTTTCGGAGAGCACCGGGTTGCGCTTGTGCGGCATGGCCGACGAGCCTTTCTGGCCCGGCGAGAAATACTCTTCGGCTTCCTTTACTTCGGTGCGCTGCAGATGGCGGATTTCCACCGCAAGGCGCTCCATCGAAGAGGCAATCACGCCAAGGGTCGCGAAGAACATCGCGTGGCGATCGCGCGGGATCACTTGGGTCGAGACTGGCTCGACGCGCAATCCCATTTTCTCCGCGACATAGGCTTCGACCTTGGGGTCGATGTTGGCGAAGGTGCCGACCGCGCCGGAGAGGGCCGCGGTCGAGATTTCTTCCTTCGCGCGGAGGAGCCGCTCCTTGTTGCGCGAGAACTCGGCATAGGCTTCCGCCATCTTCAGGCCGAAGGTGGTCGGCTCGGCGTGAATGCCGTGCGAGCGGCCGACGGTAACAGTATGCTTGTGTTCGAGTGCGCGTTTCTTCAGCGCGGCGAGCACCTTGTCGATATCGGCAAGCAGGAGATCGGCGGAGCGGGAAAGCTGCACGTTCAGGCAGGTGTCGAGCACGTCCGACGAAGTGAGGCCGAGATGGACGAAGCGCGCTTCGGGCCCGACGATCTCGGCGAGATGCGTGAGGAAGGCGATGACGTCGTGCTTCACTTCGCGTTCGATCTCGTCGATGCGCGCGATGTTGAACTTGGCGTCCTTGCCTTTGGCCCAGATGGTTTTCGCGGCGTCTTTCGGGATGACGCCGAGTTCCGCCATCTTGTCGGCGGCGTGGGCCTCGATTTCGAACCAGATCTTGAAGCGGGTTTCGGGCGACCAGATTTCTACCGCTTGCGGGCGGCTATAGCGCGGGATCATTTTACTCTCATGCAGCGGCACGCGGCTGGGCCGCGCGGATCGCTTCGATGTTCTTTTTGTATTGGTCCGGGCCGCCTTTATAGACGGCCGAACCGGCGACGAGGACGTTCGCTCCCGCGCCTGCGGCGAAGGGAGCGGTTTCGGCAGTGATACCGCCATCGACTTCGAGATCGATCGGGCGGTCGCCGATCAGCTTGCGCAGTTTCGCGATCTTCGCGGTGACGGCGGGAATATAGCTCTGGCCGCCGAAGCCGGGGTTCACGCTCATCGCAAGAATGAGATCGACCTTGTCCAGCACATATTCGATTGCGCTTTCGGGCGTCGAAGGATTGAGCGCGACACCGGCCTTCTTGCCGAGATCGCGGATCACCGAAAGCGAGCGCTCCAGATGCGGCCCGGCCTCGGGGTGAATGGTGATGATGTCGGCGCCGGCTTCCGCGAAAGCTGCGAGATAAGGATCGGCAGGCGCGATCATCAGATGCACATCGAGGATTTTCTTGGTGTGCGGACGGATCGCTTTCACGATCGCAGGTCCGAGCGAGATGTTCGGAACGAAATGTCCGTCCATCACATCGACGTGGATCCAGTCTGCGCCGGCCTGATCGGCGGCGCGCACCTCTTCGCCGAGTTTTGCGAAATCGGCGGCGAGGATCGAAGGCGCAATCAGCAGAGGACGATTCATAGCGGGATTCATGGGAGCTCCAGGCGGTGGCCGTAACACGCCTATTTATCCCCCGGCAACCGCCGGTCCATGAGGCGGTGAACAACGGGTGCGGCGAGCGCGGGCAGGAGATAGATCGGAAACTGGGCGACTGCGAAGTAGATCCAGGTCAGTTCCGGCAGCCCGCTTCCGGCCGCCGCAACCATGACGCCCATGTTCCGGTGGGCGGAGGAGAATCCGAGCGCGAGCGATTTTTTCAGTCCCTCGCGCCAGAACAGGAGCGTGGTCAGCAAATAGATGCCGATCGCGATCGCGAAGGTCAGGAGCGAAAGACCGGCGACGAGCGCGGGCTCCTTGATCGCGCGCGCGGTTACGCCGTCCATGGCGGTGATGCCGAAGAGAACGAGCAGCACCACGCTCGCGCCATCGATCACGCCTTTGCTTCCGGCGATGGTCTCGTCGCCGAGATAGCGGCGGATCAGGTTTGCGGTGACAAAGGCCCCGATGATGATTCCGAAAAGCCGCAGCGCGAGTGCTGCGGGATCGAGTTGCAGCGTGCCGCCCGCGAAATAGCCGATGACGATGGGCGAGAGGAGCGGCGTTACTGCCGCGCAGACGATCAATACCGCAAGCGTCAGCGCGGTATCGAGCCGCAGGAATGCGGCGAATGCCGTCGATGACATGATCGGCGGTGCCGCGAGATACATCATCATGCCGAGCGCCACCGCGGGCTCGAACCGGGCAATGCCGGTGTACGGCAACGCGAACCCGAAAATCACGGGGATCGCGACCATGATTCCGATGCTGGCAACCGCGACGAGTACCGGGCTTGCGAAGCGCGCGCGCAGTTCTGCCGGATCGACCCTGAGAAAGGAGACGACGAGGAGCAGAAAGATCGCGAGCGCAAAACCGGGCTTCAGCGCGGAAGCAATCGGCGGCACCAGCAAACCCACGCCGAGACTGGCGGCGCCCGCCCACGTGCCCTGCCGGCCGAGCCACTCGAGGCTAGATTTCAGGCTCATGGCGGCGGCTGTCTGCAATTCCCATTATGTTTTCAGTGTAACGTCCGGCGGCTGAAAATGCCTGTGTTCTGCACAAGAATCGTGCTGGAACCGCGTAATGACAGTTAATAGACAAAGTAAATGACGCAAAAGAAAAATGTTATCGTTCTCGGTGCGGGGATCGTCGGAATTTCCGCAGCGCTACATTTGCAGCAGCGCGGCGTGTCGACCGTGCTCGTGGACCGGCAGGGGCCGGGCGAAGGCACCTCTTACGGTAACGCGGGGATCATCGAAGGCAATACGCTTTTTCCGTATCCGTTTCCGCGCTCGGTGCGTGCGCTCTCGCGCGTCGCGCTGAAGCTTGCGACCGAAGCGAACTATCACGGCGGATTTCTCCCTCGCATCGCGCGGTGGCTGTGGAACGTGCGGCAGGCAACGAACCCGGAAGGACTGGAAAGCACCGCGCGCATCATGCGGCCCTTGTTCGAGCGCGCGCTTGCCGAGCATGAAGTGCTGGTCGAGGCAGCGGGCGCGCAACGCTATCTGCAACACACCGGCTGGCTGCGGGTCTATCGCTCGGATGAAGCGCTCAACAAGCTCGCAAGCGAACTCGCGCTCGCAGAAGAATACGGCATTCCTTATCAAAAGCTGTCAGTTGAAGATTCGCTTGCGCTCGAGCCATCGCTTGCGCCGGTCTTCAGACACGGCGTGTTGTGGCCGAAGGCTGCAAGCTATAACAATCCGCTCGGCGTTTCGCGCGCGTTCCATGCTTATTATCTCTCGCTCGGCGGCAAGAGTGCGAAAGGTGACGCGAAGAC
This sequence comes from Xanthobacteraceae bacterium, assembly GCA_035440445.1. Taxonomy (GTDB): domain Bacteria; phylum Pseudomonadota; class Alphaproteobacteria; order Rhizobiales; family Xanthobacteraceae. The sequence continues at coordinate 37,952 of DAORMJ010000008.1, forward strand.
GCTCAAGCGCGTGCAGGGCGGCTGGGCCGTCACGACGGAAGACGGCGACGTGCAAGCCGACGAAGCCGTGATCGCGCTAGGCCCTTGGTCGCCGGATATTCTGGAGCCGCTGGGCATCAATCTGCCGCTTGCGGTGAAGCGCGGCTATCACTGGCATTTCGCCGCGAAAGGCAATGCATCGCTCTCGCGGCCGGTGCTCGATGCGGAGCTTGGCTTCATTCTCGGGCCGATGGAGCAGGGCATTCGCCTCACCACCGGTGCTGAGTTCGCGCACCGCGATGCGCCGCCGACGCCGGTGCAGATCGGCCGGTTGATGCCTTATGCGAAGGAGCTGTTCCCGCTCGCCGATCCGGTCGAGCCGAAGCCCTGGCTCGGTTCGCGGCCGTGTTTCTGGGACTCGCGTCCGGTGATCGGGCGGGCACCCGGGCAAAGCGGGCTCTGGCTCGATTACGGACACGGGCACTCCGGTCTTACGCTCGGCCCGGTGTCGGGGCGGCTCCTTGCCGACCTGATGACCGGCGCGACGCCGTTCACGGATCCCGATCCGTTTCGCGCGGAGCGTTTCTTCTAGGCGCGCGAGCTACTTGCCGAACTTGTCTTGCCACGACGGCAACGCGCCGGGAAATTCAAGCGACTGCGCTTCGTAAACCCCGCGTGCGATGGCGCGCGCGAGACACTGCGCGGCGATCGCGCCGAGTTTTGCAAGATCATGCAACGGATCGGACAAGGCACGCTTTCCGGTGGCGGCTGCGAACACCGCATCGCCATCGAGCGGCGTGAAGACCGGATGGATCGCAATGGCAAAGCCTGCGCTTGCCATGACGGCCAGTCTTTTCGCCTGCGCTTTCGTCAGCATCGCATCGGTCGCGATCAGCGCGATGGTCGTGTTCTGCTGCTCGTCGCCTTTCAGCGCGGTTGCGACTTCCTGCTGGCGGTTTGGAAATCCGCGCCCGCCGAACTCGCCGTTCTGTTCGAAGGCTGCCGCGAAGAAGTGGCCTTCGTCACCGAGTGTCACGCGGCCCGCCGCATTCACCGCGACCAGCGCGCCGACGGTGTGTCCGCTCTGCGTGCGCGCGGAAGCGGAGCCGATGCCACCTTTCAGGTTCTGCGTGCTTGCGCCATAGCCCGCACCGGCGCTGCCGAGTGCGAATTCCTTGGCTGCATTTTGCGCGGCGGCGTAGCCGAGATCGCGATAAGGCGGGAAGCGGCCCCAGTTCTTGTCGCCGCCGGAGAAAAGATCGAACAGGATCGCGCCCGGCACGATGGGAATTCGGGCAGGACCGACCGCGAAGCCGCGGCCTTGTTCGGCAAGCCATGCCTGCACACCCGCACCGGCCTCGAGGCCGAAGGCGGAGCCGCCGGAAAGCGCGAGCGCGTCGATGCGTTCGACCGTCGCGACGGGATCGAGCAGATCTAGTTCGCGCGTACCCGGACCGCCGCCACGAATGTCGGCGGAAGTCACCGCAGGCTCCTCGAAAATGATCGCGGTGGTGCCGCTTGCGATTTTTTCGTCCTGCGCGTGTCCGACCAGGACGCCCGCGACATCGGTGATGAGATTATTCATGGCGCTTGAATGAACCGCATCGCCGGCCGTGCGGCAAGCGTGGTAATAAAGAGAAGAATGCGAAGACAATAAAAAAGCCCGCCGTTTCCGGCGGGCTTTCGCGTTCGTTCCGGGAAGGCGCTTATTTCAATTCGGCATAGGTGCCGTCGGCCTTCCACTGATACATGACGTAATCGGTGACGGTGATGTCGCCCTTGGCGTCATAGGAGATTTCTCCGAGCACCGTGTTCCACTTGCCCTTGCGGATCGCGTCGGCGACCTTCTTCGGGTCGGTGCTCTTGATCTGCGTTGCGGCCTGCGCCCAGATCTGCATCGCGGCATAGGTGTAGAGGGTGTAGCCCTCCGGATCGATGCCCTTGGCCTTGAACTTCTTCACGATCTCGGCGGCCTGCGGACGGTTGCGGGGATCGGAGCCGAAGGTCATCAGCACGCCTTCCGACAACGCGCCGGTGATCTGCGCGAACTGCTTGTCGGCGAGTGCGTCGCCCGCCATCAGCGCGGTCTTCATGCCCTGATCGCGCATCTGGCGCAGGATAAGGCCGGACTCGGTGTGATAACCGCCGATGAAGACGACATCGATGCCGGCGGCCTTCATGCGCGAGACGAGAGCGGTGAAGTCCTTGTCGCCCTGCGTGTAGGACTCTTTCATCGCTTCGGTAACGCCGGCGGCGTTCAGCGCCTTCTTGGTTTCGTTCGCAAGGCCCGCGCCATAGGTCGACTTGTCGTCGAGGATCGCGATCTTCTTGTCCTTGAAGTTGGTCGCAAGATACTTGCCGGCGAGCGCGCCCTGCTGGTCGTCACGGCCGCAGGTGCGGAAGACGTTCCAGAGTTTGCGCTCGGTGAAAGTGGGGTTGGTGGAAGCGGGCGTGATCTGCAGCACATTGCCCTCGGCATACGCCTCCGACGCCGGGATCGACGACGAAGAGCAGAAGTGGCCGAAGACGACCGGCACGCGCTGACCGACCAGACGATCGGCGGTGGCGCGCGCCTGTTTCGGGTCGCAGGCATCGTCGCCGACCGAGAGCTTCAGCTGCTGGCCGTTCACGCCGCCGGCGGCGTTGATGTCTTCCAGCGCGAGCGTTGCGCCGTTCCGGAGCTGCTCGCCGAAAGACGCATATTGGCCGGTCATCGGACCGGCGACGCCGACCGTAATCTGGGCATTGGCCGAGGTGCCTGCTGCAAAGAGCGTGGCAGCCGCAAAGAGGCCAGCGAGACGCGCGCTTTTCATTGTTTCTCCCTCTGAAAAAAGCGGATGTTGCGAATTGATCTGACGTACATTCTTGGCGGGAATTGCTGTCTTGTCACGGCTTTTTATACGGCTGTTACGCGCCGTAGTTTTACCGGCCGCCCTCCAGATAGGCGCTGCGGACTTCGGGCCGTTCGAGGAGTTCGCGGCCCGAGCCCTGCATCGAAATACGGCCGTTGACCATGACGTAGCCGCGATGGGCGAGTTTCAGTGCATGGAATGCATTCTGCTCGACCAGAAAGATCGTGAGCTTTTCCTTCCGGTTCAGTTCGCGGATCGCAGAGAAAATCTGGCGCACGATCAGCGGTGCGAGACCGAGTGAGGGCTCGTCGAGCAACAGGAGACGCGGGCGGCTCATCAGCGCGCGGCCGATCGCGAGCATCTGCTGCTCGCCGCCCGACAGCGTGCCGCCGCGCTGGCTGCTGCGGCTTTCGAGGATCGGGAACAACGAATAGACGCGCGCGAGATCGGCTTTGAAGTCACCGTCCTTGGCGACGGCGGCGCCCATTTGCAGATTCTCGTACACCGTCATGCGCGGGAAGATGCGGCGTCCTTCCGGCGACTGCGCGATCTTCATGCGCATGATCTCGTGCGTCGGCATATGCGTGATGTCGCGGCCCTCGAAGATCACCTGGCCTTCGCGCGCCTGGGGATTACCGCAGATGGTCATCATCAGCGTCGATTTGCCGGCGCCGTTCGCGCCGATGATCGTCACGATTTCGCCCGGCATGACCTCGACGTCGATGCCTTTCAGCGCGGCGATGCTGCCGTAATAGGCGGAGACGCCTTTGATCGAGAGCAGGGGCGTCGTCACAGGCCTGCCTCCGCTTCGGCTTCCTCGACCGCGTCTTCATCGACACCGAGATAAGCCGCGATCACCTTCGGATCGTTGCGGATGAATTCCGGCGTGCCTTCCGAAATCTTCTTGCCGTGGTCGAGCACGACGACATGGTCGGAAATTTCCATGACGACGTTCATGTCATGCTCGATCAGCAGAAGAGAAGTTTTGGTGTCGTGCTTGATCGAGCGCAGAAGCACGTTCAACTCGTCGGACTCGCGCGGGTTGAGACCGGCGGCGGGCTCGTCGAGGCAAAGCAGCACGGGCCGCGTACACATCGCGCGCGCGATTTCGAGGCGGCGCTGCGCACCATAAGGCAGGCTGCCCGCGGGGTCGTCGGCGCGGTCGGTGAGTTGCGTTTTTTCGAGCCAGTAGCGCGCGAGGTCCACCGCTTCCCGCTCGGCAGCGCGATAGCCGGGCAGGCCGAACAGGCCAAAGACGGTATAGCCCGACGCGCGCATCAGGCGGTTGTGCTGGGCGACGAGAAGATTTTCGAGCGCGGTCATTCCGGCGAAGAGCCGGATGTTCTGGAAGGTGCGTGCGACATGCACCCGCTGCGCGATTCTGAAATCCGGGAGTTTTTCGAGTGCGAAGGCTTTGCCGTCGTCGTGCGTGACGCGGATGCTGCCGGACGTCGGTTCGTAGAAGCCGGTGATGCAGTTGAAGACGGTGGTCTTGCCTGCGCCGTTCGGGCCGATGAGCGCGGTGATGTCGCCTCGTTTCGCGTCGAAGGAGAGTCCATCGACGGCGAGCAGGCCGCCGAAGCGCATGGTGAGCGCGTTCAAGGAGAGGATCGGCTCGTTCGTCATCAGCCGCGACCCTCCGCGACATGCTCGACCGAGATGGTTTTTCGCTCTTTCAGATAGGCCGTCGGCTCGCGCGTCGAAATCAGTCCGCGCGGACGCCAGACCATAATGCCGACCATGGCGAAGCCGAAGATAACAAGACGGAACTGCTCGAACTCGCGGAAGAGCTCGAAGCTCGCCGTCATCACGGTCGCGGCGATGGCGACGCCGATCTGCGAGCCCATGCCGCCAAGCACGACGATGGCAAGGATCAGCGCGGATTCCGGGAAGGTGAAGGAGTCCGGGCTGATGAAGCCCTGCCGTGTTGCGAAGAACGCGCCGGCAAAGCCACCGAACATCGCGCCGATTGCGAAGGCCGTGAGCTTGGTATTGGTCGGGTTGATGCCGAGCGAGCGCACGGCGATCTCGTCTTCGCGGAGCGCCTCCCATGCGCGGCCGACCGGGAGTTTGCGCAGCCGCAGCGTGACCCAGTTGGTGATGAGGGCGAGCACGAGGATCAGATAAAACAGAAAGACGGTGCGGTGGGTTGGATCGAAGCTCAGGCCGAAGGTGGCGGCAAAGCCATTGTCTTCCGCGTTGAACGGGATGCCGAAGAAACTCGCGCGCGGGATCGAGCCGATCCCGTTCGGCCCGTTCGTGAACGACACCCAGTTCAGGAGCACGATGCGGACGATCTCGCCGAAGGCGAGTGTCACGATCGCCAGATAGTCGCCGCGCAGCCGCAACACCGGGAAGCCTAGAAGAATGCCGAAGAAGGCTGCGAACAGCCCGGCGAGTGGCAGGCAGGCCCAGAACGACCAGCCGTAAGTCTGCGCGATGATCGCGTAGGAGTAAGCGCCTACGGCATAGAAGGCGACGTAACCGAGATCGAGCAGGCCCGCGAGGCCGACGACGATGTTCAGTCCCCAGCCGAGCATCACATAAGTCAGAACGATGATCGCGATGCCGAGATAATAAGGATTGTCGTAGAACGCGACCGGAAACAGGATAGCGAAAGCAAGAAAAGCCGCGGAGAATCCGAGCGTGATGCCCACAAGTAGTGTCGCGAGAAGCATGACGACGAGCGGCCATTGCGCTGGAGCGAAGACGATCCATCCGATCGCCGCGGCAACGACGAGCAGCACGAGCGCGGTTTTGTATTGCCTGGCGAAATCGAGGGTTGCAGCCCAGGCTTGTGCGAGGGCGACCCGCAGCGCCGGCGCGTTATAGTAGAGCAGCGAAATCAGAAAGCGTCCGACGAAGACGATGCCGACAACGCTGGCGAGTAGAAGCGGGCGTTTCGTCAGTCCCATTCCGCCGCGGGCATCGCCGATCAGGAATCCGAGCAGCAGAACGAACAGGCCGAAGGCGACAATGGCGGCGACGAGCGCATCTTTCAGCGCATGCGAGACGACCGAAGCGTTGCCGGTTCTTGCCGCGCTCATACTTTTTCGACTTCCGGTCGGCCGAGGATGCCGGTCGGCATGAAGATGAGGACGATGATGAGGATCGAGAAGGCAGCGACGTCTTTATACTGAACCGAGAAATAGGCCGACCAGTAGGTCTCGATCAGGCCGATCAGAAGTCCCCCGAGCATCGCGCCGGGCAGCGAGCCGATGCCGCCAAGCACGGCCGCCGTGAAGGCTTTCACCCCCGCGACAAAGCCGATGTGGAAGTCGATCACGCCGTAATAGAGCAGGTACATGATGCCCGCGACCGAGGCGAGTGCCGCGCCGATCAGAAAGGTCAGTGAGATCGTGCGGTTGGTATCGACGCCGAGGAGTGCGGCCATCTTCAGATCCTGCTCGCAGGCGCGCATGTCGCGCCCCAGACTGGTCGAGGAGACGAGCCAGGAAAACCCGGTCATCAGCGCCAGCGTCGTGACGATGATAAGAATCTGGATGTTGGAAATCTGCACGACGAAACGGTTGCCGAGGTCGAGCAGCGTATGCACGCCGGTGACGAGGGGCGGCAGCGTCTTGACGCGCGCACCCTGCGCGAGTTGCACATAGTTCTGTAGCACGATCGACATGCCGATCGCGGAAATCAGCGGCGCCAGCCGGAAAGAGCCGCGGAGCGGCCGATAGGCAATGCGCTCGACGGCCCAGCCATAGAGCGAAGTCAGCAGCATCGCGATCAGCAATACGAGAAAGAGCGCGAGCGGCACCGCGGTGATGCCGATGGCGATCAGGATCAGAAAGGCGATCAGCGCAATGAAGGCGCCCACCATGAAGATGTCGCCATGCGCGAAATTGATCATGCCGATGATTCCGTAAACCATCGTGTAGCCGATCGCGACGAGGCCATAGATCGAGCCCAGCGCGAGGCCGTTGATCAATTGCTGGAGAAAGTACTCCATTCGACCCTTTCCGCACTTCTTCCGGTGCGGTCCCTATCCCTTGCACGAACCTAACGTGAAGGATGCTCCCGCGCCAAATCGCCTGGTTCCGTTTTCCAGTCTTTCGCCGGTTCCGCAAATGCAAAACCCGTGAAAGTTCCGGGAACGAAGCGCGAAACGGCGTGTTGCTAGTGAACGGAGAGGGTTAGTCCAAGGAGCACATGCCATGGCGAACAATCCCAACGACCGCAATCAGCAGCAGGGCGGTCAGCAGAAAGACCAGCACGGCGGCGGCCAGCAGAACCAGCAGAACCCGGGTAAGGGTGGTCAGCAAGGCGGCCAGCAGAGTGGCCAGCAAGGCGGCCAGCAGCAGAAGCGCTAAGTTCCTGTAATACAGAGGAAAGCCCTGCCGGAAGGCGGGGCTTTTCTGCGTAAAGGCTCTTTTGAAAGACTGCTTTTCTTTTGCGCGCTGCCTGCACTATTTTGCAGCCCATGAAGCGGGCCAGTCTTCCTCTCTATCATCTCTACGGCGATCCGCCGGACGATCAGGCATTCGATTTCGTGCATATCGAGCGTCTTGCGCATCGTTCGCCCGGGAATAACTGGGTGATTGCGCCGCATCGCCATCGCAACCTGTTCCAGATCATGCTGGTCGAGCAGGGTGGCGGCACGCTCGATCTCGAGGCAGAATCGATCAATTTCGAAGCGCCTGCTGTCATGGTGCTGGCGCCGACGGTGGCGCATGGGTTTCGTTTCCGGCCGAAAGTCACCGAAGGCTTCGTCATCAACTTCACGGAAGACGTGACGGCGACGCTCGGCGAACAGGCGAACGTCGCGCTCGCGCGGCTCAAGCACATCGCCGCGCAGCCTTTGATGCCGGTGGCGCGCCCGGAAGTCGCGCGGCTCACGTCGCTCTGTCACGAGCTTCTTGAAGAGGAATTCATCGGCCGCGAAGGGTTCGAGGTCGCGATGCGGGCGATGCTCGCGCTGATCGGCGTCGAGGTCGCGCGCCTTGCCGCGAGCCGCGCGCTTTCCGGCACGATTACGCTTGCGCCTGCGGATGCGACCGTCGAAGAACTGCGACGGCTGATCGAGGAGCATTTCCGCTCGGAACGGCAGATCGGCTTTTATGCGAGCAAGCTCGCGATGACCGCCGATCGTCTCAACGATCACGTCAAGCGGGCGACGGGGGTGACGGCGGGACATCTTCTGCGGCAGCGTCTGCTCACCGAAGCCAAGCGCCAGCTGGTCTTCACCGATCTTACCATCGGCGAGGTGGCCTACGATCTTGCCTTCGCGGACCCTTCGCATTTCGCGCGTTTCTTCAAGAAGCAGACGGGCTCCACGCCGCAATCGTTTCGCGAAGCCTCGCTGCGCTCGCGCGAACGGACGCACTGAGGCCTGCGCAGAATATCAGCCGGCTTTTTCGATCTCGGCAAAGACGGCTGCCGCCTCGTGAAACGCCGTATTCGCGGCCGGCACGCCGCAGTAGATCGCCTGCTGCAATAGCAGTTCCTTGATGTCATCTTTCGTGAAGCCGCCTTCGGTCATCGCGGCGCGGACATGCAGGCGGAATTCTTCCCAACGGCCGAGTGCGACCATGGAGCCGAGCACGACAAGGCGCCGTGTGCGTTCGTCGAAATGGGGGCGCGTCCAGATCTCGCCCCAGGCGTAGCGCGAGATGAGGTCCTGAAACTCGCCGTTGAAATCGTTCTTGTTTGCGAGCGACCGATCGACCCACTTGTCGCCGAGAACTTCGCGCCGGCGGGCGATACCTTTTTCGTAGCGTTCCTGCTCATCCATGGAATCAGCCTTTCAGAAAATCATTGAGCGCGCGGGAAAAGGCTTCCGGTTGCTCGATATTCGACAGGTGTGCCGCGTCGAGCCCCACGAGTTTCGCGCCCGGAATGCGGGATGCAATCAGTTCTGCGGCTTCGTAAGGCGTTGCGGGGTCGTGCCTGCCGCCGATCACAAGCGTCGGCGCGGCAATGCTCGCGATCGGAAAGCGCTGATCCACGTCGCGGATCGCGGCGCAGTTGCCGGCATAGCCTTCGGGCTTGGTCGTGTGGAGCATCTCGACGATCGGGTCGATGTCTCTGGGCGAGCTCTCGCGGAAGTCCTTGGTGAACCATCGCTCGATCACCGAGCCGGTGATCGCCTTCATGCCAGAGGCGCGCACGGTGGCGATGCGCTGGTTCCAGATATCCGGCATGCCGAACTTCGCGGCCGTGTTGCAAAGCACCAGTCGTTCGATGCGTGCAGGGACGTGGCGCGCAAGCCACATGCCGATCATGCCGCCCATCGACAGGCCGCAGAAGCGCACGCGCGGGAGTTTCAGCGCGTCCAGCAGCGCGATCGCGTCTTCGCCGAGTTGCTGGAAGGTGTAGGGGCCTTGGGGTGCAGTGGTCTTGCCATGGCCGCGGGTATCGTAGCGGATGACACGAAAGCGCTTTGCAAGCTCTTCGATCTGATTGTCCCACATGTGCAGATTGGTGCCGAGCGAGTTCGACAACACGAGCGGGGGTGCGCTGTCCGCGCCGTCGATGCGATAGTTGACGCTGATGCCATTGACGTCGAGCGAGGGCATTGGTTCTTCCCGTATCAGTTCTTCAGATCATGTTCGATGGCGGCGAGTGTGGCGTCGATGAATGTGTCGGTCTCCCCGAGATAGCGGGCGGGGTCGAAGATTTCGTCGAGTTTCTTCGGCGTCAACTTCCGCGACACTTCCGGCATTTCGCGCAGAACTTCCTTCATGTGCTTGTTCTCGCTTGCCGATTGTTTCGAGGCTTTGGCGAGGAGTTCATGCGCTTGCATGCGGCCGAGTTTCTGGGCGAGCGCGAACTGCACCGCTTCCGCCATGACCGCGCCGTTCGAAAGTTCGAGGTTCGCGCGCATCCGGGCTTTGTCGATCTCGAGTCCGGTGGCGATTTCCGCGGTGCGTTCGAACGCGCCCGAGGCGATCAGCAAAAGCTGCGGGAGCGTGAGCCAGCTTGCCTGCCAGCCACCGAGGCCGCGTTCCTGTTCCTGCACCAGGCCGGAGAGAAGCGAAGACACGATGCCCGGTGCGATGTTGGCGGCGGTCAGGATCTGCGCCGACAATACCGGATTGCGTTTCTGCGGCATGGTCGAGGAGCCGCCGCGTCCGGCTGCTGCCGGTTCGAAGACTTCGCCGATCTCCGTTTGCATCAGGAGCGAAACGTCACGTGCAATTTTCCCGCATTCGCCGATCGCGATCGCAATCGCGCTCGCGGCGCTCACGATGCGGTCGTTATGCGCGTGCCAGGGCGCGGGGGGCACGGTGAGCGCAAGCTCCTTGCCGAGTGCGCGTGCGACCGCGCCGCCTTTGTCGCCGAGTGCTGCAAGCGTTCCGGTAGCACCGCCAAATTGAAGAACCGATGCTTCAAAGACGCTCTCGCCAATACGCGTGCGTGCGCGCGAAAGGCTGGCGGCATATTCGGCTGCCTTCAATCCGAAGGTCGTCGGCAGCGCCTGCTGCAACCAGGTGCGGCCGGGCATTACCGTCTTGCGGTGTTTCTTTGCAAGCGAAACGAAAGCCTTGATCGCGCGGATGAGATCGCGGTCGAGCAGTGCCGCGGCCTCGCGCAAGGCAAGCACGGTCGCGGTATCGATGATGTCCTGGCTGGTCGCGCCCCAATGCACGAAGCGGGCGGCTTCCTTGTTGCGTTTAGCGACTTCGGCCGTCAGCGCTTTCACGAGCGGGATCGCGGCATTGCCGGCAGTTGCCGCAGCCGCGCCAATGGCCGCAACGTCGTAGCGTTTCGCGTTGCAGGCCGCAGCGATGGGCGCGACTGCAGTACGCGGAATGACTCGCGCGGACGCTTCGGCGGCAGCGAGTGCGGCCTCCACGTCGAGCATGCGTTGGAGCATGCTTTCGCCGGAAAGCAGGGCACGCATTTTTGCGCTTGCGAAGAACGGACCGAGTAGCTCGGCGGAAGGAATGCTCATGCGGTGAAAATAGCCCAGGGAGTCGCAGCGGAATGTAGTCTCGCGCCGCTTTTGCTGGAAGCTTTTTCGGATTCTCGCGCGGTGTGCTCTGCTAGAATGGCGAATAGACCGACAGCGTCGTGTAAAGGCCGCTGCCGCGGCCGCTGTTGTCGAGCGTTCCCACGGACAGCGTGAGGATTTTGCTGCGCCAGGTCAGGGAAGCGGCAAGGCCTGCGCGGTTCTCCGTATAGCGTGCATCACCCATGTTCACGATCTCGGCGCCGACCGACAAGACCGGATTCAACTCATAAAAGAGTGCCGCCTTTGCAAAGTGCTTTTTGTGCGCGGTCGATGCGGAGGCGTTGGCAATCAGAATGGTCTGTTGCGCGATCCTTGCGTAGATTTCTAGCCCGGCCTTAACGCCGGTCTTGCTTCCTTGCGTGGGGTTGAAGGGGTCGGGCTGCGAAAGAAGCTGACTTTCATAATTCACCCCGGCGAAGGCGCCGAGATAAACCCTGCCGCCGAAGATGTTGTCGAAGGTCTTGCGATACCCGCCAAGCAGTTCGGCGTTGTAAACATTCGCGTCATTGATGCCGCCCGGAACAATCGAGGTGGCGTAGGTGTAGCGGCCGGCACCGCCCACGAAGCGAATGCGCCAGCCATCTTCGATGAGCGTGCCCATGGGCGCATAGGTTGCGCCCGCCCAGACTGAGATCACCGGTTCGGCATAGTCGATGCCGCCGAAGAAATCCGCCTTCTGCTGAAGATGCTGCATCGAAAGCCCGGCGAAGGGGCGGATCAGTTGCTCATAGGCCATGGCGGGCACGGCGATAGCGGTCGCCGCCGCTGCCGGCAGCGCGGCAATCGCCATCCACCTGAAGGCTCCCCAGCCCATTTCGCCATGCCGTATCCGGGGCGGCGCGTATTGAATGTTGTCGTGGCTTGCCTAGCCGCACCCAATGGCCAAGTCTCCGGCGGGCCGGGCGGTGCGGGCTACGAAATCCCGATTGCAGGCTGCAATCCCCGGTGGAATCGGGGTATTAGGTTGCCACCGGTTGTAAAATTTTTACATGGCCCCTGCGCAGTCGGGCGAGAGCAGCCGTAGCGAAGCCGGGGTATAATCCCGGTAACAACGACAAGACGCCCGAAAGAAAACGCCGAGAAACGCCATGGACGATATGCGCAATCACCGCCGCTTCATCAACATCGCGCACTTCATCGATCATTATGTGTTGCTGGTGTTTCCGACCGTCGCGATCGGTCTGGAGACGGCACTCTCGCGCAGCTACGCCGAACTGATCGTGCTTTCGACTGCGTGCTTCGTCGCCTTCGGTCTGTTCTCGCTGCCCTGGGGCTGGCTTGCCGACCACTGGAGCCGCCGCAAGATCATGGCGATCTTTTTCTTCGGCTGCGCGATCTCCATGGCGGCGGCTGCTGCCGCGCCGAATGTTTACTGGCTCGCGGGCGCGCTGCTGCTGCTCGGTTTCTTCGCGGCGATCTATCACCCGGTTGGAATCCCGATGCTGGTTTCGGTCGCGCGCGATCGCGGGCGCGACTTTGCCACCAACGGCGTGTGGGGAAATTTCGGCGTTGCGTTCGCGCCGGGGGTTACGGCTGCGCTGATGTATTGGGTCGGATTGCGTGCGGCTTTTCTGGTGCCGGCGATCGTCTGCGCAATCGTCGGCATTGCCTATCTTTTCCTGACGAAAGAGGAAAAGGAAAAAGCGGGTTCGCGCGCGAAGATCGCGGAAGTGCCGCTCACGGGCGGAATGATGGTGGCGGTTTTCGCCTTCTTCGCGCTGCTGGCGTTCTCCGGCGGCACCGTCTTCAATATCCTGACGATCGCAATTCCGAAGCTCATCGACGAGCGCATGGCGCAGGACATTCCGCTCGTGCTGCTCGGCTCGGTCGCGACCGGCGTGCTTCTGTTTGGCGGTGCTGCGCAACTGACGGTCGGCCGTCTGGTCTCGCGCTTTGCGCCGCATGTGCTGCTTGCTTTCATCGGCGTGCTGCAAGTGATCGGCATTGTCTGGGCTTATCTTGCCAGCGGCCCGATGTTGCTCGGTGCGCTCGCGCTTTCGATTGCGGCAATTTATGCGCAGGTGACCGTAGGCGACGTCGTGATCGCGCGCTATACGGCTGATGCCTGGCGCGGGCGCGTGTTTGCCGTTCGCTTTTTCCTCGCATTCATCACCAGCGGCCTTGCGGTCTGGCTGATTTCGTCGCTGCTCGGCCGGGGCGGTTTCGATCTCGTGCTGATCGTCACCGCGGTGGTTGCCGCGCTCTTTGCCTTCGCGACGATCTCGATCTCGATCCTCGCAGGCAAGGCCGAGGCGCAGGTCGCGCCTGCAGCGCAGCCGGCAGAGTAGGGCGCAGATGCTCCGTTTCGTGCGACACCTTCTGGCAGCACTCGCGCTAAGTGCGGCATTCTCCGCGCCTGCGGGCGCGCAGCCGCGCGAGGTGCTGGCGACAGATTTCACCGTGCAGCTTTTCATGACCGAGAAGGGAGAGCTGTCGCCGGACATTTTCAAACTCGAAGAACTTGCCGTTCATAACTTCACCGTTTCGGGCAAAGGCTTCGAGGGCGGAAAGTTCAGCGGCTTTCTGCTTCGCGTCGAGTTTCGCGCGAAAGGGGAGAAATTCGCCGAAGGGCTGCAGGGGCAAGTGCTGCTTCGCGAAGTAAAGACGAAGAAGGTTCTGCGGACGCTGAGCTTCTCCGACGTCTATGTCGGCACCAGTGGCGTGTCCTACCGCGCTGCTCTGGTTCACAACCTCGACTGCACGATCATGCAGGCGGAGCTTTATTCGGGCGGCAAACGCTACACGAAGGAGCTGCCGTTTCACTGCGGCGAGTAGCAAGTCCTTGACTTCTATGTATATTTTTTTGATCTTGATTATGACTGACTAGTCAGTCATAGTTGCTAGATGGCGAAAGCAATCAAGCGAAGCAACAAAAGTCGTTCCGGTGGGGCGGCCGGTAACGAAAAGGTGGCCGAGAAGCGCGCGCTGATCCTTGCTGCCGCGCTCGACGAGTTTTCCCAAAACGGATTTGCCGCCGCGCGGCTCGATGACGTCGCCAAACGCGCCGACGTCGCGAAGGGCACGATCTATCTCTACTTCAAAGACAAGGAAGCGCTGTTTCAGGAATTGCTGCGCGCGGAAATCAGCCCGGTCATCGCGATGCTCGAGGCGGTGCTTTCCGGCGGGCGGGACGTCACGCCGCAAGTGCCGCTGCGCGAACTGGCATTGCGCGTCGCCGATCTTTTCGTCGATCAGGTGGTTGCGACCCGGCGCAAGGATATCGTGCGGCTCATCCTGACCGAAGGGCCGCGCTTTCCGAACCTTGCCGAATTCTATTACCGCGAAGTGATTTCACGCGGGCTCAACGCTTTCCGCGCCCGCGCGCAGCGGGCGGTCGACGAAGGCGAGTTGAAGAGCGATGCGCTGGTTCGTTTCCCGCATCTGATCGTGGCGCCGGCCATGATCGCGATCATGTGGAAGTCGATGTTCGAGAAGTTCGAACCGCTCGACGTGAGAGCGCTCATGCGAGCGCAGATCGAAAGTCTGCTGGACAAGGAAGAACGATCATGAGGTTCCTGCGTGCAGCCATACTGCTGCCGGTGCTGTTCTTGCTCGCTGCTTGCGGCAACAACAGCAATGAAAGTTTTCAGGGCTGGATCGAGGCCAATCTGATTTTCGTCGGTCCGGACGAAAATGGGCGCATTGAAGTGCAACGGGTGCGCGAAGGCGATCGTGTCACCAAGAATGCGCCGCTCTTTTCGCTGGAAGCCGACCTGCAGAAAGCCGACGCGCTTGCTGCGCGGGCCGCGGTGGAAAATGCGCGCGCCGCGTTCCAGCGCGCGGAGCAACTCATCAAGACCAATACGGGCACGCAGAAAGCGTATGACGATGCGCAGGCGGCACTCCGAGAGGCGGAGGCGAAGCTGAACTCCGCCGAAACGCGGCTCAAGCGGCGCAATATCCTGAGCCCGGTCGATGGCGTCGTGCAGCAGGTTTATTTCCGCGAAGGCGAGCTTGTCGTCGCGGGGCGGCCGATCATTGCCATCCTGCCGCCGGGAAATCTGAAAGTCCGCTTCTACGTCGCGCAGGCCTTGCTGCCGCGGATCGCGATCGGCGACAGCGTCAATGTTCATTGCGACGGTTGCGGGCCGCAAACGGCGAAGATCAGTTTCATCGCGCAGCAGGCGGAATACACGCCGCCCGTGATCTACAGCGAGCAGGAGCGGAGCAAGCTCGTGTTTCTGGTCGAGGCGCTGCCCGACAATCCCGCCGAGATGCGGGTCGGCCAGCCGGTCAGCGTCACTGTCGCGCCGCGCGCGGAAAAGAAATGAACGAGCAGTCCGATATTGCGATCGACGTGAGGGGGCTCACCAAGAGCTTCGACGGCCGCGTGGTCGTGCGCGATCTCTCGATGCAGGTGAAGCGGGGCTCGATCTACGGATTTCTGGGCCCGAACGGTTCGGGCAAGACCACGACCATCCGCATGCTTTGCGGTCTGCTCACGCCCGACAGCGGCGAGGGCACCTGCCTCGGCTACGATATTCTCACCGAAGCCGACGAGATCAGGAACCACGTCGGCTACATGACGCAGCGCTTCTCGCTCTATCAGGATCTTTCGGTGCGCGAGAATCTCGAATTCGTCGCGCGCATCTATGGGCTCGACGCGCCGGTGCAGGCCGCACGGCAAATGGTCGAGCGGCTCGGCTTGCAGGGCCGTGAGGAGCAGCTTGCAGCGCAGCTTTCCGGCGGCTGGAAGCAGCGGCTTGCGCTTGGCGCCTGTACGCTGCCGACCCCGCAGCTTCTGCTTCTGGACGAGCCGACCGCTGGCGTCGATCCCAAGGCACGACGCGAGTTCTGGAACGAGATCCACGCACTCGCCAACGATGGGCTCACGGTGCTGGTCTCGACGCACTACATGGATGAAGCCGAGCGCTGTCACGAGATCGCGTATATCGCTTACGGCGAGTTGCTGACGCGCGGAACGGTCGAGCAGGTGATCGATCAGTCGAAACTGATTACCTATGATGTCAACGGCGGCAACCTGCAGGAGCTTTTGCGCGCGCTCGACGGCAAGCCCGGCGTTGATATGGTCGCGCCGTTCGGCACGAGTCTGCATGTTTCCGGGCGGGACGAGCAAAAGCTCGAAGCCGCGATCAAGCCCTATCGCGAAGACGGGAAGTTCGTCTGGACGCGCTCGGAGCCCTCGCTGGAAGACGTGTTCATCGAATTAATGAACCGCTCGAAGGACAACTTCCAATGAGCTGGCTCCAGACACTCGGCAAGCCGGGATTCTTCCGCCGCGTGAAAGCGATGCTGGTGAAGGAGTTTCTGCAACTGCTGCGGGACCGCGTTTCCTTCGCGATGATCGTGACCATGCCGCTCCTGCAACTGCTCCTGTTCGGCTATGCGATCAATACGACGCCGCGTCATCTGCCGACCGCGGTGCTGCTGCAGGAAACCAGCGACGTCGGCCGCTCGATTCTGGCAGCACTCGAACGCACGCAATATTTCAAGATCACACATCGGCTGACTTCGACCGAAGAGTTCGACCGTGTGCTGGCGTCCGGCAAGGTGCTGTTTGCCATCGAAATTCCGGCGGGCTTCGAGCGCGCGTTGCGGCGAGGTGACAAGCCTTCGCTCCTCGTCGCGGCGGACGCGACCGATCCGGTGGCCTCCGGCACTGCGCTCGGCAGTCTCTCTCGCATCGTGCAACTCGCGCTCATCAACGAGCGGATGTTGCCGGACCAGAGCGAGCCATTGTTCGAGATCAGGAGCCATCCACGCTACAATCCGGCGGCGGTCAGTGCGCTGAACATCGTGCCCGGCCTTGTCGGCGTCATTCTCACCATGACGATGCTGATCTTCACCGCGCTTTCGGTGACGCGGGAGCTCGAGCGCGGCACCATGGAAAGCCTGCTCGCGATGCCGATCACGCCGCTCGAAATCATGATCGGGAAAATCTGTCCCTACATCATCGTCGGCTTCGTGCAGGCCGCGCTCATCATCGGCCTCGGCGTGCTCCTGTTCGGCGTGCCGATCCTCGGCAGCCTGTTTCTGCTGGCGGTGCTTTCGACGCTCTTCATCGCGGCGAACCTCGCTATCGGCTATTCGTTCTCGACGGTATCGCAAAATCAGCTACAGGCGATCCAGCTGACGTTCATGTTCTTCCTGCCGAACATTTTGCTGTCGGGATTCATGTTTCCCTTCGCCGGGATGCCGACATGGGCGCAATGGGTAGGCGAGGCGCTGCCGCTCACGCACTACCTTCGCATCGTGCGCTCGATCATGCTCAAGGGCTCGGATTTCTCCGACCTGCAATATGACGTTGCCGCGCTGTTCGTGCTGATGCTGGTTGCGATGACTATTGCGGTCACGCGGTTCCGCCGGACGCTGGATTGATCTCGCTACTTTAGCGTCTCGATCAATTTCATCGCTGCGGCCGGCGCGCGGACTTTGCCTTCATGAATGAAGTAGATGAAAACGTCGCGCGGCTTTGCGGCGGGTTTGGTCTTGTCTGCGTGTGGGAGTGCTGTGACGTCCTTGCCGGCGGCCCAGGCTTTCGCATGTTTGGCGACGGCCTCGATGTCCTTCGGCGGATAGCCGGTCTTTATCTTGTCCTTGCCGCGCTGGAGCCGCGTATAGACGAAGTCGCCGGTGATGTCCGCCATGTTCACGTAGTCGATATGGTCGGTGTAGCAGATCGAAACGCCGAACTCGCGCGCAAGCTTGACGAAAGCGGGCGTGGAGAAAGTTTCGCTGCGCGGCTCGACGACATGCCGGATTTTGCGGCCGTCGAATTTCTGCGGCAGCAATTCTAGAAACTTGCCGAAATCGGCTTCGTCGAATTTCTTGGTCGGAGCAAATTGCCAGAGCAGGGGGCCGAGCTTGTCGCCTAGTTCGGTGATGCCGGAGTCCATGAAGCGCTTGATGGAGTCGCCGGCTTCGGCGAGCACGCGGCGGTTCACGGCGTAACGCACGCCTTTGAGCGAAAAGACGAAGCCGTCCGGAACTTCGCTCGCCCACTTCTGATAGGTCTTGGCATTCTGCGTGCGATAGAACGTGCCGTTCACCTCGATCGAGGTGAGTGCGCGGCTCGCATATTCGAGTTCTTTCGCGTGTGGCAATCCTTTTGGGTAGAACACGCCGCGCCAGGGCTCGTAGGTCCAGCCGCCGATGCCGGTATAAATCGTGCCCTGCTTTGCCATCAGATGAAGTGCCCCGGAAAGAGATCGACAATTTTCGCGCCGGTTTCTTCCGCGACAAGTTCAGCGATCTTGCTGCGGTGACATTCTTCCGGCTTGCGCTCGTAGCATAGCAGACAGACTTTCTTTCCGCCTGCGACGAGCTTTCTCAGTTCGGCGAGTTCTTCCTGTGCCGCTTTGGTCTTGATGTGCTTGCCGTAGATCTTCCAGAGCTTCGAATAGTCGCCGCTGCGCGCAGCTTCGCGCCCTTCGGCTGGCGTGCCCAGTTTCTGAAAGTGCAGGTAGGCAATCCCGGCTTCGTCGAGGGCCGCCGAAAGCGCCTTTTTGGAGAAGCCGGCGCGCCGCGAAGCGGCGACCGCCCGGGTATCGACCAGAACCTTCACTTTGGCCCGCGTGAGCGCGCCGATGACGTCCGCAAGGGCGGTCTCCTGATAGCCGATCGTGAAAAGACTGGTCATCAAACCCTCACAGGCCCGGCAGGGCCTTCACAAAAACTGCTGGCAATGAAACCATCGGCATCCCTGCCGTGTTCCGACAATACCGGGCGGGCATAGGCAAGTGCCGCGGCGCGGCCAACAATCACTTTTTGGGAGATTTTCATGCTTTCAGTCAATCGCCGCGCCTTGCTCCTGGGCGCCGCTGCGTTCGGCGTCTATGCCAGCGTGCGGCCCGCTTACGTCTTCGCACAGGCGATGGAAGGGCCGTTCAAGCAGGTGCCGCTGCCCTATGCGTTCGACAAGAACGAGCCGCATATCGACGCCATGACCATGGAGATCCATCACGGGCGTCACCACGTCGCTTTCATCAACAACCTGAACAACGCGGCCAAGGCGAATGCCAAGGCCTTCGAGATGCCGATTCAGGAAATGCTCGCCAAACTCGCGAACCTGCCCGAGGGCATTCGCACGGTGGTTCGCAACTCCGGCGGCGGTCATGCGAACCACTCCATGTTTTGGCAGGTGATGGGCGGTTCCGGTGGCGAGCCGACCGGCGAGATCGCGGACGCCATCAAGGCCTCCTTCGGCGATTTCTCCAAGCTGCAGGAGCAGTTCAACACGCGCGGCGCGGGTGTGTTCGGTTCGGGGTGGGTTTTCGTCACCTCCGACAAGGCCGGAAAGCTCTCGCTGGAAGCGCAGCCGAACCAGGATTCTCCCCTGATGTATGGCCGCATGCCGATTTTCGGCAACGACGTGTGGGAGCACGCCTATTACCTGAAATACCAGAACCGCCGGCCCGACTACCTCAAGTCGTGGTGGAACGTGGTGAACTGGGACGTGGTCAACCAGCGCTATGCGGACGCGAAGGCGGGCAAGTTTACTCTGTGAGTTCGCTTGCGCGAGTTTTGAAAGGCGCGGCTTCGGCTGCGCCTTTTTTCGTGGCATAGTCTCAAGAAACAAATCCGGAGTTCACGATGCGTGTCGCGGTGATGGCAACGGGCGCCCTTGGCGCCTATTTCGGCGGACGGCTTGCCGAAGCGGGGCATGACGTGCATTTCATTGCGCGCGGCGCGCATAAGGCTGCGATCGAAAACGATGGCCTGATCGTGGAGAGCCCGCTCGGCAATATTCATATCGACAACGCGAATGTGACCGACGACCCGAAGCGCGTGGGCGTCGCCGATCTCGTATTGTTCGCGGTGAAATTATGGGACGTGGAAAAGGCGGGCGAGCAGGCCAGGCCGCTGGTGAACAAAAACACGCGCGTGCTTTCGATGCTGAACGGCATCGATTCGGTGGATCGGTTGACGCCCATTCTCGGCGACGTCGTCTGCGCAGCGCCGACCCAGATCTCTGCCGTGATTTCCGCGCCGGGCGCCATCACGCACAAAGGCGACTTTGCGCGCTTCATCTGCGGCTTTCTCGACGGCCGCGACGATGTGCGGTTGCGCGAACTCGTCGAGGAAGTGCAACGCGCGGAAATCGAAGCGTCGTTCTCGACGGACGTGCGCAAGAACCTGTGGCAGAAATTTGTGTTTCTGGTCGGCATTTCCGGCGCGACCGCGAGCACCCGCAGTCCGATGGGTCCTATTCTGGCCGATCCTGATACGCGCGCGTTACTGGAAAGCCTGATGCGGGAAACCGAGGCGGTGGGTGTGAAAGCAGGCGTCGCGCTCGAAGGCGAAGTCGACAAGCGCATGGCGTTCGCAAGCAGCATCGGGCCGAACATCAAGGCGTCCATGCTCGAAGACCTGGAGCGTGGCAACCGGCTCGAGCTCGACTGGCTGCAGGGAAAGGTCGTCGAACTCGGCCGTAAGCTCGGCGTGCCGACGCCTGCGAACGAGTACGTCTATAAAGTGCTGAAGCTGCTCAGGAACGGAAAAGCCGCCTGACGCTCCAGGAAACCAAAGCGGTCTTCGTGCGTTAGTCCCTCCGGGTACCGACGGGGCTGCTTTTGTCCGGAAAATTCATCGCTTTCATCAATGCCGCTGCGGGCACAGCCAAGGCGAAGGAGCGCGATGCGTTGCGCGCAAGCCTTGAAGAAGCCTTCGCTCAATATTCCATGCAGGTGGATCTTCGCTTCCCGGAAGGGCCAGAGCTGGCAACGATGCTGGAAGCGGCTGTGCGTTCGGAGGTCGATGGCATCATGGTCGGTGGCGGGGATGGCACGATCAGAACCGCGGCGAGCGTTCTGGCCGGCACCGAAATGCCGCTCGGCGTGCTGCCGCTCGGCACGCTCAATCATTTCGCCAAAGACCTCGGCCTTCCGCTGCAACTCGAGGACGCGATTGGCGTGATCGCTGCTCGGACTGTGCGCAAGGTCGATGTCGGTGCGGTCAATGGCGAGATCTTCATCAACAATTCGTCGATTGGAATTTATCCGTTTCTCGTGCTCGACCGCGAACGCATGCAGGAAGAGGGGAAACGCAAATGGCATGCGGCACTACTCGCTGCGATCCGCGCGCTGCGAAAATTTCCGCTGCGCAAGCTGCGCGTCAAGGTGGGGAACGAGACCGCCTCGCACCGGACACCCGTGGTATTCATCGGCAACAATGTTTACGGCCTCGATGCCGGCGAGGTCGGCAAGCGCGAGCGCCTCGATCAGGGCGAGCTTTCGGTACACGTCGCTAAAGTGGAATCGCGCAAGGGGTTCATCATGCTCGTGTTGCGCGGCATGCTGGGCCGCCTCCGCGCGAGCAAGGACCTGCAGGTCATTCGGGCAGCAACCGCCGAGATCACGTCGCGAACGACCCGACTCCCGGTCGCGCTCGATGGCGAGGTCGAGATGCTGCAGCCGCCGCTGCGCTACGAAATTCGCCGAAAGGCGCTGAACGTGTTCGTCGCGAAGGATGAGGCATGAGGAAGATCGCTCATCTTTCTGACATGCATTTCGGCGCGCATGAAAGCCTCGTGACCGAAGATCTGGTGAAAAGCGTTCGAGGCGAGGCGCCGGATCTCGTCGTGCTCAGCGGAGACTTCACCCAGCGCGCGCGGACCTCGCAGTTCCGCGCCGCGCAGGACTTCATCGACAGCCTGCCGGAGCCGAAGCTCGTGATCCCCGGCAATCACGACATGCCGCTATGGAATGTGGCGGCACGGGTATTCTGGCCGCTCGCAGCCTATGAGGCGCACATCGAGCCGCTCGGCGTCGCGGGCGCTTGCTATCGCGATGAGGAAATGGCGGTCATCGGCTTGAATACCGCGCGGCGCTTTACCGGCAAGAATGGGCGCGTCTCGAAGGAGCAGGTGGATCGCGTCGAGGCGTTCTTCCGCGATCTTGGTGAAAATGTCACGCGCGTTCTGGTCACGCACCATCCGGTCGGCAAGATCGCAAACGAGGTTTTCGTCGATCTTGCGTTCCGTGCGGAGCTTGCTTTCCCGCGGCTCGTCGAGGCCGGTGTTCAGGTCATGCTTTCCGGACATCACCACCGCTGTCTGAGCGGGACGGTCGAGGAAACGCCCGACAAGGAGCAGGCGCTGATCGTCTATGCCGGCACCGCCAATTCGACGCGCACGCGCGAAGGCGACGGCAACACCTACAATCTCATCATGATCGACGGACACGACGTCGAAGTGCGGGTGATGCGCTGGGTGCCGGGTGCGGGATTCAGGGAAGGGCGCACGTCGCGCTATCGCAATGGCGAGGACGGTTGGTGCTTGCTGCCGACTTCCGCTGAAAGCATCGCCGCACAATAAAAAAAGGCCGCCCGCAGGCGGCCTTTCAGGTGTTTCGGATCAGGCCTTGTTGGGCAGGCCGGCCACGGCCTCGATCTCGATCTTCATTCCCGGGATTGCAAGCTGCGCGACACCATAGAGCGTGCTCGCGGGCTTGGCGTCGCCGAAGTATTTCTTGCGCACCGGGTTGATCTTGGAGCGGTCGTTCACGTCGGTGAGCAGGACCGTGACCTTCAGGATGTCCTTGAACTCAGCGCCCGCCGCATGGAGGACTTTCTCGATCGCCTGGAACACCGCTTCGGCCTGCGCGACGACGTCGTCGCCGCCGATCACGTTCAGCTTTTCATCGAGCGGAGCCATGCCCGAGATGAAAAGCAGATTGCCGAACGAGACGGCATCGCAATAGTGGCTGATCGGCGGGTTCAAGCCAGGAATCGAATACTCGCGGCGGGTGGTTACAGCGTTGGTCACTTTTTGTGGCCCTCCAGTTGCTGTGAAGTGTTTGGGTTGGCGGCTGATGTCCCGACATTCTGGTTCATCAGGAAGTAAACGACCGAAGCCGCCGTATTGCGGATGTGTTCGGTGACGGCGGTGCGCGCCTGCTCGGGGCTTCCGCTACGCAGCATGTTCAGAAGGCCGGTGTGTTCGGCGCCCGGCATTTCGAAAGACTTATAGGCGTCGATATACATCAGAAGATAAGGGCGCACGGTCTGGCGGATCTGACGAATGCCTTCCGAGAGCCGCGGCATCTCTGCGCGGTCGTAAATCATGTCGTGAAAGGCGTCGTGGAGTTCGATCCACTTGCGCGCGTCCGGCATCGCGCGATCCATGCGGCCGAGTTGTGCTTCGAGATCGGCAAAGTCGGCGCTGCTCATGCGGGTCGAGGCGCGTTCGCAAGCGAGCGACTCCAGCGCGATGCGAATTTCAAAGAGTTCGAGAATGTCTTTTGGCGTGAGCGTCGTCACCACGGGACGGCGATTGAGTCCGAAGGTCACCAGACCTTCGGCTTCGAGCTGCAGCAGCGCTTCGCGCACCGGCATCCTGCTGATGCCGAGCTGTGCGCCGACCTCAACCGGATTGATCTGCGAGCCTGCGGGCAGGCGGCCTGAAAGAATTCCGTCTTTCAATAATTCATAGGCGGCGTTTTGTGCGGTCACGCCAATCTCCCGACTCGTTGCCTAAAGTGTATCCACTATAGATCGAATTCATCCCAAAATTTGCGCAGGCGGCTGTCAATTTATATTTGCAGTGGCTCTTATTCGGCGATCAGCGGCAATCGCTGCAAGCAATGAGACAAAATTTTTCTTGCAAAGGCAAGTGTAACTGTATCCAATTATATAGTTAGCTTCTCGCACTGGAGACTGGTTGCTATGTTCACGAGACGTCAGGCGCTCAAAACGATCGGCGCAGGTACCGCTTTTGCTGCTTTCCCCGGGTCCATGCTGGTGCAGGCCCAGGAGAATTCGGTCACGATTACGAGCCTTGGTGGAAAGTGGGAGCAGTCGATTCGCGAGCACTTCATTCCGCTGTTCAAGAAGCGCACCGGCGCGGACGTGAAGGTCGTGCTGGGTACGCCGAGCCAGTGGTCGGCGCAGGTCGAAGCGCTGCCGGGCAAGCCGCCGCTCGACGCGATCGACAACAGCGAGACGCTCGCGATCACCCTGCAGGACAAGGGCCTCGTCCAGAAGCTCACCGTCGATAAGGTGCCGAACCTCGCCGATACGCCAGATCTGTTCCGCAAACCGTTCGACGATCACGGCGCGTCGTACCAGTATTCGACCTCGGCGCTGTTCTACAACACCGACAAGTTCAAGAACTTCCCGAAAACCTGGCCGGAATTCTTCGAGCGCGCAGGCAAGGGCGAGTTCGGCCGCTCCATCACGCTGCCGGACATCACCTATCCGTGGGCGCCCCACATCATCTGGCACTTTGCCTCGGTGCTTGGCGGCGGCATCAACAATCTCGAGCCTGCCTTCGCCGCCCTTCGCAAGATCAAGCCCTATATCGTGAAGTTCTGGGGCACCGCACTCGAAGTCGAGCGCATGGCGATCTCGCGCGAAGTCGATATCGGCTATCTCTGGGACGGCCGCATCACCGCGATGATCGCCGGCCCCGCGAAGTTCCTGAGCTTCACGCGGCTCGAGCCTAATTCGCTCATCACGCTTTCACCGGCGCAGGTGGTGAAGGGCGGCAACGAGAAGCTCGCCTTTCAGTGGGTCAACACGCTGCTCGACCCCGAGCCGCAGTTGCAGTACTTCAAGCTCATCAACTTCACGCCGACCAACAGCAAAGTGGTGCTGCCGGACGACCTGAAGAAGAACGTGATGCCGCTCAGCAAGGGCGTGACCCCGCCGTATCGCGATCTTCTGAAGGCAGCCCCCGAAATGATCGCGCGGTGGAACCGCGAGATCAGACTTTAATACTTCGGGAAGACGGTAAAGATGGGAGGATATAGTCTAACGCGCGGTACGATCCTGCTTCTGCTTGGACCAGTGATCGCGATCGTTTTCGTTGGCTATGTCCTGCCCGGTCTTGCCTTGCTCGCGATCAGCCTCAACGTGCCGTTGAAGTGGCCGGTCTCGCTCGCGACGCTCGATATCTCCGGCTATAAAAAACTGATCGGGGATGCGTATTACGCGCGCATCCTCGGCTACACCTTGTTGCTCGGCTTCATCGTCGCGGCGATCACGGCGATCATCGCCTTTCCGGTCGCCTATTATCTCGCGCGCAGCCAGAGCAAGCTCAAGCCCTTCTATGCGGTGCTGACATTCACGCCGCTTGCGGTCGGCATGAACATGCTGACGCTCGGCTGGCTTGTCATTCTCGGCCGCAACGGTTTCGTCAACTCGGTGCTGACCGGAAGCGGGATCGTCGAGCAGCCGCTGCAACTGCTTTACGGCATGGGTGCCGTGGTGCTCGGGCTCGTGCATGTCGTCTTCACCTTCATGGTGTTGCCGGTCGAGGCGGTGATCCGCCAGATCGACCCGGCGCTGGAGAAGGCCGCGCGTATTCTCGGCGCGAGCCCCTTCACGACGTTCGTGCGGGTGCTGTTGCCGCTCAGCATGCAAGGTATTGCGTCAGGCTTCCTGATCGTTTTCC
Source organism: Xanthobacteraceae bacterium (assembly GCA_035440445.1). Taxonomy (GTDB): domain Bacteria; phylum Pseudomonadota; class Alphaproteobacteria; order Rhizobiales; family Xanthobacteraceae. The sequence continues at coordinate 63,102 of DAORMJ010000008.1, forward strand.
TGCAGGTCTGCGGCGCGTTCGTGCTGCCGCTGTTGCTTGGCGGGCAGGGCTTCTCGCTGGTTCCGATTTCGATCTGGGAGCAGATGACGGTGGCGTCCGACCGGACCTTTGCCGCCGTGCTCTCGATCGCGCTGATTTTCGTGTCCATGATCGTCATGGTGCTGCAGCTCCGCGTTTCGCGCGGCCGGGCGATGGCCTGATCCCATGCACAATTCGCTCCTGCTCCGGATCTATGTCGCCGCGATCGGCGTCCTCCTGGTCTTTCCGCTCGTGATCGTGGTCGCGGTTTCGCTCGATCCCGGCGAATACATCACGTTCCCGCCGACCGGCTACAGCTTCCGCTGGTACGTGACGATGTGGTCCAACGAGACCTTCGTGCTGGCGACCAAGAACAGCCTGATCGTGGGCGTGGTCTCGTCACTGCTCGCGGCGGTGTTCGCGCTGCCGGCAGCGCTTGCGATCACGCGCAGCGGCAAGTTCGTCGAAAGCTGGCTTTACCCGTTTCTGCTTTCGCCCTTCGCGGTGCCGTGGCTGGTCTATGGGCTGGCGATCCTGTTCTTCTGGAGCATCACCGGGCAGCGGCTGTCGCTCTGGACCATCATTCTCGGTCATACGGTGATCGCGATTCCCTACGTGCTTCGCGTGACGCTGGCGGTGCTTCGCGACATGCCGCCGAATTATGTGCGGGCCGCGCGCGTTGCCGGAGCCAATCCGTGGCAGGCGTTCTTCTACGTGGTGCTGCCTTACATCATGCCGGGCGTGGTTGCGGGCGTATCGTTCGCCTTCATCGTGTCGTTCACGAATATTCCGGTCTCGCTGTTCATCACGACGGCCGACAACATCACGCTGCCGGTCGCTATCTTCAACTACATGGTCAACAATTTCGAGCCGATGGTGGCCGCGGTTTCCGTGGTGCAGGTGCTGCTCATCATCGTCGTGCTCTTTGCTACACGAAAGCTAGGGGTAAGAGAGCGTGTCTGAGACAAGCAGCAAAGAGATCGATCTCGAACTCAAGGGCGTGCGCAAAAGTTTCGGCGACACCGTGGTCGTGACGGACAGTTCGTTCTCGCTTGCCAAGGGTGAATTTCTCTCGCTGCTCGGGCCGAGCGGCTGCGGCAAGACCACGACGCTGTCGATGATCGCGGGCTTCGAGAGGCCCGATGCCGGCATCATCGCGATCCGCGGCAAGCGCGTCGAGAACCTGCCGCCGGAGCGGCGCGATATCGGCATGGTGTTCCAGAACTATGCCTTGTTTCCGCACATGAACGTCGCCGCCAATATCGGTTTCGGCCTGAAGATGCGCAAAGTCGCGCAGGACGAAATCCGCGAGCGCGTCTCGGCTGCCGCCGAACTCGTGAAGGTTGCGCATCTGCAGGAGCGCTATCCGAACGAGCTTTCCGGCGGGCAGCAGCAGCGCGTGGCACTTGCGCGTGCGCTCGTGGTGCGGCCTGCCATTCTTCTGCTCGACGAACCCTTCGGGGCGCTCGACCGGCAATTGCGCGAAGACCTGCAGATCGAGGTGAGGGCACTGTTGCGCCGCCTGAACATTACGACCGTCTTCGTGACCCACGATCAGGACGAAGCGCTGTCGATGTCGGACCGCGTCGCGGTGATGAACGAAGGCCGCATCGAACAGATCGCGGCGCCGCGAGCGCTCTACGATAATCCGGCGACGCGCTTTACCGCTTCTTTCATCGGCAAGGGCACGTTCATTCCGGGAACGGCGCGCGACGGCATGCGGATCGAGACGCCGCTCGGAACCTTCGGCTATGCCGGCGATGCAATCCCGGCCGGGCGCAACGCCGAATATTTCCTGCGGCCCGAAGCATTACAGATCGGCGATGGAGGAAACGCGCAGAACCGCGTGCCGGTGAGCGTCGCAGCCGTGACGTTTTTCGGCGACCGGCAACTGGTGATCGCGGAAGCCGCGGGTGGCATCCGCTTCATCGTCCGGCTGCTTGCGTCACGGGATAGCCCCGTGGTCGGGCAGAAGATCGAACTCGTCTGGAGCGATCAGGACGCGCTTGCGTTTCAGGCACCAGCGGCCTGACAACGCGTGTCTCTGCCATAGCCCGGCTCAGGTAAAGCGAGCGGCAGCCAGGATTGCGTTTAGTGCAAAGCGCCTATCGCACCATGACTTCATAGTTGTTGACGGTAATCTCGCGGCCGGCGAACGGAATGTTGCAGCCGCGCCAGTCGGCACGGAATTTTCCGATATGCACGCCGCCATTATATTGCGCGCGGCAAACATAAAGCGCCTGTCCGCTCGCTTCGTGGCCGCCCTGAACGGCATTCTGCGGCAGATAACCGTTCGAAGCGCTGACCCATCCGCGGCGCTGCTGCGCCTCTGCGGCGACCACGCCTGACAGCAAGAGAGCCGCCGTCAGCAAAGTTCCGATTTTCATTGATTTCCCCAAGCTCTTGAACTGCCGCCACCCCCGGCGGCGGCGCATTATGGCTGCACGGCAAATGCAGGCAATGGGGGCAAAGAAAAAGCCCGCTCTTTCGAGCGGGCTTTCTTACGTTGTAACGGAAGGCCGGACTTAGAAGTCCATCCCGCCCATGCCGCCGCCCGGCATCGCCGGAGCAGCCGCGCCACCCTTCTTCGGGAGTTCGGCGACCATGGCTTCCGTCGTGATCAGGAGAGCGGCGACCGAAGCGGCGTCCTGCAGTGCAGTGCGCACGACCTTGGTCGGATCGATGATGCCCTTCTTGAACATATCGACGTATTCGCCCGACTGTGCGTCGAAGCCGAAGGAGTAAACGTCCTTCTCGAGGATCTTGCCGACGATGACCGAGCCGTCTTCGCCCGCGTTCAGCGCGATCTGGCGAGCCGGAGACTGGATCGCCTTCTTGACGATCTCGACGCCGGTACGCTGGTCGTCGTTCTCCGGCTTCAGGCGCGAAAGCGCCTTGACGGAGCGGAGGAGAGCAACGCCGCCACCCGGCAGCACGCCTTCTTCAACGGCCGCGCGGGTCGCGTGCATGGCATCGTCCACGCGATCCTTCTTTTCCTTCACTTCGACTTCCGTCGCGCCGCCGACGCGGATGACGGCAACGCCGCCCGCGAGCTTGGCGAGACGCTCCTGCAGCTTCTCCTTGTCGTAGTCCGAGGTGGTTTCCTCGATCTGCGCCTTGATCTGCTGCACGCGCGCCTCGATGTCGGCCTTCTTGCCCGAACCGTTGACGATCGTGGTGTTTTCCTTGTCGATCATCACCTTCTTGGCGCGGCCGAGCATGTTGAGCTGGACGTTCTCGAGCTTGATGCCGAGATCTTCCGAGATCGCGGTGCCGCCGGTCAGGATCGCGATGTCCTGCAGCATGGCCTTGCGGCGATCGCCGAAGCCCGGAGCCTTCACCGCCGCAACCTTGAGGCCGCCGCGGAGCTTGTTCACGACGAGGGTCGCGAGCGCTTCGCCTTCGACTTCTTCAGCGATGATGAGTAGCGGCTTGCCCGACTGCACGACGGCTTCGAGAACCGGGAGCAGTTCCTGCAGCGAGGAGAGCTTCTTCTCGTTGATCAGGATGTAGGGGTCTTCCATCTCAACGCGCATCTTGTCGGCGTTGGTGACGAAGTACGGCGATATGTAGCCGCTGTCGAACTGCATGCCTTCGACGACGTCGAGTTCGGTTTCCAAGGACTTCGCTTCTTCAACCGTGATGACGCCCTCGTTGCCGACCTTCTTCATCGCGTTGGCGAGGAACTTGCCGATTTCGGCGTCGCCGTTGGCGGAGATGGTGCCGACCTGCGCGACTTCCTCGTTCGAGGTGATGGCCTTCGAGTTCTTCTTGAGGTCCGCGACGATCGCTTCGACCGCGAGGTCGATGCCGCGCTTCAGATCCATCGGGTTCATGCCGGCGGCAACGGACTTCGCGCCTTCCTTCACGATCGCCTGGGCGAGCACGGTTGCGGTGGTGGTGCCGTCACCGGCGAGGTCGTTGGTCTTGGAAGCGACTTCGCGCACCATCTGCGCGCCCATGTTCTCGAACTGTCTTCGAGTTCGATTTCTTTCGCGACGGTGACGCCGTCCTTGGTGATGCGGGGAGCGCCGAACGACTTGTCGATCACGACGTTGCGGCCCTTCGGGCCCAGCGTGACCTTCACGGCATTGGCGAGAATGTCGACGCCGCGGAGCATCTTGTCCCGCGCTTCGACCGAAAATTTTACTTCTTTGGCAGCCATTGTTTTCTACTCCTGATCCTGACGGAAGCGCGCGCTTACGCGGCTTTCTTCTTCGAGGCGGAACCTTCGATCACGCCAAGAACGTCGGATTCCTTCATGATGATGAGGTCTTCGCCGTCGATCTTCACTTCGGTGCCGGACCACTTGCCGAACAGAATGTGGTCGCCAACCTTGATGTCGATCGGAATGAGCTTGCCGGCTTCGTCGCGGCCGCCGGAGCCCACAGCGATCACTTCGCCTTCGGCCGGCTTTTCCTTCGCGGTATCCGGAATGATGATGCCCGACTTGGTGCGCTCGTCAGCCTCGATGCGGCGGACGACGACACGGTCATGCAGCGGACGGAATTTCATAGATAGTCCTCCAAGACCTTAGTATTATTGAGCGAATTGGATCGGCGCACAGGAACCTGTCTCGCCTGAGCGCCAGATGGGGCCGGGTTTTGGGGCCTTCAAGGGCGAAAGTCAAATTTTTTGGCACTGAGGCGAAGGGAGTGCCAAGGACTCGTCCTGGTTGCTAGCCGCCGCCACGGCTTGCTGCTAATGCTTTGATTCTAAACAGAAAATTCACTATTCGGGCTTGTAATCAGTCCGGGCAGGCAGAAACATTCGGCGTCCGTACCCGTTAAGGATGTCCCATGAATCGTGTTTCCGAAGACTTTAAGCGTCAGCTCGAAGGCTATGGACTGACGACCGCGCAAATCCTCTACCGGATGCCCGACCATCCGCAGCTCCTGCAAACCTATGTCTGGCAGGAATACGACCTGTTCCCGCAATTTCCGACCCTCTCACGCTTCCTCGATTTCTGGGCGCGCGAGCTTGCTGGACCGCTCTATTCGGTGACGGTTGCGCATGCGCGGCTCATCAAGCCATCGGAATTCCGGGCGGTGAATGGGGAATATTTGCTGAATTGATCTCGTTGATATGCATGATCGTCATGTGAATTAAATTAAATCACAAGTCTATCTTGCGTTGTATGGATTTGAACGCTAGCTCTCGTGTAATTAGCCGCCGGATCATCGGCGGCCAGTCACGGAGCTATCCATGTTGCGCGCAACTCGTTTGGCGGCCCTCGCAGCCGCTGTTCTTGCTGCCGGTTCGGCGCAGGCTCAACAGAACACAACCGTTCGTATCGGCTACATCCCGGTGATGGGTGCGGCGCAGGTGTTCGTCGCGCAGGGTGAGGGCTGGTTCAAAGAGCAGGGACTGAACGTCCAGTTCACGAAATTCGAATCCGGTCCGAACCTCATTCAGGCGGTCGCATCCGGCACCATCGATGTTTACAACGCCGGCTTCGCGCCGCTCCTGGTAGCCCGCTCGAAAGGGCAGGATGTTCGCGTGATCGCAGCAACGGTTGTCGAAGAGCTCGGCATCGCCGCGGCGCCGAGCCTCGCGCCTTTCTTCGAGGGCAAGAAAGTGAACGAAAAAGCCGCGGCACTGAAAGCGTTCCGGGAGAAGCATGGCCGGCCGGCGAAGTTCGCGACGCAGCCGACCGGTTCGGGCCCGCATACGTCGCTCGTCTATTGGCTTCAGGAAGTGATCAAGGCCGACAAGGCGGACTACGAGATCGTCGAACTTGGCATCGATGCGACGCAGCGCGCGATTCTGACCGGCGCGGTCGATGCGGGCTCGATCCGTGAGCCGGCACTCTCCATCGTGCGCAAGCAGAACCCGAAGATCACGTTGATCGCGGACGGCGCGGAAATCTTCCCGAACTTTCCCGGCGTCGTCATCGCCGTCACCGGCAGCTTTGCGGACAAGAATCCGGAAGCGGTGAAGAAGCTCATTCGCCTCACGGTACGCGCGACCGAGTTTCTCGCGAAGAATCCGCAGAAGTCCGTCGTTCATCTCGGCGAAGCGTTCGGCAAAGGCCTGCTCTCGGACGACATCCTGCTTGCGTCGCTGAAATCGCCGGCAACGCGTTTCGTCGCGGACCCGAACCGGATCACGAAATCGGCGGCTGCGATCCAGGCATTTCAGGTCAAGACCGGCGTGTTGAAAAAAGCCGATCCGATCGAGCCGTTGTTCGCGCTCGACGTTTACAAGGCTGCGGTTGCCGGGCAATAAGCCCGCGTCAGCCACCGCATTCGAGTTGAGATGATGAAAGGCCGCTATTCACTTGCGCTTGCTGCGCTCGGGTTGGCGGCCTTTCTCCTGTTCTGGGAAGCGCTGCCGTATTTCGACATCGTGCCGGCGTCGTTTCTGCCGCCGCCGAGCGCGTTGCCCGAAGCGCTGATGCGGGAAATTCGCGCCGGCGTCTGGTTTCAGTCGCTGCTGCTGAGCCTTCGCAATTATCTGTTCGGACTCGTCATCGGCGGCACGCTCGGCGTCGCTTTCGGCGTCGTCACCGGCATCTTCAAGCCGCTCGAAGACTCGTTGAGTTGGGTCGTGCGCATCCTGCGCCCGATACCAGGACTTGCGTGGGTGCCGTTCGCCATTCTCTGGTTCGGCGTCAATCCATCCGGCGCGGTGTTCATTATTGCAATCGGCGTGTTCTGGATTTCCTATTTCGCGGCCCTCGGTGCCGTGCAGGCGGTCGATCGCGATCTTCTCGAGCTTGCCGACGCGTTCGAATTTCGCTGGTGGTTTCAAAAACTCTACAAGGTGATTTTGCCCGCGTCGGCGCCGGGTATTCTCGCGGGTCTTCGCACCGCGCTGGGGCAGGCGTGGATGGCCGTCGTTGCGGCGGAAATCTTCGGCGTGCCGGGGCTCGGCTCGCGCATGATGCAGGCGTCGAACCTGCTCGCCTCCGATGTCGTCGTGGTTTACATGGCGACCATGGCGCTCCTCTACGGCATCATCGACGCGATCTTCGTTGCCATTCAGAACTGGTTGTTGCGATGGAAACGATAGTCGAGCTTCGCAAGATCGGGCTTTCGTTCACGCGCGGCAACGAGCGCACGGAAGTGCTGCGCGATCTCGACCTCGACGTAAAGCGCGGCGAGTTCGTCTCGATCGTCGGACCATCGGGTGTCGGCAAATCCACGCTCCTGCGCGTGATCGCGAACCTGCTGAAGCCGAGTGCGGGGACGTTCTCCGTGCGCGCGCCGAAGAAAGCAGGCAGCCTTCCGGTCGCGCTGGTGTTTCAGGATGCGCGGATGCTGCCCTGGCGCAGGGTGATCGACAACGTCGGCTTTGGGCTTGAACACTGGGGAACCACATCTTCCGAGCGCAAAGAGCGTTCGCAAGCAGCGCTCCATCTCGTCGGGCTCGGCAATCTCGGCAATCGCTATCCGCACGAGCTTTCCGGCGGCCAGCGCCAGCGCGTTGCGATTGCGCGCGCACTTGCGGTCGATCCGGAAGTGCTGCTGATGGACGAGCCCTTCGCGGCACTCGATGCAATCACGCGCGAAAGCCTGCAGGACGAACTCGCGCGCATCCGGCAGGCGACGCAGAAGACCATTCTCTTCGTCACGCATTCGATCGACGAGGCGGTCTATCTCTCCGATCGCGTCGTCGCGATCGTGGGTTCGCCCGGCGCGTTTCAGGCGTCCATTCCGATCACCGTGCCGTTTCCGCGCAAGCGCAACGACCCTGCGCTGCAGAAAGCAGCGCAGGAGCTTCGGCAGGAACTCGCAACGGGATCGAGCGGGTTGTAGTTTTTTTTTACCCGCGCCCGACGAATGGCATCTTGGTCGCCATCACGTTCATGAACAGCACGTTCGCATCGAGCGGAAGCGAGGCGATGTAAACGATCGCGTTCGCGACGTGCTCGACCGCGACGCGCGGCTCGGCCTTGGTGGTGCCGTCCGGCTGCAACACGCCTTGCGCCATGCGATCCGTCATCGGCGTCACCGCGTTGCCGATATCGATCTGGCTGCAGGCGATGTCATAGGCGCGGCCATCGAGCGAGGTCGCGCGCGTGAGGCCCGACACGGCGTGCTTGGTCGAGGTGTAAGGCGCTGAGAAGGGGCGGGGCGCATAGGCCGAGATCGAGCCGTTGTTGATGATGCGGCCGCCGCGCGGATTCTGCTCCTTCATGATCTTGAAGGCTTCCTGCGTGCAGATGAACGGACCGGTGAGGTTCGCGGCGACGGTCGCGTTCCAGTCTTCGAGTTTGACGTCTTCGAGCGGAACCGGCGGTGTGCCGCGGCCTGCATTGTTGAAGATGACGTCGAGGCGGCCGAACTTCTCTTTGGTCTTTGCGAAGAGCGCTTTCACCTGCACGGGATCGCCGACGTCGGTGGGAACGACGAGACATTCCGCGCCGGCGGCTTCGATTTCCTTCGCTACTTCATCGAGCTGCGATTTCGTCCTGCTTGCAATCACGAGATTGAAGCCCGCTTTGGCCAGCGCGACGGCGGATGCCCGTCCGATGCCAGAGCCAGCGCCCGTTACCAGTGCGATCTTGCGCAAAGCAGCCATCGCCATTCACTCCCTGAATTTTTTCGTTTTATGATTATCGTTTCGGATTCTGTTGCTGCAGAACTTTTCCTGCCGGGACGCCCGCGGTCAATTGCGCATTGGCTGCGTTGGCGTGGGCCGCGGTTCGCGGAAGCACCGTATCGATGTCGCCGGTCGGGATCGTCTCCACGGGCCGCGTCGCATAAGGCGGCCGCGGAATTGCGATGTGCGCGGCACGCAGCGCCGCAGACCAGCGCTCGCGCAAATCGGTGAAATAGGGCTCGCCCGGCATGATGCGGTAATTCAGCTCGATACCGAGTGCATCGCGCCGGATCACGGCGATGTCGATCGGCAGACCGACGGCGAGGTTCGAGCGCATGGTCGAATCCATCGAGACCAAAGCGATCTTCAGCGCGTCGTAAAGGTCCGTTTCAAACGTCACGGCACGGTCGAGAATGGGCTTGCCGTATTTGTGCTCGCCGATCTGCAGATAGGGCGTGTCGGTCGTGCATTCGATGAAATTGCCGGCGGCATAAATCATGAAAAGGCGAAGCCGTCGTCCAGCGACCTGGCCGCCGAACAGGAAGGAGACATCGAAATTGATCTCCGAGTCCTTCATGAACTTCGCGTCGTTCTCATAGACCATGCGCACGGCGCGGCCGACGCGTTGGGCGGCCTGAAACATGGTCGGCGCGTTGGTGAGCTTTTCGAGCTCGCCCGTTTCCGGATTTTCGACGCCTTCCGAAAGCAGGCTCACGACCGTCTGCGAAACCGAAAGGTTTCCGGCGGAGGCGAGCGCCATGACGCGCTTGCCGGGTTCCTCGAACAGATGGAGCTTGCGAAAGGTCGAGATGTTGTCGAGACCCGCGTTGGTGCGCGTGTCGCCGATCATCACGATTCCGTCGCGGACGAGAATTCCACAGCAATAGGTCATCGACTCGGGATCTTTCGTAGGCCGGGAGCGAAGTATGCCTCACCGCTGCACTGCGGCAACCCCTCTCTTTTGTCGCTCCGGCGCGCGGAGCGCGACCTGGAATGACAAATCCCGCTTACTGCTGCGACTGCCGGGTAGCCTGATCCACCGAAACCTTCACTTCCATCGCCTCGCCGACGCCGCCGTAGCGGGTTCCGCGCACCGGCGCGGCGCCGAGATAGTCGAGGCCGGTGGCGACCCGGACGTGCGCTTCCGTGGCGCAGATGCCGTTCGCCGGATCGAAGGCAATCCAGCCAAGATCGGGCACGAAAGCTTCGGTCCAGGCATGGCCGGATTCGGTATCGGTGACGCCGTCGCCGCGCAGGAAATAGCCGCCGACGTAACGCGCAGGGATTTTCAGGTAGCGCGCGGCCGAGCAGAAAATATGCGCGTAGTCCTGACAGACGCCATGCTTGTTCGCGAAAGCCTGGCTCGCGGTGGTCGAGGTTGCCGTCGCGTCCACGTCGAAATTGAAATCGGCATAGATCGACTGCTGCATGGCGTGAAGGGTTTCGAGGACGGGGCGGGCGCCGTTGTCGCTGATCGCATCTGCCCAACCCATGATGGCCTGATCCGGCGCGGTGAGTTCGGTCTGGCGCAGGTAGAACGAGGAGGGAAATTTCTCCCGCGTGCCGCGCATGATGCCGTTCGTGTCCTGCGTTTCGACCTCTCCGGCGACGCGAACGGCAAGCTCGGAAATGGGTCCATCCACCGTGAAGGTGTGGGTGACATTGCCGAAGGCGTCCTCGCGCGGATCGACGCGGCAGTCTTCCGAGACCTCGACGCGCCAGCGCACGATATACTGGCCGTCATGCGCGCGCGGGGTCAGGCGCAGGATCTGGATCGCCCGCGTCGCGGGCGTGTCGTAACGATAGACGGTTTCGTGGGCGATCCGGATACGCATTGCTCAGGTCTTGGTTTCTTTCTCAGGTCGTCAGATTAAGTACTGATCGCCGATTGCGTTCCCGACGCGATTGTTGTCGATCAGGAACTGCGTGATGAATTCGTGCAGGCCCGACTGGAAGATGTCCTCCATCTTGCCGTTCTCGAGCTTGTTGGTGATGGAGCGGGCGAGGCGCTGGGCTTGACCCTGGCGGCCGTAAAACTGCGCGAGATCGTCGAGATAACGGTTGATGTTCTCGTAGCAGCTTGCAAGCGAGCGCGGCATCTGGCGGTTCAGAATGAGCAGGTCGGCGACGAGCCAGGGCTTCACGCTATCGCGATAGACCCAGTGATAGCTCGTGCGCGCGGAGACCGAGCGCAGGATCGACGTCCACTGGAAGTAGTCGAGTGGCCCGCCGACCTGTGCCTCGCGCGGGAGAAGCACGTGATACTTCACGTCGAGGATGCGCGCGGTGGCGTCGGCGCGCTCGACCAGAAAGCCCAGCCGCGAGAACCAGTAGGCGTCATTTCTAAGCATCGTGCGGAACGAAGTGCCGTCGAATCGGACGGAGGTTTCCGTCACGAAGTTCAGGAAGCGCGTGAACTCTTCACGCGTGATGCGTTTGGGATCGTAGCGGTGCAATTCATGCCACGCCGAATTGATCGCGTCCCACATTTCCCCCGTCAGCGCGGTGCGAACGGAGCGCGCATTGGTGCGTGCGATCTCGAGACAGTTGCGGATGGATGAAGGGTTATCGGGAGAGAATGCAAGATATTCGGTGACGGTGCGTTCGTTCGCTTCTTCGTATTTTTCTTTGAACGAGATCACGCAGCCTGCGGTGGCGATGGCGGAATCCCATTCGTTGGTCTGGCTGCCGTAGCCTTGCGGCAATGCGGAGAGGCGATAGGTGGCGTCGAGAATGCGCGCGAGACATTCGGCGCGTTCGACGTAACGCGAGAGCCAGTAGAGGTTGCTTGCGGTGCGCGAGAGCATGTCAGCGATCCAGCACCCAGGTGTCCTTGGTGCCGCCGCCCTGCGAGGAGTTGACGACGAGCGAGCCCTTGGACAGCGCGACCCGCGTCAGCCCGCCCGGCACGATGCGCGTGCGGTCGCGTCCGGTCAGCACGAAAGGCCGCAGATCGACATGGCGCGGGGCGATGCCTTCCTCGACGAAGGTGGGGCAGGTGGACAGCGCAAGCGTCGGCTGTGCGATGAAGCCCTCAGGCGCGGCTTTCACTTTTGCGGCGAAGGCCTCGATGGTCTTTTTGTCGGCGGCAGGACCGATCAGCATGCCGTAGCCGCCGGAGCCGTGCACTTCCTTCACGACGAGCTTCTCGATGTTGTCGAGCACATATTTTAGTTGATCGGGTTCGCGGCAGCGCCAGGTCTCGACATTCTTCAGGATCGGCTCTTCCCCGAGATAGAATTTGATGATGTCGGGCATGTAGCTATAGACGGCCTTGTCGTCGGCGATGCCGGTGCCGACGGCATTGGCAAGCGTGACGTTGCCCGCCTGATAAACCGACATCAGCCCCGGTACGCCGAGCATCGAGTCCGGGCGGAAGGCGAGCGGATCGATGAAGTCGTCGTCCACACGGCGATAAATTACATCGACGCGCTTCGGGCCTTCGGTGGTGCGCATGTAGAGCATGTCGCCCTTGACGAACATGTCGCGGCCTTCGACCAGTTCGCAGCCGAGCTTGTCGGCCAGAAACGAGTGCTCGTAATAAGCCGAATTGTAGATGCCCGGCGTCATGATGCAGACGGTCGGGTCGCCGGAGGAATTGCTCGGCGCCACCGACTTCAGCGTCGCGAGCAGTTCGTCGGCGTAGTTATCGACCGGCGCGACCGGATGCTCGATGAAGAGTTCCGGGAAAAGCCGCAGCATGATCTCGCGGTTTTCCAGCATGTAGGACACGCCGGAGGGAACGCGCGCATTGTCTTCGAGTACGTAGAAGTTTTCCGGATCGACGCGCACCACGTCGATGCCCGCGATCATCACGTAGATGTCGTGCGGCACGCGCTGGCCATTCATCTCCGGACGGAAGACGGGATTGCCGTAGATCAGTTCCTCCGGAACGATGCCGGCGCGCAGGATCTCGCGCTTATTATAGGCGTCGCTGAGATACATGTTCAGCGCTTTCACGCGCTGCTCGAGGCCGCGCGAAAGCTTCTGCCACTCGCCGCGATTCAGGATGCGCGGGATGATGTCGAAGGGGATCAGGCGCTCAGTGGAGGCGGCGTCGCCATAGACGGCGAAGGTGATGCCGATCCGGCGGAAGATGAACTCGGCTTCCTTGCGGCGATAGTCGAGCACGTCCTTGGGTACGGTATCGAGCCAATGGGCGAGCTGGCGATAGGCCGGACGAATCGACCCGTCGGAGGCACGCATTTCGTCGAAAAAGGCAGGATTACTCGAGGACAAAGGGAACTCCGGTCTTCCGGTCACAATCATGACAGCCAATTCGCTCTGGCGCAAAAGGCGGCTCAGCCCATGGCTTGTGCAACGCGCATAAGGAATGAGCGGCTTGTTCGATTGGTGCACCGAAAATCGCTCCGACCCGGCGAAGTATGAGGTCTCTGAAGGAACTCGGTGCCTGATTTTGACTCAAATGCTGGCGCTAGCCGGCAATCACGCCGTCATCCGGCGTTTGCACAAACAGCCGGTCCACGACCATCTCGCGCCGCCCCAGCGCCGCGCGCTGGTTGATATAGCCTTTGTCGGTGATTTCGTTCGCGTCGATCGAGGGGGCGTCGGGCAGAAGAATTGCGCGGGCCACCTTGGTCGAAAGGCCGCTCTGGGCGGCGTTCCATTTTTTCAGCGCTGCCTCTACATGCGCGCGCACGATCGGATGCTTCGCGAGCTCGGCAAGCGGTGTCGAGGGTGCGAGGCCTGCGATCTTCGCAGCGCCGGCCACGTTCATCCATGCCAGCACACCGATGTGCTCGCGGCCTTCGCCGCAAATCACGAGATCCTGCACCACTGGCGCACAGGCTGCGATCAAGGCGACGCGGAGCGTGCCGACCTGCACCCAGGTTCCGCTCGTCAGTTTGAAATCCTCGGCAAGCCTGCCGTCGAAGATCAGGCCTTTGTCCGGGTCTGACGGATCGGCGAAGCGCACCGCATCGCCGGATTTGTAGAAGCCGTCTTCGTCGAAGTTGGCTTTGGTCTGGTCCTCGCGCTTCCAGTAACCGAAGCGCGTCACGTTCGGTCCGCGCACGCGGATTTCCAGCTTGTTGCCCGAGGGCACGAGCTTGGTTTCGACGCCGGGGCAGGGAACGCCGATCGCGCCGGGGCCGTCGGCATAGAAATGCTGCATCAGCGATAGGGGTGAGGTTTCCGTTGTGCCCCATGCGGTGGTCATCGGTACGCGCGCACCGGTGGTTTTGATCGCGAGATTTTCCAGCCGCTCCCACAGGTCTTTCGGCAATGACGCGCCCGCATAGAAGATCATCTGGAGCCGCGCGAAGAATTTCTGCGCGAGCGCCTCGTCCTGCTCCAGTTGCGGCAGAATCGCGGAATAGCCGGCCGGCACGTTGAAATATGTAGTCGGTGAAACTTCCGTGATGTTCTTCACCGTGATCTCTGCCACCCCCGGGGCGGGTTTGCCGCCGTCGATATACATGGTGCCGGCAAGACGCTGCGTGAGATTGAAACAGAAGCTGCCGCCGAAGGTGTGATTCCACGGCAGCCAATCGCAAAGCACGAGTGGGCCTTCCGCGAGGTAAGGCCAAGCGGAAACGATCATCTCCTGGTTGGCGGTCAACATGCCATGTGTCGAGACCACGGCCTTCGGCAAATTCGTCGAGCCGGAAGTGAAGAGAAATTTCGCGATGGTGTCCACCGTGATGGAGGACACAGCTTTCTCGAGCGCAGTGCCGGGCTTTGTCTGCGCAAGTTGATCGAAGGGCGTCACGTTTTCGAGGTTTGCGGAATTTCTGCTGGCGACGATTTCGGAATTTGCGCCTGCGATCGCGAGCGCTTTGGCAAAAGGCTCGGTGTCGGCGGCATAGACGAGGCCGGGATTCAGAAGCTCGGTGATGTATTTGATCTTCGCAAGATCCGCGCTCTGCAATGAGTAAGCGACGGAGATCGGGGCGACGGGAATACCGGCGTGTTCACATGCCAATGTCAGCAGACCGTGATCCACCCCGTTGCCGGACAGGATGACGACGGGGCGTTCCGCCGAGAGGCCGCGTTCAAGGAGGGCCGAGGCGATCCCATCGACGCGCGTTCGCGTGTCTTCATAGGTCACCTTGCGCCAGCCTTCGCCTTCGCGCTCGGCGAGAAACAGCTGCGAAGGGGCTTTCTCGACTGCGCGGCGAAAGAGAGCGGCAAGCGATGGATCGTAGGCCGGGAGGGCTGCCCGCGTGCGCAGGAGAATGCAGCCGTCGGCGCGATCGGTGCGCTCGACTGCGACCGGCGCGAAGTTTACCGGCCGGAATGGCGGCTTGGCGTTTTGAAGATTCACGGCGCTTCCCCAGGCAGTCTTTGTATTTTTTCCAACTATCAAGCAGGATAGTGCATGGGTCAAACGCCAATTTCGTCCGCTCTCTGAAATATAATTCCAAGCGCCTTCGGCTATGAGTCCGGTCATGGAAAACGTCATTACTGCCGCGGTTCTGGTCATTGGTGATGAACTGCTTTCGGGCCGTACCAAGGACACCAATGTCGGACACATCGCCGAGACGATGACCGCGATCGGCATCGACATGCGCGAGGCCCGCTTCGTTGCGGATGTCGAGGAGGAGATCGTGGCGGCGCTGAATGCGCTGCGCGCGCGTTACACTTATGTATTTACCACCGGCGGCATCGGCCCGACGCACGACGACATCACGGCGGATGCAGTGGCGAAAGCCTTCGGCGTCGGCATCGACCACGACCCGCGCGCGGTGGCGCTGTTGAAGGAGCGCTTCAGCGACGCCGACCTGAACGAAGCGCGCATGCGCATGGCCCGCATCCCGGATGGCGCGGAACTCGTCGTCAATCCGGTATCGAAAGCGCCGGGGTTCTGGATCGGCAATGTCATCACCATGGCCGGCGTGCCTTCGATCATGCGGGCGATGCTCGATCATGTGGTGCCGCAGTTGAAGACCGGCACCAAGGTTTTGTCCGAGACGATCGATGCCGGCTTGAAGGAAGGCGACGTCGCGACCGACCTCCGCGAGATTGCAAAACGCCATCCAGATACGAGCATCGGCTCCTATCCCTATATGAGCGAGAAGGGCTTCGCGACGCGGATCGTGGTGCGCTCGCGCGATGCCGCGAAGCTTGCGCTCGCAACGGCCGATGTCGAGGCCATGTCGCAGCGGATTCTTGCCGCCTTGCAAGCGGACAGCGCCACCAAAGCAACGCCTTAATTTCTCCGGCAATGCTTCTCTAGTTTCGCTCCTCACGGAAACGAGGAGCAAGTTCGATGGCAAGCCACTCGCGGCGCGACGTTCTGATCGGAAGCGGCATTGCGCTTGCGGGCTTCGCGCTGCCGAGCAATCTCGCGCTCGCGCAGGGCGCGGAATTGCCGCCGACGCCGGAATGTCGCGACGCGCATGATGTGACCCCGCGCCAGACCGAGGGGCCGTACTACACGCCGAGAGCGCCGGAGCGAGCCTTGCTCCGCGAGCCGGGCATGAAAGGGATTCCGGTGGCACTCGGCGGGCTCGTGCTGACGCGCTCCTGCAAGCCGGTGGCGAATGCCATCGTCGATCTCTGGCAGGCCGACGACGCCGGCGAGTACGACAACAAGGGATATCGGCTGCGCGGTTTCGTGAAGACCGACGCGCACGGACGCTACCGCTTCGAGACGATCAAGCCCGGTCTCTATCCGGGCCGCACCCGGCATTACCATGTGAAGGTCAGCGCGCCGGGCGAACGGCTTTTGACCACGCAGCTCTATTTCCCGGACGAGCCGGGCAATGCGCGCGACTTCTTGTTTCGCAAAGAGCTGTTGATACGTACCGCCAAAGTGGCGGACGGGCTCGCCGCGCGGTTCGATTTCGTCGCGGACTTGCGATAATCGTCCCCGGTATTTCGTAGGGGTATGATGGCATGATCGACCAGCCAGGCGGGCCGGAAAAGGCTTTTCCGGGTTCGTGGGACCAGTTTCACCGGGACGCGCGGGCGCTGGCATGGCGGCTGCATTCGGCGGGGCCGTTCGAGGCCATCGTCTGCATCACGCGTGGCGGCCTCGTTCCTGCCGCGATCGTCGCGCGCGAACTCGACGTGCGGCTCATCGAGACCATCTCCATCGTCAGCTATCGCGACTACAAGAACCAGAGCACGCCGGAAGTGGTGAAGGGCGTCGAAGGCCGTCTCCTCGAAACCAAAGGCGCGGGAATCCTCGTCGTTGACGATCTGGTCGATACCGGCAAGACCGCGAAGGTGGTGCGCGAACTTCTGCCGAAGGCGCATTTCGCGACGGTCTATGCCAAGCCGCTCGGCCGTCCGCTGGTCGATACCTTCATCACGGAAGTCTCGCAGGACACCTGGATCTATTTTCCCTGGGACACGATGCTGGCTTACGCGCCGCCGATCCGGGGGAAGGAATAGGTTTAATCCTGTCAGGTGAGGGCAAGGGCTCTCCGAACTCTCTCTACCTCATCCTGAGGAGCCGCGAAGCGGCGTCTCGAAGGATGAGGTGGCCTCATGGTTCGAGACGCGCTCGCTAAAGCTCGCGCTCCTCACCATGAGGATTTAGGTTGTGGTCTCTGCTTTTGCGGCTGCAACGTTTCTAAATCTTCGCGAACCTCAGCCGCAGCGCATTGCCGATCACGCTAACCGAAGACAGCGCCATCGCCGCAGCACCCACGATCGGCGAGAGCAGGATGCCGAAGGCGGGGTAGAGCAGGCCCGCGGCGATGGGAACGCCCGCGCTATTATAAAGAAACGCGAAGAACAGGTTCTGCCGGATGTTCTTCATCGTCGCCTGTGACAAATGACGCGCACGCACGATGCCCATGAGGTCGCCCTTCAAGAGCGTGATGCCCGCACTCTCCATCGCAACGTCCGTGCCTGTGCCCATGGCGATGCCGACATCGGCGGCGGCAAGCGCCGGCGCGTCGTTCACGCCATCGCCGGCCATGGCGACCACACGGCCTTCGCTGCGGAGCTTCTCGACGACCTTCGCCTTTTGATCCGGAAGAACGTCGGCCTCGACTTCGCCGATGCCGAGTTCGGCTGCTACCGCGCGCGCGGTGACCGCGTTGTCGCCGGTCAGCATCACGAGGCGGATCTTGTCTTTCTTCAACGCCTCGAGCGCTTCGCGGGTGGTCGGCTTTACCGGATCCTTGATCGCGAGCACGCCAGCGGCTTTCGCATCGACGCCTACGAAGATTGCGGTCGCGCCGTCTTCGCGGAGCGCGTTAGCCGCAGCCTCGTATTCTCCGGCATCGATGCCACGTTCTTTCAGATAGGCGGCGTTGCCCAGCGTCACACACTTGCCTTCGATCCAGCCGAGCGCACCTTTGCCGCTCGGCGAATGGAAGTCGTGTACTTCGCTCAATTGGAGATTGCGTTCCTGCGCGTCGCTGACGATCGCATGCGCGATCGGATGTTCGCTTGCGCGTTCGACGCTTGCCGCAAGGCGCAGGAGTTCGTTTTCCTTGAACGTGGTCGAGACGACCTTGGTCAGTTTCGGCTTGCCTTCGGTAAGCGTGCCGGTCTTGTCGATGACAAGCGTGTCGACACTCTCCATGCGTTCGAGTGCGGCGGCGTTCTTGACGAGCACGCCCATCTGCGCGCCGCGCCCGACGCCGACCATGATGGACATGGGCGTGGCAAGGCCGAGCGCGCAAGGGCAGGCGATGATGAGCACGGTTACGGCCGCCACCAGCGCGAAGCCGTAGCGCGGCTCAGGCCCGAAGGTAGCCCAGGCCACGAAGGCCACAAGCGCAGCGAGCATCACGGCGGGAACGAACCAGCCCGCGACGCGATCGGCAAGCCGCTGGATGGGCGCGGCCGAGCGCTGCGCCTGCGCCACCATCTGCACGATCTGCGAAAGCATGGTGTCGTGGCCGACCTTGTCGGCGCGCATGATAAGTGCGCCGCTCTGGTTCACGGTGCCTGCGATCAGCTTTGCCTCTACTTCCTTCGTAACCGGCATGGACTCGCCGGTGACCATGGACTCGTCCACGGAAGAGCGGCCTTCCACCACCGCACCATCGACGGGAATTTTTTCGCCCGGCCGCACGCGGAGTTTGTCGCCGACCACGATTGCATCGACCGCGACGTCTTCCTCGCTGCCGTCGTCCTTTAGTTTGCGGGCCTGCTTCGGCGCGAGATTGAGCAGCGCCTTGATCGCGCCCGAGGTCTGCTCGCGGGCGCGCAGTTCCAGCACCTGCCCGAGCAGCACGAGCACGGTGATGACGGCTGCGGCTTCAAAATAGAGCGCGACATTGCCGTGATGATCGCGGAAGGCGGCCGGGAAGATCGAGGGGAAGAACAGCGCCACTACGCTATAGAGCCAGGCAACGCCGGTGCCGATGGCGATCAGCGTGAACATGTTGAGGTTGCGCGAAACAAGGCTCGCCCAGCCGCGTTCGAAGAACGGCCAGCCCGCCCATAGCACTACGGGGGTTGCGAAGATGAATTGCAGCGGCCCGGAATATTCGGCGGGTACGAAGCTGATCCCGGTCAGATGCGGAATCATTTCGAGGAAGAACACCGGAATCGTTAGCGCGAGCGCGATCCAGAAGCGGCGCGTCATGTCGATGAGTTCGGGATTCGGTCCGCTATCCGCCGTCACCAGTTCGGGTTCGAGCGCCATGCCGCAGATCGGGCAGGAGCCGGGGCCGACCTGCCTGATCTCGGGATGCATGGGGCAGGTGTAGATCGTGCCAGCCGGAACATCTTCTTTCGGCTTTTCACCGGCGAGATATTTTTCCGGATCGGCGATGAATTTTTCGCGGCACTTCGGATTGCAGAAATAATAGGTGTGGCCGCGATATTCGTGCCGGTGCTTCGCGGTGTGCGGATCGACCATCATCCCGCAGACCGGGTCTTTCACCTTATGCGTCTGCGATGCGGCGTGCCCCGAGCAGCAGCTTTTCTGCGGCTGTTGCGCGTGCGCGGAATGGTCGTGGTGCGAAGCGTCGGACATGGTGCGGCTCTTTGTGTGGCTCTTGCGGAATATACCCTAGGGGGGTATATAGGCCCCATGCAAAAGGAAGCCAAGTCCGAAACGCTCAAACGTCTCAACAGAATTGCAGGGCAGGTCCGCGGTCTTGCCGGCATGGTCGAGGACGACCGCTATTGCATCGATATCCTGACGCAGCTTTCAGCGGTGCGCGCCGCCTTGCGCAAGGTCGAAGACGCGATCCTGCGCGATCACGTCGGCCATTGCGTCGAAGGCGCGATCAAAAGCGGCGACAAGGCCGAGCAGCGCAAGAAGGTTGCGGAATTGATGGACGTCTTCGCGCGCGCGGAGCGCTGAACAAAGCGTCTGGCGTCAATCCGGCAGCGAATTGATTGCGATCATGGTGCGCAGGAGTTCGTCCGCGCTCATGCCGAAGCTTTTGTTGGCGAGCGCTTCGATACGGCCTTCGCGGGCGAGGCGCGCGAGCGTGCGATCGACCACGAGGCGGAACGGTGCGTCGCCGAGCTGCAAGGCGAGGCCATAAGTTTCATAACTGAAATAGCGCTTGCCGAGCTGGAATTCCTGCCCGCGGTCGCGGCGTCCCCACAGATAAGCCAGGATCGCGCGATCCGCGAAGTAAGCGTCGAGCTTGCCTTCGCCGAGCATCCGGATGCCGTCGCGATGGTCGTTCACGACGACGATCTGCGCGCGCACGCCGATCTGCGAAAGCGTGGAGCGCAACAATTCATGCGTTGTGGTGCCATTGAGAACGCCGACCTTTTTGCCGGCGAAGTCCTCGAAGCGATCAATCTCCTTGCCGCGGAAGGCGACGCCTGCGCCATCGACGAAGGTGGGAATCGAGAAATCGACGATCTCGCGCCGCGAGATGGTGATCGAACTCGGCTCGCAGAGGAGGTCGATCTTGTTTTCGCGCACCATTTCGAAACGGTTCTGCGCGGTGACGGCGACATATTCGATGCGAATGTCGCGTTTGAGTTGCTGGCGGAGCGACGCCGCTACCTCGCGGCACAGATCGACAATATAGCCGCCGGCATTGCCCGCGCCATCACTGTAGGAATGCGGCCGCGCATCGACGCGGTGGCCGATACGCAGAACGCCGGAGTCCTGCACGCGCTTCAGCGTATCTGCATGGACCGTCTGCGCGGCGAGACCGAACAATAGCGCAAACAAAAAAGGCCGGATCATTTGCTTCCCCCGATGGAAGGGAAGCAAATCACCCATGCGCGCGCTTGGCAATGTTGCGGCGCGCGTGGTCAGCGCAGACTTTTGCGCGGGCAGCTCGAAAAGCCGAACAGCGTATAAGCCGGGCACCAGCCGAGGAGCGCAGTCAGGATCGGGACTACGCCGATCCAGCCGAGCCAGTTCCAGCCCGTAGCCGGCAGAATGTAGCCGAGCGCGAAGGCCAGCAGCGCAATGCCAATGGCAATGCGAACCAGACGATCCAGTAGTCCGACGTTCATGATGATCTCCCGTTGCCGGAGCGAAAGGTGGTCAATTCTCCTTCGCCTGCGTTGATCGGGATCAAGAAGACAAAAATTCAGCTATAGCGCTCGCGCGCGAGTGCGGCTCCCTTCGAGAGGGCTGCAAGTTTGCCGAAGGCGACTTCGCGCTTCATCGGCGCCATGCCGCAATTCGTGCCGGGGAAGATGCGATCCTTCGGCACATAGCGCATCGCTTGTTCGATGACGGCGCAGACTTCCTCGGGCATCTCGATCTGGTCGGTGGCGACATCGATTGCGCCGAGCAGAATGTCTTTGCCTTCGAGCAGTCCGATCAAATCCATCGGCACCTTGGAGTTGCGCGCTTCGAGCGAGACTTGCTGGATTTTGCTTTTCGCAAGTGCAGGGAAAATGTCCTGATACTGCCGCCACTCGTCGCCGAGCGTCTGCTTCCAGCTCACATTCGCTTCGATGCCATAGCCATAGCAGATGTGAACGGCGGTCGTGCAGGTGAGGCCTTCGGTGGCGACGTGCAGCGCGTCGATACCCCACGCCGTGACTTCGTCCATATAGACATTGAAGGCGGGCTCATCGAACTGGATGACGTCGACGCCATCAGCCTCGAGCGCGCGCGCCTCCTCATTCAGAAGCTTCGCGAAGGCCATCGCCATCTTTACGCGGTCGCCGTAATGCCGGTCGGCGATCGTGTCGATGATCGTCATGGGACCGGGCAAGGTGAATTTCAGCTTGCGCTTAGTGTGCGCCCGCGCGATCCGCGCTTCATACTGGTGCACGCGGCCCTTGAGCTTCAACTCGCCGGTGACCTGCGGGACCATCGCCTTGTAGCGATCGTTGCGGATGCCCATTTCGACCTTGTTCGCGAAGTCGATGCCTTCGATCTTTTCGAGGAAGCCGTGGACGAAATGCTGGCGGGACTGTTCGCCCTCGGTGACGATATCGATGCCGGCATTTTCCTGCTCCTTGATCACTAGCACGGTGGCGTCGCGCTTCGCATCGAGCAGGGCGTCTCCCGATAATTTCCACGGCGCCCAGAGCTTGTTGGGCTCGGCAAGCCAGGCAGGCTTGGGCAGGCTTCCGGCAAGAGTGGTTTCGAACAGCATTTGGCGTTTCCTGATTTTATCGTTCGATTGCTGGCCGTTATTGCGAACCTGGCAGCGGGATGAATTCGGTTTCGTCGGGCACCGGCTTGAAGCGCCCGGTCTTCCAGTCTTCCTTCGCCTGTTCGATCCGCTCTTTGCTCGAATGGACGAAATTCCACCAGATATAGCGCGGGCCTTCCAGCGCCGCGCCGCCGAGCAACATCATGCGGGTCCATTTCAGCGCGCGCACAGTAATGCGATCGCCGGGGCGGAAGATGAGCAGGCACGGTCCTTCGAATCTATCGCCGGCGATATCGACTTCGCCTTCGACGACATAGATCGCGCGTTCCTCGTGGTCGGCATCGAGCGGTGCCATGGCGCCTGCGTCGAGCACGACTTCGGCATACAACCAGTCCGACTGCATGCCAACTGGAGAGGTCTTGCCGAACACGTTGCCCGCGATGATGCGTGCGCGGAGCTTGCCGTCTTCTAGGATCGGCAGATCATTGTCGGCAAAATGCTGGAAGGAGGGCGCGATCTCTTCCGCGGCTTTCGGAAGCGCAATCCAGCTCTGGATGCCGGACATCTTCTGCCCCGAAGCGCGAGCGTCGCCCGGCGTGCGCTCCGAATGCGCGATGCCGCTTCCCGCGGTCATGAGGTTCATCGCGCCGGGTGTGATTTCCAGGGCGTTGCCTTCGCTGTCGCGATGCATGATGCGGCCGTCGAAAAGATAAGTGACGGTCGCAAGCCCGATATGCGGGTGCGGCCGCACGTCCATGCCCTGACCGCCGATGAACTGCACCGGGCCCATCTGGTCAAAAAAGATGAAAGGACCGACCATCTGGCGCTTGCCGTGCGGCAGCGCGCGGCGGACGTTGAAGCCGCCGAGGTCGCGAACGCGAGGAATAATGACGAGATCGAGCGCGTCGCAGGAGCGCTTGTCGCCGAGAATTGGATCTTGGGAGGGGAGCCAGCTCATGCCGCGGATGATAGCCGTGGAATTCTCCCCGCGCGACTCTCGTTGGTGCTTACTGCGGTTGCATGCGGACAATGCGGGTGCTTATGGTCCGCCCGGCTGCCGGCGTGGCGAAATGGTAGACGCAAGGGACTTAAAATCCCTCGGAGGGAGACCTCTGTCCCGGTTCGAGTCCGGGCGCCGGCACCAGTCAAAGTAGTGGCGGATCAGCATGGAAGGTCACGGTTACAACATTCAGGTTTGAACGGATTCTTGAGGACTTTTTGGTATGAGCAATTTTGTCCCGCCATTTCCGCCGCGGCTGGCGAAAGCGCCAAGCACCTTTAAGAGGCTGGCGTTGGCACGCCGAAACTTTCTTTCGATATGGGAGGAAGCGGCATTCGAATTTGATTATTCATTCTCGCAATTGATCACGCGCAAAGTGTTTCTATGCAACAGCCCCGAGGCAGTACAGTTTGCGTTCAGCCTCAAGCACGCGAGTTTCGAGCGCAAGGCGCCGCAAATGCGCTACGCGCTACAGCCTTTGATCGGCGACGGGCACTTCATCAGCGACGGTGAAATCTGGCGGCAACGGCGGCGCATGGTGGCGCCGATCATCCATATTTCCCAGATGAGCAGGTTCGCGCCGATCATGGTCGAGGCCGCCATCGAGGTTCGCGATCGCTGGTCGAAGCGTGACGGCGAGATGATCGATGTGCTGAACGAGTCTGCGATGCTGACG
This sequence comes from Xanthobacteraceae bacterium, assembly GCA_035440445.1. GTDB lineage: Bacteria > Pseudomonadota > Alphaproteobacteria > Rhizobiales > Xanthobacteraceae. Next base: position 86,809 of record DAORMJ010000008.1, read on the forward strand.
GCGGAAGTCATCTGCCGGACCGTGTTCGGACGAAAACTCGGCCAGGATTATGCGCGCGATATTGTTGAAGGTTTCAGCGAGTATCAACAGGTCGTCAACCGCATGGATCTGATTTCGCTGATCGGACTGCCCGATTGGTTTCCGCGCTGGAACAGGCCGGCCATGCGGCGGGCGGTCAATCGTATCCATCGCGTGCTGGATAACGTGATTGCGGCCTACCGGGCCAAAAAGGGTAACGATACCTCGATGATCGGCCGCTTGCTCGAAGCGCGGGACGAACAGACCGGCGAAATGCTTTCGGACGAGGCGCTACGCAACGAAATTGCGGTGCTGTTTTTGGCCGGTCAGGAGACGAGTGCAAACAGCCTGGCCTGGACGTGGTACCTGCTGTCGCAAGCTCCTGAAGTTGAAACCAGGCTGCAAAAGGAACTGAGCGACGTACTCGGGGGGCGTCCACCGACGTTCGCCGATGTTCCGAACCTCGTCTATACGCGTGCTGTGCTTGAAGAGGCGCTCCGGCTGTATCCTCCGATTCCGATACTGCCGCGCGAAGCGGTGCAGGAAGAGCACTTCAAGGGCGAGCACATTCCGAAAGGGTCGCTGGTCTTGGTGGTGCCGTGGCTTCTGCATCGGCACAAGAAATTGTGGGACAAGCCGGATCATTTCATTCCGGAACGTTTTCTGCCTGAAAACGCGAAATCCATTTCGAAGTTCGGTTATATCCCCTTCAGTATCGGGCCGCGCATCTGCTCCGGTTTTTCGTTCGGGCTCACCGAGTCTGTCCTGTTCCTTGCAACGCTCGCGCAGCACTTCAGGCTGCGGATGCGGCCGGGCGATACGGTGCTGCCGACATGCAAGCTGACCTTGCGCCCCGAAGGCGGGATACCGATGCGCGTCGAGCGGCTCGCTTCGTAACGCTAGGACCCGTCGGCCGGGCTGGTCGATAGCGCCTCGCCATTCTGCAGGGAGGCCTTAAGCCGCTCGATCAGACGCATCGATGGCGCGCCGTCGATCACGTCGTGGTCCATGCTCAAACACATATGAACGAATTCTTGCTCGACAATCTGCTCGTCCTTGTCGCTCACGAGTTTCTTTTCGATGGTGCCGACGACGAGCGTGAGGCTCATCGGTGTAATCGGCACGCCGACTGCGGCACCGGAAGTATGCATTCCGAAGGAGGAGAGGCCGACCGTGCCTGCCGCGCTCTTGAACCAATAAGGGTTTCTGCGGAGGAGAAACCAGATGAACCGTCGCAGAAATTGCGGAAGCAACGCGACCTGCAGCTCAAGCGCGTTCAGCGGCCCTGTGGTTCCGAGCGGCGTGTCTCTCGCCAGACGCAACTCCTCGTTGATTTCATGCGCCGTCTTCGTCTGCGCATTCCGGACGATGTAGAAGAGGGGGATCTGCTCGCCTTCCCAGCTTCGTTCGATCATGAACGCCATATCGACTTCGTCGAACAGAATGATGCGCGAGCGGCCAAGGCGATAAGCCTGCAGGCGTTTGTCCGCGGCGACTGCGGATGCGAAAGATTTGGCGATGTAACTGGTCAGGGAAACGTTCTGTCCCGTTTGGTGGCGATGCGCGGCCAGGCGGTCTTTCACGCCCGAAATATCGGCGTCGAAAAGAACATGCGCGATGCTCTTCTTCTGACCCGCGGCAAGCACATCCAAGATCAGTCTTCGGGGCGCAGGGAAGGAAACGATCTCGGCCTTCGGCTCAGGCTGTTGCCACAGCTCCGCCAATTGTGCCCAGGCCGCGCGAACCCGATCCGGTATGGCCACGAATCAAAGCCTCTGCTCAACGAGTTTCGCGACGAACCTTCATCTGCCGGCAACGCTTCGCTTTTTTCGACGGCGTGATGTCTGGCATTACGAATGGCTTTCGTGAGGCGACTATAATCAGCGCCCTTGCCGGCGGTCCACTAGTTCCCTTCAAGCGGCGGGCACGAGGCGAGACAGCCGGGGCAGCGCTCAAGCGGCCGCGCAACATCTCGACCGCTTTGCAGATCAAAAAATCAAACGGAGCTTTCGCCTGCGGAACATGATTCGCAGCAAACCGATTCGTGCGATTCGCGAGGCATCGATTCGGCGATTCCGCCTAGCGAGTCTTCCGCGAGTCTTCAAGAAAACGAATCCGCTTGCGGATTGCGAGACTCAGATATTCTCGCCGCGATTGCGGGAGGCCTCCACATGCATGCAAATGATCGGATCGCGGTTACAGCATTGATGGAAGCGAAGACCTTCGAGTTGCGGGATACCGCTGCTCGGGCGCAAGCAGAAGCGCTTGCCGCAGGCAGACAACGCGAGGCCGTTTCCTGGGCTGCGCGGTTGCGGAGCATGGATCAGCGGATCGAGAAATTCGGCTTGCAGCGCCGCGAGATACCGAAAGAGGTGCTCGATCGCGCGCGCAACGTCATGTACCGGGCTGGCTCGCAAGGCTAGCGACGATAGCGGGACGCGCAAAAGCACGGCGCTTTGCTACGCCGTGCTCGGCCTGTTTTGCCTGACGATCAAGCCGTGACGTTCGTGCGCTTCTCGTACTTCCACATCGCGTAAATCTGCAGCCCGGCAAAGATGTCGACCGCGAGCGCCTGCGCAATGACGAAGGCATAGCCGAGCCAGGTCGGCGACACATAGCCCGAGAGAAGCAGGGCGGTGGAAGCGATCACCCAGCCGATATTCGCGACAATGATCGTCCACACGAAGGAGCTGCCGATCTGCTCGCGAAAGGATGCGAAGCCAAGCGTCAGCGCCCAGCCAACGCAGAAGATGCCGGCATAGGTCAGCAGGGCGGAGGGCAGGTTCAGCAGAGCCGGGAGGAAGCTCATGCCGCCGAGCAGCAGAAGTCCGGTGGCTCCGGTTGCCACGGCATCGAGCTGGAGGACGCGGCGGAGAAAGTTTGAAGGCGCGAAGGTCATGTCGATTTCCTTTCCTCGTTGACGTGCTCCGACATTTGCCCACCCGCTGTCAGGGGTCGATTACCTTCGAGGTAATGGCGTTCAGGTCTTTCCGTGCGATAAGCCTTTCGCATGGGCACGACGAAACCGGCCGGTGAGGTGCTGCGCGAATGGCGCCAGCGCCGCCGCATGACGCAACTCGATCTCGCGCTGGAAGCCGAGATTTCCGCCAAGCATCTGAGCTTCGTCGAGACCGGCCGCGCGCAGCCAAGCCGCGATATGGTGCTCAATCTGGCCGAGCGGCTGGAGATGCCGCTGCGCGAGCGCAATGCATTGCTCGTCGCCGCGGGTTTTGCGCCGGTCTATGCCGAGCGGACGCTCTCCGACCCCACACTTGCAAAGGCGCGCGAGGCGGTCGAACTCGTCCTGAAAGGTCATGAGCCATTTCCCGCGGTCGCCGTGGACCGGAACTGGAACGTGGTCTCGGCCAACAAGCCGATAGGCGTTCTGCTTGCTTCGGTTTCTCCCGCGCTTTTGAAGCCGCCGCTCAATGTGATCAGGGTGAGCCTGCATCCCGATGGGCTGGCATCGCAGATCGTAAACTTTCACGAGGTGCGCGCGCATCTGATCGCGCGTTTGAAGCGGCAGATCGACGTTTCGGGCGACACGATGCTCGCGGCGCTGTTGCAGGAAGTGTCGGCCTATCCCAAACCTTCGCGCAGCGTGGTGCCGATCCGCGAGGGCAATGCCGATGACGTTGTCATCAAAACGATACTCGATACCCCGGCCGGGCGGCTTTCGCTGTTCAGCACCATGACGATCTTCGGCTCGCCTGTTGATGTGATGCTCTCTGAACTGGCGATCGAGTCCTTCTTCCCGGCGGACTCTGCGACCGCCGATCTTCTTAAAGCAATCGGGGCCTAGCGGGTGCGCATCCCGGCGCGCTCGACTTTAAGAATTGTAGGGGATAAAATTTCTCATCTTTGCTTTTCCGCGCGGCTCCGCCACTTCCTTTCTCCCAGTATATCCCTGCAAAGACACGCGTATTTTTAGCGCTTTTGACGGCTTGGAGTTGAAATGTCGCCCCAGGCGAATGCGACGGCCCTCGATGGCCGTGACTTTCAGAACGAAGGACCAGGCAAGAAGCTGTTGCTCGATGCGATCCTGCTTGGGCTTACGATTTTCGTATGGTCGCTCTTCGGAATTCTGACACGCGAGGCTCACTCGCTCGCGACTTTCTGGCCTGCGAATGCGTTTCTGCTTGGGATGCTGATCCGATTCCCGATGCTGGCGAGCCGTTATGCCTGGCCCGCGGCCTTTGTCGGCTACATAGCCGCAGACTTCCTGACCGGCGGATCGGTGCAGTCGACCGTTCTGCTCACGTTGGGCAATCTCGTTGGCGTCGCGACCGGTTACGCATTGCTGTCGCGGATGAGCGAAGACGACCGCAGGCTGCGCCATCCGCGCTCGGTGTTGTTTCTTGCGCTGGCATTGGCCGGCGCGTGAGCGGCAGCGGGGATGACGGGAGCCTTCATCAACCCGCTTCTGTTCGGAGGTGGCGTACTCGAAGGCTTCGGACGCTGGTTTGTCGGTGAGTTCGTCAATTTCATCGCCGTCGTTCCCTGCATCCTGACGATCCATGATCGCATGTGGTTTGCGGAGCGTCGCAAGCTCGCGAAAAGTGAGTCTGGTGCCAGCGCATGGCTGCCGGTTGCAGCGTTGCTGGCCTCGGTCGTGGTTGCGCTTCTGGTCGGCGGTCCGGGCTCGCTCGCGTTTCCGGTCCCCGCATTGCTTTGGTGTGCGGTTAGCTACGGTCTCTTCGTCACCTCGCTCCTGACGCTTGCGTTCAGTGCCTGGACCTTGCTTGGTCTTTCGAGTGGCGTGCTCGCGATCACGCTTGATGCGAAGTCCGGTGTGGAGTCTGTCCGTCTCGGTGTGATGCTGGTCTCCCTTGCGCCATTGATGGTCGCGAGCATCATCGGCGCGCGCAATCGCCTTATCGAGCAACTGCGCTACAACGCAGCCCACGACGGCTTGACGGGCCTCAGCAATCGTTCCGCTTTCTTTGAGCTTGCCTCCGAGCGCCTTGCCAACCGGGGTGAGGCCGCCGTTTTGATGCTGGACATCGATCACTTCAAGGTCATCAACGACAGCCACGGGCATCTCAGCGGTGACCGGGTGCTGCAGAATTTCGCCGATTGTCTCTTGCGCTGTATTCGCAGCAGCGACGTTGCCGGACGAATGGGCGGGGAAGAGTTTGCGGTACTCTTGCCAGAATGCGGGCGAGACGAAGCGGAGCGCGTAGCCGAGCGGATACGGCGTTCCTTCGCGGCGATCCGCATCGTTGATGGCGGGAAGCAGATCCGGGGCACCGTCAGCATCGGCTTCACGGTGCGGCGAGGGAACGAGGATATTGCGGCGTTGCTCGCGGTTGCCGACCGCGCGCTCTATCGGGCTAAAGAGAACGGCCGCAATCGCAGCGAATTTCTCGCCGCTGCCACTGCGGAAAATCCTGCCGCGGTTGCCGCGACGTAACGCTTGCGTCGTGCCGGGCTTTGATCGCATCGTGCGCATCGGCGGTGTTCTCGGCCTTAAGGAAACAAGCACGATGCATCCACTCGATGCTGCGGTAAAACTTGATGCGTCCGCAGACCGGCTCACCGGGGCAACGAGCGACGCCTACTGGAATTTCACCGGCCCCTTCGGCGGCGTGACGGCGGCAACGCTCCTGCAAGCGGCGATGCAGCATCCGAAGCGGCAGAATCTTCCCGCCGCAATGACGATCAACTATTGCGCGCCGGTCGCCAAAGGCGCGTTCGATCTGCACGTCGTGGAAAAGCGCACCAACCACACGACGCAGCATTTCACCGTCGAGATGGTGCAAGGCGCGGATACGGTCATCACCGCTTCGCTGTTTTTTGCAGGGCGGCCCGAAGGTTTCTTTCAGGCCACCGCGCAGATGCCGCGCGTTTTGCCGCCGGAGAAGATCGATCCGCCCAAGGCGAAAGCGCCGCTGGCCTGGATCGATCGTTTCGACATGCGCTTCGCGAGCGGCTTTCCTGTCATTCGCAAGGACGAGTCCGAGCCCTTGGGAACTGCGCGCACCGAAGTCTGGTTGCGCGACGATCCCGTCCGCAAGCTCGACTTCCTCGCGCTGATGAACATGAGCGACGCGTTCTTTGCGCGGCCGTTTCATGTGCTCGGGCGTCTCATTCAGGTTGGCACGGTTTCCATGACGACCTATTTTCACTGCGACGAAAGCGACCTCGCCGAAGTCGGCGACGATTTTGTGCTCGGCGTCGCGGACGCGAACATTCTCGCGAAAGGCTATGCGGACCAGACCACGTGGCTCTGGTCGCGCGGCGGGCGGCTGCTCGCGACAAGCCAGCAGATGCTCTACTTCCGCGACAAGGCGTTCGTTCCCGGCGGGAAGAAGTAGCGCGCGGGCGCTACCTTGCGACCAGCGGCGAGAAGCCCAGATGCATGCCGGCATCAATCATCAGCGTCTCGCCGGTGATATGCCGCGAGTGATCCGACAGCAGAAACAGTGCAGGGTCGGCAACGTCTTCGGCCGTCGAGGCGGCCTTGAGCGGGGCCTGTTTCGCGACGTTGTCGCGCAGACCGGCCGCGGCCTGCGCGCCGACGCCTTTGGTGAACCAGGGGGTGTCGATGAATCCGGGACAGATCGCATTGACCCTGATCTTCGGGGCAAGCCCGCGCGCCAGCGAAATCGTCATGGTGTTCAGCGCGCCCTTGCTTGCGGCGTAGGCCACGGAAGAACCGACGCCGGTGACAGCCGCGATCGATGACGTCATCAGGACGCTGGCCTTGCCGGATGCTTCGAGCAGCGAACGCGCGGCGCGGATCATCTGAAACGGCCCGACCGTGTTCACCGCATAGACGCGAAAGAAATCGTCTTTGGAGAGTGCGTCGAGGTCGCCGTGGTTCGGCGCCATCTTGGTGATGCCGGCATTGTTCGCGAGCGCATCGACCTTGCCGAATTTCGCGGCGGCTTGCGCGATCTTCCTGCAATCGTCATCTTCCGCGACGTTGCCTTGCACGACGGCGACTTCCGCTCCCGCTGCGCGGCAGAGATCGGCGGTGGCTTCCGCCTCTTTCTCGCTGGTCGCGTAGTTGACAACGACCGCCTTGGCGCCGCGCCGGGCCGCGCCGATCGCGATCGCCGCGCCGAGGCCCGTCGATGAGCCGGTAACCAGAACAACCTTGCCTTCGAAATCGCCTGCCACGTCTCGTCTCCCAACTTCTGTGTTTTCTGTTTTCCTTTAGCTACCCTAACAGAAAACAGCCCGCCAGAGGCGGGCTATCGCGGGCGTGAATTCCGAACGGCAGGTGTCACTAGCGCTTCTTCCGTGGCACCGACCGTTGCGGACGGACCGGATCGCAGCCTGCGCTCTTGCGAATGATCGCATGCAGTTCCTCGAGCTCTTTGTCCGTGAGGTCTTCGACCTGCGCGAAATCGTTGCGCGCACCGTGCATCTTGATGATGAGTTCGGAGAGCTTCACCTGCACCGCGAGCGCGTCGCGGTTCTGGGTGTTCTGAATCAGAAACACCATCAGGAACGTAACGATGGTGGTCGAGGTGTTGATGATAAGCTGCCAGGTGTCGGAAAACCCGAACAGCGGCCCGCTTACAGCCCAGAGCAGAATGGTGAGAACCGCGATCGCGAATACCCACGGGCTTCCGGTGAAGCGAGAGGTGTGGTGCGCGAAATTGGTGAAGTAGGTGTCCAAGCGGTCGCCGAAGGAGTGGTGCTGGCGCACCGAGCGTCGCGCGGCGGCGATTGAACTCTTGTTTGATCTTGCCATGATTGATCACGCCATGTTTCGTCATACCATGGGCAGTTTCCGGCCGATCCCGGATGAGAGCGGGTGCTAAACGCCGAAAGCGGCCAAAGCGTTCCCGCGTCAGCCGCGATAGATCCAGGCGTTCTGCCGCATCAGCCCTTCGCCGCCGATCTGCTTCATCACCATATCGCGCCCGAAGCTGAACGGCCGCGGCATGTGATAGATGCGGCCGATATTGCGGGCCGAGCTCTGGATTTGCGTGGTGCGGGGTTTGCGCATCTGCTCATAGGCGCGGAGCGCCGCGGGAACGTCACCCGCATCCCGCAGAACTTCGCCAAGCGCGACCGCATCCTCGAGTGCTGCCGCAGCGCCCTGCGCAACGAAAGGAAACATCCCGTGCGCGGCGTCGCCCAGCAGCGTCACGGCACCCTTGCTCCATGCGGGCAGGAGCGAGGCCTCGAACAGCGACCAGCGGCGATATTCCGGTGCAGCGGCGATCACCGCGCGCGGCGTTTCGTGCCAGGAGACGAAACGCGACAGCACCTCGGCAGCCCCGTTCTCCTCGCCCCAGGACTGGCTCGCGCGCGAATCCGTCGCGACGGCGACGAGGTTGATCAGGCTGCCGTCGCCTACGGGGTAGTGCACGAGATGGCCGCCGGGGCCGAGCCAGACCCGCACCGCGTCGCGGCCGGTAATGCCGGCAAGTGAAGAGAGAGGGATGGTCGCGCGCCATGCCGCCATGCCGCCGTGACGCGCGCTTGATCCGCGAAACAGTTTTTCCCGCACGACGGAGCGAATGCCGTCAGCGCCAATCAAAAGATCGCCTGCGATGTGCTGGCTGCGTCCTTCGCTTTCGCATTGCGCGGTAACACCATCGTCGCGCGGAATGACGTCGCGCAACGTAGAGCCGTAACGCAGTTCGATCAGAGAATTGTTCTGTGCGACGCCAGCCAGCGCTTCATGCAGGTCCGCGCGAAGGCAAACGAGATAAGGCGAATGGAATTTGCGGCGCATGGCTTCGCCGAGCGGCATGGTCGCGAGCGTCGCCCCGCTGAGGGCGTTCGCTACGATCAGTTCGCGCGGCTCGACCGAACGCGCGGCGACCGCATCGAGCACGCCGAGGGCTTCAAGCGCGCGTGTGGCATTGGGCGAAAGCTGGATGCCAGCGCCCGATGTGTCGGGCGTTGCGTCGCGCTCGAATACGATGCTGCGGATACCGGCTTTGGCGAGCCCGATCGCAGCGGCGAGGCCGCCGATCCCAGCGCCTGCGATCAGCGCCGTGCGCGAGGGCGACACGAAGAATTGGAATTAAGCGGCCGCGGGCGCGCGATAGGCGCACTCGGGCGGCACGGATTCGTCCGCCTTGAGTTTCGCGTTGTAGCGATAGAGCGTCGAGCAATAGGGGCAGATGATTTCGTGATCCGCGCCCATGTCCAGATAGACATGCGGGTGATCGAAGGGCGGGTTCGCTCCAACGCATTTGAACTCGTGCGCGCCGATTTCGATGACGGGAATTCCCGCATCATTCTGGAAGTGCGGAACGACGTGAGCGGCCATAGGGATGTCCTTGGGGATGTCCTTGCGTTTCGAGCGGAACATAACGGCGAGCAGCGGCGATTGCCAGCCGCCGGCTGCGCGACCCTTTGACAATCGCCTGCCACGGTGGATAGTTCGCGGCAGGGCCGTTGCGGGCCCGCCGCTTGCGCCTCCGGGCATGGTGAACCGCAGCAGATTTCGCGCTCTTTCTTCTGGTCCCAAGCAAACCGGCGGATCGAGTCAGCAAGGCAAGCACTGACTGCGGTTGGCCGAAAGCAGAAGGACTAGGAACCATGCGCGATTTTCGCGATTCCAAACTCATGGCCAAAGACCTGCGGGCTGCACTTGCCGCGCGCAATGTCGAAATCTCCCATTCCGAGGCGCTCGAACTCGTCGCCCGGCAACACGGCTTCGACAACTGGAACGTGCTTGCCGCAAAGATCGAGGCGGGAGTGGAAGCAGCACCGGCGAGCGGCGGCTTCGAACATCCGATCCCGGTGCTGCGCACCTTCGACGAAGCCAAGGCGAACGAGTTTTATATCGACTTCCTCGGCTTCAAGCGCGACTGGGATCACCGCTTTGCGCCGGGACTGCCGCTCTATATGCAAGTGTCGCGCGGCAATCTGGTCCTGCATTTGAGCGAACACCATGGCGACGCCAGTCCCGGTTCGACCGTGTTCGTGTGGATGACCGGCATCGAAGCGCTGCATAATGAACTGATCGGCAAGCACTACAAGAACTCGCGCCCCGGCCTGGAAACCGTGGACTGGGGCTTCGAGCTGCAGGTGCCTGATCCCTTCGGCAACCGCATCCGCTTCGCACAGCGCAAATAGGCAGCGCTGCACGCAATCCTGCGCTAGGCTTTCTCCCGTGCCGGAAGAGACGGCAGGGAGGAATTTGAAATGCCGCGCGTACTCTTCGAGCGTGACGGGCGCATCGCGCGCGTCACGCTCAATCGCCCCGAAGCGATGAATGCCATCGACATGGAGTTGCCCGGCGAACTCGCCGCGGCCATCGAACGGGCGAACGCCGATCCGAAAGTGCATGTGATCGTGCTGGCCGGAGCGGGCAAGGCGTTCTGCTCCGGCTACGATCTCTCGCTGTTCGCGCAAGAGGGCGGGACGAATCCGGGCGTGCAGGAAATGCCATGGGATCCGATGAAGGACTATCAGCTGATGATGGGCTTCACCGAGAAGTTCATGGCGGTGTTCCGCTCCTATCGCCCGGTGATCTGCAAGGTGCATGGTTTCGCGGTCGCCGGCGGCTCGGACATCGCGCTCTGCTCTGACTTCGTCATCATGAGCGAGGACGCGCAGATCGGTTACATGCCCGCGCGCGTCTGGGGTTGTCCGACCACCGCGATGTGGGTCTATCGCCTCGGCATGGAGCGCGCGAAGCGCATGCTGCTCACCGGCGACAAGATCGGCGGCCGCGAGGCCGAACGGCTCGGGCTCGTGCTCAAGGCAGTTCCAAAAGAGGAACTCGACCACGAAGTCGATGCGCTGGCCGAGCGCATGGCGTCCGTGCCCGTGAACCAGCTCATGATGCAGAAGCTGATGATCAATCAGGCCTATGAAAACATGGGGTTGAAGACCACGCAGATGTTCGCGACGATCTTCGACGGCATCACCCGCCACTCGCCGGAAGGCATGGCCTTCAAGCGGCGCGCCGAGACGGTCGGCTGGAAGGAGGCGGTGCGCGAGCGGGACCTCGGTACCTATGACTGGACCGCCGACCGGCCCATTAACCGTGCGGACTGATCGTCTTGCAAATTGCCGCAATCGCTCCCCATCTATGGCGGCATGAAAGGCTTGTTCATTCGTCTGGCCGCCGTCGCGGCGCTTGGGGTGGGCGTGTTCTACACGCTGCCGGAAGCGACGCGCGGAATGGAACTTGCGCTTGCCGCGGACAGCGATCCGGCGAAGCTCGCGGACCTGCGCCTGAAGCACTTCGATGCCAATGCCGCCGCGAACGAGATCGAGGCGGCACTCAAGGCAGGCGACGCCGAGCTTGCGGCTAGTTTCGTGGCGCTCGCGAGCGACCGCACGATCGATCTGCCGAAGGAACTCGTCACGCGCGTGGAAGCTGCCAATTCGTCGAGCGAGGCGACGAAGCGCGGCATCTATAATTTCGCGCATGGCTTCGTGACCGGTGAGCCGCAGGATATGTCGGGCTTCGCGGGCGCTGCGACTGGCGATCTGTTTGTCTTCGGTGACATTCGCGACATCGTGCGGGAAGGCTCGCGCTGGCTGCGCGGCCTCGACAATGATCCGCTAATCATGGGGCTCGCGGCCGCAGGGCTTGCTGTCACCGGCGTCACCTATCTCAGCTGGGGCACGGCGGCCCCTGCAAGGGTCGGCTCGACACTGGTGAAGGTCGCGCGCCGCACCGGCAAACTTTCTGTGAAGCTCGCCGACGACGTAACGGTGCTTTTGAAAGCGCGCCGGACCGGCCGTGTCACGACCGCGCTGACCGATGTGGCGCAGATTCAGCGCCGCGCCGGCACGCGGGTTGCGCTGGAAAGCATGCGCCATGCGGACAACGTCGGCGATCTCGCCAAGGCAAGCCTGCTTGCCGAAAAGAAAGGCAAGTCCACGCTCGCCATCTTCAAGACGCTGGGCCGCGGCGCGCTTGCGCTCGGCGCGGGCGCGCTTGCGATCGCCGGCTGGACCATCGGTGCTGCGAGCAGCATCCTCTTCTTCGTGATTGCGGTGGTGAGTTTCTGTGCCGCCGTGTTGCGCTGGCTGTGGCCATCCCGCAGGCCGGAGCCGGTCACGCGCGGCGGTTTGGTCGTGCGCTCCGCACGCTACCTGCTGGAGCCGTTTCGGGCACCGGCCGCATCCACGCTGCGCTGATCCGCGAAGAAAATTCGATAGCGCGACGCGGCGTCATGCGGTCCGTGCATGGATTTGCAGCCGGATTTGCGCTGGCGAATCCGGACCGGCCTCGCTAGACCATCGCCCATCATGCCAACATTCACCCACGGCGACACCACCATATCTTATCTGGACGAGGGCACGGGCGATCCCGTGGTGCTCGTTCATGGCTTTGCTTCCAACAAGGAAGCCAACTGGATTTTTCCGGGCTGGATCGCTCCGCTGCGCGAAGCGGGCTATCGCGTCATCGCGTTCGACCATCGCGGTCACGGCGCCTCGACGAAGCATTACGAACCCGCGCGCTATTCCGTTGCGGCGATGGCAGGAGACCTGATCGCGCTCCTCGATCATCTGAAGATCGAGAAGGCGGACCTCGTCGGCTATTCGATGGGCGCGCGCGTCTCGGCCTATGTCGCGGCGCATTTTCCCTCGCGCGTTCGTTCGGCGACGCTGGGCGGCATGGGCATGTCGCTGGTGCGTCCCGCGCCCGCGAATACTGAAATCGCGGAAGCGATGGAGGCGACGAACGATTCCGATGTCACCGACCCGATGGCGATCCGCTTCCGCAAATTCGCGCAGCAGACCAAAAGCGACCTCAAGGCGCTGGCTGCGCTGTCGCGCTCGAACGAACGCACGGTGGATCGCGCCGCTGCCGCCGGGATCACCGTACCGGTGCTGATCGTGGTCGGGACCGAAGATGACGTATCGGGCTCGGGCGAGGAGCTTTCCCACCTGATCCCTGGCTCGAAGTTCGTTCCGCTCGAGCGGCGCGATCACATGCGCACCGTCGGCGACATGCGGTTCAAGCAGGCCGTGATCGATTTCCTTCGGGAACGGCCCTGATGCTGGAACGCGCGCCTCGCACGGAGACCTTCACCGGCTCTGCGGGCAACAAGCTCGTTGGCGACTTTTACGGCAAGGGCCCGCGCGCGGTCATGCTGCTGCATGGTGGCGGGCAGACGCGGCACGCTTTCGCCGGCACGGCGCAGGAACTCGCCAAAGCGGGCTGGAGCGCGCTCGTGCTCGATCAGCGCGGGCACGGGGACTCCGAGTGGATTGCCGATGGCTCCTACAGCGCGCCGGATTTTGCCAACGACGCGCGCGTGGTTGCTGCGCAGTTGACCCGGCGCTTCGGCAAGCCGCCGGTGCTGGCCGGTGCTTCGCTCGGCGGCATGGCGGGGATGCTCGCGGAAGGCTTTTCCTTCGACGAGGGCAAGGCGCCGAACTTCGCCGCGCTGATCCTGGTCGATGTTACGCCCCGCTTCGATCTGGACGGCGCGTCGAAGGTCCGGGACTTCATGCGCGGAAAAGCATTCGAGGGCTTCGCGACCGTCGATGAGGCCGCCGACGCGGTCGCGCAATATCTGCCCCACCGGCCGCGGCCTTCCTCGACCGAGGGCTTGCGCAAGAACCTGCGCCAGCGCGATGGCCGCTGGTACTGGCACTGGGACCCGCGCTTCTTCGATGGCCCGAAGCCGATCGGCGGCGCGAAGCCGCTCTACGAAGAGGAGCGGGTGGAGGCGGTCCGCAATCTGCGCATCCCGGCGCTGCTCGTGCGCGGCGGCTCCTCCGAGCTCGTCAAGGAAGCGCACGTGAAGGAGTTTCTCTCGCTCGCGCCGCACGCGAAATTCGTCGATGTCGCCGGTGCCCGGCACATGGTGGCTGGCGACCGCAACGACGTGTTCTCGGCGGCGATTGTCGATTTCCTGGCGGAGCTCGGGGAGTAATCTTCTGCGTCGTCCCGAACGCCGGGATTATGGGTCCCCGCTTTCGCGGGGACGACGCGTACGGAAAACTGAGTCTTCTGAATCACTTACGCTGCGCCGCTAACACCGCGATTCCGCGTGAAGCAGTTCTTCTGCTGAATCCGGTTCAGTTGAAGTTGAGATTCAGATTGCGCGAAAAGGTGAGTCTTTCCGCGTAGTTCGCTCTTCAAGTTCTGATTCAATGCCCGCGAAATCCGGGCACGCAAAGCGGCTGCTATTCGCCCCGGAATTGCGGCTTCCGCTTCTCGAGAAAAGCGCTCCGGCCTTCGCGGTAGTCGGCGCTGTCGAAGCAGCGGTCGGCTGCGTCCTTCACCGCCTTCATATCGGCTGCGAAAGCGTAGCCCGCGGCGTGGTTGATCGCGAGCTTGCCTGCGTTCAGCGACAGCGGTGCATTTTCCGCAATCGCCTGCGCGAGCTTTTCAACTTCCGATTCAAGCGCATCTTCCGCCACCAGCCGGTTGATAAGCCCGAGTTTTTCCGCCTCCTTCGCTTTCACCCGCCGCGCGGTGAACAGCAAATCTTTTGCATTCGCCGCGCCGATGGCGGCCACGATGTAGCGGACTGCGGAAGGCGGGTAAGCAAGGCCGAGGCGGCCCGGCGGGATCGCGAACTCCGCGCTCTCGCTAGCAATGCGCAGATCGCAGGCAGCGGCCAGTCCCACGCCGCCGCCCATGCAGAAGCTGCGGATCATGGCGATGGTCGGAAGCGGGCAGGCCGCGATCGCGTCGAACGCGACCACGTTCGCTTCCTCGTAAGCACGTGCGCCTTCGGCGTTCGCGCGCACGGTTTCGAATTCCGAGATGTCCGCGCCCGAGCAGAACGGCAGATTGCCGGCCCCGCGCAGGACCAGCACGCGGAGCGCGCGGTTTGCGCCGAATTCTTTCATCCGTCGCGTGACCTCTTTCCACATCTCGAAGGAAAGCGCGTTCTTGCGCTCGGGGCGGTCGAGGATCAGGCAGGCGACGGGGCCTTTGATTTCGGCGCGAACCTGCTGGTTAACGGATTGCGTGGCATGCATGGCTGGAACTATGGAGATTGCGAAAGGTTTTTGAGGGTATCACCCCTAGCAGGTTTTCTGCTAAAAGATGGCAACTCCCACTTCACGAATAGCCGAACGGAGCAGTGCTCATGGCCCTGCATAAAAAACTGCCTCAAGGCGTCCAGGCGATCGATCCGGTATGGTCCCGGGTGCGAAACGAGGCGGAGGAATGCGCGCGGCGCGAGCCGGCGCTGGCGTCCTTCATCTTCACCACGGTGCTGAACCACGACACGCTCGAACACGCGATCGCGCATCGCGTGGCCGCGCGGCTCGGCTCGAGTGACGTTTCGAGCGAGCTCATCGCGCAGGCGTTTCGCGAAGCGATCGAAGCGGAATTGACCATCGGTGCCGCGATGCGCGCCGATATCATCGCGGTTGCCGAGCGCGATCCGGCGACCTCGCGCTATCTGGAGCCGGTGCTCTATTATAAAGGCTTCCACGCTCTGCAGGCGCATCGCCTCGCGCATTATCTGTGGCATCGCGGTCGCAAGGATTTCGCGCTCTATCTGCAGAGCCAGTCTTCTTCCGTCTTCGGCGTCGACATCAATCCGAATACCAAGGTCGGCAAGGGCATCTTCATCGACCACGCCACCGGCGTGGTGATCGGTCAGACCGCGGTGATCGACGACGACGTCTCGATCCTGCAAGGGGTCACGCTCGGCGGCACCGGTAAGGAGCAGGGCGACCGGCATCCGAAAATTCGTCGCGGCGTTCTCTTGTCGGCGGGCGCGAAGGTGCTCGGCAATATCGAGGTCGGCTCCTGCGCGCGTGTGGCCGCTGGCTCGGTGGTGCTGAAGCCGGTTCCGGCCAACGTCACGGTGGCGGGCGTGCCCGCGCGCGTCGTAGGTGACGCGGGCTGCCGGGACGCGGAACCGTCGCGTTCCATGAACCAGATGTTCGACATGCCCTTCATGGGCGAAGCAATCTGATTTCTTCCGGCTTGCCGGATCCTAGAAGGCGCGGGTAGGTTGCCCGCGCTTTCGTTTTTTCCCGGAGATTCCAGTGGACCGCGCCGAACTCGACCGCCTGCAGGATTACTTGCGCCGCATGCTCAATCCGGAAATCGGACTTGCGGCGCGCGCGCGCGTCCAGAACATGGCGGAAATCGTCCTCGGCGACGAGCCGATCGGCCGCGTGACCGTGGACGACGAAGACGGCGACCGTTCGTTCAACGTGACGGTGCCGATCGAGATGCCCGCGGTCAATCCGAACCTAAACGAGGCCGTGCGCGGCAAGTTCGGCAATCAGAAGATGCGCGTCGTGCCGCGCCCGAAGAAAACCGACTCGTCCGAGATCTACATCGAAGACGAATATATCGCGGTCCTGTTTCGCGACGATGCTTCCGGCCGGTCCTGGACCTTCGAGATGGCGGTCCTCGACATCGATCTGGAGCCGGAGGAGTAAGACGTTCCTCATGGTGAGGAGTGCGGCGGAGCCGCGCGTCTCGAACCATCAGGCTGCCCCATCCTTCGAGACGCGGGCTGCGCCCGCTCCTCAGGATGAGGCGGGATTAACGCTGATCCGCAATCGCGCTTGCGCCCGGCATTAAGACTTTATTAACCTCGCCGCCCAGGGGGCCAAATTGCCCCGTTTGTAGCGGTGGCGTTGGCGTGATCACTCCGGAAGCATTGCAGTCTCTCTATGCGCTCGCCTTCGGCTTTGCGCTGGCCGGCATGCTGTGCTCGGGCTATCAGGTCTTTGCGGCGCGCCCCGCGAGTTTCCGGCTCCTGAACGAGACGCGGGTTCGTGCGCTCTCCGCCATTCCGTTTCTGTTGTTCGCCGCACCCTTCATCATCCTGCGCAACACGGTGCGCGGCCGCCAGCATGAGGACCGCAACATCGGCTTCGTTGCGATCGCGACAGCCATCGCGGGCTTCTGGAGCCTGTTCGCAGGTACCGCAGCCATCGAAGCGCTACGCTTCGCGGCAGGACTGAGCGGCTAGTCTCGCGCTTTCCGCTCTCGCATGGCATGGTCGGCTGAATGCTTGTGACGCGAGAAAACGAATAATGCCCCTCTATGAATTCGAAGGTGTCCGCCCGGAAGTCCCCGCGGCGGACAAGTTCTGGATCGCGCCCGATGCGATGGTCGTCGGCAAGGTGCGGCTCGCCGAAAATACCAGTGTCTGGTTCGGCGCGGTCATGCGCGGCGACAATGAGTGGATCGAGATCGGGCATTCATCGAACGTGCAGGATGGCTGCGTGTTGCACACCGATCCGGGATTTGCGCTCAAGGTCGGCGAAGGCTGCACGGTCGGGCATCGCGCGATCCTGCATGGCTGCACGGTCGGCGACAACTCGCTGATCGGCATGGGCGCGACGGTGCTGAACGGCGCGAAGATTGGAAAGAACTCGATTGTTGGCGCGAATGCGCTCGTCACCGAAGGCAAGGAATTTCCCGACGGCTCGCTGATCGTCGGTTCGCCAGCGAAAGTCGTGCGCGCGCTCGATCAGAAGACGATCGATTTCCTGAAGCTCGCGGCTGCGAGCTACTACAATCGCTGGCCGAAATACGCGAAGAGCTTCAAGCGCGTGGATTGATCCCGCCACTCACCGGAAAATTGAAAACAGTCCGAAGTTTTCAGGGCGGCGCGGCTCGGGTGCCGCGATCTGCAGCGGCGGCGGATTGATGAAGCCCTTGGCCATGCCGGTCTTGGGGTCGCCGTAGTTCCGGTAGCCGTTGGTCTCCAGATAGATGAAGAACTTCGCCTGCCGCGGCGTCCACCACCGCGCGAGCTTGGCCTGATAGCGGCTCAGGCGAATGCAGCCGAGGCTTACCGGCGCGCCGAAGGTGCCGCCGGAATCGAGGCCGCCCGCGATCTGGTGAATGCCGTTCGCGCGTTCGCCGACATAGCCCTTCTCGGGAAGGAAGTGCAGGAAGTTCGGCATCTCGATCGGGTTGCCGCCGTTCTCGAACATCGCAATATGTGCGCGGCCGCCGCCCATGCGCTCGTCGCGCTTGGCGTCGGCCGGCGTATAGCGGCGGTCCGAACTCCAGTTGCGGTTCTGGATGATGTTGATCGGCGCGTAATAGTTGTTGTTCGGCTTCTGCTGCCAACGGCTCGAGGATGTCACGAAGCGATAGACCAGCCTCGGCTTGCCGTCCTTGATCTCGCAAAAGTTCAGCGTCTGCCCGACGCACCAGCCGTTGTGCACGCGCGCCTTCACGACGTGGTCGGTTTTGAAGCGGTGAACCTGTGCGAGATAGTTGTTCAGGTCTTCCAGCTCGATCGTGAGTGCCGCAATTTCCTCCGCCGGCGCGTCTTCGGAATCGAGCAGCGACTTCGGCGTTTCTTTCGCGAGCGTTTCGATATCGGCTTTGCGCGCGAGCGCGATCTTGCGCAGGCGCGGGAATTCGGTGAGTTGGTCGAGCCGCGAGATATATTCGGCTGCGCCACGGCAGAGACCGGTCTCGTCGGCTGAATTCAGGTCGGCGACGATGTAACGGTTGCGGATGTTATCAGCGAGCTTGTCGTTTTCGTTGACGGCTGCCGAGATCGGAAACGGCGCGTCCGTTTTCACGTCTTTGAGTTTCTCGAACGGAATGCGGCAGGGCGCGTCGAGATCGACAATCTTTCCCGCAGACATGGAAGTCGTCGTGCGTTGCGCCGACGCTGGCATGGTCATGAGGCTCAAAGCCGCGAGCCCCAGAAGGAGCTTTGCGCTGTGCATGCGATCCCCCGCAAGCCCGTGAAGGAATCCGATTCCCTTGGGAACTCTGGGCGCGACCCACCAGCCTTGGCAAGGCAATGCAGGCCGCGATCCGTTCACATTCCCGTTGGCGCACATCATTTGTGCAACCCGTTAAAAAATTGAGGCCGGCTTCGGGGGACGAAGCCGGCCTCCGCAGGACCGGTCAGGGGACGGGGAGGGGTGGGGACGTGACCGGGTCTTGCGTTTCCTTGTGTTCGTTAGCGCGCCGCGACGAACGGCGTCGGGCGGTCGTCGCCGAGCGAGACCCAGAGGTTCGGGTCGTGCTGAGCCTGCCGCTTGATGTAGCGGTAGCCGGTCTCGGCCCAGGGCAGGACTTCCTCGACCTGGTTGTCGAGAATGAATTCTCCCTTGTCGGTGCGGACCGTCAGGACCGAGTGGCCTTCGCCCTTCTTGTCGCGCACCACGGTGATGAGCAGCGCCGAACGCGGCCAGCCGAGCTGCATCAGCATGCGGCGCTTCAGGAGCACGTAGTCTTCGCAGTCGCCGTAACCATCTTCCGGATAAGTCCACTTCTCGACGACGCCGTAATGCTCAAGGTCGGTGATCGGCTTGATGCGGTCGTTGACGAAGCGATTGATGCGC
Source organism: Xanthobacteraceae bacterium (assembly GCA_035440445.1). GTDB lineage: Bacteria > Pseudomonadota > Alphaproteobacteria > Rhizobiales > Xanthobacteraceae. The sequence continues at coordinate 106,021 of DAORMJ010000008.1, forward strand.
TCGAGCTCGCGCTTGGCCTGTGCGGTGAACTGCACGTCGCGCGGCGTCATGCGCTGCGTGTTGCATTCCCAAGGACGCGCCTCGCAGAACTGAACCCAGCCGATCGGAGGACGCGTGGTGTCGCCTACGGCGACATATTGCATTTTCTTCTGCGCGTGTGCCTTCGTCACTCCACTGCAAGCGATGACCGCAAATGCAGCCGCCACCACCGCGATACGCACGCCGTATCCCTTGTACGCAACCATTGAACGCCCCAGTCCTTGTTCTTCTTGTTGGGGCGATCATGGCAGAGACGTTTTGAGACTCGTCTAACTCGCGGCGCGAAAGTCTGGGTATTCTTTCATAAAAACTGCAGCGTATTTTCAGCGCGTTTGAATTGTATTTGTCTAAAATTGTAATCAATCGCGCGCGGTGCCGGACAATGCACGAAGCTGCGCTGAAAAGAAAAAAGCCGCCCTTGCGGGGCGGCTTTTTCGTATTCGTTTTTTCGGCCGGTCAGAAATCTTCGGCGCCGATATTCTGCTCGAGCGTGTCGACGGTCTGGATGCGCGCGAACTCAATCGCAAAGCCGGTTTCCAGATGACGCACCACGCGGCCGGGCGTGCGGCCGAGCGTGACGGGAGTGCCGATCGGCGGCTTGTCGCGCGCCTGGATGGCGGCGCCGGAGAGGGAAATGTCGAGCACGCGCGCAGGCACGGACTCGCCGCTCGCGAAGGTCAGCATCGAGCGTGGGTTGCGTAGCGTGAAGCGTTCGTGACGGCGGTCTTCCGGCAAGCCCAGCGAGTTACGGTTCGCAAACCATGTCAGCTGATCGGCGAGTTTATCGCGGCGGCGGATGGTGCCGACGATGGTCATGGCGAAGCCGTTTTCGATCAGGCGAACGCAAACGCCTTCGAGACGGCCGATGTGATCGATATAGGCGACGACCTGCTCGCCGGTGCGCGGTTGCGCTGGCGCAATCAATGCGACGCCGCCGGGCGACATGTTGAGCGTGCGGCAGGTGAACTCGCGCCGGTCGGCGAGCATGTAGCGGCCGGTCAGATCGATCTTTACCCGCTGGCTGCTGCGGCGCTCCTGATTGCGGGGAAGCGTTACCGCTCTGTTCAATTGACGCATGGCAAGCCGGTCTCTACGCGAAAAATTCGCGAAAACCCTACGGGACCGTTGGTTAACGGGCCGTTCCGATCAATACCGGTCTTATAGCTTGGTTAACTGAGGCCGCCCTGCACGAGCCGCAACCGGCCAGCACCGGGCCGGCGCAGACCCGTGAAATCGCCGCTATGGTCTTCGCCGGGGCGGATCACCATGCGCAGCGTTTTGATCCGCAACCGTGCAAGCGGCGTGGTGCCGGTCCAATATGGGACATCGAGCGGGACGATCGCGCCGAGCATGCGCGCGTGTGTCTTGCCGCGATGACGGAGCGGGAGCAGCACCATTTCCAGATCGACCGAGCGGTCGTCGTCGGTCTCTCCGATCAATCCCGATACCGCCGGGATCTGGCCGTCCGCGACCCCTTCGAGGAGCCCGAACAAGGTCGGCCGGTCGTCGGCTGCGAAGAACGCGCCGAAGCTGCGGCCCCGCATTTCATGGCCGATCAGCGCGCAAAGCCGGGTTCCCGCAAGGCGAACGGCGTAGCGGGGGTTTTCGGTGTTCTCGAGCAGGAAGATATCGCCAAGCAGGCGTCCGATCTGGCCGGGGTCGATTTCCGCGCGTTCCGGCGCCGCCCGGCCCGCCCTGAGCCGGTCCCAATAGGCGTGCAGTGCCCGCGCTGACGGATGTCTCATATTCCTTCGGTCCCCTTGGCGAATCCGTCCGTTGCAAGTTGGGACGGTGCCACGCCTCAGGAGCAGGGGCTGTGCCGAAGACACCGCCATTAACAGCGCCCGGCAGGTAGGGTTAACGGAAGCTTTCACTTCCGCGTCCGGCCCATGCGGCTATGGTGGGGGTGGCTCAAGGCTCTCACACATTCGCGGGGCCGGCCACCGGGGTTCGGACCATCGAAACCGGAGGTCAACAAAGCGGCTCCGCGCGAACTTTCTTCTATCCGGGGATGTGACCCGGCCCGCGAAAAGGGGATTTCGCGGGCCTTTTTTTTCGCCTTGGAGCCAAAACAGCCCAACCTTGCCCGCTTTGCCGCCGCCCTTTAAGGGAGGGCCGGTGAATTACGCGAACTTCCCTTTTGAAGCGCGGCGGCAACCCGCGCTGAACCTTCCTCCGGTGATCATCGCGCTTTCCGCAATCCTGATTGCGGTGCACGTGCTCCGGCAATTCCTGTCGCAGGAAGCCGATCTGAAGGTGCTGCTTTGGACCGCGTTCCTTCCGGCGCGCTATAGCCACGTTCCGGTATTGAACGGCTTGCTGCCCGGGGGACTTCCGGCCGATATCTGGACCTTCGTGACCTACGCCTTCCTGCATGGCGACGCGATTCATCTGGCCGTCAATCTGATCTGGTTTCTTGCGTTTGGAAGCGCGGTTGCCTGGCGCTTCGGCACGCTGCGGTTTCTTTTATTTTGCGCGGTGACTGCCGCGGCGGGAGCTGCGTTGCATCTGTTTTTCTTCCGCGGAGACGTGGCGCCGCTGGTCGGCGCTTCGGCTGCGATCTCGGGCGCGATGGCGGCGGCCGTGCGCTTCGCCTTCGAAGCAGGCGGACCTCTCGGCCCCTGGCGCAACTCCGGACCGGAAGCATTCCGGGTGCCGGCTTCGCCGCTTCTTCGGGCGCTCCGCAATCCGCAGGTTCTCGTATTTCTCGGGGTGTGGTTCGGCCTCAATCTCCTGTTCGGCCTGACCAGCGCCATGACCAACCTGTCCGAGGGATCGGTGGCGTGGCAGGCGCATATCGGCGGCTTCGTCGCCGGACTGTTGCTGTTTCCGCTGTTCGATCCGGTGCGGCGTCCGACCGTCCACTGAAGATCGGCATTGCACCGCAACTTGCGGCGCAACCAAAATCATCCAATCATCGTTGGTCTATCGGTTCCGCTCACCGGAGGATTCGATGACCGTTCGAAAGATTCTCAATCTGAAAGGCTCCGACGTCCTGACCATCGCGCCGGAGCAGAAGCTGCACGACGCGATCGCGATGCTGACGAAGTACCGGATCGGCGCATTGATCGTGACTGACAACAATGGCGCAGTCGCGGGCATCCTGTCGGAGCGCGACATCGTTCATCTGCTTTCCAACAAGGACAACAATCGTTTCGACAACACCGTCTCGTCGGCCATGACGTCAGCGGTCAAAAGCTGCAAGCCGGACGATACGATTCAACAGATCATGCAGGTGATGACGGCAGGGCGCTTCCGCCACATGCCGGTGATCGACAACGGCCGGCTCACTGGCGTGATTTCCATCGGCGACGTCGTCAAGCACCGGCTTGAAGAGATGGAGCAGGAAAGCGAACACCTGAAGCAATATATCGCGACCGCCTGATCGCTGCCGTCATGGATGGCTTGCGTCCCTGCATGTTGCCTGTGCCGGATGAATCCGGCACATCTTTCTGCGTTTCAGTGCAGCAAGACTAGCTGGCCGGACCCGGGTCCGGCTGCAAATGGTCCTCACGGCCGCCCTGATTTTCATGGGAGCGGCCGATGGACGGGCATCTGCTAACAGTCGCTGCGCTGATCGCGGTGACGGTCGTCTTGTGGGCGACGGGGAAGCTGCCTGAATATCTGACGGCGCTGCTCTTCTTTGCCGTTGCCATGGTTTTGGCCGTCGCACCGGCATCGGTGATCTTCTCGGGTTTTGCGTCCGCAGCGTTCTGGCTCGTCGTCAGCGGCTATGTGATCGGGATTGCGATTGCCAAGACCGGTCTGGCGGCGAGGGCGGCGCGCATCCTCACGTCGCGGCTATCCAATTCCTATCCGCGCATGGTGTTTGGTACGGTCGCGCTGACTTTCGCGCTTGGTCTCGTCATGCCCTCGAACATGGGCCGGATCGCGCTATTGATGCCGATCATTCTGGCGCTGGCCGATCGCGTCGGCTTCGTGCACGGCCGCGCGGGTCGCATCGGGCTCGCACTTGCGGTTGCGTTTGGCGCGTTCCAGCTTTCGGCCTCCATCCTTCCGGCGAACGTGCCGAACCTGGTCATGGCAGGCGCGATCGAAACCACTTACGGACTGCATCTGTCTTACGTTCCTTATCTGGTGTTGCATGCGCCGGTGCTGGGTATCCTCAAAGGCATCGCGCTTTCGGCCTGCATCATCGTGATGTTCAGAGACCGGCCGGAGGCTTCCGGCGAGATCGAACCCGCAAAGCCCTTGACCGCGCCGGAGAAGCGGCTCGCCTTGCTGCTTGCGGCGACGCTCGCGCTCTGGCTGACGGATTCGCTCCATGGCATCGCACCGGCTTGGGTCGGTCTGGCGGCGGCATGTCTGTGCCTGCTGCCGAAAGTAGGCTTCGTCACCGGCGAGGAGTTCGGCAAGGACGTCAATCACCGCAATGCGTTCTATGTCGCCGCGATCCTCGGTCTCGCGGCGCTCGCCGGGCATAGCGGACTCGGTGCGGCCATTGGCAATGCCATGTTGAAGGTGGCACCGCTTGATGCATCGGCGCCCTTCACCAGCTTCGCGTCGCTTGTCGGCATTGCAACGCTGCTCAACTTTGCCGTGACGTCGAACGGCGTTGCGGCGCTCTACACACCGCTTGCGGAATCCTTCGCGGCAGCATCGGGGCTGCCGTTGCTGACGGTTTTGATGATTCAGGTTATCGGCTTTGCAACGCCCGTCTTGCCCTATCAGGCGCCGCCCATTGTGGTGGCGATGGGTATGGCCAGCATTCCCTTTGCCGCCGCGCTGCGCTTGAGCCTGATGTTGGCGGCGATCACCTTCGTGTTTCTGATGCCGCTCTATTACGCGTGGTTTGCGGTTCTGGGCCGGCTTTGATTGCCGCCACCCGCCAGCGGCGGATCAGACGCTTAGGGAAGCCACTGCTTCCGCGATCCCCGCAAGCGCGCGTTCGGCGGCTTCCTCTCCGGCGCGGATTGCTTCTTCCGCGCGATAGAACTCGAACAGCCCGACGTGGTGGAGCTTCGGCGCGATCATTACGTCCGGCGGATCGCCCGCGAGGCGAGAGCGCGAGATGCGATCCTGCGTGATGTTGAACGCATCCATCATCACAGAAGAAATTCCACGCGGTCCATTTTCAGGGATCTGCACGCGCTGGCGCGGCAGGCCAAAGACGTTGCCGAACAGGCGGCGCGGTTTCTCGACAGGCGCGGGCAGGAGTTCTTCCTCGTCCGGTGCCGAGCTGGTGTCCTGAATCACGGTGCCTTTGCCGAACACGTCGGCATGCAAATTCACGGCGATTACGACGCGCGCGCCGAGTGCGCGTGCGGCTGAAACCGGAATGGGATTGACCAGCGCGCCATCGACCAGCCAGCGGCCGCCGATGCGGATCGGCGTGAAGATGCCGGGCAGGGCATAGCTTGCACGCATCGCCTGAATGAGATTGCCGCGCGTGAGCCAGATTTCATGACCCGAGGAAAGCTCGGTCGCGATGGCCGCGTATTTGAGCGGAAGATCCTCGATGGAGGACTCGCCGAAATTCAGCTCGAGCAGCTTCGCGAGCCGCCCGCCGGAGATGAGGCCGTTGCCGCCGAAGCGCCAGTCCATGAAGCCGAACATGCGCCGCTTGGTCATGGAGCGGGCGAATTCTTCGAGCTGATCGAGACGGCTTGCCGCCCATGCGCCACCGGCGAGCGCGCCCATGGAGGTACCGGCGATCACATCGGGCTTGATACCGGCTTTCTCCAGTGCGCGGAGCACGCCGATATGCGCCCAGCCGCGCGCCGCGCCGCCGCCAAGGGCAAGTCCGATGCGCGACGTGACCGTCTTCGGCTCCTGCCGGTCGACGGCGATGTTGCGGTCCGGTTCTTCGGGTGATTTTCGGCTGAAAACATTCAGTAGCATGACGCACCCCAACGCATCGGGAACCCGCGAAGTTCCCGGCAGCAGGCGCGGAATCGCCGCTGCAGTGCGAAGACGTTAGCGGTCAACCTTGGCAGGATCGCGGTCGCCCGCCTCCCGTCATTCGTCGAAGTGAAGCGCCGTCTTTTCGCTGCCGAGCGGGATCGAGCGATAGAAGCAGGTGCGTCTGCCGGTGTGGCAGGTCTTGCCATCGCCGCTCACGCGGACGTTGAGCAGCACCGCGTCCTGATCGCAGTCAATTTTCATTGCCGAAACCTGCAGGACGTTGCCGCTGCTTTCGCCCTTCTTCCAGAGCGATTTGCGCGAGCGCGACCAGAACCAGCCCTCGCGGGTTTCGATCGTCCGGCGCAGCGCCTCTTCGTTCATGTGCGCGAGCATCAGCACTTCGCCGGTCTTTTCATCGGTGACGATGGCGCTGATCAATCCGTTTAGGTCGAAGCGAGGCAGCAGTGCGGTGCCTTCCTCAAGCTCTTTGTCGTGCATGGCCGTTCTCCGCTGTCTCGCAATTGATACCACGCCACAAAAGAAAACGGGCTCGCAAGACGCGAGCCCGTTGCAGTCTTAGGCTGGGAGGAAACGCTTAGTCCTTGCGGCTGCCGCGCACCAGCGTGAAGAAGCGAACCTGCTCTGCCGGATCGTCGCGGAATACGCCGGTGAACTGGGTGGTAACGGTCGATACGCCCTGACGCTGCACGCCGCGCATCGCCATGCACATATGTTCGGCTTCGATCATCACGGCGCAGCCGCGCGGCTTCAGGTGCTCGTCGATCGCATCCGTGATCTGCGAGGTGAGGTGCTCCTGCGTCTGCAAGCGGCGGCCGAAGATCTCGATCAGGCGCGAGAACTTGGACAGGCCCACCACGCGCTCAACGGGGAAATAGGCGATGTGCGCCTTGCCCATCATCGGCATGATGTGATGCTCGCAGTGCGAGAAGAACGGAATGTCGCGCACGACAACCAGATCGTCGAAGGTGCCGATCTCGCCGAAGGTGCGGCCAAGAATTTCTTCAGGCGTTTCGCCGTAACCGCCGAATACCTCCTCGTATGCCTTCACCATGCGGCGCGGCGTATCGAGCAAGCCTTCGCGATTCGGGTTGTCGCCGACCCATGCGATCAACGTGCGCGCCGCTGCTTCCGCTTCCTCGCGGGAGGGGCGCTTGACCGGGGGCAGTTCGGGTGCTGCATCCGGCTGCTGCTTGAGCAGCGACGTGACGACGGCATCCATATTCGTCTTCTCCATTCGTGCCGGCGACGCCCGTCGTCCGGCTTCTCTTCCCATTTTTGCAGTCCGGCCTCCGGGCGGAGGGGCGGCTATGCAGGAGGCACATTTCTTCCCGTCAGCCGGGTGCCTTCCAACCCGAGCTTTCCGGTCCTATTTTTCCGGGGACTTTGACTTGCGAAAGACGCCCTTGTGGCAGTTTCCCGAAAACCTTCCGCCTTCTTGACTTAGGGCGGTCAGCACCCGTGAGAACCAGAACCCCCGTACATTAGTTCCCGCAAGCCGTGAAGAAACTTGGTGTTGGATTGCGGCAAATTCGCGGAGTAGGGAATAACCCAACAATGCTGAATGTAACCTGACCATGCTGAACGACGTTTATAACCGCCGCATCCTCGAACTGGCCGCGGACATCCCGCGGGGAGGCCGGCTGCCGTCGCCCGACGCCAGCGCAACCGCGCATTCCAAGCTGTGCGGATCGACCGTCACGGTCGACCTGCGCATGGAGGGCGATAAGGTTACCGACTTCGCCCACGACGTGCGGGCCTGCGCACTCGGGCAGGCATCGTCCTCGATCATGGCTCGCCATGTGGTGGGTGCGAATGCCGCCGAGCTGCGCGACATTCGCGAGCAGATGTATCGCATGCTGAAAGAGGGCGGTCCGGCTCCCGAAGGCAAGTGGGCCGACCTCGCCGTGCTCGAGCCGGTACGCGACTACAAGGCGCGCCACGCCTCTACGCTTCTGACGTTCGATGCAGTGGTCGATGCCATCGGCCAGATCGAACAGAAACACGCAAAACAGGCAGCAAAATAAGGGGAAACGCCATGGCGCCACGGATGCGCAGAGTCGTCACCGGGCACGATGCGAACGGCAAGGCCGTCGTTATCGAAGACGGCGAGCCGCCGGTGGTTTTCGAGCGGCCGGAGTCGCCGGGGCTCGCGTTCTTTGAGGTATGGAATACCCAGTCCGCGCCTGCGGTGGTTTCCGCGAAGAGCGACCCGACGAAGGATCGTCCGGTCAAGGTGCCGCCGCCGAAGAACGGCACCATCATCCGCGTGATCGATTTTCCGCCGGAAGACCCGAGCAAGCCGAAGCCGCCGATGGAGCTCGCGGGCAAGCTGTTCGAGATGATCGGGCTGCATCCGGTTACCGACCCGAAGCTCTACGAGCGGCATCATTTTATGCACCGCACACACTCCGTGGACTACGGGATCGTGCTTGAAGGTTCGATGACGCTGTTACTCGACGACACAGAAGTTGATCTGAAGGCGGGCGACGTGGTGGTCCAGAACGGCACCGTCCACGCCTGGCGCAACCGCTCGGGAGCGAATTGCCGCATGGCCTTCATTCTGGTCGATGGCGAGTACGAGCCGGGGTTGAAGCCCGTCTCCGGTTAGATGGCGACGGACCTCGATACGCTGTTCGACGCGGCCGCGCGTGCGCCGCGGCAGGCCGGGCGGGCCCTGATCAAGGGCTATCGCTATACCCTTTCGCCGCTGATCGGCTTTCGCTGCCGGCATCTGCCGACCTGTTCGGAGTATGGCGATGAGGCGCTGGCCCGGCACGGCCTGTGGGCGGGTGGCTGGATGACGTTGGCGCGTTTCTGCCGCTGCGGTCCCTTCGGCACGTCGGGCCTCGATTTCGTGCCGGATGCTTTACCCGAACGCGCGCGCTGGTATATGCCGTGGCGTTACGGGCGCTGGCGCGGCACGAATCAAACGCCGCCAGCGAAAATTGGAAAATAGCTAGTCGCTTACCTGCCTGGTTTGCAGGAGTGAGCAAGGAGGACGACGATGGTCACGCTGACCTTTCCCGACGGCGCACGCCGCGAATTTCAAAACGGCATTTCCGGTTTCGAGATTGCGAAGGGGATTTCGCCTTCGCTCGCCAAGCGCACCGTCGCCATGGCGCTCGACGGCGAGGTCATGGACCTTGCCGATCCGATCAACCGCGACGCAAAGATCGAGTTCGTCTCGCGCGACGATCCCCGCGCGCTCGAACTGATCCGTCATGACGCGGCACATGTCATGGCCGAAGCCGTGCAGGAACTGTTCCCCGGCACGCAGGTCACGATCGGCCCATCGATCGAGAACGGCTTCTATTACGACTTTTTCCGCAACCAGCCTTTCACCCCGGACGATTTCGCTGCGATCGAAAAGAAGATGCGCGAGATCATCGCGCGCGACAAACCCTTCACCAAGGAAGTCTGGACGCGCGATCAGGCCAAGCAGGTCTTCAAGGATAAAGGCGAGAACTTCAAGGTCGAACTCGTCGAGAGCATTCCTGCCGATCAGGAATTGAAGATCTACAAGCAGGGCGAATGGTTCGATCTCTGCCGCGGGCCGCACATGCCCTCGACCGGCAAGATCGGCAACGCCTTCAAGCTGATGAAGGTCGCGGGCGCTTACTGGCGGGGTGACGCCAACAAGCCGATGCTGACGCGCATCTACGGCACCGCATGGGCCGACCAGAAGCAGCTCGATGATTATCTGCATCGCCTCGAAGAGGCGGAGAAGCGCGATCACCGCAAGTTGGGGCGCGAAATGGATCTCTTCCATTTCCAGGAAGAGGGGCCGGGCGTTGTGTTCTGGCACGCCAAGGGCTGGTCGCTGTTCCAGTCGGTGGTCGCCTATATGCGGCGGCGGCTGCGCGGCAGCTATGAAGAAGTGAATGCGCCGCAGCTTCTCGACAAGGTGCTCTGGGAAACCTCCGGCCACTGGGAGTGGTATCGCGAGAACATGTTCGCGGCGCAGTCGGCCGGCGACGAAGCCGAGGACAAGCGCTTCTTTGTGCTCAAACCCATGAACTGCCCGGGACACGTACAGATTTTCAAGCATGGTCTCAAAAGCTATCGCGATCTGCCGATCCGCATGGCTGAGTTCGGCATCGTGCATCGCTACGAGCCTTCCGGTGCGATGCACGGGCTCCTGCGCGTGCGCGGCTTCACGCAGGACGACGCGCATGTGTTCTGCACGGAAGAGCAGCTTGCCGACGAGTGCCTGAAGATCAACGATCTCATTCTCTCGACCTATGACGACTTCGGCTTTACCGGCGAACTGACGGTGAAGCTCTCGACACGGCCCGAGAAGCGCGTGGGCACCGATGCAGCTTGGGATCACGCCGAAGCGGTGATGACGAAGGTGCTTGAACAAATCGCCGCCGCGTCCGGCGGGCGCATCAAGACCGCGATCAATCCGGGCGAGGGCGCGTTCTACGGTCCGAAGTTCGAATATGTCCTGCGCGACGCCATCGGCCGCGACTGGCAATGCGGCACCACGCAGGTGGACTTCAACCTGCCGGAGCGTTTCGGCGCGTTCTATATCGATGCGGACGGCAGCAAGAAAGCGCCGGTCATGGTGCATCGCGCGATCTGCGGCTCGCTGGAGCGCTTCACCGGAATCCTGATCGAGCATCACACCGGGCATTTTCCGCTGTGGCTTTCGCCACTGCAGATCAAGGTCTGCACGATCACGTCGGACGCCGATGCTTATGCCAACGACGTGCGGAAGGCGGCGTTCAGGCTTGGGCTGCGCGCGGAAGTCGATCTTCGGAACGAGAAGATCAACTACAAGGTGCGCGAGCATTCGCTGGCGAAGATTCCGGTCCTGCTCGTTGTCGGCAAGAAGGAAGCCGAGGAGCGCACGGTTTCGATCCGCCGTCTCGGGTCGCAGCAGCAGACCTCGATGCCGCTTGATGCGGCAATCGCCGCGCTCGTCGCCGAAGCGACCCCGCCCGATCTGAAACGCGAGCAGGCGGAAGACGCGGCGTAACGCACGCATCATCGCCGGGCTTGTCCCGGCGATCCCGCGACGGGCAAATCTCGGGACGCGAGCGCGGCATCGTCAGCGCGCGTCCGCGCAATTTTCCGTGTGTGCAATTCTCAAACTGAAGCAGAACTTCGTGCAAACCCGAGAAGGCTGCATGTCGAAGGATGAAACCGGTTCGTCAGTTCTGCGTCTGCGCCCGGTTCTCGCCGCGCGCGAGCACTTCGACTTCGCGGTCCTGTCCCGCCAAGACCTTGAAATTCGCCTGATAGGTCTGGCCATCGTGGCGCGCGACCGCAACATATTCCCCGTCCGCCAGCACGATCGAGGGAAACGCGCCGATGAATTCCTTGATCGCGTCGCCGCCCGGCGTCAGCACCGACCACGACGTGTTGGCGAGCGCTTCGCCGCCGGTCGCGTGCACGAGGCGCAACGTGATCTGTGCCGCGCGATGATGCACGGTGGCATCGGTCAGCCGGCCTGCCTCGATGCGCACGTCCGCGGTGATGGTGGAGTTGCCTTCACCATAGGTCGATTGCACATAATAAGTCCCGGCGGGCAGGAAAACGACGTCGCCCGGTAGCACGCCGCGGATAACGGGCGGGCGTTCGCTGCGCATGGTGCGTTTCTTTTTGCCGTCATTGGCCGTGCGCTGCAGGAAGTTTCCCTCATAGACGTCGAAGCGCAGTTTCTGCTGCGCAATCACGGCGTCGCCGACGCGGCCATGCAGGCGCAGGCCGCCGGCATTGACGATCAGCGTTTCGCGCATGTTTTCGGTGACGTTCACGCGCTGCGCGAAACTCGCGAGCCCGTAAGCGACGTGCACCACATAACGGCCCGGCGGGAGCTGAAAGGCAGGCGAAGATTCCTTGGATTCGGTTACGAGCGTCAGCGGCTGATCGGTGCCGGGGCGCTCGGTGAATACGCGCCAGTGCAGCGCGCGGTTTACGGCCGGACCGTCCGGCGAATAACGCGCGGCAAGGCTGAGCGAGAAGCGGAGCGGGGAGTTCGCGGGGGGCGGCGTTTCCTTGGCGGCAGGCGCGGGCCGCACGGACGGCGCAGCCTGCGGCACGGGTGCGGGCTGCACGTGCTGTTGCGGCGGTGGCGGCGGCTGCAGCGGCTGCGGGGCCGGGACGTTCGGAATATCGGCCGGTGGTGTGGGCCTTTGATTGGGGCCCTGAAACGGGAACCACTGCGCGCTGCCGCTTCCTGCGCTCAGGAGCAGCACCAGAACGGCCACAAAGGGGCCGCGAAAGCCGGAAAAGCGCAACATGGCCGGTTTCTTTTAGCCTCGAAGACCCTGATTGCAAGCCGGGAGGGTCTGCCTTGCCCGGCAGTCGTTGGAGAGCTTTCGTCTCCATGCTACCCGTCCCGGGCTTTTTCGAGACAAAGGCCAACATGTCCAACGCTTTAGAACTTCTGAAAACCCGCTCCTCCCGCAAGGTCGCCGACCTCGTGGCGCCCGCGCCAAACGAGGCGCAGCTCGCTGAAATTCTCACGATCGCCGCGCGCGTACCCGATCATGGCATGATGAAGCCTTGGCGTTTCATCGTGCATCCCAAGGAAACGCGGACCGCGCTGGTCGAGAAACTGGTCGCCAACTTTCGCGCCGGCAATCCGAACGCGACGGATGCGGAGGCCGACAAGCAACGGCTCCGCTTCACAGACAGTCCGCTCATCGTGACGGTGGTGAGCAAGATTGCACCGAACCCGAAGGTGCCGGACATCGAGCAACTGCTTTCCGCCGGCGCGGCTTGCATGAATCTCCTGCACGCGGCGCATGCGCTGGGCTTCGGCGCGAACTGGCTCACCGGTTGGGCCGCGTTCGACAAATCCAGCAAGGAATTGTTCGGCCTTGCGGAGAACGAGCAGATCGTCGGCTTCATTCATCTCGGCACGCCGAAAGGCGATGGCTTTGAGCGCTCGCGGCCCGACCTCTCGCAGATCGTGAGCACGCTCTAGATGTTCTACGAGCCCGCGAAGCGCAATCACGGACTGCCGCACGATCCGTTCAAGGCGATCGTAGCGCCGCGGCCGATCGGCTGGATCAGTTCGGTTAGCAAGAGCGGCAACGTCAATCTGGCGCCCTACAGTTTCTTCAACGGGGTCGCGACGTTTCCGCCGATGGTGATGTTCTCAAGCGAAGGCCGCAAGGACTCGGTCGAGAATATCAGCGAGACGATGGAGTTCGTCTGCAGCCTCGCGACATGGGATCTGCGCGACGCTATGAACCGGACCTCGGAAGCGGTCGCGCGAGGCGTGAACGAATTCGAGCTTGCCGGTCTGACGGCTGCGCCTTCGCAACTCGTGAAGTCGCCGCGTGTCGCCGAAAGTCCCTGCGCGCTCGAATGCAAGGCGACCGACATCGTGCGCATGAAGGGACCGGACGGAAGTCCGCGCAATAATTATGTCGTGTTCGGCGAGGTCGTCGGCATTCATATCGACGAGCGCTACATCAAGAACGGCATTCTCGATGCGAGCGCCCTCAAGCCGATCGCGCGGCTCGGCTATCGCGACTATGCGGTCGTGACGGAATTATTCCAGATGACGCGGCCGGACGAGAAGCGCTGACTATTTCGTCACCCGCGCGAGCAGCCGCTGCGCGCGTTTCAAATGCGGCTGGTCGTACATCTGTCCGTCGAGCGAAATGACCCCGGCATTGCCTGCGGCCCTGAAGGCTTCGATCAGTTGCTCCGCCTTCGCAATCGAATCCGCGCTCGGCGTATAAACTTCGTTGATGATCGCCACCTGATCGGGGTGGATCGCCATCTTGCCGATGAAGCCGTCGCGGCGGCCCTCGAGCGCTTCGCGCTTCAAGCCTTCGGCGTCGCGGAAATTCGGATAGATGGAATCGATCGGGGCGACTTCGGCTGCGACAGCCGCGATGAGGCACTGTGCGCGGGCGAGGCGATAAGGATCGGTGTAATCGCCGCGTTCGTTGCGGTTGGTCTCCGCGCCGAGATCGGCGGAAAGATCTTCCGCGCCCCAGGTCATGCCGTCGAGGCGTTTGCTCGCGCCGTGATAGTTATGCAGTCCGAACAGCGCCTGCGCGCTTTCCGTCACGAGCACGAGAATCCTCGTTGCGCCTTCGTCGATGTCATGGAGCGCTTCGCGGGCCGTGATCTTGGCATCGAGATGCATGACGTCGCCGCCATGGCGGCTTTTCGGAAAAAGGATGCCGTCGGGCCGTGCCGGCATGACGGCGTCCAGATCGTCGTCAGTCACGCCGGTGTCGAGGGCATTCACGCGCACGAAGAGGCGCGGGCGGCCGGATTTTGCCACATGCGCGGCGAGATAGTCGCGCACGACCTCGCGCGCCTTCGGTTTGTTGTCCGGGGCGACCGAGTCTTCGAGGTCAAGCAGAAGCGCGTCGGCGCCGCTCGCCATCCCCTTGTCGAGCTTGCGGGATGAATCGCCGGGAACGAAAAGCAGCGAGCGCATCAGACGTTGATCTTTCGCTTGAGCATGAAAGCCTGCCGCTTGCACTCGGCGACCAGCTTGCCGTCCTGATTATAGGTGCGGTGGTGGAAATCTACGATACCGGCGTCGGGCCGCGACTTCGACTCGCGCTTGCCGAGTACTTCGGTCGTGCAGTGCACGGTATCGCCTTCGAACAGCGGATGCGGGAAGCGCACGTCGGTCATGCCGAGGTTGGCGATGGTGGTGCCGACGGTGGTGTCGTTCACCGAAATGCCGATCATCAGGCCCAGCGTGAACAGGGAGTTCATCAGCGGCTGGCCCCACTGCGTTTCCTTTTCGCAGAACTCGCGGTCGATATGGAGCGGCTGCGGATTGAGCGTCATGTTGGAGAACAGCATGTTGTCCATCTGCGTGACGGTGCGGCGGAGGCGGTGCTCGATCAGGCTGCCCGCCTGAAAATCCTCGAAATACATGCCTCCGCGAGGGTGTCGGGACGCTTCACTGACCATCGTTTTGCTCCGGGAAGGGGTTGTTAAGGTTCCGTTTACCATAAGAAGCCAAGGTTCAAGCGGGTCTTTCCGCAGCTAAGGGGGCAGCGGCCAGGCCACAGGGACGTCAGGCCATGTTTCTCGACTCGCTACTGAACACGGGTGAGCGGATTACCGCTGCAATCCGTAGCGCGAGCCAGCAGACCGGCATCAGCTTCGACTATCTCATGAAGACAGCCTATCGCGAATCCGCGCTCAACCCGAAAGCCGCGGCGCAGACGTCTTCTGCGGTCGGGCTGTTCCAGTTCATCGATTCGACCTGGCTACAGACGGTCAAGGAAGACGGCCCGGCGTTCGGTCTGCAGGCACAGGCTGCCCAGATCGAGCGCGCGCCAAACGGCAACTATTTCGTTCGCGACCCGCAGGCGCGCGCGGACATCCTCAAACTGCGCGAGAACCCCGAGATCGCGTCCACGATGGCGGCGGCATTCTCCAAGAAAAACGCCACGGCGATCCGGGACGTGCTAGGGCGCGATCCATCGGCGGGCGAACTTTACATCGCGCATTTTCTAGGCGCGAACGGCGCGAAGCGTTTGTTGTCGCTGCGCGCGACCAACCCGGCTGCTTCTGCAGCCGCCGCGTTCCCCGATGCGGCGCGCGCCAATCGTTCGATCTTCTACGGCGCGAACGGCGCGCGAAGCATCGACGAGACCTACCGCGTGCTTGTTGCGAAGCACGACAATATCCAGAACACAGCGCCGGCGACCGCGGTCGCCAATCTCCAGATCACTAATCCTACCGGGGTAAGTCAGGACAATTCGCCGATCCCAAATCTGCTGGCGCGGATCGCTTCGCTGTTCTCGCCTTGGCGCACGCAGACCCCCGAAGTCATGCCAGTTCGCACGGTGACGGCGACGGCATTCGTTCAGTCGCCTGCGGCGGTGACGAACGCGACCCCGACGATCACGGCACAAGCCGTACCGCCAGCCGCGCGGACACAAACGGTTTCGACGCTCGCGCAGAACGATGCGCCCCCCCAGAACGATGGTCCCATCTTTCGCGGCCTGTTTCAAAATCAGATGCCGACGCCCGACTCTCCCATCTCGCAGGACGTCCGTTCGTTGTGGGGTGGCGTGAATCCGTTCCTGCGCCGGACATCCTGAGCCACGCTTCATTCCTTAACGAAACCTGAAGAGACAGAGTGAACGCTTTATTAAGCGCGCGCGCCCTAGGCTTGCTTGCGATAATTCGAAATGCGCGGGGTAGGCGATGATTGTTCGCCAGTTTCTGATGTGGATCCAGACGGCGCCTCCGGGCGAACGAGCGGATGCGACCAGCGCGCTGGCCCGTGCATATCTCTATTCCGATCTTGCGAGCGGCGACCGAATGGCCGCGGAAGCGGCAATGACGGTGCTGCTCGACGATCCCTCGGTGCTTGTGCGCCGCGCTTTGGCGGAAGTACTTGCCAACAGCGAAGATGCGCCGCGCTCGGTCATTCTCGGTCTGACGCAGGACCAGATCGATATCGCCGAAATTGTCATCGAGCGCTCTCCGGCGCTGCTCGATGTCGAACTTGTCGATCTCGTCGCCAGTGGAAAAGAGCGGCTGCAACTCGCCGCTGCTTCACGCGAAGTGCTCTCCCGCGCTGTCGCTGCAGCGATCGCGGAAGTCGGGCATCCTTCCGCCTGTCTTCTGTTGATCGAGAATCCTGGCGCTGAGATGACAGGTGCTGGTCTGGCGCGCATTGCGGAACGGCATGGCCATCTCGCTGCAATTCGTGATTCCTTGCTCGTGCGGGAAGACCTTCCGACCGAGACGCGGCAGGCGCTGGTTTCCACGCTTGCCGATACGCTTGCCCGCTTCGTGACGCATCGTGAATGGCTGCCGGAAGACCGCGCGAAATCGGTTGCGCGGGAAGCGTGCGACCGGGCCACCGTGGCGATTGCTGCGGGGCAAACGCCTGAACAGGTCGCAGCACTCGTGCGTCACCTCGCGCAGACCGGACAGCTGACCGGGGCCTTGCTGTTGCGGGCGCTGTTGTCGGGCAATCTGCATTTTCTCATCGACGCGCTCGCCGAACTCTCCGGCCTTGCGCCGAACCGTATTTCGTCCGTGCTTGCCGATCGTTCGGGACACGGCTTCCGTGCCTTGTTCGAACGCGCGGGCTTGCCGCAGGGCGCATATAGTGCATTCCGCGCGGCGATCGAAGTCGTGCAGGAAATGGGATTTGCCGGCACGCGGGGTTACACCGCGCTGGGCCGTTCCATGGTCGAGCAGGTGATTGCGCGTTACGCCCCGGAATCCGTCGGCGAACTCGACGAGCTCTATGCGCTGTTACGCCGTTTTGCGACCGAGGCCGCGCGCGACGAAGCCCGGCACTTCACCGCCGATCTGGTCGCTGCGGCGTAATTGGGCTTTTAAGCGTTTGTTTTGATGCGCAAGCGCGGAGCGGCGTCTCCGGCGATTTCGGCGTAGCCGTCCTTCAACTCTTCGGCGAGATATTTCTCGACCAGGATCGAAAGCTGCTCGGCGATCTCCATCCCGTAAGGGTTCACCGGGCTGACCACTTCATCGCGGACGATCGCCTTGATCGTATCGACGTGATGGTCGATCAGCGCCATCGGAATGCGGCTTGCTTCGGGGGCGTGATGCAACAACCGGCACAGGCTGGTCGCGATCCGCTCGGCGAGGGGATAACCAAGCGTGGTGGCTCCGCCCTTGATGTCATGCGCCGGCAGGACCAGACGTTCGACGGTCGCGCGGTCAAGACCCTTATCGTGAATCGCGCGGCGGGCCGTATCCAGCCGCTGACACTCGTCCTTCATCCAGATCGAGAATTCGTCTTTCAACTCTGCAAGCGCAGCTTCTGCGCGCGCAACGGCTGTCATATCGATGGTCGTCGGTCCCTGCGCATGGGTAACGACGTGCTTGAGCCGATGCGGCGGGACGATCACCGAGTGATCGTCAAAACGCTTCTCCGACAGTTTTTCGCCGTCCTGCTGATTTGCCATTGCAGGCTGTCCTGTTCTTTCGATCGGGTTCAAGCGGCCGTTCCGGGCCGCTGACCTGCGGTGCTTGAATCCGCTTGCTTGCGCTGCGCCTGAAGCCTGTTGTCGAGAGGCGCGACCTCGATGATCTCGGCGTCCTCGTTACCCTTGCGGCGCTCGGGACCGGTATATTTCGCGTTGGTGGTCCGGCGGCGATCGGGCCCGAAGTAAGTCTTGGTCTTGATGAAAGGCCGTGGTGCCAGCGTCACGCTCAGGATGCGCTCGTAGAGCGATTTCGCGGCTACCGGCTTGGTCAGAAACTCGGTCACGCCGGCATCGCGCGCTTCCATTACGCTGCGCTTCTCGGAATGGCCGCTCAGCATGATGATTGGCACGAAGCGCGTGACCGGCGAGTTCGAATTACGCACGGTCTTGGTGAATTCGATGCCGTCATAGACCGGCATGGCCCAGTCGGTGATGACAATGTCCGGCTTCTGCGCGCTGAACATCTCGAGGCCCGACGCGCCGTCTTCGGCCTCGAAAATCTCGCGCGAGCCGAAGCCGTGCAGCAGTTGCCGCACGATACGCCGCATATGGGCGTTATCGTCGATCACTAGGAACTTGAGACGATTAAAATCAATCCGGATCATGCGCGCGCCTGGCTTCCGGGGTCAGGCGACCTGACGCGGAACCGGCTTCATTAGCGCCCGCCGGGCTTAATATTCGGTTGAGATATTGATCCGGATCAGTAGCCGAACTGTTCGTTAAGAATCCGTTCGTCGAGGCTGTGGCCGGGATCGAACAGCATCTCGACCGACGAATTCATGTCCATGCGTGCACTGACATGGACGACCGAGCGCACTTCGAAGTGGTCGGCGACCGCGTTCACCGGACGCTTCTGCTTTTCCAGAATCTCGATCTCGACCGTGCAGCGGTCTGGTACCATCGCGCCGCGCCAGCGCCGCGGGCGGAAAGGACTGATCGGGGTGAGCGCAAGAAAAGGTGCTGCCAGCGGTAAGATGGGTCCGTGCGCTGAAAGGTTATAGGCGGTCGAGCCTGTCGGGGTTGCGATCAGCATGCCGTCGCAAATCAACTCCTCCATGCGGACCTTGCCATCGATCTGGATTCTCAGCTTGGCGGCTTGATACGATTGGCGCAGTAGCGAAACTTCGTTCAGGGCCGGCGCGCGATGCACTTTGCCGTCGATGTCGGTCGCCTCCATCATCAGGGGATGGATGACGTTGCGCTCCGCGACGGCCAGGCGTTCAACCAAGCCGTCTTCGCGGAACTCGTTCATCAGAAAGCCGATGGTGCCGCGATGCATGCCGTAGATCGGGGTGCCGGTGTCGCGAAACTTGTGCAGCATCTGGAGCATGAAACCGTCGCCGCCGAGCGCTACGACGACTTCCGCCTGTTCCAGCGGGGCATTGCCATAGGCTTTTGCAAGCCGCACCCGGGCAGCAGCGGCGTCCGGCGCGCTGCTCGCGACGAAGGCGATCTTGTCGTAGTTTGGTGCGGTCTTCGTCATGCGGAATGCAACGGACTTAATGGAGGCGGCTATGGAGCGGCCAGTTCTCGTCTATACGACCTATCCTTCGCTTGTCGAGGCGGAGCGGACAGGACGGTTACTGGTGGAGCAGGGATTGGCCGCCTGCGTGAATATCCTGCCGGGCATGCAGTCGATCTATCGCTGGCAGGGGAAGGTCGAAAGCGCCGACGAGGCGGTCATGATCGTCAAGACGCGCGCCTCGCAAAAGGAAGCCGTGGAGGCCGTCGTCAAACGGCTCCATAGCTACGAAACGCCAGCCGTTCTGTTCCTGAATACGGAGGGTGGCAGCGCGGAATATGTAGGCTGGGTGCTATCGGAATCGCGCGGCGAAAAAATTGACGCTGACTCCTGATCCCAGAAGCAAAAATGGCCGGCGTTTTCGCCGGCCATTCTGAGCTTGTCTTGTTGCTTGCTTATTCGTAGCCGAACTTCACCCGCAGGCCACCCATGATGATCCGCGGCGAGCCGCGATAGGTGAAGACGTCTTCGTAGTGCTTATCGAAGAGGTTTTCCGCCTTGATGTATGCGGTCGCGAATTTCGTCAGATCATACGACAATTGAGCGCGTACGAGCGAATAACCGGGCATCGTCACTGGAGAGGCGACGGCTGGCACGAACGAAGAGTCGGTGCGCTTGCCATTATAGACGGCTCCCAGGACGAAGCGTCCGCGGTTTTCAGCAAACAATGCGGTGGCTTCGAACGCCGCCGAATGCGGCGGGCGGCGCAGCGCCTGCTGGCCGAAGCGTGTCGTTGCATCGGTGTAGGTGTAGCTGGCACTGGTGCTGAACCAGTCCGCCCACTGCACCTTGGCGACGATCTCCACGCCGCGGCGATCGGCGTCCGCGGGATTGTTGATATAGGCCGCCCCGAATACCGGCTGATAGATTTCGTTGGTCAGCGTCATCTGAAAATACGTGATGTCCGTCACCACGCGGCCGTTGAAGAAGCGCTGCTCGAGACCGACATCCCAGCCGGTTGAATGCTCCGGCAGAAGACCGAAGTTCGGCAGGTTGAACGCGCTTCCTGCGACCTCGGCGAAGGTCGGGTCGGTGATGCCTTTGCCGATCGAGGAATGCAGGCGCGCGTTCAGCGGTGCGATCGTCTGCGAGAGCGCGACGCGCCAGGTGACGATGTCTTCGAAGTTCGAATTCCAGTCGTGACGCAGCGCGGTCGAGATGGTTGTCCCGGAGGGAAGGCTCACGACATATTCGCCCGCCAGACCCGTGCGATCCCGGAAATAAGGATTGGCGTCGAAAATGCTCTGGTAGCGCTCATCCCGGCGGTCGACGAGCAGCGTGAAGCTATGCTGTTCGCCGCCGAAGAAGTTCGTATTGCCGAGGAGCGTCGCCTTATAGTCGAGCATCGTGCGCTTGCCGTCCGTCCCGAAGGACTGGAAGCCGGTCTCGAACGATGCGGTCTTCTCGTCGTAGTGACGAACATTCGCGCTATGGATGAGGCGGCCGTCGAATGTCTTCCAGGTGAAACCCAGCCGGCCGATGACGCTTTCGTAGGTGCCATTGGCCGGACCGTCGACGACATATCCGGTCTGCGGGCCGAAGAACGCCTGCGGGTCGTAGTCGTTCTTTCGGCTCGTGTAGCGCAGCACGCCCTCGATATTGAGGTCCTGCGTGACGTCGATGCCGCCCTTGAAGGTGAAAACGTTCGCGCTGTTGCCGTCGCGTTCGTCGCCGAAGCGCGAGATATTGTAGCCTTTCGAGGTGAGGCCGGAATAAGTGACCGACGCATAGACCGGCCCGGTCTGTCCGCGCAGATTGAAGCTGCCCGCAGTGGTCCGCAGTGCGCCGCTCTCTATCCTGAGATCCGCGCGCGGCTTCGTGAGACCGCGACCGGAGCGGGTGATGATCGAGATCACGCCCGCATGCGCATTCGCGCCATAGATGCCGGACTGGGGACCGCGAATGATTTCGACCCGTTCGACGTCGTCGATCGGAAAGTCCGCGAAATCGAAACCGCTGTCAGCGAGCTGATTGATTTCGATGCCATCGACCATGACCAGCAGGTGATTGGCTTCGCCGCCGCGGATGCGGACCTGCGTGAGCGTGCCGGTGTTGCCCGACGGCGAAACGTGCACGCCCGGCGCGAAGCGCAATGCATCGACCAGATTGGTGATGCCGTCGGCGCGAAGCTTGTCGCCTTGCAGCACGGTGACGGTTGCGCCGACGCGGTCGGCGGCCTGTGGCGTCTGCCCCGCGGAAATGACGATGTCGGGCAGCACCGTGGTCTGTGCTGCCGCCGTGGAAACAAGAAAGGGTAGTGCGATCAGGCCGAGCGCTTGTGCGCCCGATGAACGAAACATGGAGGCTCTCCAACGATTGTCTTTGGACAAGTCGCGGAGGCGCGCGAAAGCGCGGAGCAAATTGCCCCGTTCGTTCGGATAGCCTGTTCGAGATGCAGCCCCACCTGCGCCCCCACAACGGTTCACGTCTTCACGTGTCACCGCTGCGGGAATCCGCACCGATCGCACGCCCCGCGCGCCGGTTGGGTGACTGATGCGGTCGGTCTCCTGGCTTGCGGGTCGTCGCGCTCGCTCCGCCTTCCCAGACCTAGGGTCCAGTGGCACTTGAAGCGAACGCTACCGCTTACAGTTGCGGGGGCAGCTACGGATTCGGATCGAAAACGCGATTCTCACCGTATTCCCATGTTCTTCGCGGCTTGCGCCGCTTGGAACACCGTCATCAGATTTCATCTAAACGCGGGAACGGAATGGGAGTCAATTCTCGGCAAGACAGGTAGAGCGAGCGAGCCGCGCTGGAAAAGGAGCCCGGCCTTATCGGAACAAAAAGGCCGCCGTTTCCGGCGGCCTTCGATTTCAGCCTGCGTTGGGACGCATTATGCGGCGACGAGGCGGTAGCCGTCCCCGGCCTTTTCGATGCGGCCAAGCGACGGGAAGGGGAAGTGGAAACCTTGCACGCGCATCTTTTCCGCGGACACCATGTCGAAAGTTTTGCGGCGCGTCTCCTCGGCCTGCTTCGCATCCTGATCGAACATCGCATGCCAGCCGGGATTGTTGACGAAGAGGTAGGGCACGTTCGTCACGTCCGACTGGATGAAGAGCTTGTCATTGCCTGACGCAAGCACGAAAGACGTGTGGCCGGGCGTGTGGCCAAGGGTTGCGACCGAGGTCAGCCCCGGCACGACTTCCTTGCCGTGTTCGTATTGCGTGACCTTGTTCTTGAGGCCGTCGGCGAACACGCGCTTCACGTTGGCGAAAGCGCCCTTGCGCGCGTCGGGCGCGCGGCTGATCTCGCCTTCATCGGTCCAGTACTTCCATTCCGCTGCCGGGACCCATACCTGCGCGTTGGGATAAGTCGGGTTTGCGCCGTTCAGGAGTCCGTTGATGTGGTCGCCGTGGAAATGTGAAATCACCACGTCCGTGATCTTGGCCGGATCGTAACCCGCAGCCGTAAGATTCTTCACCGTATTGCCGACCGCAGGATTCTGCGTGTTCGCAGCGGGACCCATTCCGGTGTCGATCAGAACGACGCGGTTGCCATTCGTGAACGCGAAGGGGTTGAAGGGAATGCTCAGCTTCTCCCCGTCCTGTCCGGCGGCTCTGAGCGCTTTCGCGACTTCTTCCTTCGCCTGGTTCACGACGAAGCGATCGGGAAGGGGGATCGTGTTGACGCCATCCGCAATGCCACAAACCTCGAGGCTGCCGACCTTGTATTTATTGAACCCAGCCGATTGCGCCATTGCCGACGAAAAGAATGCCTCGATAAAACATGGCGCGAGCGAAAGCGCCCCCGCGGTTGCCGTGCTGCCCGCAAGTACCGAGCGGCGTGAAAGTCCAGTCATACATTTCTCCCTGCGAATGGTCCCGTTCCGGTGGGACGTTCGGGCGACTGTATCAAAGTTTTTATTGCGCCGATGCAACGGTGCAAGGCGCATGCGCCCGTCCGCTGCGCTGCGGAAACTGCACTGACGGGGCTGGACCGGAATCGGCTGTTTCGCGCATATTCTTGCCATCCGGCGCTGGTTCAGTCCGGGGTCAGCCGCGAGCACGAACAACTTCCGTCCGGAAGCCAAATCAGCACCAATGTAGAAACTTGGCCGGCGGCGTCATGCCGCTTCATCGAAGCCTGGCAATGCCGGGCCGGTCAGCGAAGGGAATTCCATGAGCGAGCAGCAGATTACTTCCGGCGAAGCGGGTTCCGGGGAGAGAATGCCGGCCGGGGCGCCCGCAGGTTCCGTATCAGGGATTTTGCTGCCGCTTTTCACCTTTGCGATCTTCGTCAGTGCTGCGCTGCTGTTCTTCGTGCAGCCGATGTTCGCGAAAATGGTGCTGCCGAAACTCGGCGGGACGCCTGCGGTCTGGTCCGTCGCCATGGTGTTTTTCCAGACCGTACTCCTTGCCGGGTACGCCTACGCGCATTTCATCACGCGGAACCTGCAGGGCCGCAAGGCGGTGATGATCCACCTCGCAGTCATGGCGATTTCGGTGATCTTTCTGCCGCTCGGCATCGCGAGCGGATGGAACCGCCCGCCGGCGTCCGGTGAGGCGTTCTGGCTGCTCGGGCTGTTCACCGTTTCAATCGGTCTGCCGTTCTTCGCGCTTTCGGCAAACGGGCCGCTGTTGCAGGCATGGTTTGCACGGACGAGCCATCCCGCCGCGAAGGACCCTTATTTTCTTTACGCGGCAAGCAACGTCGGCAGCTTTCTCGCACTCCTGGCCTATCCCTTCGCAGTCGAGCCGTTGACGCGGCTGCATCAGCAGACCTTTGCCTGGTCGAGCGGGTTCATCTTTCTGATCTTGCTGATCGCAGGTTGCGGCTATCTGATCTGGAACACGCAGGATTTGAAGGCCGAGCAGCTCACCGCCGAGGATAAGGCGGCAAAGCCGACCTGGGCGCAGGCCGCGGTCTGGATCGCGCTTGCCGCGATTCCTTCCGGCCTTCTGATCGCGGTCACCAACCACATTTCGACCGACGTAGCCGCGGTGCCGTTTCTCTGGGTAGTTCCGCTGGCGCTTTATCTGCTCACCTTCGTGTTGGTGTTCTCCAGCCTCGCAAAATACGTGCACCAGATCGCCGTGATTTTGCAGCCGCTTGCGATCGCCGCGCTGATCGCCTCGCAGGTGTTCGACGGCTTTGACTCGATCTTCTGGATTCTCACGATTCACATCGCCGCATTCTTCCTGACGGCGCTCGTGTGTCACGGCGAACTGGCGCGACTCCGTCCGAAGCCTGCCTATCTCACCGAGTTCTACATGTGGATGTCGGCGGGCGGCATGATCGGTGGCATCGCCGCTGCGCTCGTTGCTCCGCAGATTTTCAACTGGGTCGCGGAGTATCCGATCCTGATCGTGCTGGCACTGCTGTGCCGTCCGGGCTGGGTATGGCCGAACGGCAAGCTGGCGGCTGTGTTCTGGCTTGTGCTCGGCATCGTCGCTGCTGCCGCGCTTGCTCCTGCATTCGGCTACAAGGTGCCGTTCCTGTCCGATCTTGCGCCGGGCAACTACACCTACATGAAGTGGACGATCGGAATTCTGCTTGTGGTTTCGATCCTGATTTCGTTCGACTCCGTGAAGTATGCATATGTCGTCGCGCTTTGCTTCCTCACCATCAAGGCATACGACAACATCGACCAGCGGACGCGGCATACGCTTCGCAGCTTCTTCGGTGTGCACAAAGTCATGGACAGCTACGACGGGCGCTTCCGCGTGCTTTTGCACGGCACGACGATCCACGGCGCGCAACGCGTCATGACCAATGACTTCAAGCCTTATATCGGCCGTCCGGAGCTCACGACCTATTACTACAAGTCCGCGGCGATCGCGCAGGCGGTTGCGCAGGCGCGGGTGAACAAGAATGGCCCCATCACGTATGCGGTCGTTGGCCTCGGAACGGGAACGCTTGCCTGCCACAAGCAGGAAGGCGATCAGGTGCACTATTACGAGATCGATCCGACCACGATCCGGATTGCGACCACGCCGCAGCGCTACGGCTTCAGCTTCATTTCGCAATGCGCGCCGGACGCGAAAATCACGCTCGGCGACGCGCGGCTCACCATCGCCGATGCGCCGGACGGTACTTATGATTTCATCGCGATCGACGCGTTCTCGTCGGATGCAATTCCCATCCATCTGATGACAAAGGAAGCGATCGAGATCTACAAGCGCAAGCTCGCGCCACATGGCATCCTGGTGATGCACATTTCGAACCGGCATCTTGAGCTCGCTTCGGTCGTGGCGGGTGTCGCGAACGCGAATGGCATGGTGGTGCGTACCCACAACTCCACCGAAGGCGATACCGAATTGAACGACGACGACTATAAATTCTCCGGCACGGTCAGCGCGATCGTGAAGAAGCCGGAAGACTTCGGCGCGCTCGACGAGAAGAAGCACTGGATCGACGAGAAGGTCGACCCGGAGCAGTGGGTCTGGACCGACGACTATTCCAATGTGTTAGGCGCCATGATCCGCCACTCGCGCGGCTACTGAGCCTGGCTGACTTCATCTGAAAGAGGCGCGGGGGCGTGATTGCTCTCGCGCCTTTTGCATAAGTGGGGATCATGTTGGAAAGTTGGAGCGACTGCCGAACGCGGTGAAGCTTCGCGGCTCTGCCACGGTCTCGGATAGGATTGTTTCAGGCCCGTTATCCTGCGCTGGGGCGGCAAATCCTGTAATAGCGTTTTCTAAAGTCCGGCACTCATCAAACGTAGAGTACGCGCCGGATTTCGAGCAAAACGCCACCGCCGCGATTGATGCTTTGTGGAGGAATGTGCAAGCTTCAAGGCTTAGTCGTGCCCTAAGTATAAAAGTATTTCTTTCAGGGGATTGCGGTGTTTGGCTTTGGCAAGAAGGAAAAGCGGAAAGAAGAACTGCGCCAGATGGGCGCGAATTACGCCGATAGCTTCATCAGGGAGCTGGACCGCGTTCTTGAACTTCGTTTTGGCGCGGTCAGCGAGAACTACATGATGGTCTTTCGTGCGGCCCTCTTGGCAGCGCTAAAGGCTACCGATGCGCCGCCGATATTCTTGGCACGGGTCGATTTCGATTTCTTCTGCGAGCAGGTCGACGAGCTCAAGGTAAATATCCGCTCATTTGTCGATGAAGCTATGTCAGAATGGATCAAGACGAACGAGGAATTCGGATTTGCCGAGGTTTCGAACCAAGCAATCGAGCACCGGATTTCAAATATCACGAGCAATCTTAAGCTCGAGGGGCTCAATCTGTTCACGGAATATATGCGGCCCCTGAAGGACGCCGACGGCCTTTTCCGTCTCGAATATCCCGAGATAGCCGCCAATTTCCCGGAAGACGAAGAGTCGTAGCCAAAACGCGCCACTAAACTCCAAAAATTGGTGCCGGCGGAGAGGATCGAACTCCCGACCTTCGGTTTACAAAACCGCTGCACTACCGCTGTGCTACGCCGGCATTTTATCGAGCAACCACATCATCTTAGCCAGAAACTGAATATGCGGTTTCCGGGGTCTAGCAGCGCTTCGCGGGGCTATTTGCGATGCTTTGCCGATATACGCAAGGCACTAACCATAGTTTCAAGAGTTGAAGGGCCGGTAACCGGCTGGAACCGCTGCGGTGGCAGCATTCCGGCGATCCCAGGAGCCTCCGGTCATGCTGCGTTCGATTTTATTTCTGGCCTTTGCCGCAGCGCTTCTGGCGCCTGCGCAAGCCGACAAGCGGCCGGTAATTCATCCCGACGGCACGGTCGTCTATGGCGATTGGGGACTGGCCGGCAGGAATAATCTTACGCCCTATGCCGAGTATTGGGGCCCTCAATATTACTACGCGCCGCGCGCGCCCTATGGCTACTATTTCCCCACCAACAAAGGCGATCCGTTCGCCTATCGCAGCCGCGCCACGCGCCAGCCGTCCGTGCCGGGCCCGCGCTATCGCCGAAGCTGGAGCACGGAGTCGAACGAACCCGCCGATCTCCCGCGGCCTTACATGCCGCAAGGCCCTTCGGTCATTCCGGCCCCGCCCGCCGACAAGTAGCGAACAAAAAAATACCCCGGCGTTTGCCGGGGTTCAGGGAAAGTCACGGAGCGGCTGTTGCCGCCGCCCCGCGTTGGTTTCGTTTTAGTGCCACTTCGAAAGATCGCGATCCTTCGTTTCCGGCACGAACAGGGCGCCGATGATGAGCGTCATCACGGCGACGACGATCGGGTACCACAGGCCGTAATAGATATCGCCGGTGGCCGCCACCATCGCGAAGGCGGTGGTCGGCAGGAAGCCGCCGAACCAGCCGTTGCCGATGTGATAGGGCAGCGACATCGCGGTGTAGCGCACTCGGGTCGGAAACAGCTCGACGAGCTGTGCCGCGATCGGGCCGTACACCATGGTGACCAGCAGCACGAGGTAGGTCAGCACGACGACCAGCATCGGCTTGTTCATCTCGGCCGGGTTGGCCGCAGCCGGATATCCGTGTTTGCGGATCGCGTCGGTCATCGCCTTGTTGAACTCGGCCGCCTTGATCTTCATCTGGTCGGCGGGAAGTCCCGTGCCAGCGAAAGACGCAACGACCTGATCCCCGATCTTGACCTGCGCGACGCTGCCTGCAGGAGCGGCTTCGTTCTTGTAGTTCACCGAGTTGCGGGCGAGGAAGCTCTTCGCGATATCGCACGAAGAGGTGAACGCCGCCGTTCCGACCGGGTTGAACTGGAACGAACACTCCGCCGGGTTCGCAACCACCGTCACAGGTGCCGTTGCCTGCGCTCTTTCGAGAGCCGGGTTGGCGTAGTGGGTGAGGAGGCCGAAAGCCGGGAAGTAGGTGAGTGCCGCGAGCAGGCAGCCGCCGAGGATGATCGGCTTGCGGCCGACCTTGTCGGAAAGCCAGCCGAAGAAGATGAAGAACGGCGTGCCGATGACGAGCGAAGCCGCGATCAGGATGTTCGCGGTGGTGCCGTCAACTTTCAGCGTCTGCGTCAGGAAGAACAGGGCATAGAACTGGCCCGTGTACCAGACGACAGCCTGACCGGCGGTGCCGCCGAGGAGCGCAAGCAGCGCGACCTTGGCGTTATCCCAACGGCCGAAGGCTTCGGCGAGCGGGCTCTTCGAAGTCTTGCCCTCTGCCTTCATCTTCGAGAATGCAGGGCTCTCCTGCAGCGTCAGACGAATCCAGACCGAGATCGCGAGCAGCACGATCGAAAGCAGGAACGGAATACGCCAAGCCCACTCCGCGAAGGCTTTTTCACCAACCCATGTACGCGTGCCGAGAATGATCAGCAGCGACAGGAACAGGCCGAGCGTTGCGGTCGTCTGAATCCAGGAGGTGTAGAGGCCGCGCTTGCCGTTTGGAGCGTGCTCCGCAACGTAAGTGGCCGCACCGCCGTATTCACCGCCGAGCGCGAGACCCTGCAACAGGCGAAGGCCGATCAGGATGATCGGCGCGGCGATGCCGATGCTCGCGTAGTTCGGGAGCAGGCCGACGATGAACGTCGACAGGCCCATGATCACGATGGTGACAAGGAAGGTGTATTTGCGGCCGACGAGATCGCCAAGGCGGCCGAAGAAGAGCGCGCCGAACGGGCGAACCGCGAAGCCGGCGGCGAATGCCATCAGCGCGAAGATGAATGCAGCGGTCGGGTTAACGCCCGAGAAGAACTGCGCAGAGATGATCGCTGCGAGCGACCCGTAGAGATAGAAGTCGTACCATTCGAAAACAGTGCCGAGCGAAGAAGCAAAAATGACCTTCTTTTCAGAAGCGGTCATTTTCCGGTTCTCAGCGGCCGCAGTTGTTACTGCATCAGCCATGAGCGTCCCCCAAAGTTTGGTTTGTCTTTATCGAGCACGCGGAGAGAATCCGTCCCGCGATCTCGGCATGAACGCTACGCAAGGGGGTGCGACCGGTCGTGATACCAAGTCGTATTAGGCGAAAGGATGATGTGCGCCGCGGTAGGCTATGGAAAACAAAAAGCAATTGCAGGAAACGAAACCTTCCTCTGTTCCGCTTCGCTGAGAGGAATTGTCCGAATATTTTTGACGTTCGTAACGCGCGCGTAAATTTATCGATTGGTGGCGTATGTGCGCAGCAGGAACCCGACTGTATCGAGAATCTTCCCGCGCTCGCGCCAGGAGGAGTTCGCCCAATAGCGCGATTTCAAAAGCTCGCCCGCTTTTGCGAGCAGCGGGGCCGCGGCGTCCTTGGCAGCAAGGGTGCTGATCTGAAGGAGATATTCGTTACGAAGCGCGATGATTTCGCGCTCGTCGACTTTGGAGCCTTGATCGAGAAGTGCTTCGAGTTTCCGCCTTGGCATGGCTTCCTCTTGGCGAGGAAGTGCGTGCGACTGGAGGATCGGAGCCGTAGTAATTCAGGCTATACTTATAAAACCTTCGTATATTTTCTTGTTGTTTCGCTCAAGGCGCGCGCAGTTCGCGCAGTACCGGTTCTAATTCAATCCGGTCCGCGAGCTCTTCCTGAACTTTGATGAGCTGCAGTTGCATGAACCCCTGCGCGGTCGGAGCGTCGGGAGTAAGCAGCGATTTGTCGAACGGCATCATCGCAAAATAGCGTTCTGCAAAAGGCACGGGAATGTCGATGATCCGCTTCGGCGCATGCGTCGAAAGCCGCTCGAGATGAAGCAGGAGATCGCTTCTCCCGGCCTGCCATTCCTCTTCCGAAAGTTCTTGCGGGCAGGGGTATTGATCGTAGATCGACAGGATCAGTCCGATCAGCGGATCGAGCAGCGTACGCCGCTCGCCGGCGACATTCGGGGATAACGTGGCGTCCACGGATTCGCCGACCATCGCGAGACCCAAGGGAAAGGCACGCCAGCGCGAGCGGTTGAGTGCCGACTGGAAGCCGGCGTCTGCCAGCATGATCTTGGAGAAGTGACCGGAGCGCGCGCGAGAGTAATCGTAGATCCCTTTCTGGACGAGGAACGCAGCCTGTTCGCCGATGAAGTGCGCAAGGGCTTCACGGCCTGCGATTTTTGGTTTCCGGCGCAGCAAACGATCGAAAAGCCCCATTGCGTTACTCCACGCCGATTCTGTTTGCTGCGTTGCAGCGAGTTGATCTCGCGACTGCGAGAGAAAGAAATCCTAGCAAATTCAATCCTGTGAAACAGCAGAATTGACCGAAAGTCTTATAAGACGCCCGCCGTTCGAATGTTAACTTTCCGTATCGTTCCGTAGCAGCGACATAAAGATCGTAACGCGGAGCGAGGCGAATTGGGGGGCGCCATGATCACCGGTTCATCCGGGTCCCCCAGCACAAGCATACCCCCGAGCGCAGTCGCGTTCGGTGACTCGAATTGGGAGGGCAACGGATTCATGTCACAGACAACCAAAGACACGTCGGCCAATGACCAGGCTCATTGGCGAAAAACGACCAACCTTATGTGGACGCATCTCGCGATCTGGTTCTTTTTTGGATACGTCATCCATTTCTTTGCACCGGCGCTCAACAAGATCGTCATTTTCGGTTTTCCGCTCGGCTTCTATATGGCCGCGCAGGGTTCGCTGATCGCGTTCGTCGTCCAACTCTTCATGTTTGCGAAGCAGCAGGACAAGATCGACCGCGAGTTCGGCGTGGCTGAAGACTGAGGGGGATAGGCACATGGCTACTCAGACTTCAAACGACGGCGGCTTTCTGAATAATCTTGGCAAGATCTACGGGCTTTACACCGGCGGCTTCCTTGCCTTCGTCGTGTTTCTCGCAATTCTTGAAATGATGGGCGTGCCCAACCGGGTGCTCGGCTATCTCTTCGTGTTCTTCACGATTGCGGTTTACGCGATCATCGGCGTGCTCTCGCGCACGGCGGAAGTTTCCGAATACTACGTCGCCGGCCGCAAGGTTCCGGCGCTGTATAACGGCATGGCGACGGGTGCGGACTGGATGTCCGCAGCTTCCTTCGTCGGCATGGCGGGCACGCTCTTCCTGCTCGGTTACGACGGCCTTGCCTGGGTGCTCGGCTGGACCGGCGGTTACGTGCTGGTTTCGGTGCTGGTCGGTCCGTATCTGCGCAAGTTCGGCGCCTACACGGTTCCGGACTTCATGTCGTTCCGCTTCGGTGGAAACTTTGCGCGTATGCTTGCGGTGATCGTGCTGGTTTGCTGCTCCTTCACTTACGTGACGGCGCAAATCTTCGGCACGGGCATCATCGCATCGCGCTTCCTCGGCATGCAGTTCGAAGTTGCGGTTTTCGTCGGTCTTGCCGGCATTCTGCTTTGCTCGATGCTGGGCGGCATGCGTGCGGTGACCTGGACGCAGATCGCTCAGTACATCGTGCTGATCGTCGCTTACCTGACCCCGATCGTCATTCTGTCCACCAAAAAGTACGGCATTCCGATCCCGGAACTGACCTACGGACAGGCGATCGCGGACATCACCGCACGCGAAGCACAGATGTTGAAGGACGGTCTGGCGACCGCGGCAAACCTGAAGCCGCATATCCAGCCCTGGATCAACTACACGCAGTTGAACTTCTTCGCGATCGTGCTCTGCATGATGGTGGGCACTGCCTCGCTGCCGCACATCCTGATGCGCTACTTCACCACCCCGTCGGTGCGTGAAGCCCGTCAGTCGGTCGCCTGGTCGCTGTTCTTCATCTTCCTGCTTTACTTCTCGGCGCCGGCCTATGCGGCGTTCTCGAAGCTGGAGGTTTACACGAACATCATCGGCCGTCCGGTCGCTGAAATTCGTCCGTGGATGTTCCAGTGGGGCGAACTCGGCCTGATCCAGATTTGCGGCAAGAACGCCGCAACGCTGCAGGCCGTGATCGACGCGTGTAAAGCGGTCGCCGGTCATCCTGGCGTCGTCCGCTTGCAGGACTTCGTGATCAATACCGACGTGATCGTGCTGTCGACCCCGGAAATCGCGGGCCTGCCGTACGTGATCTCGGGCCTGGTTGCGGCCGGCGGTCTTGCCGCTGCGCTGTCCACCGCCGACGGTTTGCTGCTCGCCATCGCCAACGCGCTTTCGCATGACGTCTATTACAAGATGATCAATCCGAACGCGCCGACGGTGAAGCGTCTTACCGTTGCCCGTATCCTGCTGATCGTCGTGGCGGTTGCCGCGGCTGCTACAGCGGCGACACGACCGGCTGACATTCTCGCGATGGTCGGCTGGGCGTTCTCGCTCGCGATGGCAGGCAACTTCCCGGCGCTCGTCATGGGCATCTGGTGGAAGCGTGCAACGACCGCAGGTGCCATCGCCGGCATCATCGGCGGGTTCGGGATTGCGATCATGTACCTCGTCGTGACGCGGTACTTCCCGGGCTTCGGCGTGGCTTATCTCGGCATGAGCTCGCTCACCAACGCGGCTGGCGCTCCGCTGGTCGATCTGGCGAAAGCCATGGCGGCACCGAACGCCATGGACAGCTGGGTCGCCGCTAGCCATCCGATGGCGAGTAAGGTCGGCTGGTTCGGGCTCACGAACATCGCCGCGGGCATGATCGGTATGCCGGTCGGTTTCGCGCTGATCTACATCGTGAGCTTGATGACCAAGGAACCGTCGAAGGAAATGCAGGCTTTCGTGGACGAAATCCGCAAGCCGCGTGGCCGTACGGTTCTTCAGGAAAAGTAAGCCTCGACAAGAAGGCGTCAAACGAAGCG
>DAORMJ010000008.1:139028-144385 GCA_035440445.1 Xanthobacteraceae bacterium
GGCCGTCGTGATGTACACGATGCTTGGCCGCGTTCTGCTTAGCCTGTTCATCGATCAGGATTCCAAGAATTACATCTGGCGGGCGTTCTGCAAGATCACGGATCCGCTGCTTAAAATTATCGCACCGATAACACCCAAAGCGACAGCGCCGGTCGTCTTGTGGTTGTTCGGGTTCGTCTGGATGTTCTGGATGCGGGTGCTGCTCCTCGTGGTCTTCGTTTCCACCGGTTTGCTGCGCGTGGGTGGTACATGAACGAGCGCAGTTTCTATTATATCGGCATTGCGTTCTTCAGCATGATCAACGGGATCTTCAATCCGTTGTTCTTCTTCGTGTTCCAGATTTCGGTGTACCTGATGGCCGAGCCGCTCTTCGGGTCGACCGCTGCGATCGCCTATTTCGCGTCCATGATGCTTTCGACCGGGACGGTCATCCTGGCGGGGATTCCTGCCGCACTCTACGAGCGTCTCGTCGGGGCGAAAGACGATTCCACCGTCACCTCGCTCTGGATATGGCTTGCGGGATGCGCGATCCTGACCCTTCCGGCGATCGGAAACTTTCTCAGCGTCGGCCTGTGAACCGGTAAAAGAGTTCAACAAGGTGTGAACTGGCGGCAGCAGAATTCTTGCTATGCTGCTCCTCGGTCGACTGCGTCCGGGGTTACGCTTGGATTACATGCGCGAGATAGCCTATCAGACGGTCCTGCGGGCATGCAGCTTCGCGTCGCTCGGAATTTTCTGTTTTATGATCGGCATGTCGTTCGACGCCAAACTCGCGTTTCAGGCGGGCGGCTTTCTGACGACGATCATGGCTTTCATTCTCGTTTTGAAAGCGCGCGGTGCACTGACCAAGGATTGCCGTCATACCGAGATGTGGCTCTACATCGAGCAGGATAGGCGGCCGCCGCTCGACTACGCGCAATGGGCAGTCTCCACGGTATTGTACGAGACCTACCTGACCTTCGCCAAGTGGACCGCACTGATATCGATCATCATGTGGGCACTTGCATTTGTCTTTTCGTTCTTCGATCCGAAGCCGGCGATTTAGTGTTGCGTGGTCTTTCCGGCGTCGTCGGTCGAAAGCCTGTAGCCAACACCGAGTTCGGTCAGCAAGAGCTTCGGATGCGTGGGGTCGGCTTCGATCTTCTGCCGTAGCTTGCGGACGAAAATTCGCAGGTAATGCGAATCCTGATCGTGGCCAGCGCCCCATATCTCGTTGAGCAATTGCGCGTGGGTCACGACGTTGCCGGCATGCTGCGCCAGGATTTGCAGCAAGCGGAATTCTTTCCGGGTCAGAGATAGCCGCTCGCCATCCACGAACACGGAGCGATTGGCGAGATCGACCACGAGGCGTCCAAGATTGACGACAGGGTCGCCGTTTTCGTTTCGGGTGTGCCGCCGGATCGCCGCGCGAGAGCGCGCAAGCAATTCGGCCATGCCGAATGGTTTCACGACATAGTCGTCGGCGCCAAGCTGAAGGAGCTTTACCTTCTCGTCTTCGTTCGATCTTACGGAGAGAACGATTACCGGCACGTTCGACCAGCTGCGCAATCTCGACAGCACTTCCGATCCGTCCATGTCCGGGAGTGCAAGATCCAGGATGATCAGGTCCGGCGGCCGCATGGTCGCGTTCTTGATGCCCTCATTGCCGTTGTCGGCGTCCTGAACGGAAAAGCCGTCCATCTCGAAACCTGCGCGGAGAAAGCGCCGGATTTGCGCCTCGTCATCGACGAGCAGAACGGACGGGGAATGACTATTCATCGGTGGTCTCCGCTTCGCGAGCCGGAACTTTCGTCACCGGCATCTTGATCGTCACTCGGCTGCCTTGGTCCGGTCCTTCGCTCGAAGCTGAAATCGTTCCGCCAATTGCTTCGAGAAAAGCCTTGGCGATCCATATTCCGAGACCCGAACCCGTAGTCTTATTTTTAAGACGCTCGCTCCGGTAAAAGCGGTCACCCCAACGGAGCTGATCTTCCGGCGTCATGCCGGCACCCTGATCCGAGATTGAGAACAGGATCTGATCATTTTCATGGCCGATCTCAACGAGGATTTCGCTGTTCCCGGGTGAATATTTTGCTGCGTTGCTGAGTACCTGACCGATCGCCTGATCGAAAAGCACGGGGTCGCCCTGAAACAGCGGCAGGCCGTCGGCGAATTTTACGAGAACTTTATGCGCCGAAAGTGTGCGGCTGCGGCGCTCGATTGCGACATTGACGATGTCCGAAGGGTCGATCCATTCGCGCTTGGGGTGGATGCCCTCGCTGGAAATGCGCGTGGCGTCGAGAAGATTCTGAATGTCGTGGTTCAGGCGATCCGCCTCTTCGCGGATTACGTTTGCCAGTGTCGAAAGACGCGGATCGCCTTTCACGCTCGGTGCGTTCGCGATAACGGACGACGCCCCAAGAATAGAGGCAAGTGGTGTCCGTAACTCATGCGAGACCGATCCGATCAACGCCTCCCGCAACCGATCGATTTCGTCCTGACGGCGCAACCTCGTCGCAAGATGGCTTGTTACTGCCGCGATGATCGTGAACAGGATCAGATCGACCTGGTTGTCCCAGTTATGCGCGCGAAAATCGAAGATCGGTTCATAAAAAAAGAATGCAGAGCAGGCGACACTGATGAAGGCCGTGAATAGCGCAGGCAGAAAGCCCCAGCGGATCGCCAGCACAAAGACCGGCAATAGATAAATGATGCCGACATTTTGAAAGTTGATGCGCTTCAGAAAAACAGAGATCAGTATCGTGGTGATCGCGACGAGAAGGACTGATACGCTTAACGGAAGCACGTAGCGCGCGATCATTCCGTCGGGCTTCACGCTGCGATGAATCCAGCGCTGCACCCGCATTGCGGTTATCTTTGTACGCGGATGGCGCGGTCGGCGACGTAGAGCGCGAGTGCCGCGGCATTCGACACGTTGAGGCTCTTGATTGCTCCGCTAAGGTCTATGCGCGCGAGCATATCGCAGCTTTCGCGCGTCAGCTGCCGCAGTCCTTTTCCTTCGGCGCCAAGCACCAGGGCAACCGGGCCTTTGAGGTTCGCTTCGCTAAGGTCGCTTTCGCCTTCTTCCGCGAGACCGACGAGCGTAAAGCCGCGTTCTTTCAACTCGTTCATCGCCCGCGCAAGGTTTTGTACGAGTGCGATGGGGACATGCTCCAGTCCGCCGGATGCTGATTTCGCCAATACACCGGTCGCTTCTGGCGAATGACGGGCGGTTGTCACAATCGCGGACACGTTGAAAGCGGCGGCCGTACGAACAATCGCACCGAAGTTATGCGGATCGGTGATCTGGTCGAGCACGAGCACCAGCTTGTCCAGTGCAAGCTCGTGAAGGCCCGGCGAGGGCAGGGCGTCCGTCACCGCAAATAATCCCTGGTGCACGGCGTCTGGTGTCAGCTTCTTGTCGAGCGCATCCGGACGTACGATCTCAGGCTGCACGGGCAGTCGGATGTTGGCTTCCTGCAGCCGTCGCAGCGCATTTTCCGTTAAAATTAGGGTGCGGAAGCGGCGTGCGGGGTTCTTCAATGCCTCGGTGACCGGATGCCAACCGAAGAGAATCGTATGGTCGAGGGGCACCTTGCGCCCGTCGTGGCCGAACACGCGCCTTCCGGTAAGGGCGGCGTTGGATTTCTTCGGTTTCCGGGGGCGTTCAGCCATTTGGCCTTTCCAGGTTTGGAGCGGCATCTAGGCCGTCCGGCGCCGCCTTGGCAATTCGGGCCGCTCGCAGGCTAAGTCTCTTTGAATGGAAGGGTTTCCAAGGGTTGACACCCTCGGAAGCGACAACCATAAGTCCCGCCGCCGGGCCTCGCGGTGGCGGGGTCTTCGGCGTTCTCCTCTTATACAGAGAGAAGCCCGGATAAAGCCGGGGGAGTGTCCCGAGCGGCAAAGGGGGCGGACTGTAAATCCGCTGGCTATGCCTTCGCAGGTTCGAGTCCTGCCTCCCCCACCACTTTATTTTTCAATAACTTAGCTTGCATTTTCAGAGTCCGGGAGATGGTGCTTTCCGTACTCCCCTGCGATCGCGATACTGGTAGAAGCAGCTGCCGCAGTGAACGAGGCGCAGAGGAATGGTTCGTTTCTGGAGACAGGTTCGCCGGGCCGTCCGCTCGCCCTTTTCGGGCATCCTCATCGCAGCCGTTGTCGCCGGCTGTGCGGCGCGGCCGGGCCCTGAAGCGCTTGCAACGGTTGCGGTCCCGGAAGTGTCGAGGCTGGTCAAGGTCTTCGTCGCAACCAACCGCGCGCGGGAGGCGCCCGAATCGAATGTCTTCTCGGTTCGCAAAGCGCAGACGCTGAACTTTGCCGAGTTCACACTAGCGGTTCCCGAGAATCATCGTGACGGACGGATCGAACTCGTCGGCGCGTCGGCCCAGACGAAGTTCGTAGTCGTGGATCAGCATGCCCTGACGGGCGCTTCTTTCATCGACCGCGTGGGCCGGTTTGCCGGCAGGAAGCGGCAGGACGTCACCGTCTTCGTCCATGGCTTCAACAATAACTTTCAGGAATCGCTGTTCCGTCTGGCGCAAGTCACGGCGGATTCCGGCGTCGATACCCCGCAAATCCTGTTCGCGTGGCCGTCGCATGCGCGCGTGACGGGCTATGTGGCAGACAAGGAGTCCGTGACCTATTCGCGCGACTATCTGGCCGCGCTCCTGAGCGGCCTCGCTGCGGACCGCCGGATCGGCCGTATCCGTCTCGCCGGGCACAGCATGGGTTCCTGGCTCGTCGTCGAGGCGTTGCGCCAGCTGCGGCTGTCCGGAAAAGATGGCGTCATCCGCAGGATCGATGTGGTGCTTGCTGCGCCGGATATCGATGTCGAGGTATTCTCCCAGCAGTTGAAAGTGATCGGTCCGCTCTCGCCGCCGATGAAAATTCTGGTGGCGAAGGATGACCGCGCGCTCGAGGTCTCCGGCTTTCTTGCCAGTTCGATGGCTCGGGTCGGTGCGCTGGATGTCGAAGATCCGCGCGTGAAAGAGGCGGTGCTACGCGCGCGCGTTCAAGTGATCGACATATCGGAGCTTTCGTCTTCGGATGGTCTCGGACACGACCGCTTTGTTTATCTCGCGGGCCTCTATCCGAGGCTGGCGCAGCGCCCGGGGTTGTCCCATGCGGGCGTGTTCCTGCTCGATACCGCTGGGGCACTCGTGACCGCCCCTGTTCATGCCGGGATCTTGCAGGCGGGACCGGACTGAGGCGTTCGCGGGTTCCGGAAACAGCTTGATTTTCCTGCAATTTTCGCAGGATTTGTGAAGGTCAGGCAAATTTACGGATCATCTTGGCGAAGCGCCGCGATGCCGTTAAAAGACCGCCGAATTCGCGGGTGTAGCTCAATGGTAGAGCAGCAGCCTTCCAAGCTGAATACG
>DAORMJ010000009.1:0-8246 GCA_035440445.1 Xanthobacteraceae bacterium
CGCGGCGCGTGGCGTGCGCTTCACCCGCGCCTATGTGCAGTCGCCGGTCTGCGGCGCATCGCGCATGAGCTTCTATACCGGCCGCTATGTCGACTCCCACGGCGCCTCGTGGAACGGATTTCCGCTGAAGGTCGGCGAACGCACGCTCGGCGATTATCTGCGGCCGCTCGGCATGGATGCGGTGCTGATCGGAAAAACGCACATGCAGGCTGACAAGGAAGGCATGGAGCGGCTCGGCATCGATCCGGAATCGATCATCGGCGTGCGTGTCGCCGAATGCGGCTTCGATCCCTATGAGCGCGACGATGGTCTCCATGGCCTCGGGCCCGATGGCCGCTATGACCCGAAGCTGCCGCGCTACAACCAGTATCTCAACGACAAAGGCTATGGCGGCGACAATCCGTGGCACGACTGGGCCAACGCCGCGCAAGGCGAGGGCAATGCGCTTGCCTCGGGCTGGGCCATGAAACATGCGCGCAAGCCTGCGCGCGTTGCCGAGGAAGATTCCGAGACGCCGTACATGACGCGCCGCGCGATGGATTTCATGCGCGAGGCGACAGCGCCCTGGTGCCTGCATCTTTCCTACATCAAGCCGCACTGGCCTTATATCGCGCCCGAACCCTACAACACGATGTACGACTCAGGCGATCTCGTTCCTGTTGTGCGTTCGGAAGAAGAACGGGCCGACCCGCATCCGGTCTATCGCGAATTCATGAAGCATCGCGTGAGCAATGTGTTTGCGCGCGACGAAGTGCGGGAAGAAGTCGTTCCGGTTTACATGGGGCTGATCAAGCAGATCGACGACCAACTCGGCGTGCTCTTCCGGTTCATGGAAGAAAACGGCTTGATGCAGAACACGATGATCGTGTTCACGTCCGATCACGGCGATTATCTCGGCGATCACTGGATGGGCGAGAAGGATCTCTTCCACGAGCCGTCCGTGAAAATTCCGCTTATCATCTACGATCCGGCCGCGCCGGATAGTGCGCGCGGCAAGGTCTGCGACGAGCTCGTCGAGTCGATCGACCTCGTGCCCACGTTTCTCGATGTGGCGGGCGGAAATTCAGGCGAACAATCGCACCGGCTTGAGGGTCGTTCGCTCCTTCCGATCCTGCAGGGCGAAACGCCGGCCAGCTGGCGGCGTTATGCGATCTCCGAATATGACTACTCGATGTTTCCGGCCGCGGTGAATCTGAACGTGGCGCCGCGCGATGCGCGGCTCTTCATGGTCGCGGACAAGCGCTGGAAATACATTCACGCCATCGGCTTCCGGCCGATGATCTACGACCTCAAGAACGATCCGCACGAGTTTCGCGACCTCGGTGCGGATCCCGCCTATGAAGCGCAGCGCGCGGAGCTTGCCTCGGTGCTGAACAACTGGGGGCTGCGGCTCTCGCAGCGCACGACAAAATCGGAAAGCGAAATCCTCCGCGCACGCGGCAAGTCCATGCGCAAGGGTATTCTCATCGGCGTATGGGACGAGGCCGATATTCCGGAAGAATACTGGAGCGGCTATCTCGGCGACGGGGTGCCGGGCAAGAACTAGATCATGGCTTCGGGTAGCTGCTGCTCGATCTCGTAGCCGATGCGGGAAGCTGCGGCTTGCGCTTTCGCCAGATAGCGCTTCACCACGGTCTGCTCGTTTAGCGCGTTGATCGTCCACACCAGGCTGATGCAGGCAATCACATTGCCGCGCATCAACACGGGGACTGCAATGCCGTTGGTCTTGTCCTCGCCTGTCGCCCGCAAAGTGAAGCCGGGCACGCGGGTGCCGTAGCCTTTGCGGCGCGTCTCCTCGAGGATCGCAGCGACCATGGCGGGCTCATGCGCGGCGCGATCGAACGGATTCTCCGAGCGGCGAAGCTCGGCGAGAATTTTCTCGCGCTCGGGCGCACTCGAGAACGCAAGCCAGGCGCGGCCGAGCCCGGTCTGCAACATCGGCACGCGATAGCCGATGCCGGTCATGTTCACGGCATAAGGCGTCTTCTTCCGCGTGGTTTCCAGAATATGCATCATCCCGCGGTGATACACGGCAAGATCGGAAGGCCAGACGATGCGCTGGCACAGATCGTCGAGCACTTCGCCGCCGACATCGAGCAAAAGATCGTGCAGCATGGATCGCGGCGTAGTGGATTTGTGCGCGGCGCGCCGCCAGGTGCCGTCGGTGATGCGCCGCCATGCGTAGCCGTTTTCTTCCAGCGTCGAGAGAATCCGCAAGAGCGTCGGCTTCGGCAGTTTGGTTTCATGATGCAGGTCGCGCAGCGCGAGGCCATCGCTGCGCTCCAGCACTTTCAGCACGGACAGCCCGCGCTCGAGACCACGCATGGTTTCCCTGGTCATGCTTTCATTCTCCCCGCACCGATCTTGACCGGCGAACGGCTTGCCCGCAACGTTCCGGCAGCCGGAACGCGTGGAATTTCATTTCCATGCTGCGGCAAGTCCTGTGGCCTGATCCGCGGAACAGCAAAAACAGAAAAGCGCTTTTAGGGAGGGAAGGATGGATAGACGGGGAATTTTGTGCGCTGCGTTAGCGGCCGCAGTCGGTTTTGCGGTGATGCCGGCGACGGCACAACTCGCCGAGAAGCCGGTGCGCATCGTGTTTCCGTATGCGGCGGGCGGAAACGGTGACGCGCTTTCGCGTCTCATCGCCGAGGAATTGCGCAAGGCCATCAACCGGCCTGTTGTCGTCGAAAACAAGACCGGCGCGGCAGGACGGCTCGGCGTTCTGGAAGTGGTGAAAGCCGAAAAGACCGGCGACACCATCCTGATCACGCCGATCGCGCCGCCTGCAGTGCATCAGCACGTCTTCACCGATCTGCCCTATAATCCCGACAAGGATCTCGTGCCGATCACGCAGATCTGCAAATTCGAATTTGCGATCGCGGTCGGTCCCGAGGTGCCTGCGAAGACGCTGAAAGAGCTTGTGGCCTGGATGAAAGCCAATCCGGGCAAGGCGAGCTTCGGCACGCCGGGCGCAGGTGCATTGCCGCACTTCTTCGGCATCCTGTTCGGGAAAGCCGTTGGCATCGACTTCGTGCATGTGGGTTATCGCGGCTCCGCGCCCGCGATTGTGGACCTGCTCGCCGGCCAGATTCCGATCGTGGTCACGACGACGAGCGATCTTCTTGCGCAGCACAAAGCCGGCAAGATCCGCATTCTCGCGACGTCCGATGACAAGCGCTCGCCGCTCGTGCCCGACGTGCCGACCTTCAAGGAGTCCGGCTACGATATCGTCGGTGGCGCGTGGTACGCGGCCTATGCGCCTGCGGGCACTCCCGCAGATGTGATCAACCGCTACGCGAAGATCATCGCCGAAGCGGTGCAAAAGCCGGAGATGAAGGAGCGTCTGCTCGGTCTCGGTCTTTATTCCACCGGCACGACGCCAGAGGAATTCGCGAAGATCCACAAGGCGGACTCCGCATTCTGGGGTGAGGCGGTCAAAATCTCCGGGTTCAAACCGGGCAAGTAAGCGCTTCTGCGGCGGCTCGCCGCAATACCGCGGTTCGCCGACCGCACGCGTTTTTTACTGCGCGGGCGGTTGGCGATGCGCGCCCGCGCGGGGTAGAACCCACCACTCATGAATCGGAGTGGAGATGCAGCGGGTAGTTCTTGCGGGGATTTTTATCGTAACGATCTTTGCCGGTAATCATGCCGACGCCTCCGAGCGACGGCAGAAGCAGCTCGAGAACATGCTGAAGCGGCTCGATCCGGCGACGCGGCTTGAGCAGGTTTGCGATGTCGCCGCGATGTCGCATATCGGCCGCGATCACAAGGAATTCCGCATCGACCGCTCGGTGGTCAGCGCGCTCGCGGAGCCGAGCGTCAAGGGAAACACGCTGACGGGAAAGGGCGGGGCCTTCCGCTCCAGAGGCAAGTGGTATCAGTATTCCTTCACCTGCCAGGCGACGCCGGAACGGCTACGCGTACTTTCCTTTCAGTATAAGATCGGCAGTGAAATCCCCGAGGCGCAGTGGTCGCAACACGGGCTCTATCAATAAGGAAGACTGAAATGCCTGAAGTCATCGTTCACGCCGCTGCCGGACGCACGCCGGAGCAGAAGAAGAAACTAATGCTCGCGATCACCGATGCGGTCGTGCAGGAATTCGGCGTTCCGAAAGAGGTGGTGACCGTGACGATCGTGGAATCGCCGAAAGAGCTGAAGATGAAAGCCGGCGTGCTGTTCAGCGAGCGCTAGACGTTTCTCCGGCTACACGTGAAGTCATGCTTCACGCGGCTTCGCGTTCCATCTCCGCCTTGGCGCTTTCGAGCGAAGCCTGCATGTTCTCGCGCACCTTCGCCATGACCCACCAGACCAAGAGATTGTAGGGATAGCGGATCTTGCCGCGGTAGGTGTTCCTGATCCGGGTCTGCTGCGGAGAAATTTCCTCGATCTCCGTGACAAGCGGATCGGCCGACTGAAACGGCCAGGCAAAGCGGATTTCGATTTCGATGCGCTTGCCATCTTCCAGCGCCCGGATCTCCTGCTCGCCTTTGCCGACGTTCCGGTCCTTGCTCTCCCACGCGAGGATCGCGCCTGTCGTGCCGTCCATGCCGCGGTATTCGGTGTTGATAGTCGGATCGCTGCGCATATAGGTGCTGTAGCGCTCCTGGTTCTTCAGGAGCTTCATGAAATCGAAGACCTCGCGCGCGGGCCGCGCCACGATGATGTCGCGCGAGATCGCGTATTTGCGGGGCAGGAACAGCCCGACAACATAGGGAAACAGCGCAATCGCGAGGAACGTATAGAAGACGGTGTAGAGCCACTGCATTTCGCGTCACGCCTTCGGCTTATTGATCTCGTGCACCCATTATGAAGTGGCGGCAGTCTTCGTCAAAGACTGCCGGTGAGATTGCTCACTTCGCGAGCTTTTCGCCGTAGTGCCGGTGCAGTTCCTGCCATAGCGCCCAGAAATCGGTGTCGGTGCGATTGTTGAGCCGGTCGGCGAGGAGCGCGAGATGTGCGTGCCAGCCCGGCGCGACGTTCGCGAGATCGTTTGCGGTGAGCTTGCGGTGGGTGAGGGTGAGCAGCACTTCGCCACTCGCCTGTTCGGTGAGTTCGTAGGTCACCTCCGAATGCTCGCCGAAGGTCATGGTCAAAAGCCTCGGCGCATCGACCTTCAAAATCTCGCCATCCCAGTGATGACCCTCGTCATGCATCTTGCGGAATTGCTCGGGCGGCTCGGTGCCGGGTTTGGAGATGTGTTTGTGCTGGAACACGAGATGCGCTTTGCCGCCGTCGTGCAGTTCGTATTCGCCGGCAGCGAACCACTGCTTGCGCTTCTCGGATTGCGTAAGATAGGCCCAGATGCGTTCGATAGGGCCGGGGAGCAGGCGTTCGAAGCGAATGGTGCTCGGGTCGAGCAACACGCCATTCTTGTCGAGCAGCGCAGGCATCACTTTTTTCCTTTCGCTTTGTCTTCGTCGCGGAGAATTTTTTCCAGTTCGTCGAGATTGCGCATCCAGTAGCGGCGGATGCGGCTGAGCCATTCGTCCATCTCCTCGAAGCCGTCGCGGTTCAGCGAATAGAGACGGCGCTGCGCGTCGGCCCGCACGTTCACGAGCTTCGCGTCCTTCAACACTTTCAGGTGCTGCGAGACGGCAGGCGCGCTCATCGCGAAGTTCGAGGCGATGCTGCCAGCGGGAAGCTCGTTCCCCGCGAGCATTTCGACGATCGCGCGGCGGGTCGGGTCGGAAAGAGCAGCAATGGCGTGGTCCATGCTGCTTTATATAAGCAACAACTTAATTAAGTCAATAATTATTTATGAGTGGCTTTGCGCGCTCGTCACGGCAGGGCATGACGCGGTGGGCGGCAGCGATGTCCACAGGCGGAACAGGAAAATCCAAATAATTTGGATTACCGGTGCCGGCATCCCTACATTCCCGGTCGGGCGGGACGATCCCGCTATCGCAACCTTAGCCAGCAACTCATGCGCTTCCCGCCGTCATTCATCGACGAGATCAAGGCCCGTCTTCCGGTTTCGGAAGTCGTGCGCCGCCGCGTCGCGTTGAAGAAGGCAGGCCGGGAGTGGAAGGGGCTTTCGCCCTTCAATCAGGAGAAGACGCCGTCCTTCTTTGTGAACGATCACAAGCAGGCGTGGTTCGATTTCTCTTCCGGAAAGAACGGCTCGATCTTCGACTTCGTCATGATGACCGAGGGTTTGAGCTTTCCCGAAGCGGTCGAGCGGTTAGCGGCCATGGCCGGCGTGCCGATGCCGGTTGTTTCTCCCGACATGGAGCGGCAGGAGCAGCGCCGCCGCACGCTGCACGACGTCATGGAGCTTGCCGCGAAGTTTTTCGAGGAAAGTCTGCAGTCGCGCATCGGCGCGCGGGCGCGCGGCTATCTCAACGATCGCGGACTGACGCCAGCAATCCAGTCGCGCTTTCGCATGGGTTATGCGCCTGCCGAACGCTTCGCGCTGAAAGAATATCTCGGCAACAAGGGCGTTTCGGTCGGCGACATGATCGAGACCGGGCTCGTGATCCATGGCGACGACATTCCGGTGCCATACGATCGCTTCCGCGAGCGCGTGATGTTTCCGATCGCGGATTTCAGAAACCGCATTGTCGGCTTCGGCGGCCGCGCGCTCTCTCCCGATGCGCAGGCGAAATATCTGAACTCGCCCGAGACTTCGCTCTTTCACAAAGGCAGCCTGCTTTACAACGGCGCGAATGCGCGAACGGCGACGCAGAAGGGCCAGCC
This sequence comes from Xanthobacteraceae bacterium, assembly GCA_035440445.1. Taxonomy (GTDB): domain Bacteria; phylum Pseudomonadota; class Alphaproteobacteria; order Rhizobiales; family Xanthobacteraceae. The sequence continues at coordinate 6,701 of DAORMJ010000009.1, forward strand.
GCTGATCGTGGTCGAAGGCTATGTCGATGCGATCGCGATGGCCGTCGCCGGTTTCGAAGGCGCGGTGGCGCCCCTCGGCACCGCGCTCACCGAAGAGCAGCTTGGCCTGTGCTGGCGCATGGTGGATGAGCCGATCCTCTGCTTCGATGGCGATAACGCGGGCAAGCGCGCCGCCTATCGTGCGGTCGAGCTTGCGCTGCCTTTCATCGCGCCGGGTAAGTCGCTGCGCTTTGCAACACTGCCCGAAGGCAAGGACCCCGACGATCTCATTCGTTCGAGTGGCGCGGAAGCCATGCAGGACGTGCTGAACGGCGCGCGTCCGCTGGTCGAGATGTTGTGGCTGCGCGAAATCGAGCAGGCGCGGCTCGATACGCCGGAGCAGCGCGCAGCACTCGAAAAGCGCATCGGCGAGCTCCTGCAACAGATCAAGGACGAGACGGTGCGGCGCTATTATCGGGACGACTTCCGCTCCCGGCTCTCGCGGCTCTTTTCGCCCGAGACCCAGCGCGCGCCGGTGCAGCGGCGGGAGGCGAGGGAATTCCGCCCGCGCCAGCCGGGCCGTCCCTACCCGTCGCGGGTGGTCTCGACCCGCTCGCCGAATCTGGCCAACAGCGCAATTTTACGGGGGCATCATGCCGCAGTGCCCCCGCGGGAAGTGCTGATCCTGCTCGCGGTCCTGAACCACCCCTGGCTCCTGCAGGACCACGCCGAAGAGTTCGCGGAACTGGAACTCGCACATGGCGATGCCGTCACCTTGCGCAAGGCCATTCTGGAGGCGGCGGCGAGAGCCGATATTTCGGATGCTTCCGGCTTCGCCCGCCTGCTGGACGATGCGGGGGCCGGTCCCGCCCGGACACGCATGGAACGTGCCATTTCGCATGGCGCAGACTGGGAAATTCGCCCGGAATCAGCCTCGGAGGACGTTCTGGCCTGGTGGCACCAAATCGTGAGCTTGCATCGGCGGAAGCGCACGCTATCTAGAGAGCTGCGGGAGGCTGAACGCGCGTTTGGCGCGGAGCCGACCGAGGCCAACCAAGCCCGGCTACTGGACCTTCAAGAGCGGCTCGCGATCCTGGACGGGACGGAGGCTCTGATCGAAGGCTTCGGAGCGCAGTCAGGCCGACCGGCGCGTACAATGTAGAAACTGGCAGGCTGATTCGGTTTTCCGGCAGCCTGGAACAGAAGGGTTTGCTCGTGGCCTCAAAAGACAAAGCAAAATCCGACAAGAAGAAAGAAAAAGAGAAAATGGAAAAGGCCAAAGCGGCCGCCGCTGCCGCGAAGGCCAAGGAAGCCGCCGCGAAGCAGAAAGCAAAAGAAAAAGCCGCGAAGGAAAAAGAAAAAGCAGCGCTCGCTGCTGCCAAGGCTAAAGAAGCTGCCGCCAAGAAAAAGCCGGTAGCCGCTCCGCAGAAAGCCCCTGCCGCATCCGAAAAGAAAGCCGAGCCGAAGACTGCCGCTCCCGCTGCAAAGCAGAAGGTGCAGGGCGGCAAGGCCGCGCAAGCCGGCGGCACCGTCGGTAAGGCCAAGGATCTGCTCCGCGCGATTGCCG
>DAORMJ010000009.1:8256-13472 GCA_035440445.1 Xanthobacteraceae bacterium
AAGCCGATGCCGGCCGCGAAAGAAGAGGCGGCCGCCGACACCCGGCGCACCGCTGCCGGTGTCGAGAACCTGAAGCGCGTTGCGGGTGCCACCATCGTTCCGCAGAAGACGGCACAGCCCGAACAGGCGGCGGATGCCGAAGGCGAAGCCGGGCCGCTCCTCGATCTTTCCGACGCCGCGGTCAAGAAGATGATCAAGGCCGCGAAGAAGCGCGGCTATGTCACCTACGACCAGCTCAACGACGTGATGCCGTCGGAAGAAGTCACCTCCGAGCAGATCGAAGACGTGCTCGCGATGATGAACGACATGGGCATCAATGTCGTCGAAGCCGAGGACACCGACGGTGAGGAAGAAGAAGACGATGATGACGACGATACGGGCACCGATCTCGTAGAGACGTCCTCGTCGAAGTCGCTCGCCACCACCAAGAAGTCGGAACCGGGCGAGCGCACCGACGATCCGGTGCGTATGTATCTGCGCGAGATGGGCTCGGTCGAGCTCCTGTCGCGTGAAGGCGAAATCGCGATCGCGAAGCGCATCGAAGCGGGCCGCGAAGCGATGATCGCGGGCCTCTGCGAAAGCCCGCTGACCTTCCAGGCGATCATCGTCTGGCGCGATGAGTTGGCGGAAGCCAAGGCGCTCCTGCGCGACATCATCGATCTCGAAGCGACCTATGCCGGTCCCGAAGCGAAGAACCAGCCGGTGAATCCGAACCCGCCGATGGGCGGGCAGGCCGCGATCCGCGAACAGCAGGCTGCCGCCGCTGCCGCGCGCCAGAAAGCAGAGTCCGCGCCTTCGACCGCGCCGCGCGACGATGACGACGAAGAGAGCGCCCCGCGTCCGCAGGAATCCGACGACGACGAGGACGATCTCGAAAACGCGCTTTCGCTCGCCGCGATGGAAGCGGAACTGAAGCCGAAGGTCGTCGAGACCTTCGATAAGGTCGCGGACGCCTACAAGCGGCTCCGCAAGCTGCAGGACCAGAACGTCGAGAACAAGCTCAAGAACGAGTCGCTCTCGCCTTCGCAGGAGCGCCGCTACAAGAAGCTGAAGGAAGAGCTGGTCGGCGACGTCAAATCGCTTTCGCTGAACCAGGCACGTATCGATGCGCTGGTCGAGCAGCTTTACGAAATCAACCGCCGTCTGGTCGGCCTCGAAGTCCGTCTCATGCGCCTTGCCGAAAGCCATGGTGTCGAGCGCGAGGACTTCATCAAGAACTACCAGAACTCGGAGCTCGATCCGAAGTGGCTGCTCCGCGTCGGTAAACTTGGCGCGAAGGGCTGGAAGGGCTTCGTCAATCACGACAAGGATCGCATCAAGCAGATCCGGCACGACATCCATATGCTTGCGACCGAAACCGGCCTCGAGATTCTGGAATTCCGCCGCATCGTGCAGATGGTGCAGAAGGGCGAGCGCGAAGCGCGTCAGGCCAAGAAGGAAATGGTGGAAGCCAACCTTCGCCTCGTGATCTCGATCGCCAAGAAATACACCAACCGCGGCCTGCAGTTCCTCGACCTCATTCAGGAAGGCAACATCGGCCTGATGAAAGCGGTCGATAAGTTCGAGTATCGCCGCGGCTACAAGTTCTCGACCTATGCGACCTGGTGGATCCGCCAAGCGATCACCCGCTCGATCGCGGATCAGGCGCGCACCATCCGCATTCCGGTGCACATGATCGAGACGATCAACAAGATCGTGCGCACCTCGCGACAGATGCTCCACGAAATCGGCCGCGAGCCGACGCCGGAGGAACTCGCCGAAAAGCTCGGCATGCCGCTCGAGAAGGTGCGCAAGGTGCTGAAGATCGCGAAAGAGCCGATCTCGCTCGAAACGCCGATCGGCGACGAGGAAGATTCACACCTCGGCGACTTCATCGAGGACAAGAACGCGGTGCTGCCGATCGACGCCGCGATCCAGTCGAACCTGCGCGAAACCACGACCCGCGTGCTGGCTTCGCTCACGCCGCGCGAGGAGCGCGTGCTCCGCATGCGTTTCGGTATCGGCATGAACACCGATCACACGCTGGAAGAAGTCGGCCAGCAGTTCTCGGTGACGCGCGAGCGCATCCGCCAGATCGAGGCGAAGGCGCTGCGCAAGCTCAAGCATCCTTCGCGCTCACGCAAATTGCGCTCGTTCCTTGACAACTAGAAACGCGAGCGAAACGAAAACAAAAGCCCCGCTATTTCGCGGGGCTTTTTTGTTTGCAGCTAGCGGAAGAGCCTGCGCAGCCGCCAGACGGCGAAGCCTGCGAAGATCGCCCAGACCAGCACCGCGCCGGACACGAAGGCGAACTGCCGACCCGTGTTACCCGGCTCTCCCGGATTGAACGCGACCCAGGTCGCGACGGTCGCGAGCAGCGCGATGATGGCAAGACCGAGGATGATCTGTGCCGCGCGGAGCGCGAGGGGCGCGTCCGCGCCGAGACTGCCGTCGCGTCCCGCTTTCACGCCGAAGAAGATGCCGCCGATCGCGCTCATACCCATGCTCGCCGCGGCGCAGAGGAACGCCGCACCTGCGGCGATCAGCACCCAGCCCGGTGCTGCGTTCACGCTGCGGCCGAACTGTCCGAGCCCGGCAAAGACAATATAAATCCCGATCGCGGCGATCAGCGCCACGAACACAAGTCCGATCAGATTGCCTTTGGTCTCGTCCGGCATGGGCGCAGGCTAGACCTGCGCCGGTTTCGAATTTCTTGCGCCATTCGCAGAAATGGAACTTCCCGCTCCCCTTGCGGTTAACGCCCGAACCTTTCGCAAACGGGCTTTCTGATGCTTACGCGCACGCATTCCCCGCAGGCCGGCAACCGCGCCGGTCTTCTCACGGCTGCCGCCATATTCGGCGTGCTTCTTGTCGTGGGCATCGTCGGTTATGGCTACCTGATGCCCGGTGGCACTATGCTGATCCTGCGCGGCATCGCGAGTGCGGAAAGCCCGCGCGGCCAACTCGATGATCAGTCCGCGAAGCTCTATGCGCTGCGCATGGGCTATGGTGGCAAGGTGCTCGATGTTGCGGGCGGCACCGCCGAGCAGATGCAGATGACGATGGACGAAATCCGCAGCGATCCGCGCGTGCGCGCGCTCTATGGTTTCTCGGGCGGCGCTTATGCGAGCGCGAAGATCTGGGCGCAGCTTTCGGAAGAAGAACGCGCGCGCATCCGCAAGGTCGTGATCGTCGGCGCCCCGGGAATTACGGAAGCATCTTTTCCGGGTGCGCAGGAGGTGGTGATCCAGCCCGATCCGCCGGAAGGCCATATGGAAGGCCCGCGCGCGCTGCTCTATAGCGGGAAGTAGCACGACACTTCCTAGGCTCGCGTCTTTTCGCGGGCTGGAGCCGCGCCTTGCCTCAAAGAAGGCGCGGATGCCCGGCACAAGGCTCCGCATACGGCTTTCAGGGAATCCGCATGTTCGCCCGCATCCTTTTCGTCTTCGCGCTCACGCTCACTTTTCTTGCGCCCGCCGCTGCCGCGCAATGCGGCGGCGATTTCAACCGCTTCATTACCGAGTTCAGGCGCGAGGCCGCGGCGAAGGGCATCCCGCAGCGGGTGCTGGCCGACGCTTTCGACGACATCGAATATGCGCCGAAGGTGATGGCCTTCGACCGCCGCCAGCGCAACACCTTCAAGCGCTCGTGGGAGGATTACGCGCGCACCCGCGTGACAGCACCGCGCGTGAAGCGCGCGAAGAACCTGCTCGTTCGCCACAAGAAACTGTTCGACCGCGTGGAAGCGCGCTTCGGTGTGCCGCGCGAACTCGTCATGGCGATCTGGACCATGGAGACGGACAACGGCGGCGACACCGGCAAGCTGCCGGTGGTCAATACGCTCGCGACCCTCGCGCATGACTGCCGCCGCACCGATCTGTTTCAGGGAGAGTTGTTCGCAGCCCTCCAGATCATCGCGCGCGGGGACCTGACCAAGAACGATCTCCTCGGCGCTTATGCCGGCGAGATCGGCCAGACCCAGTTTCTGCCGAGCTCATACATCAAGTACGGCGTCGATTTCGACGGCGACGGGCACGTGAACCTGCGCCGCTCGGTGCCGGACGTGCTGGCCTCGACCGCGAACTTGCTTGCGGTCAACGGCTGGCAGAAGGGCCAGCCCTTCGGCGAGGGCACGCAGAACTTTCAGGTGATGCGGGAGTGGAATCGCTCGGAGGTGTACCGCAAGACGCTGCACTATTTTGCGGAGCAGTTGCGGTAGTCGCCCGCCCTCAAAAGGAACTCATTTGCGTGCTTTGACGTTGAACGATTCACGCGGAGGCTTTGGGTGCTATGGACATCATCTCGGACGCGCAGGTTTCGCTCCTTGTCGATATCGGCCAGAAGGCGCCGCTCGATCTCAGCTCGGAAAAGCGCCGCCTCGTCGAAGCGCTGCTCACGGCGGGCTTCATCACGCCTTCGGATGAAAACGATGCCGAACTCGCGCCCTATGAGCTGACCGCGAAGGCGGAACGATTCCTTTCCGAGCGCGGCGCGGGGCTGAACGAGGCGTAAGCTCACGCACGCGAAAAAAGCGGAACGAAGCCGGCTTTCGCGGTTTTCTCCTTGAGACGCGCGCGCCCTCGCTGCGGCGCGCCTCTCACACAAGAACAAGGAGAAAATCATGGCCAACGAATTATCGGGAAAACGCATTCTCATTCTCGCGACCAACGGCTTCGAGCAATCCGAACTCGAAGTGCCGCGCGACAAGCTCAAGGCCGCAGGCGCGGAAGTGCATGTGGTGTCGCCGGAAGCGGGCGAGATCAAAGGCTGGAAGGAAAAGGATTGGGGTTCGCCGGTGAAAGTGGACCGCGCGCTCGATGACGCCAAGGCGTCGGACTATGACGCGATCGTGCTGCCCGGCGGTCAGATCAATCCCGATCTCCTTCGCCAGAACGACAAGGCGCTCGCGCTCATCAAGGACTTTCATAATTCCGGCAAGACCGTCGCCGCGATCTGTCATGCGCCCTGGCTCTTGGTCGAAACCGGCATCGCGAAGGGCCGCAAGATGACGTCCTACAAGTCCATCCGCAAGGACGTCGAAAACGCCGGCGCGAAGTGGGAAGACTCCGAAGTCGTCACCGATCAGGGTATCATCACCTCGCGCAATCCGAAGGACCTCGAGGCCTTCACGAAGAAGATCATCGAGGAAGTGCGCGAAGGAAAGCACGAGCGGAAGGCGGCCTGACGAGCGCACGCGTCAGGCGTTCCGTTTCGGGATTTTGGAACCGGCAGGCTTA
>DAORMJ010000009.1:13523-76432 GCA_035440445.1 Xanthobacteraceae bacterium
CCACGCCGGAAGCGCGTGCCCAGAGAATAGTCTTCTGTAAACGCCCGCAAACCAGAATTGCCCGCATACGGGGAAGGATCGCTTCCAAACGACGATCCGGAAACAATGCGCCAGCAACCACACGACATGAACGCGCGTAAGCAGCAAAAGGAGGGACGCAGCCATGCTTAGCGTCTCGACCCTTTTTCTTGTTTTCGTCGTGAACTTCATTTCGCTGTCGCTGGTCTGGCTCTATGTCATGCGCAGCTATCCGCGCTTCGGTGCGGCGCGCTTCTGGGCCGCGGCGTCTGGCGTTGCGACGATCGCGGCGGTGACTTCGCTCTTTCGCGGCTATATACCGCCGATCGTGCCGATCCTGATCGGGGGCGGCTTCTTCATCTTCGCAGGCTTTCTTGCCTCGCTCGGCATTCAGCGGCTCTTCGAGCGACCGCTAATGTGGCGCACGGCCTTTGCCGTCACCGGCGCGGCGATGATCGGCCTTTCGCTCTTCACGCTCTGGCACGACAACATGCCGGCGCGCATTTTTGTTTATTCGGTCGCGCAGTCGATTGCGGTCGCCGTCAGCCTGCCGACCTTGTTCTCGCGTCTGAATGGCGCGCCGCCTCCCGGCGCGCGGTTGACCGGGTATATCGCGCTGCTCTGCATCGCAACGTACTGGTTCCGCACGGCAGCGGCCTTGTTCAAAGTCGGCGGCGAGGTGAACCTCATCGAGTTCAATGACGTGCAGGCCGGATTGCTGGTGCTTCTGGTGTTCTCCTCGATGGCGCTGAATTTCGGCTTCCTGCTGATGGCGATCGACCGGCTGCGCGAGGAGGTCGCCAATCTCGCGCTTTCCGACGATCTCACGGGTGCGGCAAACCGCAGGCAGTTGCAGAAACGGCTCGACGAGGAATGCGCGCGCTCGAACCGCACGCAGGAGCCGCTCGCGCTTCTGATGATCGATATCGACAACTTCAAGACGCTGAACGATACGCAAGGGCACGCCGCCGGAGACGAGTGCTTGCGGATGCTCACGCACTCGATTCAGTCGCGGCTGCGTAGCGGCGACCTCCTGGTGCGGATGGGCGGAGACGAGTTTTGCGCGGTGCTGCCTTCGACGACGCTGCGCGAAGGTTCGATCATGGCGCGGCGCGTGCTCGATGCCTGCCGCATGGAATGGACCGCGAAGAATTGCGCGCCAATTCCGATCTCGGCGAGTGTGGGCCTTGCGCAGTGGCGAAGCCAGATCGGCGAAGAGCCTGACCGCCTCATCGCGGAGGCAGACCGGGCGCTTTATGCCGCCAAACGCAGCGGCAAGGACCGCTATGCCATTCATGAGCCGGTCGAGGCCGAACCATTGCGCAGAACGGCCTAAACGCGCCCGCGCTTCATCTTGGCATTCAAACCGCTATCCATGACGTGAATTGACGCTCACGCGCGGTTGACGCACGATTTTGCATCGTCCCCTTTGACGGAAAGCGAAATCCAGATGTCAGACCCCGCTGCTTTGCCCCGTGTGCCCGGTCGATTTTGGTATGTGATCGCGGCGGTGCTTTTTCTGGGTTCCGTTATCGCGCCGGCACCGATCGTCTTATGGAATGTGTTTGCGCGGAGCGACGAAACCTTGCGCCTTATCGCGCCGGATCAGAAAGTGTTCAGACTGAACCGCGGCGACTACACGATCTTCTCCGACAGCCGGGCGGTCATTGACGGGGAAATCCTGCTTTCTCGGGGCAGCCTGTCTGGTTTGCGGGTGCGCGTGCGCAGCACGGATGGAAAAGAGATTCCGGTCGAAGCCGTCAAGATTGCTTCGCGCTACAATATCGGCGGGCAAACCGGATTCGCGATCCTGCAGTTCTCGATCCCCGAAAGCGGCGACTACAGCGTTCTCGCCGAGTATCGCGAAAAGTCGCCCAACAATCGTGCGCTGCTCTCGATCCGCAAGGAATTTCTGGGAGGGCTGCTCGGATCGATCCTGCTCACGGTCGTTCTGAGCATCGGCGGTGCAATTCTCGGAATCGCGATTTTTCTGCGGACGCTATGGAAGCGGAGACAGCTGCTCTTGAACAATATTCGCATGACGGCGCGCGATATGGCAGACAACGGAAAGCAGGCCACGCCCAATGCGCGCTATTCGCCGCCCGGCTCATCCGCTTCGAACTCGCCGGTGCAGCATCAATACGAGCGCGACAAATAAAGTGGGGCAGGAGTTGACGGGTGGCGGGCTTCGGCAAACAGTACTTTGCCGCAGCGCAGCTTGACGCTGCCGCTGCGAATACCGAGAAATATCCCAGCATGAATTTCAACAGTTCCGCTGCGAGCGGCGTGGCCGAGTCACCTTATGCATGGGCGCGTCTGTGGACTGCCCTGCTTGCAGGGGCTATCGGCTCGGTCGGCATGTGGTCGGTCGTGGTGGTTTTGCCCGCCGTTCAACAGGAATTCAGCGTGCTGCGCGCCGACGCTACGCTGCCGTACACGCTCACCATGCTTGGCTTCGGCATCGGCGGCATCGCGATGGGCAAGCTCGCCGATCGTTTTGGAATCGTGATCCCGCTATTGATCGGCGCCGGTCTCCTGTTTGCGGGCTACACGCTTTCGGCGGCTGCGCCTACGCTGTTTCTGTTTGCGCTGCCTCATTTTCTCGTCGGCATGGGCGCGTCGGCGACCTTCGCGCCCATGATGGCCGATCTCTCTCATTGGTTTACGAAGCGGCGCGGCATCGCCGTTACCATCGTGGCTTCCGGAAACTACCTCGCCGGGGCCATCTGGCCGCCGATCGTTCAATACGCGATGTCGACGATCGGATGGCGGCAGACGCATGTGTGGATCGGGGTATTCGTATTGTTGGCGAGCGTTCCGCTGACGCTGATGTTCCGCCGCAGGATCGCAATGGAGGAGGCAAAGCCCGTCCATGCGTCATCGTCGGGCGCTAGCAACGCGCTGAAAATTTCTCCAAACGCGCTCATGATTCTGCTCAGCGTTGCGGGGCTTTCCTGCTGCGTTGCGATGTCCATGCCTCAGGTGCATATCGTTGCTTATTGCGGCGACCTCGGCTATGGCGCGGCGCGCGGCGCGGAGATGTTGTCGCTGATGCTGGCCTTCGGCATCGTCAGCCGCATCGCGTCCGGTTTCATCGCGGACCGGGTTGGCGGTGTTGGCGCGCTTCTCATGGGCTCCTTTCTGCAAGGCGTCGCACTTTTTCTTTATCTGTTCTTCGACGGTCTGGCGTCGCTCTATGTGATCTCGATCCTGTTCGGGCTTTTTCAGGGCGGGATCGTTCCGATGTATGCCGTGATCGTGCGGGAATACTTTCCGCCCCGGGAAGCGGGCGTCCGCGTCGGGACCGTTATTTTCTCGACCATTCTGGGCATGGCTTTCGGCGGCTGGATTTCCGGCGCGATCTTCGATTACACCGGCTCTTATCAGGCCGCGTTTGCCAATGGGCTTGCGTGGAATCTGCTGAACGTTTCGATCGCTGTCTGGCTTTTGTTTTCGTCGCGCCGTAAGCGGCCGGGGACTTCTACGCCGGCGCCTGCTGCTGCATAATGCGCGCATGAACGGCGTGGCGAATTCTTCTGAGAGCTCCGCGGAAATTCCCGCTGCTGCGTACAAGTTGTTCGTGCGCGAAGGTGCGGTGCGTTTATATCTGAAGAACAATGACGAGGGGGTCTATCTGTCGCCGAAAGGAATAGGTTGGTTTATCGCGGGCCGTTCCGCCACGCGTGACTGGAGCGATATTGCCGCGATCAACCTCCTCGTGGCGCATGTGCCGAAGCAAGGTCCGTCCGGCACCTGCCAGATCAGCTTTCGCGACGGAAGCGTGATTACCGTGCTCAGTGCGTCGAAGTGGGGGCAGAGCGACTCCGACCGGAATGTCGAATACGGACGCTTTCTCGACGATCTGCACCGTTCAATTCCGCGAAGCGCTACCTCGTCGATCAAATTCTGGACCGGCGTCAGCAAGGGCCGTCATGCCGTGCTGACCGTGGTGCTTGTGGTGGCTTTTCTTTGTTTTGTCGCCTTGCCGGCCGGGCTTGCGGTTTATTTCCGTGATTTTTCGGCGCTGCTCATCGCTGGTGGCGGTTTCGCGTTCGTTTACCCGCTTTATCTGGTCACGGAGCGAGGCGTGCCGACGACCTATGACCCGGCGCGGGTTCCGCCCGATTTCTACCCCTAGAAATTCTTATGCAGGACGGCGTTGCCGTTGGCGCAGGGCTACCTATCTAAAACGTCTGGACGCGAAGAGGCAGGCAATGGCCGAAAAAGTCACGGTTTCGATCCCCCATAAGCTCGGCAAGGAAGAGGCGGCGCGCCGCATCAAGCGGGGGTTCTCCGCTGCGCGCGAGAAGGGCGCCGGGATGATGAATTTCGCCGACGAAACCTGGACCGGGGATCAGGTGGCCTTCAACGTCTCGATGCTTGGCCAAAGTGCCGCCGGTACGATCGATGTTCGCGACGATCACGTCGTCATTGACGTTACGCTGCCCTGGCTGCTCGCGAAGATGGCCGAGCAGGCGAAGGTGCTGATCGAAAAGCAGGGTAACCGGCTGCTCCTCGAGAAAAAGTAGTGCCGCTACGCGGGCTGAGTCACACTGCATAGTTGACCTGCCTGTTTGCGATTGCATCGCGCTACGGAAGGCCGCATAGCGTAAGGCTGCCTTCCTCTGGTTTTTCAGGACATGCCCGGCATTTCAAGGGTCTTCTACGGCTGGCGCATCGTCGCGGCGATCTGCCTGATCATGGCGATCACCTCGGGCCTGATGTTCTATAACCTTTCGGTTTTGCTCAACGCTTTCGTGGAAGAGCGCGGCTTTCCAGTCGCGTTGACGAGTGCGGCGACGGCGATGTTCTTCGTTTCGGGAGGCGTTGCCGGAATCGTCGTCGGGCGGCTGGTTGATTGTATTGACGCGCGCATCATTATTTTGAGCGGCACAGCCCTTGGTGCGCTTTGCCTATTCTCGGTGGGTTATCTCTACGAGACATGGCACCTTTTCCTGTTTCATATCCTGCTTGGCTTCTCGCATGGCAGCATCGGCCTCGTGCCGCTCACGACGCTCGTGACACGCTGGTTCAATGCCAAGCGCTCGCTTGCGCTTTCGATTGCGTCGACCGGACTTTCGATCGGAGGCGTTCTGGTCACGCCTTTCGTGGCACTGTCGATCGAGCGCGGCGGCCTGCATGCGACGGGACCGTTGATGACGGCAGTTTTGCTGCTCGGTATCGTGCCCGTCACGCTTTTTGTCCTTAGGCCCAGTCCGGCCTTTATGGGACTGCAACCGGACGGCGGCGTAGTGGCGGCAAGCCCGGAAGCGAAGCCGTTCAGCGGCTCGATTAGGTATGCGGAAGCGCGCAGAAGCCGCTTCTTCCTTGCTGTGTCCGTGGCATATTTGTTTTTGCTCGGAACACAGGTGGCTGCGATCGCGCACCTTTACCGGCTTGCCAATCTGCGTGACGGGGCGGGGACGGCGGCTGCAGCGCTGGCCGTCATTGCCGCTGCGAGCATTATCGGGCGGCTCTGCGGGGGCTGGATACTGTTACGCGTCAGCGTTCGAACTTTCGCCCTGCAAATGATGGCGCTGCAGGGCATCGCACTTCTGCTGCTCGCTTTCGCGCAAGGACGTATGGCGATCCTGGCCGCCGTCGCGCTCTTTGGCGTGACGGTAGGAAACTCGCTGATGATGCATCCGCTGTTGCTCGCGGAGAAATTCGGAACGCGCGAATATGGCAGGATCTACTCGGTCAGCCAGTTCATCGCCATGGTGGGATATGCAGGCGGTCCGTTCATCGTCGGAGCGGTTTACGGCTGGAGCGGCGGCTATGAGGTGGCGTTCGCCGTTTGCGGAATTCTGACATTCGTCGGTTTTGCGATCCTGCTTTATGGCTCGAACCGCAGCGGGGAACCAAACGGATAGCCTGCGCGTTATGGAGCCGCTTTCCGAAGGGGCTTTCATGTTTCGCTATGCCGTTATTTTCCTCGTGCTCTCGCTCGTCGCCGGCGCGTTCGGACTCACGAATATTTCCGCTCTGGCAAAGAGGATCTCGCTGATTTTGTTTGCGCTGTTCTTCCTCGGATTTCTTCTGCTGCTCGGCTTTGCATGGCTTGTCGCCGGCGCAATCGCGCCTTCGCCGACGCCTGCCACGACTTCGGCAATCCCGATGCTCCTGATGATTCTGGAGGCTTAGGCGCGGCCGCGCCGCTCAAGGTGACGGCGCAACAACCGCACGTTCTTCAGGTTGGCGCGAAAGGCAACGTCAAAGAGATCGCCTACCAGCGGTATTACGCCGCCGACGGCATCGACTGCGACGTTGCCGGCCATGCGCGCAAGCAGCCAGCGAGGCGCGCCAAGGCGCCGGGCCTCCACGATAATGAAGCAGGAGATCGCCGCAGAGGCGACATCTCCGATGCCGGGCACGAGCCCGATCAGAGCGTCGAAGCCCACGCGAACATTCGTACCCGGAATTACCAAGGCCGCGTCCATGAGGGTGGCAAGCGTCTCGAGCCGGGCAAGGCGCTCGCTGTCGCTCAGGCTGCCGGACAATCCGTAAGTTCCGCTCTGCATGGCTTCTCTCTCCACCGCCAAGACATGGGGAGGGCGTGACCCTTCCGCAACGGCTGCCGCTCTAGGAAAAACGGACTGGCGCAAGGCGAAAAAGCTGCTATAGGCGCGGGCTTCGTTCCGCTGAGGAGTCCGGCTCGCAATGTTGCTCACGTTGATGAAGGGGAAAATACACCGCGCGGTCGTGACCGGCGCGGACCTGAATTACGAGGGCTCGATCGGTATCGACCGGGCGCTGATGGATGCCGCAGGTTTTCTGACGAACGAGCGCGTCGAAATATATAATGTCTCGTCGGGTGCGCGCTTTGCGACGTATGTGATCGAGGAACCTTCGCAGTCCGGTGCGATCACCCTGAACGGTGCTGCCGCGCGGCTCGTTCAGAAGGGCGATCATGTCATCATCTGCGCCTATGCCCAGATGGACGAGGCTGAGGCGAAGCGTTTTACGCCTCGCGTTGTGCTCGTCGATGGCCAGAACCGCATTAAGAATTGATTTTTCGGCGATCGGTGAAATCGGGTGGCAGCCGGGCATGCAACCGCTAAGCCGGCACAATGAATAAAGACACAAAATCTGAGTTGCGGGATTTTGCGGGTGAGCCGGAATCTTCTCGCTGCTATTTTGGCTGGCGCGTTGTTGCTGCGCTGTTCGTCGTTGCGGTCCTCGCCTGGGGCTTTGGTTTCTACGGTCACGCGGTTTATCTCGCTGAACTGCAGAAGTTGCATGGCTGGCCGACATCCTTCCTTGCCGCGGCCAGCACGCTCTCCTTTCTTGCCAGTGCAGGATTGATGATCTTTGTCAGCGATGCGATCCGCTGGATGGGCGCGCGTAACTGCGTGCTATCCGGTGCGGTAAGTTTTGCGCTGGCTTTCGTTCTGCTCTCTCAGGCTTCGCAGCTCTGGCAGGTCTTCACGGCCTATCTTGTCATGGCGCTGGCATGGCCCTTCATGACGATCGGAGCGATTTCAAACATTCTGGGTCAGTGGTTCGACCGCAGGCGTGGGCTTGCGATTTCGCTCGCGCTGAACGGGGCCAGCTTTGGCGGCGTGCTGATCGTGCCGGCGATGATCGCTATGATCTCGGCCTATGGCTTTGCCAGCACCATGCTCGTTTCGGCGCTGGTGATTATTGCTTTGGTGCTTCCGCTTGCGTTTTTTGTACTGGGAAAGCCTGTTCCGGAATCACCGCTGCCGTCTTTTCCGGTGGATATGCAGCCGCGCACGTGGACGCGTGCATCCGCCCTGCGAAGCCCTGCATTCTGGGTGATTTCAGGTTCATTCTCGGCCGGACTACTTTCGCAGGCCGGCGTTCTCGTCCATCAGGTCGCGTTTCTGGAAACCTCCATCGGACGCGCGGGCGCGGGAACGGCGGTTGCGCTGACCACGGCGGCATCCATATGCGGGCGGCTCGCGATGGGTACGTGGATCGACCGGATCAATCTTCGCACCTTTACGGCGATCACTTTCGGGTCGCAGGCGCTGGCGCTGGTTGCCATGACGCAAACGACCGGGTTCTGGCCGTTGTTGTTGCTGTTTGCGCTCTATGGTCTCTCGGTCGGCAATGCCATTACCTTGCCGTCGCTGATTGTGCAGCGTGAGTTTCCTCCCGCTGCCTTCGGCATGATCGTCGCGCTTTCCACCGCAATCATCCAGTTCGCTTATGCATTCGGGCCCGGCCTTGTCGGTGTCGTGCGCGACGCAAGCGTGAACTATACGCTTGCATTTGTGCTGTGTGCGCTTCTCAATCTGGCTGCCGCCATTGTTATCTTCGTGCGGCCGAAAGCATGAGCTATTTCGGTGCGATCTCGAATTCCACGTTGACGCGCGCGCGATAGACGATCTCGCCGGCTTCGATCGGCACCTCCGGGCGCGGGGCGCTGGCGGCGCGCGTCAGCACCATGGGGCGCACGGCGGGAACTTCGACGCCGCTTTCGTTGATCGTCAACACGCGCACGATGCGAAGGTTGGCGGCTTCGGCATATTTCTCCGCCTTGCTGATCGCATCTTTGATTGCAGCCGTGCGGGCCTGCTCGATCAGCGGGGCAGGGTTGGTGACGGAAAAGTTGATGTTGCGAATATCGTTGATGCCAAGCACGACCAGACGATCGAGTAGCGCACCGAGCTTGCTGATATCGCGCACCCGCATCGTCACGACGTTGTTCACCTGGTAGCCGATCACTTCACGATGCGGCCATTTCTCGGCGCGTACGATATCGGGGCGGAGCGAGAGGCCGGAGGTTTGCAGGTCGCGCGCTTCGATGCCTTGTTCCTTGGCGGCGTTGAGAGCGGCTGCGAGCAGCCGTGAATTTTCCGCGAGCGCGTCTTTCGCAACCTTGCCCGTTACCGCGACACCGATCTGGACGACGGCGAGTTCGGGGCTGGCTTCTGCGGAGCCTTCTCCGGTCAGGTTCAGGGTTGGCACGCGGGTTTGCGCGGCCGGCGTTTGCGCCGACGCGGCGTGCGCGAAAAATCCTAGAAAAAGCGCGGCAAGCAGCGAAATCTTACGGTTCATCATAGACCTTCCTCATGACAAGGCGCCAACTCGCCAGAGTTTCGAGGCTCATTTTAGGCGCAGAATTGGCGGCGATTTGGCCGTTGTGCAGCGCGGACCGGCTTGATAGTTTCCGCCACCTTCCGGGCCTGTAGCTCAATGGTTAGAGCCGACCGCTCATAACGGTCTGGTTGCAAGTTCGAGTCTTGCCAGGCCCACCAATAAAATTAGGCGTTTTCTCGCGCGGGATTTTCTCGCCCCAATGAAATCCCCAACGAAACGCCTTCGCATATAAAAAAAAGCCCCCGCACACCTTTCGGTGCACGGGGTTGCGTGGTGACAAGTTTTAAGTTTGAAAGCGTGCGCGGCAGGCGTTCTCGCGGGGATCGAGGATGCCACATGAACTACCAGCCGATGACGACGGCGCCGAAAAACCGGACCATCATGGCAAAGCACCGCGACGGCCACGAATTGCGTGTCAGTTGGGACAAGCGATCCGGGCCATCGGGGAAGTCCTTTTACGGCAACTTGGAGCCGAGCATGGTCGAGGGCTGGTGTACCCGCGAAAACGAGCGCGCGGTGCTGTTTGCAAGCGACTTGACCGGATGGCGCGAGATCGCGGACGGCGACGAATGACGTTGCGCCAGATCCTCGCCGGGGCGACGCTGATTGCGGCCGGTGTTGCACTATGGGCAGTGCATCTAAGCCCGCTCTGGCGGATTTTCTTTTAGCGCAATGACGGCAAGCGAGCGGGCCAGCGCGGCCGAGCGCACCAGTCGAACAGGCGCCGGGGCAAATCATCCACGGACACATAGAACGCCGCCAGGTCGCCCGTATTCTCGATCTCAATATCCGCCTCGATCGGCTGCCCCTCGGAGGCATGTGCGGCGGCCGACGTGTCGCCGGCGCGGCCGGTGATGCGCACGATCTTGCCGCCGAGCGCACGAATGGCCGCCGCTTCATTCGGAAAGCGGCAATCATCGGCGACGACACAAATCGCATTCGCGGCCGTAACCGCCCGACGCCAGGCATTGATCCACAAGTCGGAATCGATCAGCCCGCGACCCCACTCGGTTCCGATCGTCTGCATGGCGTAGCGCGGAGACTTGCCACCGAGCAGCGCGCAGGGCTTTTCCTTCAAATCGCCGTCGATCTCGGCTTCGGAAAGCCCGAGCGCGCGCATCATGTCTTTCAGCGGGCCGGCAAAGCGAACACGCGAGAAGCCGAACGCTTCCTGCAATCGCTTCTGCGCCGTCGTCTTGCCGCTGCCGATCGCGCCAACGAAGCCGATTACGTTCGTCATGCTGCCACCTTCGGGATCGAAACCCATTCCTGCGAAATTTTCTTCGGCTTCTCCAACCGCACGTTCCAATAGGAAGTGCGGCCGTATTCCGGATGCTCAAACCAGAGCGGCTGCGAGGGCAGCGACGGCAAGGCCCGCAGCGCGGACATGGCAAATTCGTCGAAGCCTTTCAGTGTGTTCGAAACCGTGATGGAAGGCAGCGCGATTTCCTGGTGCCAGTGCCCGATCATCAAATGATCGAAATCCTGCCCGAGCGCGGCCGCCTGCATGCCGACCTTGACGCGCCCGCGCATGATCGGCCCGAGCGCGCCAATGATGCCGTCCCCGCCCTTCACGCCGAGCATATCGCCGTGCATCAACAGAAAGCGGCGGCCGAACACGCGGAACGAAACGTCATTCGTCGCCCGCACGTCGATCGTCACCCTAGGGTCGCGCTCGAAATGACGGATCAGCAGCTGATAGATCAGCCAGTCGTAATTTTTGTGCAGATAGTCCTTGAATTCGGGTTTCAGCGTGCCGCGGCCATGATTGCCGCAGACCGCCGGGCAATAGACCGAACCGAATTCGTCGGCCATATCGGTCAGCGCGCGCACGAGCAGATCGCGCACATGCAATGCCGCAGGCAGCACGTCGAGTTCGTCGGTCTTCTGCAATTCCGGATGCAGGCCGCCGGATACGAAATCTCCGGTCAGCGCGACGACGATGCCGGGATATTTCTTGCCGTGATGGTTGCGACAAAGTTCGAAAGTCTTCTCGACCAGCGTTTTCACGCGGCGATCGAGGATCGACAGATTGAACTCGTTGACGCCGCCGACCTGTGCGGGATCGACCACCTCGCCAGCGTGCCAGTCGGCCCACATGGTCATCGGCGTCTCGATGCCGTCGCCAGCCTTGGATACCCGCAACAGCCAGTCCGGCGGGCTCGCCGGCGTCGAGCCGAGCACGCCCAGGATCCGCTTGGTTTCCTCGGCATCGATCTCGCTGCGGTGCGCTTCTTTCAGCGCCTCGCGCAGGCGGTTGATTTCATCGGTCTGCCTGACGATCGTGCGATCCTGCGGCGTGCCGCCGAGCGAAAATCCGGGATCTCCGGCGCGGGCCTGCGGCGCGTTCGCGGGCGCTTTGGCCGCAAGACCAAAGAGTTCTTTGGCGCGATCAATCCGCTGCACGAAAGAAGCGCGATGCAGCTTGGCTTTGGGATTGGCTGCGTTGTAGCGGCGCAGCGCTTCGAAAGTGGCGCTCGGTTTGCCGTTCGGCGAGAAGCCGTCGTTCAGCGCGCCTTGCAGATAGCCGACCGCGGCCGCGGCGGCGGCGCGCGTCAATTTACTGGACATGCAATTATCCGGGCCTGTGGAAGGTGAGATAGCCTGCGAGGTAGGATCCTGCTGAAGCGATAGCCGGCCAGATCAGGTGCGCGAAGCGTTTTACGCCTTTCGCCTGCGTGGCGAGATCGTGCAATTCGTTCAACTTGACGGACATGGCGCCGATCGTCTCGGCAGACGGCATGCCGTCCACCTTGGATTTGATCTCGCACATGGTTTTGTAATTCACCTCTTGAAAGGTTTCGAGGCGAACCACGCGCTCGGTCAGCGTCCCGTTTTTGGCTTTGGTCATGGCTTGCCCTTGTAACGGCGGCGCTGATCGGCCTCGCATTTGTTGCGCGCGACGATCTTGCCGTTGGCATGGCGCAGCGCGCCCTTGTATTCGGTCACGGTTTCGACCGTGGCGTCGCCTTCCTCGGGTTCATCCGGCTCGGCAACGGGGTTGCCGAAACGGCGCTCGCATTCATCGGAGAGGTTTACGGGAAGGGGCGGTGTTCCGGTCATAGTCCCGCAGCCGCTCAATATCGTCGCGAGTAAAGCGGCTGTTACCAGGGCCGATGCTTTTGCGAAGCGCATCTTGCGCATCCTTGCGTTGTTGGCGCTCTTGCTCGATCTGCGCTTCAAGCGCATCGGCGCGAGCCTGGGTTTTCAGGAAGTTCTCGGCATCGCGTTCGGCATAAGCAATCGCGATAGTTTCGTTGGCCGCGCGCCAATCCGCACGAATTTCGCGGCGACCGGAGAACAGGCCCACCGCGAAGATGCCGTAAACGGTGAGCAATACCACCCCGATTTTTCGCGCCGGTTCTGCAATCAACATTGCGAGCGGTGCGAACGGGGCAAGGAAGGGGATTGCCGCGATGATCGTTGGCATCATCGCGGAGAGCAGGAGCGCAAGCCCGCCGCCGATCTCCGCCGATCAGCGTGAACAGCGGCGCGAAGAAATCCCGCACGAGGTCGGGAATGAATTGCCCGATCATGCGGCGCGCCGCCGCTTGGACAACTTCCGGCGCTTTGCCGGCGCCGCCCGCGACCGGCGCGCAGACGGAGGCGGCGGATAAGCACCATCATAGGCGGTCACGACAGGCTGATACTCGGATCCGGCCAGCATGGCGGGATCGGGTTGCTTCGGCACCAGGCGCTGCCAGAGCGGCCCGATCGCGATCTGCCAGACGTATTTTCCGGCCACATAGAGCGCGAACAGAATTCCGAGAACCATCACGATTTTGCCGGCAAGCGCGACGCCCTGATAGGAGAGCGTGGTGAGTTGCGCGGTCAGATCCGAATAGGCCGCCTGCGGCGAAGAAAGGGCCGCCTGCGCCGCCTGGTCCGCGACGTAGCCGGCGGGGATCGTTGCCGCAGGAACGCCGATTTCAGCCTTCGGATCGGCGGCAAGTTCAGCGACGCGCTCCGGGCCGGTCGGCAGGTTCTGGCGATTGCCGAGCACGATCGAACGCATGCGCGCGAGCGGGAATAGCGGATTGGTATCCGTTTTGCGGCCGGGACTGATTTCCCAATGCCCGCGCACTTCGTCGATCGTCGGATAGGCGCTCGCCAGCGCCATGTGCAGCCCGGCCGACGCTTCAATCTGCGCCGGCGAATAGGCGAGCCAGAACATGATCAGCGCGGGATTGTGCTGCACCGGCGCTGCGGCGACATGAAACGCAGGATTGCGTCTGGTGTCGATCGTGCAGACACCTTGATAGACGCCTTCATCGACCTTACGAAGATAGCCGGGGTTATCGTGCTCGATGCCGATAGAGTGCGCGTTATAGTTCACGCGGCCGCCGAAACGGGAAGGGCCGGCGTGCCAGCAACTCACATTGCACGGGGCAAGCTGAAAGATGTTGCCATACCAGTCGATGACGAAGTGCGCGGACGCCTTTGCCTGATGCATCCGGAGCCAGCCGATATCGCCAGTCGGATCAAGCGGATTTGAGGCGGTATCGTGATCGACGATACCAGTGATCCGCTGCATGATGCCGCCGCGATTCGGCGTCGGCAGGTACGGCACCTGTTTGCCGTCCTTGAAAAGAAAGTGATTGCGGATTTCGTAGCGCGCCATGACAGCACCTCGTTGCCGCGCGTTGCCGAAGCGCCGCGCGTTTTGAATTGATCGCAGAAAAGAAAAAGCCGCCCCGGAGGGCGGCTTAAAGTTCGAGTCGTGCGCGGCTTAAGCCGGCAACAGATTCACATGCCAGCCGGGCTTTGCGGTCGGCGGTGTGACAATGATCGGCATGCCATGATCGCCGACACCATACTCGGCATCGTCGTTATAGATCGTGCCGATGACCGAGAAGTCACCTACGCCAGGAAGCGTGAAGTCACCGCGCGCGCCTTCTAATGCCTTCGCAAGATGATCTTCCGGACAGCCGCGCGCGAGAAACAGGTCAGAGAACACGCCTTCGGCCTGCTCCGCGCTGTCGAACCGCAGGTAAACGCATTCGACGCCGGAGAAAACGCGCGAAGGATTTGACGGCTTCTCGATCAGATAGGGCCGCAGCAATTCGGGGATTTGGTCTTCGTTCATCGTGTGGCCTTACGTTGAGATCGTCTGAAGTGAGGCGTCAGGAAGTCCGCGCGACCAAATCGCGGTTTCCATGATGTTGCCGTTCATTTCAACACCTCCGCCAGCCCACGGCGCGCGACCGAGCGTAAATCGATTAATGTTCGCCGGAACCGCGCAAGACGTATCCTGTCCGCCTGCATTGTTGTTCGCGTAAAGCTTTGTGTCGTTAGCCTTAAGCCTTGCAGCCACCTTTGCGGATTTAGGGGTGATCGCAACAGCAGAGTTGACGTTCACAGGCGAGACTGGAGGATATAGCACCATCGCCGTATCTCCTCTGGCCATATAAACGTCGTCACCAAAAGCAGCCGCCGAATTTCCTATGGCGGCAATTACTTCCGTAACACCTGCGGCAACGCTGTGACGCCACGCGCCGCGAACATACGCCGTCATTTCATTCTGGTTGACGATGCTGGCCGGAAGATCGCGATAGAGAACATCAGCCGCGCGTGTAACTTGTGAACCTGCAGTCGCAATATAAGGGGATGCGATATTTCCAAGCTCAAGCTGACAACCCCAAACAAGCAGCGATGTTGTAGTTGCATTCTCCGAATAGGTTACAGGCACAAAGTATGTTGATGTCGCCGCGCTGACAGACTCAAATCGAAACCAGCCACCCGGCATGGCATCTATAAGCCTCGCGTTGCCTGATACTATCGCTCCCGTTTGAATATTAACGACCGCAGCGCCGTTATCTCCGATGCGGACGTTTGGATTACCGGACAGGTACCTATAATAGACGGAGTGCGCGTAGACCGAGGCATTGACCGCTGTAATAATTTGATAAACGCCGGAATATATCGATGGTCCAGTATCAATCCTGTCAGCCGTCATCGTTCCGTCGGGGGCCATCCCTGCGTCGGCAGTGATTGTCGGTGCCGCGTTGGAAGCCCATGGCGAAGTAGCGATATCCGATGATCTTAATGCGAGATTCGTCCGCGCCCCGAAGTATTGCAGGCCGCGCTCGCCCGTATTCCAGATCGTATCGAAAGCGGGCTCGTTTACACCCGCGTACCGGAGGACGCCCTTGCTGTCGTAATAGGAGCGATTGCCGGACGCATTCGAATAAATCCAGCCGTCATCAAGCCAAGGCTTCGCGGCCCAATTCGCGAATATTGAAGGCTTGAATAGCATGGCCGACCACGGATCATCGGCCTCAATGTGGGAGACGTTTCCGATAGCGAGCGATCGCTGCACGACGCGAACGGTTCCTGCGCCATCGGATTCCAGAACAATGACCGAACCGGGCGGAATCCAGCGCACAAGCACGCCGGGAACGCTGCACATCCAGCCGTCTTGCACGCGCACCCGTCGGCGCTGGTTTGCGCCCATGGTGATCGTATTCGTGACGACAGAGCCGGTGAGCAGCACGCGCTCCGACCCGACAACGCCTAAATTGACGGTCGATGCCGAGGCCAGCGCCGTTTCAGCGCCGGCCGAAGCCGAGCCGCCATCAGCACCATTGAAACCGGCCGGACCCTGGTCGCCGCTAATAATCGTAATCGGGCCGCGCTCATTTACGATATCGACCGAGGTATCGCGCAGCACTTCGATGGCAGCCATTTTACGGAGCCTCCGTAACGCCTGACACGACAGTAATCGTGCCGGTCCAGATTCTTTCCTTCACAGCACCAGATTCCAGGCGCAACAGGTCGTAAACATAAACGCCCACAGACAGAGACTGCGCCGGAAACGTCGGGATGATTTCACCAGCCGCAAGCGTGCCGGCGATGCCGGAGCCGGTTTCCCGCGTCAGCAATGGTGCGCCGGTCGGATCGCCGTTGGCATCGCGCGCTTTCACCTGCATGCGGAAAGTCGAGCCGGTAAAGTTGTGCGCGGCTCCGTTGCTGCCCTTCGAAACAAACACGCAGGTGAAGGGCGCGTTTCTCGCAAATTTGAAATTCACCACAGTTGACACGAGACAGGTCCCCTTATGCCGTGCGGCGGCGGCCGCGGATCGTGATGCGGCCGGCGTCAAATGCGTTTACTGTCGAAGATTGAATGCGGATGCGGTCTGCGGCCGTGGAATGAGCGGCCCCCGCCTTGGCGGTAAACATGCTGGCCGCACCGTTAGCGGCGGCCAATGCGTAATCCAGAATGCCCAAGGAAACCTTGGGACCAAGATTTCCAACCACGAAGCGCACAGATCCTGTAACCACGTCCGCATTTCCAGCGATATTATTCGTGGCATCATCAAGCGTTACGATGGCCGTTGTGTTATTGCGAAGGCTAAAGATCGGACGGCCGGACCCCGCAAGGCTTAGACCGTCAAAAACCACCTCGATCAGCTCATACAGTCCGGCCGTGAACGTCTGCTCAATCTGTGTTACGTTGGGCGCGGTCGGGATCTCAATGATCGTGTCCCATAGATTGGACGCGGCGACGCTGGCAGCCAGCGACGCGATGGCCTGCGCGACAGTCTGCGCAGACAGCTTGAAGCGATCGACAGCAGCGTCGTACCAGAACTCGATCCCTTTGCCGGATGCCAACTCGCCACCCGTCAAGGCACCATCGTCCGAGTTCCGCAAGGCGCGCGCGCCGCGGCCATCGATATTGATCGTCACCGCATTGGTATTGTTCGCAGCCGGAACGAGGCGAAACGTCTGCCCGTGAACGTAGGAAGAAAGCAACGGGGGCGTTGCCTCTGCGACAACAGCATTTGCGCTGCCGGAAATATTGCCGAGGTGGCTGATCGTCATGTCGAAAACGCGCTGCAGATTGGCGGCAACCTGCTTTGCGTAATCGCTACCCGTAATCGACGGCGTATCGTCCGGATCCGGAGTGTTCCGGCTCGCTGCGGGAAGTGCCATAAATTGTTTCCTTAAAGTCCGGCGTGAATTTGCGGCGCTTCATCCACCGCCTCGATCTGCGCATCGTAGCCTTTGCGCGGAACGATATTCGCGATGATCACGCGCCGGCTCACCCGCTCGCGCCATCCGACTTGCGCAAGACAACCTGCCCGAAGATGATTGGGAGCTGGAAAGCCGCCAACTCCCTGATCGACGATCAAGGTTGCGCCTTCCACGGATGAGACCGGGATCAATCCGATCCCGCCGTCGGCGAGGCGAATTTGCATGCCAAGATGAACGCTGCCGAGCGTGAATACGTCGGACAATTTTGTCATGTCCGACACGGCAAAAAAGTCGTTCGGAGACGTTACCGGAATGTCGGCAATCGCGGTGTTCAGCGTAACCCTAAGCAAGTTTCCGGCGTTGTCCTTCTGAAAAGACCGGACGCGCCCCATGCCGTAAGTTTCAGCGAGGATATCGTGTGCCAGGGCAACGATATCGCCTTTCTTGGCGATCAATTGCTCCTGATTGCAACCCCAGGAATAACTCACCGCGCGATACCTGGCACGGCGAAGATCGCGCGTCGCGCGGCGGCGCACGAGAGCTTCGAAGGTCAGGCCGTCATAGCTGGCACCTTCCATCAGCGGATTATGGCTGGCATCAACCCCATCGGCATAGACCGGAAGATCAAGCGTGCGCGTTGCGTAATCGCGCTGTGCATCGACGAAGGTCGGATAGATACCGTCCGCAATCCGGGAAAAAAGTTTCCGCATGATCAGTGGCGCGGTCATGTTGTGCGCGGAAAAGGCTTGCTTTGCCGGTTCAGCGCTCCGGTCGCGGTCGATGACCGGTCCCCATTTGTCAGAGTCGCGCATGATCGCATCACCGCAATTCGCTGCGAGATTTGCCGCGCGCTCAACCGAGCCGTCTGTAATCAGCGCGTTGCAAGACAACCCGTTCAAGTCGCAGTATTCGAACCAGTCTTCCATGCCTTGCGACAAGGCGGGGTCCAGCGGCCTTGCGTTCAGCGAACCCGTGAGAACCCAACGCGTTAGCGCAGCGGGATTGCTCGACGGCTCGCGGTCATTCCAGTTCGATCCATTCCAGACCGGAACAATCGGCGCGGCATCGAAGCTGATGGAGTTGATCTGTAGATTTTTCGCCTTGAAGGCGACCATCGCGACACCGCGGGCAGCGAAAGGATATTCGTTGCGAAACGTGGTGTAACTCTGGATGGCGATCGAGCCAGCATAAACGCTCTGATTCGGTATTTGCTGTTTGCCGCCGGAAAGAGTGCGATAGGTAAACAGCCCGCCAGTGTAAGTAACCGCACTATGCTCATCACCTGCGTTCTGCGTGAAACCGCGCTGCATTCGAAATTCGTACTGTCCGCGCGGGAACGCCGCAGGAGACAGATAAATCAGAAGCTGATCCGCCGCCGCAAACACATGAAGCGTGCTCAAATCCAGCGGCGCCGCCGAAGCGCGGAAATAGAAATCGGACTCCCACTCTGCGTTTTTGGCATATAGCCGCTTCCAAAGCGACGTAACGCTCGCGGTTGCCTGGCGCAGCGCATTTTCGTCACCGCCAAACTGAAACACGATTTCCTGCCGGAAGGCCGAGCGGACGCTTGCCTCAAAATGCATTTCCGGCAGCTTGCGCCATGTGCTTTCGCCTACCGCGCGCATTTCGAGCCGGAGCGGCAGCAATACGGCGTCGCCGTTGTCGAACCTCGACAAGCCCTGCGGAAAGTTCAGCGTGATCCGGAACTTGTCGGCGTTGCGCGCGCTGCGGAAAATATGCGGCTGCGGGTAGGATGCGGCATGAGGTTCGATCAACGTGATATTGTCTTTATCGAGCCGGTGCCGCGACATTTCAAGGTTGATCGATTCCTCGAACGCACTGTTTCGAATAAGCGTAAGCTCGGTATCGTCTGCGTGGCCCTCACGGACCTCAAACGTGAATTGTCCGGCCGGAAGATCCTCGACGGCCGTTTCGTTGACCTTGATCGCGTTGATATCGACCGGTCCGCTTAAGCCAACCACGCCATGCACAAACTGATCCGTATTCTCGATCGTGGTGTAGGGTCGCATTAACTGCGGCGGCGACACACGGAGCGCGCCGAGCACCGCGGGCAGCGGCTGATTGATCGAAAGCACATTTTGCGAAATACCAGCTTGCCCGAATGTCTTCTGCTCGGCGTCTGCCTGCGCGCCGACGACGGGCTTGGACATGGCTGCC
Source organism: Xanthobacteraceae bacterium (assembly GCA_035440445.1). Taxonomy (GTDB): domain Bacteria; phylum Pseudomonadota; class Alphaproteobacteria; order Rhizobiales; family Xanthobacteraceae. The sequence continues at coordinate 32,763 of DAORMJ010000009.1, forward strand.
ATTGCGGCCGCTCCGGCGACAGCAAATGCCGCGCTCGCGATCTTCGCGCCGGTCGTTCCCGCTCCGAGAAGTGGGCTTAGAAAAGCAAGCCCGCCGCCGCCGATCCACGCCGTCAGCGCGACGAGCGCAATCGCCGCAACCAGAGCGAACATTTGCTTGCCGCTGCCCCCCTGCGGCGCGACGGCAATGAACAACACCGTTCCCGGCTTCGGACGCACAAGATGCCAGAAAGCCCGCGCGACCTCGATGCCAGGATCCTTGGCATGGCGCTTGAGAAAAACCGCGCCATGCGTCGAAAATTCACGCGGCACGGGAAAGCGATCGACGATCTCGGCAATCGAAAGCCCCGGTGTAAACGGCCGTATGTCGCGCTCGTCGCTGAAAATCGTGCGCCGAAACTCGGCTACGATCGGCAGCGCGCCGGCAAGATCAGCGGCCTTAACGGGTTTCATGTTGCAGTCCCTTTGGCCGCCAGAAGGCCACGACGCGGGCTTGGACGAATTCGTCGGCCAGCGATTCATGTTTGACGCCGTGCGGGCGCTCGGTATGGATCACAGAAGCCGGTCCGGTTGCGCAGCCGACATGCAAATCGGCCGAGCGATGGCCGGCCGCATAGGCGAACATTTGCACGAGATCGAAGCGGCGCGGGTGCTCCACGCGATGCCATCGTCCTGATGCGATCTCCACGGCAACTTGGGCCATCACAGCACGGGGGGATCTGCCTACGCTGACACCCACCTCGCGCACGCGTACCTGCGCTTCGTTCGCCAAAATCAGCGCATAGAGTCCGAAGCAATCGGCGCCGTTGAAGTCGCGGCCGAAATCCTTGAACGGAATCTGCAAATAGCGGTCGGCCCATTGCAGGCCCGCAGCGGCATCATGCATCGGCAGAAATGGACCGGAATAACCGGGTCGTTACCCGCAGATTGGGCCACGGTTCATCGTAAAGCATGGCGCGACCGACTTTGCCCTGCAGCGCCATCGAATCCCATGACGCTTCCTGCAAGGTAAACTGCTCCCACCTGCGCTCGATAATGTCAGGAGTCGACGCAAGAACGATATCGATCGTGCAGATCGTATTGTCGTCAGCGGGCAGGCGCTCAAGCGCCTGTCCTATTCTCCGGTCGATATTGGCGACGGTAATTGTCGCCTGCGGCGCAGCATCGCCGTCGCCCGGCAATTCGATTTCGAAATAAGCCGCTCCAAAAGTTTCGCCATTCGAGATTATCTTCTCTCGGTTGCGCGCAAAACGATAGGGAGCCGCAAGCGACGGGTGCGAAATCGTCAACAGCACGATAAAAGGATCTTCGGCGTGCTGCGCGATGGCCTGTTCAGTCGCGCGGGCGGAGGTAAGCTCGCTCACAGGGTCACATGCAGTTCGAGTTCGACGCTAAACCGCCCGCGCCGCAGCGCCCCGCGTTGCGGAGCGCGGCCGAGAAAGTTCATGACGCAAACGCGCATTGTCTCCGGATGATCCGCAATGAACGGCTGCGAGCCATGCGCCAGGTCGTAACGCCAGAAGTTCAGCAGATCCATATACTCATCCAGAGAAAGCCGCATCGAACAACGCATGTCTTCCTGTTCGCCGGTAAAGCGAACGCGCGTCATGGGTTCGCCGACTTCCGTCGGGAAACTTTCGGTATTCGACCGCGCCTGCACGCCATAACCATCGACGCGCATTCTGCCTGATAGCGACAAGGGGAGGGATCGCACGACGCTAACTCCTGGCCTTCACGCTCGGCCACTGGCCGTATTTCTGGCGATTGATCGAATTCATCCGATGCGAGGCATATTCGTCGCGCGCCGTTGCGCGCACGGTAATCTCCAGATCGCCGTTATCATTCGTGCGCTGATCCACCTCGGCACCGTAATTATTGACGAGCACGGTTTGCTGCAGCGAGGCGCCGCCGGCGCCAGCCGCGATGACCCCCAACTGACCATCGCGCGTGCGCTTGAGCGGGAAGATGCCCTCCGTTCCCGCCTCGCCGGCAAGGCCAGTTCGGCCACGCGATAATGGGAACGTCGTGGGCCGCGAAATTACACCGCCGAGGCGGAACGGCACGACTTCGCCGCCGGCGAATACGTTACCTTTTGCGCTGGGAATAATGCTGCCGGAACTGCCCGCGCCGCCCGGCGCCGAACCGGGCATGAGATAATTCATGACTGCACTGACGCCGCTCGATACCACGCGCACGACCGCCATTTCCGCTGCAAGCGCAGTAAGGCGTTTTGTGAGGTTCGGAATTACGTCAGACCATTTTTGCGTGCCATTGGCGGCGGCGGCGATATCCGAAGAAAAAGAGCGAATGCTGCCGGTCAAACCATCGTCGAGTGATTTGGCAAGATTATTGGAGTCGAGTTCCAGTTGCTTGAGTTGCGGCATGCGCGAACTGCGCACGAGCATCTTCTGATAGGTTTCCTCGACTTCCCGCCGCACGTTCCGCTCGGCGGCAACCATTTCCTCGTCGGTTTTTATGATGCCGTCGGCGCGCTGGCGCTGCAATTCCGCGAGGCGAACGGAAATCAGTTCTTCCTCTGACATAAGACCGAGCCGCTCGCGGGTCGAAGTCATCGCGCGCTTTTGCGAAAGATCGAAATCAGCCATCGCACGGTTAACCGCCGCCATCGGAACCTGCGCATCTGTTGCGGCTTTCGTTAACTCACGATAACGCAACTCCCGCTGCTCTGCCGGCGTAGCAGCCGAGCCTAGGATCTGCAGAGCAGCGCGCATCTGGTTGAGAATCCAATCCGGATCGAACTTTGGCGCATTTGCATTGTCTGGCGTTGGACGATAATCCGGATTCGGCGGCGAAAAGGGAAGTCCACCCTTTTTTCCCTGCGAACGGGCACGCCCAGGAACCCAAACACCATTGACTACCTGTCCATCCGGTTCGGAGAACGGACTAGGTAACTGTTTTAGCGCCTGCACGGCGTTCAAGATCGCCTGCAGTGTCGGCATGGTTCCGGATACACCGAGAACATTCGCGACGCCCGCGGCGCCTTTGCTGGTGAAAGCATCAATCAACTTTGAAAAGTCGGCAGACGCCTTAAATCCTGCGGCGTGATCGAGAATTTCCTTGATGTTGCTAAGAAACTGATTACTCGACCGTAAGGCAGACTCGGAGAAAATCGAGCCCAACGTATTTTCAATAGAGTCTTTCAGCGAATCGTTTTCCGTCCGCAACTTTGCTAGGCGCTTGATAAGCTCGCGGTCCAGAATTTCGCCGGTTGCGCGGGCCTTGTCAGCATAAGCCTGCAGCCCACCCGCGTCTGCAATCTGCTCAAGAATAAGTCCTGCACCTATGTTGCGCTGACCGGCAACCGCCTTGGTAATATCGAGCCTTTGAGCATCAGAGGCACGCTTATAAGCCTGTGCCAGCAGATTCCAGGCAGACTCCATATCCTTCGCAAGCGCAAGCTGCCGGGTTAGCTTCGGGTCAATCTGGTTGATGATCTTGAACAACTCGCCCTGACCTTGGCGAAGCTCGTTCATGCCTACCGCAAACCGACCAGCGAATGCGTCAACCTTCTCGCCAGCAACACTTACGTCTTGTCCAGCTTCACGCAACGCTTGCAGCCCGTCGCTGGTTAGCTGCGCGGCTTCGGCAACGTCACGGATTTTCTGTGCCTTCTCGGCAAACCTATCGGCGAACTCCAGTAATTTTTTGAACGCAATCGCGACTACAGCAATGCCAGCACCGGCCGCCAAGCCCCACGGCCCGATCGACTGCAACACATTGCCAACAAGACCGAGTTCGCCAGACAGCGCGCGTGCCCGATCTCGTATGCCGGCCGCCGCCGTGTCAATCGCATTCAGGCCGCGCGAACCAGCACGGCCGGCCATTTCAAGCCGTCGCGCCATTGCATCGCCAGCATCACCACTCGCGCGTAATGCGGCCACAACCGACTCGAAGTCCTTGACTGAAAACCGAACCTCAACGCCGGTCGATTTATTTGCCATTTGCAGGATCCTTGTCGGCATCGGAGCGGCGGATTGCCGTCAATAATGCTCGCTCGCCCACGATTAAATACTCGCGCGCCAAGTCGCGCGGTGTTCGGTCGGGTAACGAGGCTAGGCTTTCAGTGATATCGAGGCCGACGATATCGCCGCCCATGCTTGCGCGCTTCCAGACGCCCGGCCGCAATAGCGTTGCGATCACCGCGCGGGCGAGCGTTGTGCGCGGCATAAATTCGATCTGCGGACATAGCGAGCCATTGGCGCCCCGCTCGCCGCGCGAGCAGGGTTCGTTATTGCAGCGGCAGTTTTCGCAATACTCGCCGCCGCCGCTACCGAGCCAATCCGCCAGTCCGCTTATCCTTTTTTTTCGGCAAACACCTCATGGACGCCGCGATAGGCAGCGTTCGCAACGGTATGCGAGAAAGTCGGGTCGAGCAGAAAGTGAGCGACATGCTCATCTTTCTTCGGATCGAGCGGCACACGCGCTTCACCAGAGCGCGCGTACACGTTGCCGAATTCGCCAATGCAGCGCATGGCGACGCGAAATCGCGTCAAGCGCTCCTGTAGGCCATCGACATAAGCAGCACTTGCGAGCATGTCCGCGCGCAACTCGTGACCGAGCATCTTCGACACAAGCACCGCTGCGCCGCTGCCTACGCGCAGATCACGACAAATCGAATCCACCTCGGCAGCAATTTCATCGAGTTCCGGCTGCGTAATCGCTCGCACCGAAACCCAAGCGCCCGCACCAAGGTCCTTGCGAAGAAAGGGAGGCGCGGCTTGCAATCCAATCACAACATCGTAGCCGCGCGAAAGATCAGGATCACTCTGCATGGACGGTCTCGCTGTTAATAGGTTGCGGTTTGGTTCTTGAGCGTTGCCGTAACCATCGGCGCAGAATTCACCTGCTCGGCTCGATAGTCATAAGAAACATCAAGTCCGGCGGGACCGGAAATTGGCGTTCCTTTCGGAGCAAGCCGTGCATTCGGCATTTCGATCGTGAGAGACAGGTTGGCGCTGACTTCCCACACAAACTGAATGCCGAGCAGCGACTTGGCCTTGGCGAGATCGTAGTACGTCGAGTCGATGTAGCGGGTGCCGAACGAGCCGCCCGCTGATGCAGGCTCGTCGAGATCGTGGCCTGCGATCCACTTGTTATTGACGTATTCCTGCGGCTTCGCTTTGTTGTCGTAGTTGAAGGACGCCGAATTCAGCCTACCGGCCAGCACGTAGCCGCCGCCGGTATTGATCTTGAGCGCACCGGCAGCTGCGGCGAACGGAATGCGGGAAATCGCGGCATCTGGCGTGCCGCCCCCACTGGCAGCAAGTTTGTTCTCCTTGCGGAACAGCGCGCCAACCTGGCAGCGCTGAAAGCCCGGTGCGCGCGCGAGTTCGAGCGACACCGTATTCATCAAAACAGCGTCGTATTGCCGGAAATCGGCTGCCGCCAGTTTGGTCTCGCAGGTGAAATGCGGAAGCACTTCAAGTCCTGACGTGAAAACGTGCGTAAAATTCGTAGGTCCAGTCGAAACCGGAGCGCCGAAGACGCCTTTCAGCACATAGCCGATGTGATTGAGATCGACTGGAAAATCGATGCTTCCTGCTGCATTCGGCAGGCCGGGCGCGGGCTCGGTCTGATCGCGATTGTTATGACGCGTTACGCCAAGAATGCGATCTTCCTCAAAAGGCTCGGTTTCTTCCAGGCCGTGCGAGTAAATGAAGGTCTTGATGTAATTGCCGGTCGCAACAACGCCGGGGACGGCCTGCTCTTTAAAAAGAAAATCAGTAACAAGGCCACGCGGCTGCGAGGAAGTCGTCATAAAGAAAGCCCTCCGGGGGAGCGGTTGCGCGGTCGCGCGAAGTTACGAGGAAAAACCTGCGATGCTGCATTCGCGCGCAGTCGCGGGGCGGTGCTTGGCGTCGGCGTCTGTAAGCAGCGCGAGCGTGTCGGCGGTAGCCGGAAGAATGGTCCCGGCCGGCCAGTCTTTCGCGCGATCGAGCAGGTACACATAGTTCGGCGCGACCTTCGCAGTTGGGGCGGCGGTTTCCTTTTTCATCGGAAATCCTGTCAATAAGGTTTGGATGATGTGAATTGCAGTTCAACGGTAATGTCGGCGCCGTCGATATTGTCCATGCCTGCGGCAGCGTGATCAGTCATATCCGGCTGCAGAATGCGCGCATGCGTGACCTTGCCGCCAAGCGTGCGATCAAGGGCAAGCGCGGCATCGATGGCGTCAAGTGCAAGATCGAACGCCGCCTGCCGAGTGGGTTGGTCCAGTCCGCCGACAATCAATTCAACGCGAGCGTGCCAAACAATATCGAAACCATCGACCGCACCAGGCAACTCGGCGCCGATAAATTCTGCCGAGTCTTCTGCCGACTTTGCGCCATTCAGCACATTCAAGAACATTTCGAGGCCATCAGAACCGAAAGCCTCAAGCCGCTCCGGCAAAAGTTCGTTGAGCAACGGTGCGCAGATATCGGATCCGCTTTCTTGCGACTTTACCGTGAGGGCAGAGTGCAGCGCGTGCACGGCCTGGCGCCAAGCAGTCATCGCAGTGACATTCCTAAATTCGTATTGACGGCCGCTATGTGTATTTCCGGCCAGTCGCGGATCAATTGATCGAAGATCGACCGATAGTTCAGCCGCTTGCGCAAATGCACTTGCGGGGTCAACACAAACATGAGCACGAGACGACGCTTTCGGCTCTGCAATTGGGTTGCCTTTGCCGCGCGCCGCCATCCGCGCTTGTTGCGCGATCGTAAAGCCGCAATGAAAGCCAGCACAACGCGGCCCTTTTTGATCAGGATCAGATCCTGATTGAACCGTGCCTCGACTTCCTCTGGCGACATTCGGCGCGTCTGGTATCTGCCATCATCGGCACGGCCTGATCGCTTCGGCACGTTCTCGGTCGGTATCGCGAGCAGACGCTTATTCTTGGCGACAATGACAGTATTGTCCGCGTGCGCATCGACGATTTTCGGCGCGCTTGAGAACAGAAGCGTCGCCGGATTGTATGCGAGTTTCGCGCCGCGCGGATAAGTCTCGTACCGCCAGGTATTCGCAAGCCGTTGACCGAGACCGCCGCGAACCACGTCTTCACGTAACCGCAGCTTGCCAGTTTCACCGACGCGAAGCACCGCCGCCTTATTTCCGCGCAGAAACGCGGCTTTCGTTTTCTCGTTATCGGCCTTTAGATTTCCGGTAACGGCAAGCGCGAATTGCGATTTCACTTTAAGCCAAAAGTCCAGATCAGACGATCTGGATCGTCCTGACGCGGCGCGTCGATGATCGTCAGCACTTTGCCGCCAGCAAGCGTGAAAGTGCTGCCTTTTTTCGGAGTTGCAACTTCGCTCTCGCGAACCTCGCCAACGATCGACTCGCGGAATACCTTACTCTCGCGCAATTCGAGAAGATCTTCGTCGGGGTTCGATATAATAAGCGAGCAAGGGACCGGCACTTGCCCACTACCGGGCGCGAGATATGCGGCCGCAAGTTCCCCGAAAATCGAATGTTGCGGTTGAAGCGCAACGGCAGCGATGCGTTTAAACAGCGACATTCCAAACCTCTCGTAAAAGAAAAGCCGCCACACCTTTCGATGCGGCGGCCTTGAATTGCGAGACCCTTTAGATCGTGGGAACGAAAACGACTTCGCCGACCGTGGCACCATTGATGGCGTCTGCGACGGCGATGCCGGCCTTCACGGCACCGGCCGCAGTCTTGGTGAAATTCTTGTTGGTGTCGTTCCAGTAGAGCAGATCACCGGGGGCCCATACTTCGCCGGTTGCCTTGGGCAACGTGTAACGGCCGAAACGCTCGAAGTTCACGAGTTCGCCTTGCGCCGCGCTCACGGCTGCAACAGCAATCAGCGATCCGATCTTGTAACAGTTGCCGGACACAACGCCGCCGGTCGGCGCCGGCAGTTCCAAAACCTTGCCGGAGTTCACGAAATTTTTCATGCGAGGATTCCCGAGTTGCGCGGTGCGCGCGAAAAGAAAACGCCCCGCGGTCTATGCCGCGAGGCGCCGACAAAACGGCAAACGCTTTAGTTGCCGGGGTTCTTCCAGAACGCCTTGTAGTCGATCGCCTTGGCGGCGAAGTCGAGGCGGCCCTTCACTTCGATGCCGTCCACATCGAAGCCGATGCGTTCCTCGGTGAACAGCCCTTCCTCTCCGTCGAGGTAGGCATATTCGATCGTGTCCCATTCGGCCGGATCGCCGATGATGAACCACGGCGAGTTGCCGCCGGCGTTATAGAGGCGATCTTCGACGATCATATCCATCGAGTTCTGATAGACGTTCACGTCGCTCGACTTGGTAGCGGTGACGCCAACCAGCAGCTTCTGCGCCGCAACCTTGTGCTTGCGCGAAACCGCAAGGAAACGCGGTTTCAGATTCAGCGGCTTGTCCTGCGCGTCTTTCTGCGCGCCCATCGCGATTTCCGCTGCTTCCAGCGTCGTTTCGGAGGGGATTGCGCCTGCGCCGGCGAGGTTGCCGTGATCAGCGTGGAACAGTTCCTTGCCGTCGCCCATCACCTGCGATGCAAGCAGCGTATTCCAGACGAGATCGCTTTCCAGTTCCGAAGCGGCGCGGCCGAACAGCACGGGCAACTTGCTGAACGCGCCGAGATCATCGTTGATGATCGTCTGCCGCGTGATCGCGATGATGCGGCCGTAGGTCGCCAGTGCGTAGCTTTCCTTGGATTCCGCAAGCGCTGCGCGAGAGTATTCGCCGGCCTCACGCACCCGCTTGAATTCCGGCATGCCCTGCAGTTGCACGATCGCGCGTTCCTTGAAGTCCGGCGCATTCGACTGACGGCTGAAAGGTTTCCAGGTCTGGCGCGCAGTCTTGTAGCTGTCGCGCAGGCGCTTCGCCGCAACATTCGCGAGAATGTTCGGGAAGTCCGACGTGGACATGGCGCCGCCGCGCTGCATGCCGCCCAAGCCGAGAATGCGACCTGCAAGGTCCATCTTGCCGAGGCCGCGCAGGCGCTCGCCCGTGGTTTCCTCGTGATAGGCGCGACCGAGTTCGAGCAGCGAGAAGCCGCGCCACTGGCGCGACGCATCGTCGAGCGTTACTGCCGACGGGTCCGCGCGATGGAGCACCGCGTTTGCGACCGCACTGGCACGGGTTTCGTCTTCGGCGCGAACGATCTGCGAGCGAGGGGTGAGCCCCGGCGCCGGGTCGTTGGCGGCACGGGCTTCGAGCACGAGGCGACGGACTTCGTTGAGGTCCGTGCCGGCCGCAATGTGAGAGGTGGCAAAGTCTTCCGGCATCGAATGACGCCGCGCGAGCGTGACAATCTCGGCCGCGCGGGTCCGTTCGGCAGCGGCATCCGCGGCACGCGTCTCTGCGACGGCAACCGGGGTCGGATTTGCGTTCTCGATCACCGGAGCATCCGGCACATTGCGGGTTTCGTTGGCGGGCGCTTCGATCGGGGGCATTTCTGGAATCTCCGTATTTGCGGGCTGCGCCCGTTCGATGTGAAGTGGATAAACCTGTGCGTCGGCACGGGTTTGCGCGCCAGGATCGGCAGGAACCGTCACGAAAGAGATTTCATGCGGCGTCCAGCGCTCGACGATGCGCTTTTCAATGTCACCGATCTTTTCGCGCTGCTCGATGCGAACCTTCTGCACCGTGTAGCCGACGGAAACATTGCGAATAATTCCCGTCATCACCAGCGAGGCCATGCGATCGGCGGCCTCGTCGATGCCTTTTTCGGGGAAACGAATTCGGGCAACGCCGATATCGCCTTCGATCCAGGCTTTTTCGACAACGCCGACAATCGCGCGCGACGAATAGACGTTGTGCGAGTCGAGTGCGACGGCACCGGCGTTCAGCCGATCGAGATTGATCGCGTCGCGAGAGACCGCAAGCACCTCATCGAACGGGACCGCTTCGTCCCACCCGACCCACCGCATGCGGCGAACAGCGGCGCCGGTCGTAAAGACCACATCGACTGTCCGCTTTTCGGTGTCGAAGGTCAGGACTTGCGCGGCGCGCGTCTGCATCGGCAGCGCGTTCGGCGCTGAAATATTTTCATTCGTCGGCGGCATCGTCGCTCCTTGCCGGTTCGGATTGATCGTCCTTTTGCGCGCCCTTTACGCTCGGCGCGGCTCGACGCGGATCGGATTCGAGCAGAATGTTTCGGCGATCGAGTTCCTTCATCCAGGACTCGATTTCGTCGAGTTGCTTGTCGGGGTCCAAACCCCAGGCGAAACAGAATTGCGGCCAGGTCATCCGGCCGGCGCGAACCGCCAGAATGTCGGTCTGCATGTCTTTCAGCGGCTCGATCGCCGGGATTGCCGGCATGATCCATTCGCGCGGATAGCCGCCAACACGGCGCGGCAGTACGCCGGCATCCTGCGCGCTTTCGAGAAACGCATCGAGGATCGGATCAAGCAGCATCGGCACAATGGTCAACCATTGCAGCTGCTCAATGAGCCGATTGAACTCCATCTTGCCGGCGCGCGTGGAGGAAAAGTTCGCGCGGCGAAGATCGCCGGTCATCTGGTCGTAAGTAATGCCAGCACCGGCCGCGAGGGCGAGCCAGTTGCACATCAGCACGGATTCGAAAGCCATCGAGCCGGATGGCGAAACCGTCACAACGTCTTCACCGGGGTTCAGATACCCGACCATGCCGGGCGACATGGTTTCGATCCGGCGCGAATTTCCGTTCGCATCGGTGTCGCGGGAAACCCGTTCGGAGAGAACTTTCGAAGCGTCGGTCGTTTTGATGAACGCGGCAAGGCACGCCTCGACCCGCGCTTTTACGACAACGGCTTCTTCCAGGTCGCCAATGTCCCGACCCTTCAAAAGCACCGGCGCGAGCCAGGGAATGCCGCGGCCCTGACCGATCCGCTCTTTGCGGTAAAGATGCATGACCTGATCGGCCGGCACGCGAACTGACTGCCCGCGGATCGCGTGACGATCGCCGGGATGCGACGGCAGAAGCCAGAACGCCTTTCGCTTGCCGTCGGCACCGTATTCGACACCCTGATCGATAACGATGCCTTTGTCGGCGCGGTCGCGGTGCGGATCGAGGTGATCCGGCTCCAGCAACTGCAATTCAAGGCCCACGCGATTTCGCGCAGTCGGCTTAACCGGCTTCATGCGCGCCAGCGTTTCGCCGGACTCGACCATGCAACCGACGGCAAGGCCGATCAGGGAATCAAAATTTCCCTGGCCTTCGGCGTCGCAAATGCGCGCCCATTTCGCGAATTCTTCCTTTGCACGCTTGTTGAGCGATTTGTTGCCCGTGCTGAACGACGGCACGATTCCGGTGCCGACGGAGGCCGCGACGACAACAGACTTGATCCGCGGTCCCCACCATGTATTGCGGATCGCATCGCGTGAGCGGGCACGAAGTTTCGGAAGCGCGCCCAAAGTCACCGCGTTGGCCGAGGCACCGGTCGCACGCCAACCAGCAGTGCGCCGGCCAACCATGGCACCGTCAAAATGACGGACCTGCGCGAGCGCGTTGCGAGCCGCTACACGGCGCAAGCCAATGGACGGCGCGAAATAGGCGATGCCGCGATCAAGAATATTCATGTCTTTCAACCGCGGTCGTGAGCGATATACGAGGTCATCGACCGGCTATTGCCGCCGATCTCCGCTTCGATCTTCGAAAGCGCGCGCTCCATTTCATCGAGGCTGCGAAACTCGGTTTCGCGGCCATCGGCGTATTTGACTCGCCGAGCGCCGGTCGCAATCGCTGCTTTTAGCGTATCAATGTCGGCTTGCGTCCAGGCCATAGCGCCTCACATTCTTGAATGAAGAGATTCCCGCGCACAGTCGCGAATGAACGCGCCTATGCGCGGGTTGCCGCGGTCGCCCCGGCGGCTGCCGATCGAGGATCGCCCCATTTCATTTGCGCGTCGGCATCCTAAAAAGGATACGGTTCACACATCATCGGGCGGCGGTACGAAAGCGCCTTCACTCCCCTCGATCGGGGGTTCCTATCCGACCTTGCGTCCGGACAACGCGCCTTCGACAGTGCGGTATTCGACGCGCTTCATCGGTTCAGCCATCCTTGCGTGTTCCGACCAAACCATCCGCCATCGACCGCCGCCGGTTTTTCCGCCGTCTTGCGAACTTCGGAAGCATCCGGCGGCGGTGCCGGGGGATCCTGCTGCGGGGTATCTGCGGCAGGTCGTATGTCGTGATCGTTGGCTTGCAACTGCACCGCGAGCGGCGCAGGCGCGAACAGGTCGCCGGTGTCGGCGAGCGGGGCGGCGCGCGCCTTGGCAAGCGACACCCATTCTTCGGGTGTCATCCGATGCAGGCCGAGGTGGTCGGCAAGCGCCATGTTGTAGATGCGGCAATCGAGCCAGTGGTTTTCGTAGCCGGGTCGCGGGGCCCATCGCTTGGCAGTGCGGCCCTTGGCTTTCACGTCGGCGAGATACTCCGAGGTGATGTGCTTGAAGTAAGCATCGTCGCTCAACCACGAAGGAAAATGAGGATAATGCTTCGGCGCGAGCCCGGTTTTGAGATCAAGTGAAAGCCAAAGGTTTTCATACCAAAGGCCCTTAAGCGACCAGGTGCCGACCGGCCAGACCTTAACGCCGCCCTCGACCTTGCGCCCGTCGAGGTAATATTCCGTCGGCGTTCCGGTGCCGAGTGCCGGGCGTTCCCAACCATCGACACCCTTGAGCGCAAAAGCGCGAACGCGCTGGCGGCACCATTGATAGACAACGGTTGAACGCCAGCCGGAATCGACGCCAAAGGCATCGACCTTGCGGCGACCGCCGAACGCATCGGCATATTCCCGATCGTAGATCTCGCCGAGTTTCAGAAAGGCGCCAGCGTTATGGTCGTTGGTGGCGCCGTCGATGAAATCAACATCAACGACCCAATTCTCACCGTTCGGCGCCCAGGCCACGACCTCGTAGTAAATGCCGGACTTCTGCACGTCTGCGCTGGCGGTCAGGATCAGGCCGCGAGCGGGGAGGCGGTTGCGGGCGAACGCCTCGCGCCGGGCGAACAAATGCACATGGTCCGGCGCGTCGCCTTTCACGTCATAGGCTTCGCCAAGCGTTAGGTTGGTGAAGGATTTCAGCTTCGCCGGATCGTCTTTGGCTTCGTTATAGCGTTCCGCTACTACGTCCCACGGCACAAACGGCGACGTTAGCGCGTTGATGTGCCACGACCGATGCGGTCGAAATTCAGGATTTTCGACCGTCGAGCGAAATCCGCCGCCTTGGCTTACCGCTTGCCGCACAAGCGTGTCACGCTCATGCGGCTGGATCAGGCAGCCGCAACAGGGCGCAACGTAATGGGTTTCATACGGCGGCTTTTCCTTGAACCGGAAATTCGGCCCCCACTCGAACGGAAAGAATCCGTCATCGCAGTGCGGGCATTTGACGTGCCACAGTTCCTTAGTGCCGCGCTCATACTCGGCATCGATATAGGAATCACCTTTGATCGTCGGTGTTGAGGCGTTGAACTCTTTCCAGTCGCCGGAGGCCAGAAAAGTCTCGCGTCGCGCCGCGATCATTGCGTGCGGCGAACCTTGCTGGTTCAAGTCGGCGGGATATTCATCAACCTCGTCTTTCCAGATTTTCTTTACCGTTTTCGAGCGCAAGGCAGCACTCGAATTGCCGATCGTGAGAGTCAGCGACCCGCCGGGGTAACGCTTGCTCTTTGTGGTCGAGCCTTGCTCATCCCGCGATACCTGCCTCGAAACTTTGGCGCGCAACGATGGCGAGCCATCGATCGTCGGCTGCAGCTTGTCGCGCACAAATTCGAGTAGCGATTCAGTCGTTGGCTGCACCGCCATTTGCCGACACGGATCGCAGTCGATCGTGTGACCGATCAAAATAATCAACGCACCGGTTGCGCCGATCTGTGTTCCCTTTTTGAACACCCCTTTGTTGCAAGGATCGTCCGGCCCCATCGCATCAAGGATCGGCGGCAGGTACGGCGTAAGCACCGGATCCCACTTTTGATTAGCGCGAGGTCCGTCGGGAACGACGATGTTTTCGGCACCCCACTCCGAAGGCGTCAACGATTTCGTGGCGACAAGCAGCCGCGCAAAGATGCCGGCGATTAGGCTCCGGGCGGTGTTCCTGAAAACGAGTCGCATGCAACCTCCGATCGCTCGGCATTCGGCGCGGGTTCGGTTGCGGCGAGCGGCAATTCCAGTTCTTGCGCTTCGGCCGCATCGAGCAGAGGCGCGGGTTGATCCATAGGTGTCGAGGCAAGACGCTTCATAGCGTCGGATATGGCGTTGCGCTGTTCGCGGATGATCTCGCGCAAAGCAACACGCACAGCATTGACGCCACCCGAGCGCGCCGCCGCTTCGAGTTCAGCAGCGCTTGCGAGCGGGCGATCGAGCACGCGTGCAATCACTTCGGCGCATTCTTCGACCGCGGGCACAAAAAATTCGGCTTCGATGTATCGGCCGAGTTCTTTGCCGACCCGGATCTCGGCAAGCTGCGCTTGAAATTCCTTTTCCTTGGTCGCCGCGTCGCGGAAGCGCGGATCGCGTCCTTCGTCACCGTCGGCGGCGGTTTCTGCTTTCGTTTGCGCCGCCTGCTCCTTAACCGGATCGCCCACTTGTTCACGCGCGGCGATGTAAGTCGCCAGGTTCACCAGCTTGACTTTGCCTTTTCCTGGTTTCGCCTTAACAAGCCCGTCACGCTCAAATTTTGTGACGCGCTCCGATATCGTGGCCTTGGAAACCTCGAAGCGCTCGGCCAATTCGGTGATCGTGAGCCAAACGCCGGCTTCGTCGCCAGCATCGGCGCCGCAACCGCCATGTTCGGCTTGTTCGGTGTTCATGTTCAGCGTGTTCGACTATTCTCGATCTCCGAAAATCGCGGAAACCCTTTATTTTAGGGCCTTTCACGCATGTTCAGTGCGAAAGCTGGCGCTTTCAGCGTGTAAGGTCAGGAAAAAACGACTTGGACTAGAAATGAATCGGGCCTTTGGCCGCTGCAATCGTTTGAGGCCAGGAAGGACCCGCGAAGATCGCGGCCTTACTACACAACAGTAAGAGCGAAAGAATATTGCGCGGGCGGGGCTCGATGGAAGGTCGGAGCGCGCCGCCAGCGCTGCGTGCGGTCGCCCCACACGCAAGGCACACGAGAACATAGATCGATATCAAAGGGCATGATGCGCGAGGCGGTGCGTTGCACGTCGCCTTGCTTTGGCTGCCTCAATCGACCTGCCATCGGTACGAAGGCGAGGCTTACGTTCTCGGTGCGGACAGAAAAAGAAAGCGGATCATCAGTGCAACTGCGAGGCGCGCACGCACGACCGGGGCAGCGCCGAAGGCTTTGCTCGCTGTGATCCGCTATCGGAATCACGAAACCAGGGGAATAAGCGCATCTGATCTAACGGGAGAGTTGATCGCTTTCCGCTTTAAGGCTCGACGACTCCGAATTGAATGAACGCCGGTTGTTTTGGGACAGCCGGCAAGCCCCCTCAAAATGATCGCTCAACTGAATGTGGGGTTAGCGCCTCATGACACACCTGCCTTGTGTTGCTCACAGATAGATGCGGAAGGGAAGGCGCTATGAACGCCGAAGCCCGCGCGGTTTCGAACCGGCGGGCTTCTTTCCCTTTTGGGACGCTCCGGGTGTATGTCAAGTGGTCCTGCAAAAGCAAGGAACCCCTTTTTCTCTATACAGAACGGGGCCTTTCCTCAAACCTAGACCAGATCAGCCGCCTCCAACTTCCGCCGCGACTCGCCGTTCTTCGGCAACGTGTAGCGCTTGGGCGCCGGAGCGGGATCCCGGCGCGGCGCGGTCGAAAGCGTCACGTCGGCTTGCGCGCGCAGGCTTTCCACGACCGGCGAGGGCGCAGCTTGCGGCGCGTCATTCCATGGCGTGGCCGGTGGCAATTCATCGCTCAAGGCGTAGTGCGCCAACACATCGCCAGGCGCCAGTGCATTGCGCAGTTGCGCGAGCGCGGCATGCCAGATCAGATATTCCACGCGCGCCTCGACATATTGAAACGGCGCGGGATTTTCCCAGGCCAGCAAAACGCGCGGCGCGCGGGAAAGATCGAAGCGCTGGCTTTTCGGATTACGCCGCACCACCACGAGCCCCGGCTCGAAACCAGCTGCATCCGGCAACACATCGGAAAAGCCATGAACAACCGGCTTGCCGCTATCCTGATCCACGATCGCAGGGCCTAATTCCGGCTCGCCGATATCCCATGCCGGCCGCGTCTTGAAGGTCGCACAGCGGATCACGAGCGTAGGCGCATTAAAGCGTGCGCTTTTCAACACCGATACCGCGCCCGCATCGAGCAACTGACCGAAGCGGCCGGAAAGCGCGAGCACATCGATCTCGATCGGCAAGGTCATGCCTTTCGACAATTTCGAGATCGCGCGCGCAACAGCCTTTGCGTCATCATGCGGTTCGCCATCGACGAAACCGAAGCCACTCGTGCCATGATGGCTGGTATCGACGCGGCAGCCAAGCAAACCGAAGCGCTCGACCGCATCCCATGCACTTGCGGCAACCGGCACGCCCTTGCACAATTCTTCGTTAAACGCCCAACGCAACAGCGCTTCGACCGAGATTTTCTTTTTCATGCGTTCATTGCCCTTGTTTCGTTGCAGGTATGGTGCAGGTCCGGTGCAGGTTTCGTTGCAGGTCTAGCCGTTTTTCAAAACCTGCTTTTCTTTCTATCTTTCAGATGCTTGCTTGCTGTTTTCAAAACTCTCATTGCAGGTATGGCAGGTCTTTCTACGTGTAACGTGAAGCGTTTTTTCTTTTCCCCCGTGCCCCCGAAAAAATTAGAAACCGAAAATGAGGGAAAAACCTGCCATGCCTGCACCGCCCGACTTAGAGCGGCACGCTATCGTCTTCCGGCACCGGCGCATCGTGGCCGCCATGCGAGCGCGTAAACATCGGCCGGTCGGGGTTCAGTTTGATGCCGTGATAGACGCTGCGGCCGCTCGGTCGTGATTTCTTGATGCCCTTGGCCTGCAACGCCGTGCCGAACGTGTTCGAAGCCCAGGGCCGGATCGGTTGCGCCTTGCACCACGCTTCCCAAGCCTCGTACATTTCGGCGCCGGAAACCTTTTCGTCCGGCGCGTCGATCAGCACGTCGTGCATGAAGTTGGCGATATAGTCGTTTTCCTCGCGGTAGCCGTCGGTCGCATCGCGGATTTCTTCCGGCACGGTGATGCCGTGTGCGAGATAGCGCAGCGCACCTTCGATCAGCCAGTTCAGGATTCCGCTGCGTTCTTCCCAAAATTCCGCGATCACTTCGGAAAAGGCGCGGCGCTTGTCTTCGGGAATGGTCACGAGCCACGGCACGAGGCGCATGCGCCGCCAGATACCGAGATCGCCGCCGGTGATCTTTGGCTTGTGGTTGCCCGAAAGCGTCATCTTGAACGTCGGCAGATATTCGAAGAAGCCTTTGTGCAGATGCCGTACCAGCATCGGCTCGCCGCCGGTGAGCGATTTAATCAAGGCTTCGTCGAACACCGCACCGCGCTTCGGCTCGGAAATGCGCACGAGCCGCGCGCCGGGCAGGCGGGCAAGATCGGGTGTGGCCTGGTCACCGCGGCGGCCGGCACCTTCGGAGGCAATGGTCTCGAACGAAAGGGTCTGCGCGTACTGGTCGATCACGCGCGCGATCATTTCGATGAAAACAGATTTTCCGTTGGCGCCGCCGCCATAGTTGAAGATCAGAAACTGCTCGCCGGTCAGGCCCGTGATCGAATAGCCGTAATAGGTTTGCAGGAAGGCGCGCACCGCCTCACTCGGCTGCGCCTCGGCGAAAAACTTCATGAACTTCGGCGCCGTCGCCTTCGGGTCGTACTCGACCGCGGCACACTTCGTCATGAGGTCCGCGCGATCGTGCGGAAGCAATTCGACCTTACTGATATAGCGCCGCGCATTTTCGTCGGGGCATTCGAGGTCGAGTTCGCGCGAGAAGCGCAGCGTGCCGTTTCTGCAATTGAAGGCGAGCGGATCGGAATCGAGATCGTCCGGCGTCACCGTCCGGTGCGGCAGCGCCTGCGCCAGCATGCCCTTGATCTTGGTCGTGTTGCCGGACGACACGGCGTATTTGCGCCGCGTGATCTGCCGCTTCTCGATCGCTTCCTGGGCAATCGTGCCACGCGTGATGCGGCGCTGCAGGGCGGTTTCGAGATCCTTGTCGGCCTCGGTCCATTCCTTCTGCGGCTTTTCGTTGAGCAAATTCAGTTCACGCAACGCCTTGGCGGCACCCTCGATGGCGTCGCGCTCGTGCACCGTAGCGGTGATATATTTCGCCTCCAGCGCGATCCGCGCGGCGGCGGTCTGCGCGCAGCGGGTCGCGATTTCTTCGCCGCCTTCGGCTTCCCAATGTGTGCCCTGCCAGCCATGCCAGCCGATTTCGCGAACGTGCAGCAATTCATCGCCGAAATGGCCGAGCAGCCGCTTGCCGTTGCCGGTATCGTTCGCAGGCTCCAGCGCGAGCGCGGCAAGCAATTCCTCGTCCACGCCATCGAACAAAGGATCCGGCGGCAGCTGGTCGCCATCACCGTCGGGGACCCCCTCCAGCGGGGGCGCGGGGGCCATGTCGGGCGCACCGAGAACGTGCTTCACGATCTCGCTGTCGCGACTGCTTTCTTGTTCTTGCATTGAATTGCCTTTAGCGGACGATTTCGACGTGCTCGTATTCGGCCGTAAGCACCATGCGCGCGCCACACCGCAGGATGCGGCCGTCGGGCGTGTAGACCAGGCGGCAAGGTCCGTTGATCGCGATCTCGCGCGCATAGAGCGGTTTTGCATCCGAGCGCGAGCGCGCGATGCGAATGGGCGGCAGATCCGTTCCGTTGCGTGCGTTCGCGCGTATGACGCAAGCATTGATCGAGACGAATGCCTGTCCCTTTTTCTGCCGCCTCGCCATGATTACGCCCGCCTCCATGAATCGAAATCCTCGCCCGGCGGCGCGAACGGCGTCCGCACCGTGCGGCCTGGCCGCGCGTGCCTGCGCGCAGCACGCGTCATCGCGAGCCGCGTCGTGAACGGGTCGCTGTCGCCGTCGCCGAGCAGGATCAGTTCTTCCGTGTCATCCAGCACCGGCATCGCCGGCGATTCCATTTCCGGAATATCGCCGGGCACGCGCTGCGGCCGGCCGGTCGCGGTTTTCGCCGTCGGATGCGGGACCGTATCGATCGCACGGCCCGCCAGGTTGCCGAGATCGACCGCCGCACGAAACACATAACCCTCGGTCGAGTGGCCGGCGCGGACCATGCTGGTATAGAACCCGCACACGGTTTCGATGCCTTCGCCGGCGATCATGCGTTGCCCTGCCGCCTTCGCGCCGTTGATCGGGATATAGCCGCCGGCTTTCGAGCCGCGCACCTTCTTCGCGGGCAGGATCTCGCCGGTGTCGGGATCGACGATCAGCGCCTTGCCTTTCGGCTGCGCAAGATCGAGCCAGGTGAAATGCAGCGCCGAAAACTTGCCGGCCGCATCCAGCACCGGCGCCAGCATCACCGGCCCACGATGGATCACACGCGCGTCGCCGCGTTCATCCTTGCCGTGAAAGAACGGAAAGTTCTCGATGAAGCGCAGAGGAATGTATGGCGGGATCAAGAGGTCGCGATGCTTGAAATAGGCGTCAAGCAGGTAAACCCGCGGCAGCGCCATCTTCGTATAGATCTCGTAGCAGCGCTCGCGTTCACGCTCGCGATAAGCCGCGTTCTCGCGCGCCGCCGCTTCCGCCTTCGCCTTGCGTGCGGCTTCAAGCCGTGCCGCTTCCTCGGGATCAACCGCGCGCGTGCCGCCTAGGCGCTCGACCGCCTCGCGAAAGCCGATGCGCGAGGCTTTCATCACGAGCGCGATCGCGTTGCCGCCGTCGGCGCAGACCGCGCAGACCCATTTCGCAGGCGTCACCTCGAAGCGCGTCGCGCTTTTGGATTGCGTGTCGCTCGAGCAGATCGGGCAGGGGCCGATTTTCTTCGCGCCGCTGCCGCGCAGGCGCACATATTTCTCTGCCTCGCGCACGCAGTTCGTGCGCGCGAGCAGATCATCGATCTCGGCTGACGGAATGCGGCTCACGCGTGAAACCCAAACCAAATAGAGAGGAAAAAGAGGGCGATGGCAGCGACCGTCCAGCAAGTGCGCTTTGCCGCGCGGGCGGCCTGCTTGGCGTTCCACTCTCGCGCCAGTTGCTCACGACAAGGCAGATGATCGAATTCCGGATCGGCGCTTTTCATCTGCTCATCGCTCCAGCGTAGGTAATACCAGCAAGGATTACCCACACACGGAGATCCGCAGTTGCCGCAAGCGCGCGCATTTCGCTTCACGCCGCACCGCCCTTCACCGCCGCGCGGCCGTAGCAGAAAGCGAGATAGGAGAGCACGCCGACGGCGCATGCGCCGAAGCAAAGCGCGCTCCAGCCGGCGAAGCGAAGCCAGAATCCGGGCCACAAGAGAAACGACGCCACGACCGCAGCCCCGCAGGCGAGCCAGAGCGCGATCAAGGCATTCTCTTTGCGTTCCCACTTCGCTCGCGTTTCGCGCGCATGGGCGAGATCAGCCGCTTCCTGCGCGTATTCGCGCTGCCGCCAGTTGTCATCCATGGTGACTGTCCTCGGTTGTGGCGGCGCCATCACCGCCAGGTGTTGCAGGTCCGGCGATTCCGCCGTGTTCACGCTCGATCTCGCTCAAGTAAGCCGCCGTGAGCGCGGCCTGGTCGCTGGCCTCGATATCGGCGAGGCGGCGGATCTCTTTCTTGATCAGGTCGGAAACCTTGATGCGGTCGGCGAGGCGGCACATCGCGAAAAAGCAATCGCGCGTGGCGAAGGCTTCGGCCGCGATCTGCGCATGCATCCGCGCTTTCACCGAGCCCGCTGCGGCCGCGCGCAATTCGCGGAGGTGAATGTCGCCGGTCACTTGCGCGCGCGACACCTCGCGCTCGGCAGCGAGCCAGATATCGTCGAGGTTCACCTTGCCGATCTGCACCGCGCGCAAAGCAAGGCGCGCGGCACTCGGTGCGGGAGCCTCATCAAGCGGGGGCGTGGGGGCGTTCAAGATAGCACCCGCTCGAATAGTAACTTGTCCTGCGTCGGGTGCTTATCGACGCGCGGGCGCGAAGCGCAGGACCATGAGCGTCCGCGCACCTCTCCGATAAGTCGCCAACCTGCCGCCGCGAGCGTCGTGCCCGGCTCGTTGGCTAGGATATAGGTTCCGATGCGCTTGAAGCCGAGCGCAAAGGCAGCACGCGCGGCTGAACCATAGAGAAACGAGCAGGCGTTGCGCGTGCCGTCGGTGCACAGGCGCGTTACCTCTGCCGTCACGCCATCATCGCGCAGGCGCGCAACAGGACGGCCTACGATCACCACGCCAACAACTTTTCCACCGCTCGCAGCTGCAATCGAGAAAAGGTGGCCGACCACAGGCGGATGATGCCGGTGCTTTTCCGCGACAAAGGCATTAGCCTCTGCCAACGTGCAGCGCTCGACGGACAGTCGCAAATTCATCGATACACCAGGTCCGCAAGCAGGATCAGGAAGGTCGCCGAGATATCCGGCGCCATCGTCGCGAACACGACCGAGAAGATGAAAACGCCGACGCAATAGCGCGACCAGCGCTCGAAGCGGGTTTCGATCATGCGTGGCGGCCTTCCGCTTCGCGCGCCTGTTCGGCCTCGACCGCCTTGATAAAAGCCTCGATATCGCTTTCCGCCGGGCACTCATCGCAACCGGCGGCATAGTCGAGGCCGTCGTCGGCATCGGGAACGGCGCCCTGCTTGCAATAGTCGCAGCGCTCGCGCGTGGTGCGCTGATCCGGAAAGTGTTTCAGAAAGGTCGCGAGCAACACGCGGTCGCGCCGATCTTCCGGCACCGTGCCTTGCGGCGTGAAGCCGCGATCTTCGGTCCATCGCAGGACTGCATCGAACAAGGCGGGATAGGATTCGATGCGGCGATCAAGCCAGTCACGAATCACCGCCATCAGCGCCTTCTCGAAACGCTCAACCATATCAGGGGCTTCCTTGCGCGCGGCCGCGAGGTCGATCGGCCTGTTGAACTTATCGTTGGCGGAAAGTTCATTCATCTTGTCGAAGAACGTCACGAGCGCGCGTTCGGCGATTTCGTTTTTCATGCCGGCACCTCTTGTCCCAATCCTGATTTGGCTTTTGCGTTCTGCCGCGCGCGCCAATGCGCATCGGGCTTCGCCTGGGCGGCGGCCAGCTGGCGCGCTTCGCATTCGTCGGCCGAATAGCCTTCGGCTTCGGCGAGCGTGAGCAGGGTCAAACCAACGTCGCCGAATTCCTTTTCCGCGCTTCCCTTCGGCCGCGCGAACACACGATCGAGAATCGCGTCGCATTGCGCGCGCGATAACCCGCAAGCCTGCGCGAGTTCTCCGGCTTCCTCGAAAAAACGCTGCGCGCGCTCGATGGCGTTCCGCGCAACCTGCGGCGTGAAGGCACGGCAGGCCCAGGCCATGGCGACCTTCTGGCGGCTGTCGCGCGCCATCAATCCAGTCATTGCATTTCCTTCCGCTCGCATCACAGATCGGCCTCGCGCTTGGCTTCGGCCACGATCTTCGCGACCACGCGATCGACCTTGCGCTTCTCGCTCTGGCGTTTTTTCTTGCCGTCGCATGCCTCGGCCGCCTGATAGAGTTGATCGGCCAAGTGGCGGGCGTTGTCCGGCGTCATGCGGTCGAGGTGGTTGTAATCAGGCCGGCCGACGCCGCACCATTCGCGCTCGACGAGCACAACCAGGCCGCCGACTTTCTTTGCGCTTAAAGACTTACTCACCGCGGAAATTCCTTGAGGCCAACGCCGGTCCAGGCGCGAAAGCGCGCGTCGAGAATGTCGAACAGCCGATCGGCGTCCGGCTTCGGCAGTGGTGCTACGATGTGATCGATTTCGCCCCAAGGCTCACGACGGCTCGCAACCTCGGCGGCAGGCGTTCTCGCGGGTTCCGGCTTGCGATCGGTGATCATGCGCGACCCCCGCAACGGATGAACTCGCACATGAATTCGGTGTAAGCGTCTGCCGGCTTCCAGAACTGGAGCGTGACGCCGAGCGGGTGATCGGCGCCAGCCACACCATGCGTCCAGGGCTTCGGCGGCGGCGCCATGTTCTGCGCCATTTCATCGAACAAAATGCAGGTATCGAGCGCCTTGATCGAAGCGTGCATCGGATAGTTGATGCCGAACTTTTTTGCGATGCAGACGTGCAGCGTGTTTTCGCGTTCAACGAAATCCGGAAAGTGCCGTTTCAAGGGCCGGATCAGATCAGGCAGATAGCCTTCGGTCGCATCATGCAAAAGCAGTTCGAGTTGCAGCCGCAGATTGGCAAACTCCGGCCAAGCCGGGAGGTTCGCGCGCACCCAACGCACGAGCAAAACGCAATGCTCGGCAACCGAATAGAAGTGCAGGCAATGCCCGCCGAAACGGCACGTTTTCGAAAGCGCGGAGGCGATATCGCCGATATCGATTTCCTCAACGCGCGGATCGAGCGGCCAGAACTGCTTGCCCGAATAGGTCTGCAGCCAGTCGCCGGCGCGCTTGGCGCTTGCGCCATTCGGGCCAGAACAAAGCCGCTCGCGGCCGTGTAGATCTTTCATGTTGACTCCATGCCGCCAAACAGCGGCCCGGCATCGAGCGGCTTGTCGGCTTGCTTTGCTTTGATGGATTCGCGGGAGCGTTCTTCCGGTCCCGCGATCGCGAGTTTCATGCGGCGGCGGATATCGTTCTGATATTCCGGCTCACGCTCGATCAGCACCGCGTTACAGCCTTCGTAGAAGGCCGCTTCTCCAGTCGTGCCGCTCCCCGCAAACATATCGAGCACCGTGCCGCCCTTCGGCGTCACCAGCCGCACGAGATAGCGCATCAACTCGATCGGCTTGACCGTCGGATGCTTCGACCCCACGCGATCATGAGCATCCGCTTTCGCGGTGTAGAAGAAACGAGAAGCGGAGCCGGAATCGTCACGCGGCGGTGTTGCCGATCGAGCGCCAAAGTCACCATAAATGCCCTGCGATTTGCGGTCGCCGTGCTCCGGACCAACGTAGCCTTGCTGGCCGTCAGCATTGGGAAAGGCGGCGAGGACCTCCGGAGATCCGTCATGCAGCACGTTGGCGGGCCATCGGCCTAGGTCGCTCGGCTTGTAGTCAACGCCTTGCTGGGCGGAATAGTATTCGCGCGGGCGAAAGCCCTGCTCGGCGTTTTTCTTGTCTTGCGAAGCAAAGCCGGAGCCCCGCCCGGCGCTCGGCAAATTTTCCGAAGCGACGCGGCAACCATCAATGTTCAGTGCGCCAACGCCGTGTTTCAGCACGTTCGCGGCTACGGTGCCGTCCAGCGGCTTCCGCGCAAACACAACAGGCTCGATGGCAGGTTTGAGTGCCGTTCCCCAACCTTCCCATTGTTTCGCCATATCCGATTCCGCGGCCGTTACGTTGATCGTGCCGCGCGGGGCTTGCCGCACCATCGGCGAGCGCTCGGCACCTTCCTTGCCATAGGTTTTTGTTCCGATGATTTTGCGCTCCGCGCCGAGCGCCTTATCGATTGCCTTCGACACATCATGCGATTTCGGAAACCCGCTGCCATAGATCCATGCGAGCAGTCCGCCGAAACCGCTTTCGTTTACGCAGCGGCCGAACGCCTCGCGCTGATCCGGTGAAAGCGATTCCAGAAACCGCACGACTGCGGCATCGGAAAACACGAGATCGAAAATACCGTCGCGCATTTCGAAGCCGGCATCCTCGATCGCAACTTGCATGCGGCCGAAAGTGCGCGAGGCCGAGAAGGCGAGCAGGCAGGCGCCCGGCTTCAAAACCCGATAGACCTTGGCCCAGGTTTCAGCGCGAAACGCGATATCGCCGCCGTCCCATTCCTTGCCCATGAAACCTTTGCTCGCGCGGGCATAGGCGCCAGTGCGCGCGGCGCTTGCGCCGTTCGCACCATCAGAATCAAGCGAGTAATCTTTCGCTGGAGCCGCATTCTTGCCGCCGAAGCGCTTGACGATCGAGGTCAGGTGATACGGCGGATCGCACACCGCGCTGTCGAGAGAGTTTTCCGGCAGCGTATCGAGCACAGCGAGGCAATCGCCGGAGAAAAGCTGCACGCGGCCGTCGAGTAGAATATCTGGAGCGAACGTCATGCCGGCACCTCATGGCCGGCGGCGACAAGGAGGCTACGCAGCATGTGCCGGCCGCGATGTACGCGGCTCTTGACGGTACCAATCGGCCTACGCGGCCACGAAGCCGCAATGGCCTCGTAATCCTCGCCCTGCGCGAGCCGCAGAATCGGATCGATAAACTTGAACGGCAGATCGAGCATGAGCCGCAACGCTTCCGCAGCATCAAGGGCTGCATCCCGGTCGTAGTCCGGACTTTGCAGCGTGCTTGCCAGCGCATCTTCCGGGTCTTCTTGCTCGCGCTTGCGCTTGCGCTGATCGTTGCAGAAACGATGCAGCATGATCGTGGCAAGCCAACCGCCGAAATTCGTGCCGGGCCGGTACGCACCCTCGAATTCGAGCGCTTTTGCGCAGGTGTCTTGCACAAGATCGGCTGCTCTTTCCCGGTTGCGCGTCAGCTTAATCGCGTAAGGCAACAGCGTCGGATAGGCGGCCGCGAGATCGGCGCGGAATTGCGCGAGCCGATCCGGCGCGGCTTCCGCGCGGGCCTGGTCCCGCGCGATTTTCTTGCGGAGGTGATCCGGCCGCATCAGTTGCGGGCCTTGGCTTCGGCCGCGGCTGCTCGACACATGCGCTCGATCTTACGGATACTCGATCCGTGCGCAGGCGAAAGCGCTAGCCAGCGGTTAACGCGGCCGCGTTTCTTGTGCGGGCGCGGATAGGTGCCGGCCGGCTTGTGCGGGCAGTAGCGCTGCGCCGGTCCCATGATCGGCTCAACCTCGTGCAGCGCCAGCACGAGCGCTTGCGATCGGATCGGGATCGCGCGGCGGCGATCGCCGCGCGGCATCCAGTGCCCGCTCGGCGTCATCCGCTCGCCGAGGCGATCGAAGATCGCATGCGGGTGCGGCTGACCCATCGCGTTGCGCACAAGGCCAAGCAAGTCCGGAGTAGGGGCAGGGCGTTGACGCTCGGTATGCAAGACACGGTAACTCATTGCCGGAATCCTTTCGGTCCAGATCGGGAAGGCGTGAAAGCGGGAAGGCGTTAGCTAGACGGCGCTAAAACGGAATGTCGAACCGCCTTATATTGAAGTGCTCGAACTCACCGACCGCAGCCTCACGAAAGCGCCGCGCGGCTTTTGTCATTCCGGCCGCGTGCAACAATTGGGCGGCCTCGGATAGACCGGCCTTCGCTAGGTCAAGTTTGCGCTGTGCGTTGGCAAGGTCGATGCGATTAGCGATTGCCTGCTTTTTCCAGTCGGCCTTTGTCATCTCCAATCGCTTAGAACGGGATATCGTCATCGATCGGCGCCTTTCCTTTGGTTGCAGGTGCGCCGCTCGGCGCTTCGTCATCCGGCGCGTTCGGCGCGCGGTCGCCCTTGGCGCGCTCCAGGCTCGAAAGCTGGTGCGAGAAGCCCGACACCTGCACTTCCGTGGACCAGCGATCGACGCCCTTATCGTCGGTCCATTTGCGGGTGACGTATTTGCCCTCGACGTAAACCTTGGCGCCTTTGCGCAGATACTGCTCGGCGAACTTCGCCGAGCCTTCCGCGAACACGACGACACGAATCCACTCGGTATGTTCTTTCTGCTCGCCGGTATTCTTGTCTTTCCAGCGCTCCGAGCAGGCGACGCTCAAGGTCGCGATCTTGCGGCCGTCATTCGTGGCGCGGATTTCCGGATCCTGCCCGAGATTGCCGATCAGAATGACTTTGTTGACGCTACCGGCCATTGGCTTCCCCTTGCTTCTTGTCCTGTAAAATCCGCTGCGCGACCATTTCGATGCCGACCGCGACCACGAGCACGAAGGCAATGCCGAACAGAACCGGCGTCGGCCCCGGCGGCAGCACGAAGCAAAGCATCACGCCGATCAGCCACGCCGCGACCAGTGCGGTTGCGGCCGCGTAACAAGCGAAGGAAATGCGCTCCAGCGTCGTCATGCGCGCGCTTTCGGGCAGTTGCGGCAACCACAGTCACCGCTATCGCCGCAGCACTGTTCGGCGGACTTCACGCCCATGGCGAGATTGACCGCGCGGTCGAGATCTTCGCCGTTGAGCACGACGCCGAGTGCGGTCACACACACCAGACCTTTCCGAAGCGCGTCGCAATCCACTTCGCGCAAGTGGCGGTAGCGCAGGCCGTCTTTGATCAGTTGCTCGGTCGCGGTGCCGTAATGCGCGGTCAGAAACTGCTCGCCCGCCTTGCGGCCGGCGGCTTCCTTGCCAAAGCGCTCGCGATGACTAGCTTCGGCATGGAGACGGATCTGTTCGGACAATTTCATGCGAGCACCTGCAAGACTTCATCGAGCGACACGCAAATATCGGTCGCAAGCAACGCCATGAGTTCGGGTTCTTCGCCGTCGCGCGTGAGCACGATGCAGCGCTTACCCTGACCGCAGAACCATCCCGCCTCCAGATGTGCCGAACGGCCGCAAGGCAGAATGAGCAGGCAGGTATCAGCCCATTGCATGCCGCGAAGATCAGATAAGAATCCGCGCGCCGCGATCGGATGCGTGGTCAGCAATTCGCGATATGTGTTCGCGCACCACGATTGCCAATAGGGATCGATTGCTGACCAGGCAAAACCCGGCACGCCCGACGGAGGATTGCGGAAGTCATAAACCTGATGCCCGGCGTCGCGCAGCGCCTGCACGATTTCAGGTTGCAACGGATTGCGCCACGACGACGCGGCATAAATTCGTTTGCTCATGCCCGCACCTCGTATTGCTTGACGCTGCCCAATCCCGCACCGGCCGCGCAGCGTTCGCGCTGTTCGCGGCGCTGGCGCGCAAGCGCGAGACGATCGGGTTCGACGATATCGCGGGCAAGCAGCGCCGGAGATCCGTGCGCGCAGCGCAGGGCGGCGAGGAAGGCATCGCTGGACGCCACGTTCGCGGCCTTCACATGCTCGGCGCGTTCGGCCTGGCGGCGTTCATAAGCGTTGAATTCCGCCTCGGTCATCGTCTCGAAATCGAGATCGGAGTCATCGTCCTCGACCGGCAACACTGAACCAGATTTCCCAAAAAAACTCGGGCGCGCGATACCTGCGGGAATACGCCCCGCGCCTTTTGCTTCGCGCCAGACTTTCTCAACGTATGACCTTGAACAGACAAACTGTTGCGTGAGTTCATCCATCTTCAACGGACCAAACCAGGCCGCCTCAATTTCGCTTTGAAATTTCACGACCGCATCTTCCTTTCGTATTCGAGCACGGCCGCGAGATCCGCGCGGACCATCGGCAGCAACACGCCGATCAGGATTTGCGCGTCCTGCGCATTGCGGGTGCCCGGCGTAACGAGGTTGCATTCAGCAACGGCCGCAGTGAGTGTGAGCGCGAAGAACAGCCGGACAGCCGGCACCGGCTGCGCCGCTTCTTCGACGAGCCGCACATGCGCGCGATAAAACGTGTCGGCTTCACGCTCCGAATGCAGAAACGGGCGCTTCTCGAAAGCGCGGCCAGCAATCGCAACGAGCCAGCCAAGCGCGCCGGACAGCGACATGGGGGTTTGTTCGCTTGCCATCAGCGACCGTCCCAAAACCGGTTATGCGGAAAATCACCGAAGGCCCGCGCATAAGGATCCGCCGGACGCCGCGTGCGCCTGCGTTTCACCATGCCGAACGCAAAGACAAACATTGCGATGACGGCGACGAGCAGCGTGGCACAGGCGAAGCCGCCGAGCGCGAAACAGATCGCAGCGGCGAGCGGCAGGGCAGCGAGCACCGTGACGATGGCGGCAAGCAGGGCCGCAGCATGTTCCAGCGCGATCATGCCCGCACCTTCGGCCGCACGAACACGACCGCCTCGGAGGAAAATTCGGTTTGAAAGGCGACCAAATGGCCTTCGACGACCTGTTGGCCGACCTGATCGAACGGATGCGCGAACTCGCATTCATCCTGCCGCGGGCCACGATCTTCGGCGGCGGCAACGGTCGCCACCTCCCGCGGCCCGCGGCGGTGCGTATGCTCGTCACGCAATAAAGACTTGCCGTTGTTCACGGTTCACCCCACCGATAAGAGACGACGCCGCGCCCTCGCGCGGCCACGCAAAGCGACTCGACACCCCGGCCGGAACCGGGCTACATTTCAGGAACCCTTGGGCCGCCCGTAACTTCGGCCCGCAGTTTCATTTCCAGTCGGCGAACCAGCTTCCTTCGATGACTCTCGGTTTCAGCGAATCGACGACGCTTCCGAATGTGCTGGAATTAAATTCCAGAAACAAGGGACCCCTTTTCCAGTCTGGAATTTCAGGCGCTCCTTACAATCGGCGCATGAAATTCGACGCCAGAATCAGACAACGGCTCAAGGAAGAAGGCTGGAAAGTCACCGAACTTGCCAGCCGCATGGGCATTAAAAAGAGCGAAAAAGCGACCCTAGAGCGACTCTACAAGATCGTTAGAGGTGATGTCGCAAACCCGCGCGGGGATATGCTTCGCAATATAGCGACTGCCTTGAATACCACTGAACTTGCACTTCGCTACGGCAACAAGGAAGGCCCGCCGCGCGTGCCAATCATCGGCCACGCCGGTGCATCCGAAACTTGGACGTCGCTTGAATCGGACGCCGCTGCCCCTGCCATGGCTGATCTTTCGCTGGAGGGGGAAGAAGCGGTTGCGGTCGAAGTCAATGGCGACTCGATGCTGCCGACCTATCGTAAAGGCGATATCCTGATCGGCTCTCGAATGCGCGGCACCGAACTGCGCAGCGCGATCGGCTCCGACTGCATCATCGAAACGATCCACGGCGACCGCTATGTGAAGGTGCTGAAAAAAGGCAGCGGAAACGGCCGCTTTATTCTTCGATCCTACAATCCAGCCTACGCCGATATTGAAGACGTGATGCTGGCTTGGGCCGCCCCGGTCGAGATCGTCAAACGCGCAAGGTGAAGAAATAGCTGCTGGAATTTAATTCCAGAAAACTATTGACCCGATTCCAGTCTGGAATTATTTTCCAGAAATCAACCGGGGGAATCGGGATGACTTACAAAACGCATCTGGTCTGGAGCAACGTCGCTGACGGCGAGTGGCACGCGGGCGGGCTGGAAGGCTCCTATTCAATCGTTCGCACGGCGAACGGGAAATATTCGCTGCGCACTCGCCGCGGTGACGACCCTTCTCGCCGCATCGGCACATTCGAAACGCTGCACGCTGCGCAACAGCGCGCGCAGCACTCCGCGGACGCCTACGGCGTCGAGGTGGCGCAATGACCGCGCTATTTCAAGCCGCAGGCATCCGCGACGGGCGCAAGCGCTTCTTTCTGCCGGCGCAGCGGGAAAATCCAGTCCTTATAGGAGCCGACTTCGTTCGTGACGCGAAAGGCGACTTCCTTTCCCGTCACAATGCGCGCGAACATGAAGGCGGGCAGATCGAGTTGAATGCCCCGCTGGTCAACTGCGGTGCCAACTTCGGTCCAAACCTCGCTCTTATCGACGCGGGACATGACCTGAAATTTCGCGCCAGCCTGAAACGGTCCGCTCGCCGAATCTCCCTCGATCAGCATGACCGAAAGATTTCCAGAAAAGCATCGCACCGCGAGCAGATGCCCCGATGCGGCGGTGACGGCAAGCACCCGAGGCTGATCGGTGAAGCGGTCGCGTTCGGTCACGATATGCCAGTTGCCGACGACGCGGCGCTCCTGCGCGGCAACACCCGCGGCAGCCAAAGCCAGATAACCGATCGCCGCGGTGACGGCCGCAGCGGCGCGCATGAAGGCCATTCCGTTCCCCCGGAATTTGCCAGCCATCATGCGCGCATTTTTTCGCGAGGCAAGTACCCCTCCCTCCCGGCGGATGCGGCGGGCGACTTGGCGGGCATGGCAGGAGCGTCACCCGGCGCCATGCCCGCCATTTTTTCCTTCGAACGGCAACGCGCCTCGATCGTGCCGGCGCTACTCGTGCTCGGGCTCGCGCTTTGCGTGGCGGCGGTGCTTGCGGAGGCGGTGCTGTGATCCCCGATCTTCCCGCATTCCTCGATCGCTCAAAATGGACGCCAGCGCAGCATGCCGCGAACGAAGCGGCGTGGGACAGGCGCATCGCCGCGCAACGCGAGCGGAGCCGACGCGAGGCCGAGCGGATCACGCGCGAGCGCGAAATCGCGAACATCAAACGCAAGTTGGCGCAGCCGAGCAGCCAGGCCGCCGAAATCGAATTCGGCAGCGTGCGGGCGCGCGTCGTCGAAGGCTTGAAACGTAAACTCGAACGACTGGAGGCAGAACGCCATGCTTGACCGCACCGCGAATATAGATCCGGGCATCGACGCCTTGTTCGCCGCCGACCGCTTCAACGCGGCAAAGCATGCCGCACTCGCCGAGCGCAGCGGCGGCAACACGCGCGAACTGCTCGCGCTCGCCTTTCCAAAATGTTTCACGGGGAAGGGTGCCGCGAAGTGGCCGCTCAAGATCGGTATCGATCGCGATATCAAGGCAGCGCTGCCGGAATTCTCGCGCAAGCAGATCAAACGCGCGCTTGCCGACTATTGCGGCGGGCCGACCTATCACCGCGCCATTCTCGCTCGCCTCGGCCGCATCGACCTCTTCGGCCGCTATGCCGGGATCGTCGATGACAACGCGGTCAAGTTCGCAACCGCGCGCCTGAAACAGATCAATGCGAAGCACAGGAAGGCGCGGCAATGATTGGGCACAGTGAAGATGCGGTGCTCGCGCCCGCGGGAATGTGGCGGCGGTATCAACTGCGCTACAATCACAGGCGACGCGGTGCTTTCAACTCGCCGCAAATGCAGCGCGCAAAGGATGCGCTCGATGCCGGACCTTTGCGGAAATTCGAAAACGGCTTTCAGGACCAGACCGGCGCGTTCTACCCATATTCGGTCGTGGCAGCACTCGCGCATCGCGGACTTGCGATCATTACCGGCGCGGAGGCGCGCGCCCGATGACCTGGAAGCGCGCTCGCGACCTCGCGATGATCTTCGGAGTTTTTCTCTTTATCGCCGCCATTCTCGCAGGAGTCGGAAAATGAAACCGAAAGTCTATCTGGCCGGTCCCGGCGTCTTCCGCCGCGACGCCATCGAACACGGCAAGCACCTGAAAGAACTTTGCGAAAAGCACGGCTTGATCGGGCTCTATCCGCTCGACAACGAAATAAATCTGTCGCGGCCGGACGCCGCGCAACGCATCTACCTCGCGAACCTGGATCAGATCCGTCAGGCCGATGCCGTGATCGCGGATATCTCGCCGTTTCGCGGCCCGCACATGGATCCTGGCACCGCATTCGAAATCGGCTACGCCCGCGCAAAATCGATTCCGACGTTTCTGTATAGCGATAGCGACGGAGCTCTAGCTGATCGGATTACTCCAGTGCACCTCATGGCGACCGGCGAGTGGTTCGATAAAGACGGCATGCTCATCGAAAATTTCGGCCTCGCCGAAAACCTGATGATCACGCCCTCGCAAGCACCGACGCATCGCGTGCACGCAACCGCAGAAGTAGCAATCAAAGCGGCAGCCGAAGAATTCGGAAAGGCGAGCTAATGCCGTTCCTCATTTTCGTGCGCGGCCTGCACGGCACCGAAGCGCAACTATGGGCCGATAAACCCAATCCGCATTCGGAATACTGGCGTAAGGCGAACGGTCGAATCGTGGGCGATATCGTGGCACTACCGCCGGAGCACGCCTGCCTGCCATTCGATGAAATCCGCCGGATTTACCCGGCGCCCGCGCTGCCGGAAGGCTGACAACGCACTATGGCCGACGCCGAAACCATTGGCCCCGATACGCCGATACGGCTGGAAACGGCCGCACGGCTGGCGTTTCCGGACGGCTCGATTTCCGCCGGCAGCCTGCGGCGGGAGGGCAGGCGTGGGCGCTTGATCGTCTGGCGGATCGCGGGCAAGGATATGACCTCGCTCGCTGAAATCGAGGCCATGAAACGGCTATGCCGCCTGCCCGCAAAACCGCAAGACTCTGGCTGCGGCCAGCCCGAAAGCGCAGAGACAAGGGCGCCGAAGCCGCAACCTGGGTCATCCTCGACGGAGGCAAACAAATTGCCACTGGCTGCGGCGCGCGCGAGAATAAGGAAGCTGAGTCAGCGCTCAAGCGATACATCGAAGAAAAGCACGCGCCGGCGCGGCGAGAACGTGATATCGATCGGATCCCGGTCGCAGACGTAATCAGCGTCTATCTCGACGACTGCGCAGAAAAGCAGGCCAATCCGGAAGCGCTCGCCAAACGCTGCGAAAGACTGCTCGAATTCTTCGGCAACGACACCTTGTTCGATATCACTGGCGCGCGCTGCCGAGCCTATGAAAAGCATCGCGGCAAAAAAGGTGGCGCGCGGCGCGATCTGGAAGACCTACGCGCAGCCATCAATCACCACGCCGAGGAAGGCTTGCACCGCGCCATCGTCAACGTGCAACTGCCCGAGAAAGGTGAGCCGCGCGACCGCTGGCTCACGCGCGACGAAGCTGCAAAGCTATTGTGGGTTTGCTGGCGCGCGCGCGAGCAACAGCGCCGCAAGCGCGCCTTCGGCAAGAGAGCCCATAAACTCGCGAAGCAACTGCCGACGGCCAAGCACACGCTGCGCCACCTCGCGCGCTTCATTCTGATCGGGCTCTATACCGGCTCGCGCGCGACGCCGATCGCTTGCGCTTCCTTTCATGCCGCGGCCGGCCGCTCTTATATCGACCTCGCGCAAGGCATGTTCTATCGACGCCCGGAAGGCGCCCGCATCACCAAGAAGCGCCAGCCGCCGGTGCCGATCCCCGACCGGCTGCTCGCGCACATGCGCCGTTGGAAGCGGAAAGGCATTGCAGATCAATACGCCGTCGAATGGCACGGCGAGCCTGTCAAGTCGGTCAAGACCGCGATGAAGTCGGCGGTCGCGAAGGCGCAGTTGCCAGGAAAGATATCGCCGCACACGCTGCGCCACACCGCCGCGACCTGGCTGATGCAAGCGGGAACGGATATGTGGCAGGCGGCAGGCTATCTCGGCATGTCGCTCGAAATGTTGGAGCGCGTGTACGGACACCATCATCCTGACTACATGAGCGAGGCCACGGCGAAGATAGGGGCAAAACCGAAACGCCCCAACGGTTCCCCAATGAAACGCGTGAACCAAACAGCAACACGACGCATCGAAGCGTGACGAAAAGCACTGATTTTCATGGCGTTTCGCGTTAAAGCAATTCGCTCATAACGGTCTGGTTGCAGGTTCGAGTCCTGCCGGGCCCACCAATAAATCAGCGCTTTTTGAGCGGCAAAAATTGCTGCCCCAATGAAATCCTCTCGCATTTAAAAAAAGCCCCCGCGCACGCCTGAGGCGGCACGCCGGCATCGGATCGAACTGCGACAGAAGTTTCTCAGGCGCGAGGCGCGGCTCTATAGTCAGCGCGGGTGATTTCTTGGTTATCTCCTCTATCGCCCCAGGTCGGCGGCTTGTTAGTTTTTCCCGAAAGCTAACGAGTAGTACTGTTGGAGAAAGCGCGGCAGTCATTCTGCAGCAGCGATACTGATTTTGTAGTTTCGAACTTCAATCTCAGTGCTTCAAAAATTATACGCTCAAACTAGAAATCCGAGCAGCAGGGCTCTGAGCGAGTTTTTTGCAAACCTAGTTGCAACTTTGAATATCGACAAAGGTCAACTCTATGCAAAACTGGAGGATGCGTCCGGAGGATTTATTTTGAACGAAGATCCCAGCAAGCAGAAGAGCCGGCCAATTTTAAACCCGGTTGGCCTGCATCGGCGTATCCCGTTGATGCCTCACCAGATGGTGGATCGGATCACACGGTTCGAGGATTTTTTCTCCTTGATCCATCTCGGCGCGCCGAGGCTGGAGGCAAGCGACTGGTCGATGACCGTCGGAGGCATGGTGCGAAACCCGTACCTGATCTCGTTCGATGAGCTTCTCCGCCTGCCGAAAACCGAAATCACCTCGGTCCATCAATGTGCCGGCAATCCGATGCAGCCCAATATCGCGACGCGGCGCGTGGCGAGCGTTACCTGGGGCGGTGTCGACCTGAAACTGTTGCTCGACCGCGCAAGGCCCGATCCTGCCGCGAGCTTTCTATGGGCCTTCGGTTCGGATTACGGTGACTTCGATGGCGCCTATTGCGATGAATATGGCAAGGACCTGCCGATCTCGCGCGTGAGGGAAGGCGACATTCTCGTCGCCTATGAGCTGAATGGGCGCGCGCTTCCGGCAGAAAATGGTTTTCCTGCACGCTTGGTAGTCCCAGGTTTCTACGGGACGAATTCCGTCAAGTGGCTCACGAGAATAGAGCTCGCGGATCGGAGGCTCGAAAACCTCTTCACCACGAAATACTACAACGACACGCTCGCGGACGGGTCGCGTCGTCCGGTCTGGGATATCCCGGTCGAATCTATCATCGTTTCACCCGCGCCGGATGCTGCGCTGCGAAAGGGTGAGGAGGTAACGATTTGGGGATGGGCCTGGGCGTCGAGTGGCGTCGAAAGCGTCGAAGTATTTGTCGATGAGCAATGGTTGCGAGCTGATTTTGAAGAATCGAAGCGTGCGTGGAGCAGGTTCGAAATTCGCTGGCGTCCTGTGGCGAGCGGCGAAGTAGTTCTCAAAGTGAAAGCGACGTCACGCGCCGGCCACGAGCAACCTGAAGCAAACGCGCGCAATGCAATACATACGGTACTGGTGATCGTCAGTTAACGCACATTTTTCCACCAAACCTGCGCTCATGCGCAGTGCACACTGCTCTTAGTTTGTGCGCTGCAAATCAAAGTAGTTTTGCAAGTGCCGTTGCGTGGATGTGCACTCCTTCAAGCGCAAAAGCTCGGTTAGCGTCACGGCGTAAATCAAGAAAGCCGATGACGATGTACCCAAAATTCAAAGCAGCTGCCGTTCATGCTGCGCCTGTCTTTCTCGACAAGGCCGCAACAACGGAAAAGGCCGTCTCAATCATTCGGGAAGCGGCGGCCAATGGCGCAGAATTGATCGCCTTTCCTGAGACCTATATCCCGGCGTTTCCGGTATGGGCGGCACTTTGGGCGCCGATCAGGAACCATCGCTTCTTTGGGATGATGGCAGAGCAGTCGGTCGCCGCAAATGGTCCCGAAGTCACTCGTATAAGGGAGGAGGCGCGCAGGCTGAACGTCGTCATCTCAATCGGTATCAGCGAGTTGTCGTCGGTCAGCGTTGGCGGCTTGTGGAACTCCAATCTGATCATCGGTGACGACGGCAATGTTCTCGTCCACCACCGCAAGCTGGTGCCGACCTTTTACGAGAAGCTGGTCTGGAGCAGCGGCGACGGCGCCGGCCTTCGCGTAGCCGAAACGCGCATCGGTAAGGTAGGAACGCTGATCTGCGGAGAGAATACGAACCCGCTGGCGCGCTACGCACTAATGGCGCAGGGCGAGCAGATCCATATTTCAAGCTGGCCGCCGATCTGGCCGACAAGACCCCCCACCGATAAAGCCAACTTCAATAACGTCGCCGCCAACAGGATCAGGGCAAGTGCCCATTCCTTCGAGGCGAAGGCATTCGGAATCGTGACAGCCGGCTTCATGGATCAGGCAATGCGCGACATGCTCGTCGATGTCGACGCCGGCATCGCAGAAACGCTGGATAAGTGTCCGCGCGCGGCATCTTTTTTTGTCGATCCAACCGGAGAGCAGATCAGCGAAATGCTCCAGGAATCCGAAGGCATTGTTTACGCCGACATCGATGTCGAAAAGTGCGTCGAACCGAAGCAGTTTCACGACGTCGTCGGATATTACAATCGCTTCGACATATTCGATCTGACCGTGCATCGCGAGCGGCAGCGCCCCGTGACGTTCCGTGATTCATCTGAGCCCGGAACCGTATCTCAGTTTGATGCGGAGGAACAGAAATCGGGAAAATCCGAAGTTCGCCCCAACGGCCAAGGCCAAATGACCGGTCACTAAATAGAAAATTCGGCAGGACAGAGAAAGCAGGAGCTGATGATGAATTCCAAGTTGAAAAAATCGGGAATCGACTGTTCATGTGGAGCGATCCACGAGCCGACATGCGTCAATGCCGAAACTGCGATGAATGAAGCGGTCGAGAACGCGGTTATTCAAGCGGTCTTTCCGGACCTGCTTCAACGCCGGCAAGTATTGAAGGCTGTCGGCGCCGCGACATTGATGGCGGCGCTTGGTGACCTGTTGCCGTTGTCGACGCTGAAAGCGATCGCGCAGGAAAAGCCGAAGCTTGAGAAGATCAATATTAATGTCGGCTTTCTCGGAATTACCTGCGCGACCCCGCTCATCATGGGTGTGGAGCGCGGCATATTTGCGAAAAACGGCCTGAAAGTTTCACTCCAGAAAATTCCCGGTATCGGTTTGATCCGGGACAAGATGTTGAACGGCGAACTCGATGTGTCGCAGCAAGTCATGCCAGTTGCGCTTGCCACAACCGCCGGCCTCGGCGGCAATGTAGTCCCGACCAAAGTTCTCACAATACTGAATCAGCATGGAAACTCGCTTGTTCTTGCAATGAAGCACAAGAACAACCGCGACCCGAAAAACTGGAAGGGATTTGTTTTTGCCGTTCCGTTCGAACAGTCGCACCAGACGCTACAGCTTAGATATTATGTGGCTGAGGCGGGATTAGATCCGGACAAGGATATCCAGTATCGCGTCGTGCCGCCGAGCGAATACGTCTCGAACCTTCGGGTCGGCAACATCGATGGCTTCTTCGGCGGTGAACCGGGAGGGCAGCGCGCCGTATTCGAGGGAGCGGGCTTTATTCACCTGCTTTCAAAGGAAATCTGGGAAGGCCATCCCTGCTGCAGCGTGACGGCGACCGATGCGTGGATTAAGCAGAACCCGAACACCTTCCTTGCCGTGTTCCGGTCCGTGGTTGAAGCCGGCCTTTGGTCGTCCAAGATTGAAAACAGAGATGGCCTCGCGAAAATCCTCTCCGCTCCGAACTATCTGAATGCTCCGGAAGGCGTTATCGAGCAGGTTATCAAAGGCCGCTACGCTGACGGCCTTGGCAATATCAAGGATGTCCCGGATCGCGTTAAGTTTGATCCGTTCCCGCATTATTCAATGGCCGTTTGGCTGTCGACGCAAATGCAGCGCTGGAACATGCTTCCTGCCGGCATCGATCACAAGCAGCTTGCGCAGCGCGTAATGCTCGCAACAGACGCGCAGAAGATCATGGCCGAGCAGGGGGTCAACGTGCCGGAACCGGGATTCCGGAAGGAACGCATTTTGGGGAAGGACTTCGATTCCAATGAACCGGAAAAGTATCTCAATAGTCTCCCCCGCCGTGGCTGAGCACCGCGAGAGTGATGGTGACGCGAAAGGGCTTCTGCTTTCTGTAGTAGGCGCTCCCTGGTTCCTTTCCGTCCTTATCTTCATCGTATTCATTGCCATTTGGCAGGTGCTCACCGCCGGTGTCGGAGGCGCGCCGGCAGAGGCTCTGTCCGAATATGACAAGCTGATGGGGAAGAATTCTCCCACGGCGGCGACGAGTACGATTCCTTCGCCCGGTGCTGTTCTCCAGCGTGGCCTTGAACTCGCTCGTACCGCGTTCGATACCTCCAACCCGAATAACGTCGGAATTATCATCCATCTGCTCTATTCCCTCGGACGCGTTCTGTTGGGATACGCGATTGCCGTTGCCGTCGCGGTGCCTTTGGGCTTTGCTATCGGTTTGGTGCCCCGGCTCTACAAGGCGCTGAACCCGTTCATCCAGATATTAAAGCCGGTATCACCGCTGGCATGGATGCCGCTCGCTCTTTACACGCTGAAAGATAGCAACGCGTCCGCGATCTTCATCATCTTTATATGTTCGCTGTGGCCGATGCTGATCAATACCGCGGTCGGTGCCGCAAGTGTCCGGCAGGATTGGGTGAACGTATCCCGCGTTCTCGGCCTGCCATGGCACACCAAGGTGCTGCGTATCGTGTTTCCGGCCTCCGTGCCGATGATTCTGACCGGCATGCGGATTTCCATCGGCATCGCTTGGTTCGTTATTGTCGCCGCCGAAATGGTCGTCGGCCAGAATGGCATCGGCTACTTCATCTGGAACGAATGGAACAACCTCCAGATTTCCAGCATGATTGTCGCGATCGTTCTGATCGGCATCGTTGGCCTCGCGCTTGACCAGGCGCTTGCGAAAATTGCGACTTCTCTCAGCTTCCGGGAATAGCCATGGAACAGTATCTGCAAGTCCAGAACGTCTCGATGACATTTGCCGACAAGGGCCGCGAGTTTCATGCGCTCGATCAAATAAATCTGGCGGTGCGAAAAGGCGAGTTCGTCAGCCTGATCGGACATTCCGGTTGCGGAAAAAGTACGCTTCTGAACATGATCGCGGGACTGATCGTTCCGACGGCGGGGAGAATTACCTGCGCAGGCAAGGTCATCGCCGGGCCGGGACCGGATCGTGGCGTTGTATTCCAGAATCACTCCCTGCTGCCATGGATGACTTGCCACGAGAATGTCATGCTCGGCGTCAAGCAGGTATTCGGCGCCACGAAATCGGCGGCGGAGTTGCGGGCGAAAGTCGAGGCGGCCCTCGCCATGGTCCATCTGGATCACGCCTCCAGCAAGTATCCATACGAAATCTCCGGCGGAATGAAACAGCGGGTCGGAATTGCGCGCGCGCTGGCAATCGAGCCCAGCATCCTGCTGCTCGACGAGCCGTTCGGAGCCCTCGACGCGCTGACGCGAGCAAGTTTGCAAGACGAGCTAATTCGGATCGTGAGCGAAACCCATTCTACCGTGGTCATGGTTACGCACGATGTCGATGAAGCGATTCTGCTCAGCGATCGGATCGTTATGCTGACAAACGGGCCCGCCGCGCGAATTGGCGATGTGCTGGATGTGAATATTCCGAGACCGCGCGATCGTATCGAAATTGCCAAGACTGCGGAGTATGGCGAGTGCCGCCGCCGTCTGCTGGAGTTCTTGTATCTCAAGCAACGCAAGGCCGCTTGATCGGTCTTGCGTTGTTG
This sequence comes from Xanthobacteraceae bacterium, assembly GCA_035440445.1. Classification (GTDB taxonomy): domain Bacteria; phylum Pseudomonadota; class Alphaproteobacteria; order Rhizobiales; family Xanthobacteraceae. Next base: position 72,669 of record DAORMJ010000009.1, read on the forward strand.
CAGGGGCTATTGCGTCTTTCCGGGGCTGCCACGCCACTTTAAAACTGACATCTTGCTGAAGATGGGTTTTGAAGAGGGTGCATTTTGAAGTACAAAAACTTTCTTCGCGGCCTGCTCGATAGCATCACCATTCGCAAGCCGCTGTTCAAACTGCCGGACATGATGGCCGTGCGAGCGGAATGCTCGGTGGCCGATATAGAAACGCTTGCTTGGGAGCTTCTTTCCGGTAGGGGCGAAGCGTCCGGTGTCGCGCGAGCGGCTTTCCTGCTGAAGTGTTACGAGCAAGCAACCGGGGAACGCCGCCTCGCGTTTCTGCTGGCGCTGGCTGATCGATTCGGCCCAGACCCCGAACAAGCGCAACTTGTAATTGCCGCGCTTCAAAACGGCGCGTCGATGGAAGCGTTGTCGAAAACCCTGCCGAAGCTAGAGCCTAGGCGACAAGAACTGATTCGCAGGCTCAATCTGGCTCCGGGAGGAACCGAGGCGCTGGTCCGAATTAGGCAGGACGTGCTCGAACATCTGCCGCAATGGCCAGTGTTGGAAGCGCTAGATGACGACTTCAAGCACTTGTTTTCCTCGTGGTTCAATCGCGGCTTCTTAGTTTTACGCAGGATTGACTGGAGCACTCCCGCCGAAATCCTGGAGAAGCTGATCCGTTATGAAGCGGTCCATGCAATCCGCAGTTGGGACGATCTTCGCGGCAGGACGAGCCCGATTGATCGCCGTTGCTTTGCGTTTTTTCATCCGGCGCTTCCGAGCGAGCCATTGATCTTCGTAGAGGTCGCGCTGACCCGGCAGGTCCCGTCGGCAATTGCCCCGCTGATTGAAGTGCCGCGTACGGCGATTGATCCCGTGGAGGCGACCACTGCGGTCTTCTATTCCATATCGAGCTGCCAGATGGGTCTCGCGGGTATCTCGTTCGGTAATTTCCTGATCAAGCAGGTCGTTGAAGACTTGCGTTCCGAATTCCCGAGCCTTGAAACATTCGTAACCCTGTCGCCGGTCCCGGCATTCGCAAAATGGACCGCTTCCGATGCTGGCCGTTCGATGCTTACCAAACGCGGGGTCGACGTCGACCAGCTTCTCTCGCAGCTTACCGAAAACTGCAGGACGGAACTGGCGTCGGCATCAGCCGAACTGAGAGAGATGCTCGAACGCGCAGCTGCGGTTTTTATGATCGAGGCAAAGACTCCCAGCGGCCGGCCGATCGATCCTGTTGCGCGATTTCATCTCGGAAATGGCGCTCGGCTCGAGCGCCTGAACCTATTCGCTGATCTGTCCCAAAACGGCCTTCGGCAGTCCCATGGGCTGATGGCGAATTACAGATACATTCTGAAAGACATTGAGCGAAACCACGAAGCCTTTGCTGAAAAGGAAACTGTCGTTGCTGCACCAAATGTTCTCGCACTCCTGAAGGCAGATGTCGTGCCGCAACGGAAGCAGGCCAGGGCATGAAGATGATATTACCCGACACAGGAAACTTCGCGACCTGGGCGCTGGAGCGTGATCCCTCTTCGATCTTTGTAAGAACGGATGAGGGAAGGGCCTATACCTATGGTGAAACCGCCTCGGAGACTGCGCGCTATGCCGCGCTGCTCAAGGAACTGGGCGTCAAACCCGGTGATCGCATTCTGGTGCAGGTCGAGAAATGTGTGGAAGTGATTTTTCTCTATCTGGGCTGTCTCCGGGCAGGCGCGGTCTTCTTGCCGTTGAACAATAGCTACACGAGCGCCGAGCTCGACTATTTCATCGGCGACGCAAGGCCATGCGTTATCGTTGCGGGCCCGGGCGATACGGCGATCTCGGAGCTGGCGAAAAAGCACTGCATAAGAAACTATCTGACGCTTGGGCCGAACCACAAAGGCAGTTTGCTCGAACAGATCTCGCTGGCATTCTCCGGCCGGTCGTTTCTTGATTGCGTCTGCGAAGATGGTGATCTGGCTGCGATCGTCTATACCTCGGGAACGACCGGCCGTTCCAAGGGTGCAATGATCACCCACGGAAATCTCAGATCGAACGCGGTATCACTTTCCGAAATCTGGAGGTTTTCCTCTGCCGACACCCTGCTTCACGCATTGCCGCTATTTCACATTCATGGGCTTTTCGTCGCCACCAATGTCGTGATGGCGGCGGGCGCGTCGATGAAGTTGCTGAACGCATTCAACGCGGACCGCGTTCTGGACCAGATGTCCAACGCCACGGTGATGATGGGGGTACCGACATTTTATACGCGGCTACTCCAGCATCCGGCGCTGGAGCGCTCGAAACTCGCTCATATGCGGTTGTTCGTCTCCGGCTCCGCGCCTCTCCTGGCGGAAACCCATCTTGCTTGGACGGAGCGGACCGGTCACGAGATTGTCGAGCGATATGGAATGACGGAGACGGGTATCATCTCGTCATGTTCCTACGATGGTCCGCGCGTGCCTGGCACGGTTGGTTGCGCGCTGCCGGGTACGACGATCCGCATCACGCGTGAAGGAAACGAGGTTCCGGCCGAAGAGATCGGAATGATCGAGGTCAAGGGACCTGGGGTATTCAAGGGCTATTGGCAGATGCCCGAGAAGACCGCAGCAGAATTCACGGCAGACGGCTTTTTCGTGACCGGCGATCTCGGCAGAAAAGCCAAGGACGGGACATTGCAGATTGTCGGTCGTGATAAGGACCTCGTGATCTCCGGCGGCTTTAACATCTATCCCAAGGAAATCGAAACCGAACTCGATCAACTGCCCGGCGTCGTGGAATCCGCGGTGATCGGCGTGCCGCACCCGGACTTCGGCGAAGGGTTGACTGCGGTAATCGTGGGAGCAGCCAGCGAGAAGGATGTGATCGCGGGCCTCAATGGAACGCTCGCGAAGTTCAAGATTCCAAAGCGGGTTCTTGTAGTCGACGAATTGCCTAGAAACGCCATGGGCAAGGTGCAAAAGAACGTACTGCGAGACCGCTATAGCCGGTTGTTTCAGCCGCAATAGCGGCGCACGCGGCGGGGTTGAAAAAAGCATCTCTGGAATAGATGATGGACAACGTTGCGGGAAATTCGTGCGAAGTCGGGGCGTCTGTCTTGTTCAATTGGAACGATCTTGTCTTCTTTCTGGAGCTGGCCCGCCAGAGCAGACTTGCACCCGCTGCCAAGAGATTGAAAGTCGATCACACGACGGTCAGCCGCCGCGTTGCTGAATTGGAGAAGGATCTCTCGGTAAAGCTTTTCAATCGCAAACCAGACGGGTTTGTGCTTACGGATGAGGGCCATCGCCTCTTTTTGATCGCAGAGAAAATCGAGCAGGAAGCGCTCTCGATCCAACCAGCGTTAGGTGGACAACAATCCGCCGCGACGGGCCGCGTGCGGGTTGCGACGATGGAGGGGATCGGCGCGTTCTATCTCGCAGAAAAATTTGCCGAGTTGACGGCTCGCGAGCCGGGAATTCTCATTGAGTTGGTAACTGCAAGCCATCTCATCAACCTCACGAAGCGCGAGGCGGATATTTTCCTTAGCTTCGTCAAGCCCGATGGCCAGAGGCTTGTCGTCAAGCAGCTCGGTAGCTTCAGGCTGGCGCTCTATGCCAGCGCTGACTACCTGGAACGCTATGGTATGCCCGCCACAAGGGATGCATTGGCCGAGCATTCATTCGTCGACTATGTGGAAGACCTCGTCGCGATACAGCATGTTCACTGGCTGTTGGATGTGCTCGAGCCCTCGAAGGTGACATTTCGGTCTTCAAGTATGCATGCGCAACAGAACGCCGTCGCGGCTGGTGTCGGCATCGGGC
>DAORMJ010000009.1:76444-90049 GCA_035440445.1 Xanthobacteraceae bacterium
CGGGCTGCTGCCGCTGTTCTCGGCAAAACGAAATCCAAAACTCGTTCCCGTCCTGCCCGACGAAGTGAAAGTTTATCGTCAGGCATTTCTTTCGGTACACGAAGACCTTGAGTTTCAGGGGCGCGTGAAGCCGGTTATCAAGCATCTGAGTGCGATATTTGAGAAAGATCACCAGTTTTTGAATAGTTTCTGATGTCGCGACCTTAGGCCAATACTAATTGGTTTTTAGGTCTTTATAACAAGTCACAAATTTTTTCGCGCATTCAGCAAAACTAATTGATTGGCCAGAAACTCAATCCCGTTCTTGGATTCCAATGCTAAGAATCTCTTCAAGCGGCGGGTACAAGTCCGTTCGGGCACACCGAACTGTCGTCTTATAATACCGTCGGAGGGGCAGTTTCTTCGGAATGAGCGTTGAAAAGATTGGCTTCTCTAACAACTCTTGAGCTGTTGGTCGCAGGTTCGATTCCTGCAGGGGTCGCCAAGGTTTTCAATAGCTTATCAGTCTTTCAGCCGCATCTTTCCGACAGGATTTGGAAATGTGCTGTTGGCTACCGAAAAGGAGCATCCATTACTCGGCGTTCACTTGCTGCCTCTTGTCGAAAGTCCGTCAGGTTCAAATGCGTAAGAATTCCAAACCGGAAGCAAGCGATGACCGATCCTCGGCAATCTATCGGGCGCTTCGTCACGCGATTATGGAGCAGGGCCTGGCACCCGGTGCGAAACTTCCGGAAGATACGATTGGAGAACAATTCGGAGTTAGCCGGACCATTGTGCGTCATGTTCTAGCGCGCCTCGCTGCGGAAGGCCTCGTCGATTTGCGCCGCAATCACGGGGCGACCGTTGCAACTCCAAGCTGGGACGAGGCACGCGACACGTTCGATGTGCGTGTGGCGGTCGAGGAGAGAGTGGTTTCTCGTCTCGCCGGAAAACTCACGAAGGGGCAAATCGAAAAGCTGAAGGCGCATGTAACGGCCGAGGAAGCGGCAAAAGGACGTAACGAACCGCTTTCAATCCGGCTCGCCAGTGAATTTCACATTCTGCTGGCCGAAATGACGGGCAGCGCCGTCTTTTCCCGGCACGTCAACGAACTCGCTTCTCGCTGTGGTTTGTTGCTTGCTCTCTACGGGCGGCCGCATTCGTCCGATTGCGCAGTGACCGAGCACCGCGACATCATCAATGCACTCATAAAAGGAGATAGCGCACGCGCAAGAGCTGTGATGACGAGCCATCTTGACGCGGTGACCGCGCGCGCCGTTATTCCCAGTGCGGCCAATGGAGACCGCGACTTGAAGAAGGTGCTTGCGCGCTATGCTGCTAACGGACGCGCGCCGGCAAAAGGCAAGCGTACCGGCAAGAGAGCCGAGTAATCTAGGCGTCGATGCCGCTGCGGAGCAGCAGCCGCTCCGCGCTGTCGTTCCAAACATCCATTTGCACAATCTTCCCGCCCCGGACGATGAACCGGTCGACATACCGGTTGTCTTCGAAGGGGGTGCCGTCGGGCCACTCTCCGTACAGCGTGCCGGTGTTGTAGACGACAGTTTCGCCAACACCCGGAACGACGTCGGTGCGTCCCATTTTCTTCTTCACCCATTTGTAGCGCTTAGCATTGAACGCGATGCTCTCGCGGGGGTGCATGAATTTTCTGCCGCCGGTGAATGTCAGCTTCAAATCTGACGCGATGAATTTCGATGCCGCCTCGACATCGGGGATCATCGACGCGGTCAGAAAGCTCTCGACGATCTTGGCGGCGTGTTCGGCTTCCGAACGGCTATCGGATTGGTTCAACGCGGTAACGGCCATCGGTATTCCTCCTGCGGCGGTCTTCGCCGGATGGAAATGCATAAACTGGGCCGTAGCGCGAACCATTTGTCCGCGCAAGATCGTATACAATATTGTATACGAAAGGTGCAGTCCGGAAATCAAATGCCTACGGTTTAGGCGCGGCAAAGCATGGCTTTTTCAGAGACGCCAGTGTTTTCAGGCGCTTGGAACTGGCACGGCGATTGCGAAGCATCGGTCAATGCTTACACCTTATCGGGAGGGTTGCATGGCAATCTCGCAGCGAATTTCGAGGACGCGCCGGGCCGTTTTTGTCGGCGCGGCAATTCTGCTTTCGGCAGCATTCATGCCGGCCCAGGCGCAGGACATCGTGAAGTTCGGACTGGTCGCCGCGCTGTCCGGCCAGTCCGCGCAGTCCGGTCAGGCGATTATTCGCGGTCTTACGATCGCGATAGACGAAATCAACGCGAAGGGCGGCGTCAACGGCAAGAAGGTGGAGCTCGTCACGCGCGACGACGAAAGCAATCCCGCGAAGGGCGTTCTTGCAGCGCGCGAACTCGTGCAACGCGAGCAAGTGGCGGTGCTCTTCGGCGGTCTCGACACGCCGGTCTCGATGGCCATCGTGCCTTTCGCAAACCAGAACAAGGTGCCGTTCATCGGCGTGTGGGCGGCCGGTACGCCAATCACGCGCAATGGCGCGGAAGAAAATTACGTGTTTCGCGTGTCGGCGGTTGATGCGATCGTCGGTGAAGCGCTCGTGAATTATGCCGTGAAGAAATACGGCTCGAAGAATCCTGCATGATCCTGGTCAACAATTCCTGGGGAGAGTCCAACGAGAAGGGCCTGAAAGCCGCGCTCGGTGCGAATTCGATACCGAACGCCGGTGTCGAGAAGTTCGAGGCCAATGATGTTGACGTCGTGCCGCAACTCACGCGTCTCAAGGCGGCCGGTGCGGACGTACTGTTTCTTGTCGGCAATGTCGGACCTTCGGCGATCGTCGTTAAGTCGCTGGACCGCATGGGCTGGAACGTACCGATCGTTTCACATTGGGGTCCGGCCGGCGGCCGCTTCTCCGAACTCGCGGGTCCAAGCGCCTCGAAGGTTCACTTCATCCAGACCTACAGCTTTTCCGGTAAGCTCAGCCCGAAGGGAGCGGCGGTTTTCGACGCGCTCAAGAAGAAATATCCAGAGATCAAATCTGCCGCCGACGTTACGCCTGCTGTTGGCATCGCAAACGCTTACGACGCGACGCACCTTGTTGCGATCGCGATCAACAAGGCAAAATCCATCGAAGGTCCGAAAGTCCGCACCGCGATGTATGAGATCGACAAGTACGAAGGACTGATCAAGACCTATAACAAGCCGTTCACGCCGAAGAACCACGATGCACTCGGCGCGGACGACTACATTTTCACGCACTTCAAGGACGGCGAAATCCTTCCGTTGGTGAATTGAGGGTGAGGGCGGGGCGCTCCGCCCCGCTCATCTCGAAGCGAGGCAAACTGACATGCTCGTGATCCCGGCGATCATCACCGGCCTCGGCTTAGGCAGCATGTACGGACTGATCGCGCTCGGCTTTCATATTACGTATTCGGTATCGAATACGGTCAATTTCTCGCAGGGCTCGTCCATGATGCTGGGTGCGGTCCTCGGTTATATTTTCACAATCCGCTACGGCGTGCCGGTACCGCTTGCCATATTGCTTTCGCTCACTTGCTGCGCGCTATTCGGTTTGGTCGTCGAAAGAGTGCTGGTCCGGCCTTTCGCCGAGCGGGGATCGAATGCGTGGCTGATGGCAACGGTCGCCGGCGGCATCGTGCTCGATAACGTCGTGCTTTTTACTTACGGCAAGGAGCCGCGAAGCTTTCCGTCGCCGCTCGCCTCGAAGCCAGTCGAGATTTTCGGCACCGGCGTTTATCCGCTGCAACTTATCATTCCGCTGGTCGGCCTGGGCGCTGCATTCGCGCTGCATTTCATCTCGCGGAAGACCAAACTCGGCAAAGCACTTCCTGCCACCGTGCAGAATCCCGACGCCGCACAACTCATGGGGATCAACGTCCGGCTCGTCATCGCGATCTCATTCATGATCTCGACCGCGCTTGCGGGAATGGCGGGGCTGTTGATTGCACCGCTCTTCAATATCCATTCCGACATGGGAACGCTGTTTGGAATCAAGGCATTTGCGGTCGCGATCCTGGGCGGCATAACATCCGCATGGGGTGTCATGCTGGCAGGGCTTGCCTATGGCCTGATCGAAGCGTTCGTCACCACATTTCTTGGCTCGGTCTACACGCAGATTGTAACGTTCTCTCTGGTCATCGTGGTTCTGGCGATTTTGCCGAACGGCATCTTCGGCCGCGAAGCGGTGAAGAAGGTATGATTTTCCAAGGGCAGAAGCTCCCGGAATCCATCAACACGGCACTCATCCTCGTGTTGACGATTGCCGCAGTAAGCTACGCATGGCTTGCGAAAGGGTACGGCCCGTTCGTTCTCGCACTTCTTGCGCTGAATATCATCGTCTGTGTCGGATTGAATGTACTTCTGGGTCTTGCGGGACAGGTCTCGCTTGGCCATGTCGGCTTCTACGCGATCGGCGCCTATACGGTCGCGGTGCTGACACTCAAAGGCTTGAGCTTCTGGCTTGTCTTGCCGCTGGCCGCTCTTTTCGCGGGAGCCGTTGGCTTTCTCCTAGCCATTCCCGCACTTCGCGTGACGGGCCCATATCTCGCAATGATGACGATCGCATTCGGCTTTATCGTCCACCACGGCACCATCGAGTGGCACGCGGTGACGGGTGGCGCGAACGGGTTGATGGGCCTGCCGGCCCCAAGCTTGTTCGGAAAGGCGTTTGCCGAGCGAGAGATGGGGATACTTGCGGCGTTGCTTGCCGGGTTCTCGATGTATTTGTTTCAGCGCATCGCGCGCAGTCCATGGGGTAAGGCGATGGTCGCCGTGCGCGATACGGAAGTCGCGGCGCAATCCGTGGGCCTCAATCCCGTCACCGTTAAAAGTGCTGCCTTTGCTTTGTCGGCGCTGTTTACCGGGCTTGCCGGCGGCATGTTCGCGCCGCTCCTGATGTTTGTTGCGCCCGACTCTTTCCCGTTCTCGCAATCCATCCTTTTTCTGCTTGCGGTAATCATCGGCGGGGCAGGCAGCCTATTTGCGCCGGTTGTCGGAAGCCTTGTCGCGGTCGTGCTGCCGGAAATGCTTTCGTGGCTCGCGGAGTACCGCTTGTTGTTCTTCGGCGCGCTCCTGCTCGTGGTGCTGTGGATTGCGCCGCGCGGTATATTGGGAACGATCGAGCATTTCCTGAAGCGCGTCGATCCGCGCAAAGCAGCGGCAAGCGGCTACGACATAGAGAAGTTTTTACGGCCCGCTGGAGACGCCGCCTTGCTCAAGGTGAGTGAGCTTGGCATTTCCTTCGGCGGCATCAAGGCGGCGAGGGATGTCAGCTTCTCTGCGGCCACGGGCAAGGTGACAAGCATCATCGGTCCGAACGGCGCGGGGAAAACAACTGTGCTGAATATGGTCGGCGGCTTCTATCGCCCGGATCAGGGCAGCATAAAACTGGCAGGCGAGGAACTTGCCGGCGCGCCGGCCTGGAAGGTAACGCGCAAGGGTATCGCGCGAACCTATCAGACGACGAAGCTGTTCGGTACCCTGAGCGTCGTCGATAATCTGTTGATCGCGATGCGAGCAGGAAGTCTCGGAAATCCGCTGTCAGCGCTTTCGAAACGCGAAGCTATCACGGCCGTGGAGGCATTGCTGCTCTTCGTAGGTTATCGGGGCGCGCTCGCAACACCGGCCGACGATCTTCCACATGTCGACCGGCGTCTCGTCGAAATTGCGCGCGCGCTTGCGTTGAAGCCCAGAATTCTTCTGCTCGACGAGCCTGCGGCAGGCTTGATGCGTGGCGACAAGGATTCGCTTGCGCTGCTTCTGCGGCGTATCGCCGATCTCGGCATTGCCGTCATCCTGGTCGAGCACGACATGACGCTGGTCATGGGTGTGTCCGATCATATCGTTGTGCTCGACTCGGGCGTTCCGATCGCGGCGGGAACGCCGATACAGATCCGGCATGATCCGAAAGTGTTGAAAGCTTATCTCGGCGACGGCGAATCCCGTGCTCGCCCCCGGACCGAGGGGTGGCGGGGGACGCATGACGCAGTTCTCTCTTGCGTGAGGTTGACGGCGGGATATGGCGCGGCGCCCGTTTTGGAGGATGTAGATTTCGACGTACGTCCCGGCGAAGTGGTTGCGCTGCTTGGCGCCAATGGCGCCGGCAAATCGACCACGATGCGGGCGCTGTCTGGGTTGAAGCGGCCGGTCGCGGGCGAGATCGTGCTCCTGAACACGCCAATTCAATATCTGCCCGCGCATCGGATCGCGGCGATGGGACTCACGTCGGTGCCGGAAGGGCGGCAGGTCTTTCCGGAAATGACGGTCCTCGACAACATCAAGCTGGGCGCACAAACGCGCAAGCAGGTCGATTTCGACAGCGAAGTCGCGGCAATAATGAAGCGTTTTCCGCGGTTGCGTGATCGCATCAACAGCAAAGCCGGTCTGTTGTCGGGGGGCGAGCAGCAGATGCTGGCGATTGCGCGCGGCCTCATGGCGAAACCAAAAATTCTGCTGTTGGACGAACCGTCGCTCGGTCTCGCGCCCGCGATGGTGAACGAACTCTTCGACATCCTGGCCGAGCTTCGCGAAGAAGGCGTGACCATTTTGCTGGTCGATTAGATGGCGGCGCTTGCGCTCACGATCGCTGATCGCGGCTACGTGCTGGAGTCCGGCCGCGTCGTGCAGAAGGGAGACGCGAAATCTCTCTCCGCCGATGCCAGACTTGAAGCTGCGTATCTTGGTCAGGCCAGGTCAGCGTAAAATGCCGGACGCGCTTGACCTCGTTATTCGCCGCGCGCGGCTGCCCGGTGCAGCTCTGGACAGCCTCGTCGACATCGGCGTGCGGGGCGGGACCATCGCAGCGATTGCCCCTGTCCTTGAAGCATCCGTAAGCGAGTTTGATGCAGCCGGTAGAATTACGATTCCTGGATTTGTCGAGACGCATATTCATCTCGACAAGTCATGCATCTTTGATCGCTGCCACCTCCACGAGGGAACCCTCGAGGAAGCGATCAAGGAAGTTGCCTCCGCGAAGCGCGATTTCACGGAAGAAGATATCTATCTGCGCGCGAGAAAGACGCTCGAAAAAGCGATCGTTCGCGGAACGACGCGAATGCGCACGCATGTCGAGGTGGATCCGCGCATCGGGCTGAAAGGCTTTCGTGCGATCAGCCGCCTGAAGCGCGAGTATGCCTGGGCCGTTGATCTGGAAATTTGCGTGTTTCCGCAAGAAGGGCTGCTTAACGATCCCGGCTGCGACGAGCTATTGGTCGCTGCTTGCGAACAGGGGGCCGATCTGATTGGCGGCTGTCCTTACACCGACAGTGATTCGTTGGCGCAGATTTCACGGATCTTCGATCTGGCGCGCGCGTTCGATCTCGATATTGACTTCCATCTCGACTTCGATCTGATGCCTGAGCGGATGGATCTCGACGAGATTTGCGAACAGACGTCTTTGCGCAAATGGGGCGGGCGCGTTGCGATCGGCCACGTCACCAAGTTGTCGGCTGTTGATGCGCTGACTTTTCAAGCGAAAGCGAAAATGCTGGCCGATGCCGGTGTCGCCGTCACCGTACTGCCGGCAACCGATCTGTTTCTGATGGGGCGAGGCCATGAAGCCAATGTGCCGCGTGGCGTGACGCCCGCGCACAAATTGCTGGCTCATGGCGTGAACTGTTCGCTCGCAACGAACAATGTCCTCAATCCCTTCACGCCATTTGGCGATTGTTCGCTACCGCGGATGGCAAATCTTTATGCGAATGTCGCGCAAGCCGGTACTCTCGAAACGATCGCATCCTGTTTTGAGATGATTACACAGCGGCCTGCGAAGCTGACGAATTTGCGCGACTATGGCATCAGCGTCGGCAATCCGGCGGATTTTGTAATTCTGGATTGCCATAGCATCGTCGGCGCGGTGGCTGAGATTGCGCAGCCCATTGTGGGTTTTAAGCGCGGGATCAAGACGTTTACGCACGCCGTTCCGGAATTGCATTTTACGGCTACGCGGCGCAGCACCTAAGCTCTGACCATAATTTCAGTTCGTCGGCTGATCGTGCCGGGTGAGGCGCGCGCTGTCTCTTGCCTGCCGTCTTGCGACTTGTCGAACCAAGACCGTCTGCAACTCATCGGGGCCATGGGGTTTGCGGATCATCCCGGCTCAGGAGGCGATCCAGAATAGCGCATAAGTATTGGTCATGATTTTGTATGATTAAAAAATAGGCGACGCATAGTGAATTGTATGCAGAGTGGAAGAGCGTTCCCGGGCTCCAAATCGATATCCTACTGGAATCACTAGATAAATTACGCTTTTGATAAGTTGGCATGTATTTCGCGATTGTTCCCCGAATGTGAATTCGGAGGGCTGGGAATGAAACGTCGTGACTTTCTGAAATCGGCTGGCGTGCTGGCTGCGTCTACTGCTCTGACGGCACCTGCCGTCTTCTCTCCCGCGAAGGCGCAATCGCGCGCCGAGACGCTGCTGATCGTCTCGGAGGGGGGTCCCAATAACATCGACATCCACGGCGTCGGCACCAACGTGCCAGGCTATGAGGTGGCCTGGAATTGCTACAGCCGCCTCATCAGCCATGAAATGAAGACGCTGCCCAACGGCGTCGAGTATTACGACAAGGACAAATTCAAGCCGGAGCTCGCCGAGGACATGAAGATCGGTGACATGTCGGCGACCTTCAAGCTGCGCAAGGACGCAAAATTCCACGACGGCACGCCGATCACCGCGAAGGACGTAAAGTGGTCGCTCGACCGCGCCGTCACCGTCGGCGGCTTCCCGACCTTTCAAATGCGCGCTGGCTCGCTCGAGAAGCCTGAGCAGTTCGTCGTGGTCGATGACCACACCGTGCGCGTCGATTTCATCCGCAAGGATCGTCTCACGATCCCGGATCTCGCAGTGGTCGTCCCGGTCGTGATGCACTCGGAACTGGTGAAGAAGCACGCGACGGAAAAGGACCCTTGGGGTCTCGACTACACGAAGCAGACCATCGCCGGCGGCGGCCCCTACAACGTCGCGAAGTGGACGCCGGGCACGGAAGTCATCTTCGAGCGCAACGAGAACTACAAGCTCGGACCGCTGCCGAAGACGAAACGCATCGTCTGGCGCATCGTGCCGTCCGCAGGAAACCGTCGCGCGCTGCTTGAGCGCGGCGATGCGGACATCTCCTATGAGTTGCCGAACAAGGACTTCGTCGAGCTGAAGGACGCTGGCAAGCTCAACATCGTGTCGACGCCATTCTCGAACGGCATCCAGTATCTCGGCATGAACGTGAAGAACCCGCCGTTCAACAATCCGAAGGTACGGCAGGCGGTGGCCTACGCGGTTCCTTACCAAAAGATCATGGATGCGGTGCTTTACGGCCTCGGCGGCAAGACCTTCGGCGCTCCCGCAGACAAGAAAACCGAGGTCGCATGGCCGCAGGCTACCAAATACAACACCGATATTGCCAAGGCTAAGCAACTGATGGCGGAAGCCGGCTACCCGAACGGCTTCGAGACGACGCTCTCGTTTGACCTCAACTTCGCCGGCGTTAACGAGCCGACCTGCGTGCTGATCCAGGAAAGTCTGGCGCAGATCGGCATCAAGACTACGATCAATAAAGTGCCCGGCGCCAACTGGCGTACCGAACTGAACAAGAAGGTCATGCCGCTTTACGTCAATGTGTTCTCGGGCTGGCTCGATTACCCGGAATACTTCTTCTTCTGGTGCTACCACGGTGCAAATTCGATCTTCAACACCATGAGCTACCAGTCGAAGGAGATGGATGCGCTCATCGACGGTGCGCGCAACGCCGCCGCCATCGGCGACACTGCGACCTACGAGAAGGACGTGAAGGGCTTCGTCGATCTCGCGTTCCAGGACGTGCCGCGCATTCCGCTCTACCAGCCCTACTCGAATGTCGCGATGCAGAAGAATGTTTCCGGCTATCAGTACTGGTTCCACCGGCGTCTCGACTATCGCAATCTCGCCAAGGCCTAAGCGCGTAAAGCGGGCGGCAATTGCGCCGCCCGCTGCTTTCTCTCCGGAGTCGGAAAATGCTTCTGCGCATGGCCCAACGGCTCGGCATCACGCTGTTCAGTATCGCCGCCGTGATCGTGATTACCTTCGCGCTCACGCGCCTGCTTCCCGGCGATACGGCGGCTTATTTCGCGGGCCCTGCTGCGACCGAACAGGCCATTCAGGAAGTGCGCGTGAAGCTCGGGCTGGACCAGCCGAAACTGGTGCAGTTTGTGCGCTATGTGCAGGATCTTGCGCGGGGTGACTTCGGACAGTCGCTGACCACGGGGCAACCGGTGATACGCGATCTTGCCTCGAGGCTGCCAGCGTCGGCTGAACTGACGCTCGCGGGGCTCATCGTTTCGATCCTGATTGCGATCCCGCTGGGTGTGCTTGCGGCGGTCAAGGAAGGATCGATGATCGACCATTTCTCGCGCGTCATCGCGACCGCGGGCGTGTCGCTCCCCGTTTTCTTCACCGGTCTCCTGCTCGCCTACTTCTTCTATTTCGTGCTGGGATGGGCTCCGCCTCCGCTCGGGCGCCTCGACATCATCTATTCTTCGCCGCCGCACGTCACGGGTTTCTACCTGATCGACAGCTTGCTCGCGCGCGACATGGAAGTGTTCTGGGCGGCGTTGAAGCAGCTGATCCTGCCGGCCGCGACGCTTGCGATCTTCTCGCTCGCGCCGATCACGCGCATGACCCGCGCCTCGATGCTGGCGGTGCTGTCTTCGGATTTCGTGCGGACGGCAAAGGCAAGCGGCCTTTCCACGCGCAAGGTGATCATGACTTACGCCTTCAGGAACGCGCTTCTGCCGGTGATTACGACACTCGGCATGGTGTTTTCCTTCCTGCTCGGCGCGAACGTGCTGGTCGAAAAGGTGTTCGCCTGGCCGGGTATCGGCTCTTACGCGGTGGAGGCGCTGATTGCTTCCGACTTCGCGCCTGTGCAGGGCTTCGTGCTGGTGATGGCGGTCATGTATGTGCTTCTGAACCTGATGATCGATCTGCTTTACGGCGTGATCGATCCGCGCGTGAGGATGGCGGCATGAACTCGCATTCGCGTATTTCAGCGGTGAGTACCGCTGCACGTGCACCTGCCGCCGCCAGGCCTGAAAAGGCGGCTGGGCCCGTGCAAACCTCCGGCTTGATGGCGGTGCTGCGCCAGACAAGATATGTGATTTCGGAAAATCCGATCACCGGGTTTGCCTTCGCGCTGTTTCTGCTGTTCGCGGTTGCCGCGATCTTCGGGCCTTACATCGTTCCCTATGATCCGCTCGCCAGTAACACGACGAATGCGCTGAAGCCGCCTTCGTGGCAGTTCTGGTTCGGCACCGATCAACTTGGGCGGGATATCTTCAGCCGCGTTGTCGTGGCGACGCGCCTCGATATGACGATCGCGGTGACGTCGGTGGCTCTGGTCTTTGCGCTCGGCGGCATTTCCGGTATCGCCGCAGGCTACTTCGGCGGCTGGATCGATATCGTCGTCAGCCGTCTTGCCGACATGATTATGGCGTTTCCGCTGTTTGTGCTCGCGATGGGAATCGTGGCGGCGCTCGGCAATACCGTCACCAATATCGTGATTGCGACCGCGATCATCAACTACCCGCTCTATGCGCGTATCGCGCGTGCGGAAGCCAACGTCCGCCGCGAAGCTGGTTTCGTGATGGCGGCGCGTCTCTCGGGCAACAGCGAATGGCGCATTCTGTTCTCGCAAATTCTTCCGAACGTTATGCCGATCATGGTGGTGCAGATGTCGCTCACTATGGGGTACGCGGTGCTGAACGCTGCCGGTCTTTCGTTCATCGGCCTTGGTGTGCGTCCGCCGACGCCGGAGTGGGGCATTATGGTTGCCGATGGCGCCGGCTATATCGTTTCCGGCGAGTGGTGGATCGCGCTGTTTCCTGGCCTTGCGCTGATGCTCGCGGTGTTCTGTTTCAACCTTCTCGGCGACGGTCTGCGCGACATCGTCGATCCGCAGCGCCGCACATGAGGAGCGGATCATGAGCGACGAACCGCTTCTGGAGATCAGGGATGTCAACGTCGAATTTTCGACGCGCCGCGGCATCGTGCGGGCGGTCGAGCATATCAACATTTCGCTCGGCAAAGGCGAGACGCTCGGCATCGTCGGCGAATCCGGCTCCGGAAAATCGGTAACGTCTTACGCCGTGATGAGAATTCTCGACCGCGCCGGCAGGATCGCAGAGGGCTCCGTCGTGTTTTCCGGCATCGACGTGAAGAACGCCAGGGAAGACGTTATGCGCGACCTGCGCGGCCGCGAAATGTCGATGATCTTCCAGAATCCACGCGCGGCGCTGAACCCGATCCGCAAAGTCGGCAAGCAAATCGAAGATGTCCTGAAGCAGCACGTGCAGGCCGATACGCGCAACCTGAAGGAAAAAGCGGTCGAAATGCTACGGCAGGTCAAGATCGCTCGGCCGGAAGAGCGCTATCACGCTTATCCGTTCGAGCTCTCAGGCGGCATGTGCCAGCGCATCGTAATTGCGCTTGCGCTCGCCTGTCAGCCGCGATTGTTGATCGCGGACGAGCCGACCACGGGCCTCGACGTGACCACGCAGAAATCGGTCATGGATCTTGTGACCGAACTCACACGCGCGCGGGGTATGTCCACGATCCTGATCACGCACGATCTTGGTCTTGCCGCTGCTTATTGCAGCCGCGTGGTCGTGATGGAGAAAGGCCGGATCGTGGAGACGGCGCCATCCGCCGATATCTTCAAGCGTCCACAGCATGCCTATACAAGGAAACTGATGAAGGCGACGCCGAAGGTCGGTGGCACGTTGCGCGGATTGCTTCCCGCGGACGCGGAGCTTTCGCCCGCTGCATCCCTGCCGAAAATGCAGATCGCGAAAGGCGCGAAACCGCTCCTCGAAGTTCGCAATCTCGTGAAGGAGTATCCGCGGCAGGGAGCCTCGAAAACATTCGGTGAATTGTTCGGAAAACCCGCACCGGCGGCTTCGATCTTCCGCGCCGTGGAGGGAATTTCGTTCTCCGTCGCGAAAGGCGAGACCGTCGGTCTCGTCGGCGAATCCGGTTGTGGAAAATCGACCACCTCGATGATGGTGATGCGCCTTCTCGATAAAACGTCGGGCGACATCCTCTTTGACGGCGAGGACATCGGATCGATTCCCGCTGCGAAGTTCGCGGTGCTGCCGCAACGCAAGCGCATCCAGATGGTGTTTCAGGATCCGACCGACAGTCTAAATCCCCGCTTTACGGCGGTGCGAGCCATTGCCGATCCGATCATGCGGCTCGGCGAAATCAGGGGCCGCGATGCGTTGCGCGCGCGTTGCGAGGAACTTGCCAAGCACGTCGGCTTGCCGGTCGAATTGCTCGACCGCTTCCCGCATCAGCTTTCCGGTGGGCAGAAGGCTCGTGTCGGTATCGCGCGGGCAATAGCGCTCAATCCCGAGCTCGTTATTCTTGATGAGCCAACCGCGGCGCTTGATGTCTCGGTTCAGGCGGTCGTGCTGAACCTTTTGCAGGATCTTAAAGACTCGCTCGGCATGAGCTATCTGTTCGTTTCGCACGACCTGAACGTCGTGCGTCTCCTATGCGACCGCGTGATCGTCATGCGCACCGGCAGGGTCGTGGAGGAGGGACCGACGGAAGAAGTATTAGGTGCCCCGAAGGCCGAATATACCCGTGAATTATTGACCGCTATTCCGCACCCGCCA
>DAORMJ010000009.1:90163-114496 GCA_035440445.1 Xanthobacteraceae bacterium
CTCACCATTGATCCCGATTATCGTGAGGACGTGAAAATCCATCTGAATGCGGTCACGTACGCTGCCAAGATCGTGCTCGCCGTTGAGGTACAGGATGATGCGGAGCCCGCACCGGTGTTCCGGCCATGAGCCTTGCATGGAAAACGGCGGCCGTGCTCGCGGAGGCCGTGAACAGGAAAGAAGTTTCAGCGGCCGATGCAGTCGGCGCGGCGATCAAACGGATTGGTGCATTCGACGGAAAGACGAATTCTTTCACTGACATACTTGCTGCGCGTGCGCACGAGAGGGCGGCCAAAGTCGATGAGAGGGTTAGGCGGGGAGAGCATATGCCGCTCGCTGGCGTGCCATTCGCCGTCAAGAATTTGTTCGATGTGAAAGGCATTCCGACACGCGCGGGCTCGAAGATCAATCGCGAGCGAAACCCCGCAACCGCGGACTCGGTTTTGATCAAGCGTCTCGAAGAGAAAGGTGCTGTGTTCCTCGGGGCCCTGAACATGGGCGAGTATGCCTACGACTTCACCGGCGAGAACGCGCACGACGGCAACGCATGCAATCCGCATAGCCTTGCGCACATGACCGGCGGCTCCTCGAGCGGCTCGGGAGCCTCCGTGGCTGCGGGTTATGTGCAGATCGCGCTTGGGTCCGATACGAACGGTTCGATCCGTGTGCCATCTTCTTTCTGCGGTTTGTTCGGTTTGAAACCGACCTATGGCCGGCTCTCGCGCGCCCGGTCATTTCCTTTTGTTGCAAGTCTTGATCATCTTGGTCCGATCACGCGATCGGCGATGGATCTCGCGCTTTCTTATGATGCGATGCAGGGGCCGGACTCCGAAGATCCAGTCTGCGCGCAGCGCGAAGTCGAACCTTCTATGCCGGAGATCGCCAAAGGCGTGAAAGGGCTGCGGATTGCGAAGTTGAAGGGCTATTTTGCGAAAATGGGAGAGCCGGAAGCCTACGCTGCGGTTGATGCCGTCGGGGAGGCGCTACGCGTTAATGAAAGCGTGGAGCTTGAAGATGCCGCTGCCGCGCGTGCATCCGCTTATCTCATCACTGCCTCCGAAGGTGCTGCGTTGCACCTTGAGCGTCTGCGCGAGCGCGCGCACGACTTCGATCCCGACGTGCGCGACCGCTTAATCGCCGGTGCGATGATTCCCTCAGTCTGGACTGTACAGGCACATAAAATCAGGCGGAGCTTTCAGGCTCAAGCTGCCGCGCTGTTCGAGCGGTTTGACATTCTGCTTGCGCCCGCAACGCCGACACGCGCGCCGAAGATCGGGCAAAAGACTTTTAAACTCGATGGGGAGGAGCTTCTGGTACGCCCGAACATCGGCGTCTATACACAGCCGATCTCGTTTATCGGCTTGCCGGTGGTCGTTGTTCCCGTCTGGCCCGACAATGGATTGCCTATCGGCGTGCAGGTCATCGCGCCGCCGTGGCGCGAGGATCTTGCTTTGCGCGTCGCCCATCAGCTTGAGATAGACGGTGTCTGCAACAGCAAGCCAGTGGAATTTTGAGTTAGCCATGAAGATCAACGATCCCAGGGTTCTTGCAGAGGTTACGGCCGCCTTCGAGCGTTACGAGAAAGCGCTCGTGTCGAACGACGTCGCGGTGCTCGACGAATTGTTCCTCAACGATCCGAACACGATCCGCTATGGCGCCACGGAAAACCTCTATGGCTACGAGGAAATCAAGTCGTTTCGGGCTGCGCGCTCGCCCGTAGGACTTGCCCGCAAGCTGGAGCGGACCGCAATCACGACCTATGGCGAGGACTTCGCGACGGCAAATACGATCTTCACGCGCGAAGGGAGCAATAAGCTGGGCCGGCAGAGCCAGACCTGGATGCGCACGCCGTACGGTTGGCGCGTAATCGCAGCCCATGTTAGTTTGATCGAAAGGCCGCAAGGCTGACGGCAGCAACGACTGCAAGAGCTTCTTATTGGCAGAAGCGTTTGCGATGCTCCGGACGTCTCTGCTCATAAAAGCTCGTCGAACCGGACGCTGAACTTTCCGCAGAGTCCCTAAGAGTGGTGTTGGGCTTGCCGTCATGCTGACGCTAGGCGGATCGGCATTCGTTGGTGCTGTAACGCTGCTATCGTCCTCGAAGACGGTCAGAAAGATGGTCGCTTCAACTCCGGAGCCGAAGCGCCCGATGCCGGCTCCAGAAAGATGAACCCATTCGTGCTCCGTCCATAGTCGCG
Organism: Xanthobacteraceae bacterium; assembly: GCA_035440445.1. Classification (GTDB taxonomy): domain Bacteria; phylum Pseudomonadota; class Alphaproteobacteria; order Rhizobiales; family Xanthobacteraceae. The sequence goes on from DAORMJ010000009.1 coordinate 92,362, forward strand.
GTCGTGGACAAACACGAATAGCGCGCTCCAGCCTATCTTTCGCTTACGCGATGGAACCTTAGAGAGTATCAAAACTTATCTCTCAGGTGAAAATTACGGAAGCTAGGGATGTCAAAACCGAGCCACCTGGAGCTGTCCCGCCGCAACGTCATGATCGGCAGTGCCTTCGTGGCTGCAGCGGCAACGGCGCCCATTGGCACAACGAGCGCGCAGACCATGGAAAGCCCGTCCATTTCGAATGTAACTTTTGATGTGAATGGCGCTAGCAAATCCCTCAAACTCGATACCCGAACTACGCTCCTCGATGCGTTGCGCGAAAACCTGAAACTGACGGGAACTAAAAAGGGTTGCGATCATGGACAGTGCGGCGCCTGTACCGTCATCGTCGATGGTCGCCGTATCAATTCATGCCTTACCTTGGCGGTAATGCACGAAGGGAACTCGATCACAACAATTGAGGGGTTGGGAACGCCGACGCAGATGCATCCGATGCAGGCTGCTTTCGTAAAACACGATGGTTATCAGTGCGGCTATTGCACTCCAGGGCAAGTCTGTTCTGCGGTTGCCGTCCTCGATGAGGTCAAAGAGGGAATACCAAGCCATGTCACCGCGGACCTCAATGGAGAGATCGAATTTACGCAGGCAGAACTTCGCGAACGTATGAGCGGTAATATTTGCCGCTGTGGTGCCTACTCAAATATTGCGGAAGCCATCAACGAGGTCGCGGGGAGGAAGGCATGAGGTCTTTCACCTATGAGCGCGCCGAGAGTGTCGCCGCTGCTGTCGCATCAGCCGCCCGGATCGAGGGGGCTAAGTTCATCGCCGGTGGGACCAATCTCCTCGATCTGATGAAGTTAGAGATTGAAACCCCTCGGCACCTTATCGACATCAACAACGTTGATCTCAGTAAGGTCGAAGACACAAAAGACGGGGGGCTCCGGATAGGTGCGCTTGTGCGCAACACCGATCTCGCAGCGCACCCGCGCGTTCGCCGCGACTATGCCTTGCTTTCGCGCGCACTTCTCGCCGGGGCATCCGGCCAGTTACGAAACAAGGCGACGACCGCAGGTAACTTGCTGCAACGAACGCGCTGTCCATATTTTTACGACATCAATCAACCCTGTAATAAGCGGCAACCTGGGAGCGGGTGCTCCGCCATAGGGGGCTTCAATAGACTTCATGCTGTTGTTGGTGCGAGCGACGCCTGTATCGCGACGCATCCAAGCGACATGGCAGTTGCACTGCGAGCCCTTGATGCAGTGGTGGAAACGATCCAGCCGGGTGGGTCGTCGCGCTCGATTCCTCTCTCCGACTTTTACCGGCTGCCTGGCGATACTCCACACATCGAGACGGAACTCAGCGCTGGAGAATTTATAACAGCGGTCGTTCTGCCGAGGCCGATCGCCGGTACTCACGTCTATAGAAAAGTTCGTGACAGGGCATCCTATGCATTCGCCCTGATTTCTGTCGGCGCGATTATCGATGGAGATGGTCGCGGGCGCGTGGCTGTTGGCGGGGTTGCGCATAAGCCTTGGCGCATCGAGACAGCCGAAGCCGCAATGCCGAAGGGTGCCGACGCGGTAGTTTCGCAACTATTGGCGAACGCGAAGACCACGCCCGAGAATGAGTTCAAGCCCAAGCTCGTTGCGCGCACGCTTGCCGCTATCATGGCTGATACGAGGGGCAAGCAATGAAGTTCGATACTCCCGCCACACAGAATCCAATCGATCAGCTCAAGGTGATCAGCAAGCCACTCGATCGCATTGACGGGCCTTACAAGGTAACCGGCACGGCCCCTTATGCCTATGATCGTCACGATGTTCGGCCCAATCAGGCTTACGGTTACGTACTTGGCGCAGCGATTGCGAAGGGTACAATCTCAAAGCTCGATATCTCGGGGGCGAAATTCGTTGACGGTGTGATTGGCATTGTGACAGCGGAGAATGCGGGCAGGCTCTCAAAAGGGAGCTACAACACCGCGAAACTGCTCGGCGGCCCGGAGATCGATCATTATCATCAGGCAATTGCGCTCGTTGTGGCGAATACGTTCGAGCAAGCGCGCTCTGCCGCCCAGCTCATCAAGGTTGAATACGTTGCTGACGAGGGCAAGTTTGACCTAAAAAAAGAGAAGCCCAATGCCACGAAATCGAAAAGCGGCGAATGGGCGAAGGCTGAAACAACACTCGGCGATTTTGAAGGAGCGTTCGCTGCTGCGCCGGTGAAGCTCGATGCCACTTACGAGACACCCGATCAGGCGCATGCGATGATGGAGCCTCACGCAACCGTCGCGGCTTGGGAAGGTGACAAGCTCACGGTTTGGACTTCCAATCAAATGATTGATTGGAGCGCAGGCGATCTTGCGAAAACACTGGGAATCTCAAAGAAAAATGTCAGGCTGATTTCGGCTTTTGTCGGAGGGGGCTTTGGAGGCAAGCTGTTTATTCGTGCCGACGCACTTCTCGCGGCGCTCGGTTCGAAGGCAACTGGCCGACCTGTGAAGGTCGCGCTTACTCGGCCATTTATATTCAACAATACAACACATCGTCCTGCAACGATCCAGCGTATTCGAATAGGCGCTGAGCAGGGTGGAAAAATTACTGCCATCGCGCACGAGTCTTGGTCCGGTGATTTAAAGGGGGGCTCTCCCGAGGCCGCAGTCTTGCAGACTCGCCTGCTATACGCGGGTGAGAACCGATTGACGACCATGCGTCTCGCGGAGCTCGATCTGCCGGAGGGGAACGCTATGCGCGCTCCCGGCGAAGCTCCGGGCATGATGGCGCTTGAAATCGCGATGGACGAGATGGCAGAGCGGCTGAGGCTGGATCCTGTCGAGTTCAGAAGAATCAACGACACGCAGGTCGATCCCGAGAGCCCGAAACGTCCATTTTCACAACGGCAACTGAATGAATGTTTTGCGGTTGGAGCAAAGAAATTTGGTTGGGAAAGGCGGGAAACGACGCCTGGCATAAAGCGCGACGGGCAATGGCTTGTCGGATTGGGTGTTGCGTCAGCCTTTCGCAATAACCTTGTGATGAAATCCGGTGCGCGAATACGCCTCGACAATCGCGGTATATTGACGGTCGAGACGGATATGACCGACATCGGCACCGGCAGCTACACGATCATCGCCCAAACAGCCGCCGAGATGATGGGCGTTACCATCGATAAGGTCGCTGTCAACCTCGGAGACTCGACATTTCCTGTCTCTGCAGGATCGGGCGGGCAGTGGGGTGGCAACTCCTCGACTGCAGGGGTGTACGCCGCTTGCGTTAAACTGCGTGAGGAGGTTGCTAAGGCGCTCGGCTTTAACTCTGCAGAGGTTGAATTCATAGACGGCAGTGTGCGCTCAGGAAATCGAAGTGTGCCGCTTGCTGAAGCTGCGGGACCTAACGGCATCGTAGCGGAAGACACGATGACGTACGGCAGTCTCGATAAGAAATATCAGCAGTCCACGTTCGGCGCGCATTTCGTAGAAGTTGGTGTCGATGCGGCAACCGGAGAAATTCGAGTCCGCAGGATGCTCGCGGTTTGTGCCGCCGGACGGATTCTGAATCCTAAATCCGCTCGTAGTCAGGTTATCGGCGCCATGACCATGGGTGTTGGTGCCGCTTTGATGGAAGAATTGGCGGTCGATAAGCGCCGGGGCTTTTTCGTCAATCACGATCTTGCCGGCTACGAGGTCCCCGTACACGCGGACATCCCTCATCAGGAAGTTATATTCCTTGATGAAACCGATCCGACTTCGTCCCCAATGAAGGCGAAGGGCGTTGGAGAGTTGGGCATCTGCGGTGTCGGTGCTGCTGTCGCGAACGCCATCTACAATGCGACGGGCGTTAGAGTTCGAGATTACCCAATCACGCTCGACAAGTTCATAGACCGCCTTCCGCCGGTTGCTTAGGCCGACAGTACTCTTTCAGCTAACTCACAGCGCAGCTGCAAACAGACGTTTATCTTGGAAAGGCGCTCACTTGGAGATCGGTTCCGGATTTCTTTCCGTCAATGTTTCGTCATTGATATCCGCTCAAGAACGTCAGAAATCGCGATCAAACGAGCCGAGTTCTTCAGTATTTTCAACGTCGCTCGATCTATCGTCTGCGCTCATAACGGTCTGGTTCGAGTCCTGCCGGGCCCACCAATCTCTCGCCGCTTACGATAGCTGTCGGCCGTTCTCCGCGCTCTTGACTTGGCGGAAGGCTACTTGAATTCCGCCGTTTTATCACACGGTCGAGCGAAATGCTTTCGGTGTCATTCCGTAAAGTCTTTTAAAGGCAGTCGCGAAGTTTGCCGCCGAGGTATAGCCGGCAATATGCGCCGCCTGCGCGATGTTGACGCCTTCGCGCTCGATCGCGTCTCTTGCCCGCTGCAGTCTAGAGCGGCGCACATAGTCGAAGACCGTCATGCCATAAGCGGCGTGGAAGGTCCGCTGTAGCGTGTTGGTGCTCATTCCGCTTTCCCGCGCGATGCTTTCAAGCGTAAAGGGCTGGTTGACCAGATTGTCGATCAGTTCTCTCACCTTGGCGATGCGTTGGCGATCATGCGGCCGCAGGGTCGAGGAAGGCACAACCGGGTCCGGCTGCACAATTGCGTGCATGGCTTCGGCGACAATTTCGATTGCGCGGCTCTCCAGATAAAGATCTTTGAGCAGGCCCGTATAGGCCGGAGGATGGAGTATCTGTTCGGCAATGGCGACGAGCCGAGGTGACGGCTTCCAGCGCACGCAGGCCAGGTGATCATAGCTGAAGCGCGAAATCACCGCGCTATCCGAAAGCCCCAGTTCGTCGCGTTCGAGCCACTCACGCGTTACCGTGACGTTGACCTTGCGAACGTGCATGCCCCGCCTGGAGTGACGCACAAAACGCTCAGGCCGTGCACGAGCGACGACAGTTCCCTCCAGCTTCGAGTATTCAGTGGTCTTGCCGGGGCCGAAATCGAACTTTCTGTCGCCCATCTCGACGGCAACGCGGCCTTCGAGAAACAGCGAACAGGTAATGCCGGGATGCTGGATGATCTCGTTCGTGAGGTTATGCGTATCGATCGTATCGGTAGCGTGCAGAATGAGCCCGGAGCGCAACCGCACGAGCCGGTAGTCGCCCGTCAGCGCGGTGTCGCCGCCGGACAAATCGGGGTCAGTAATCTTGAAGCCATCTCCTGCGACCAGCGCGGACGAGGCGAGATCATCCGCGCTCACCCGGGTTAGAGATCGTTGTTCCTGACTCATTCAGCGGCCACCTGCAGACTGAATACGGAAGGTATTCTCTGTGCGCAGCCTCAACAACAGCGGGGCATAAAATTAGAACGATACGAAACTGAACTGCGCAAAACATGGGCTGTTTAGAAGCTTTGCAATCGGCTGCGTACACGTCGGCGCGATTGAGTGCGGCTCAAACGAAAATCGTGATTGCGCAAATGTTTTGCCTTTCTGAAAATGCGACCTAACCGGTACGGAAATATGAAGAAACCGGGCGCGGTCGAAGCGCCCTGCCAAAATGTACTGGGGGCTAAAAATGGGTGCTGGGGTTCGCCGGAACGGCGGCGTGGCGTGTGCCGGAGCGATTGGCGTATCGTTGATGACGTTCACGGGTGCGGCTTTCGCGCAGAATGCGAGCGTGCCGCTGGATACGGTCACGGTGGAAAATCAGCCGAGCCAGAACCAGCTGCGGACCGAGGGACAGAATACCTATACGTCCAACGTCACTTCGGTCGGCAGCAAGAACGTGCTGAATATCCGCCAGATCCCGCAGTCGATCAGCATCGTAACGCGGCAGCGTCTGGATGATCAGAATCTCACGCAACTCGATGAAGCGATGCGCCAGACCGTCGGCATGCTGGTGTTGCAGAACGATCCTGGGCGAAGCAGCATCTTTTCGCGCGGCTACGAAGTCGATGTGCTGGTCAACGGCCTGTACGCGCCGAATTCGAGCATCATGGGCACGCAGCCCGATCTGTTCATGTTCGATCGCATCGAAGTGCTGAAAGGCCCGAATGGCCTGCTCAACGGCGCGACCGCCGGCAACAATGCCGGCCCAGGAGCGACGGTCAATCTCGTGCGCAAGAGCGCGCTCGATCGCTTCCAGATGCTCGCGAATGTCGGCTATGGTTCGTACAACAATTTGCGCACCGAACTCGACCTCACGGGTCCGTTGAACGAAGCCAAGACGGTGCGCGCGCGCGTCGTCGGTGTTTTCAACAAGCGCAACAACTTCACGGACTATAACGACAATCAGGTTTTCGTCGGCTACGGCACCATCGATTTCGACTTCACCGAAAACACGACGCTTTCCTTGTCGGCGTGGCGGCAGGAGCGCGATATTCTGCCGTTCAATGGATTGCCCTGGTATCAAGTCCCCGGAAATCCGGCTTATCCGACGGGAGCCCCGAGAAACACGTTCATCGGAGCGACCTGGAACCGGTTCGATAACCGTTCGGACGACTATCTCGCCGAGCTGACCCACAAGCTGCAAAACGGCGGTCACTGGAAGACCGCGATCCGCTACACGGATCGCTTCGTCGAATACAAGTATGCGCAGGCTTCGACGGCGGTGAACCCGGCGACTGGCAACTTCAATATGTCGTTGACCGCCGCGCGCTGGTTTGAGCGTCATCTTTCGGCGGACTCGCATATATCGACACCGTTCACGCTGTTCGGCCAGACGCATAACTTCACCTTCGGCGTCGATTACAAGCAGCACTCGCTGTCGCAGTTGCTGCCGAACAGCACGGCCGTGCCGGGCGTGTATAATTTCAATACCTTCAATCCTGGTGGCGTCACCGAGCCTGCGATTACCTGGACGGGCGCGGGCAGCAACACGCAGGATCCGAGACAGTTCGGCACCTACGCGCAGTTCCGGCTGAAGCCCGTCGAACCGATCACGGTGGTGCTGGGCGGCCGGCTTGCGTGGTACGATGCGCAGACGCGCAATCTCGCAGGCGTCGTGACGAGCAGCGTCGATGTCGATGCCAAGTTTGTGCCTTATGCCGGCATCATTGTGGACCTGACGCGGAACATCTCCGCCTTCGCCAGCTATTCCAGCATTTTCGCCCCGCAAACCGAACGTCAGGTGTCCGGCAACACGATCGATCCGCGCATCGGCGATCAGTACGAAGCAGGCCTGAAGGGTACGTTCCTCGACGGGCGTCTGAACGCGACCGCGTCGGTATTCCTGATCAAGGATACCAACCGTGCATTCGCCGATCCGCTGAATCCCGGCTTCTTCATCAATGCGGGAGAAGTGGAAATCGGCGGGTTTGAATTCGAAGTCGGCGGCAAGATCACGCCGGAATGGGAGCTCTACGGCGGCTATACCAATATGAGAACGAAGTTCCTGACCGGCGGTACCGGCGACTTCCGGACGTTCCAGCCGAGACACGTTTTCACATCCTGGTCCAAATACACGTTCCTGGATGGCCGGTTCCGCGACTTCCACGTGGGTAGCGGTCTGCGCTTCGTCAGCTCTTTCTATAGCGGCGCGGGCAACAACCGCGTTTCCGAAGACGGCTACGTGATTGCGGACCTGCAGGTCGGCTACAAGTTCAATCAGAATGTGTCGGCGACGTTTACCGTTACCAATTTCTTCGACGAGACGTACTATACGCGCGTCGGCAGCACGTCGCTGTTCAACTTCTACGGCGAGCCGAGAGCGTATCAGTTCAAGCTGAGCACCAAATGGTAGCGAACACGACCGTGAAGCCGGTGACGCGAAACGCAAAGTCCTCAGGCGCGAGCGCCTGGGGACGAACCGTTTTTGCGCTCGCCGGTCTCTCGGCGCTGTGTGGGGCTGCGGTGGCGCAACCGGCGGCACCGCAGGCAACCGTGCTGCCGGATACCGAGCAACGCACGATCGTATCGAAAGCGGGTCACGAATATCGCATCTTCATCATCAAGCCGAAGAAGCCTGCCCCCGAGAGCGGCTATCCCGTGCTCTATGCGCTGGACGGCAATTCCGTGGTGGCATTGCTCTCCAATCTGAACCGCGGTCATCTGGGCAGGGACGATCAGAGCGGCTTCGTGCCCGGTCTTGTCGTGGCGGTCGGCTATCCGACCGAGCAGATGCTGGATGTCCGCCGCCGCGCGCTGGACTACACGGCCGCGCAGGCGACACCGGATAGCGGGACGTACCTGAAACCGGAGCAGACCGGCGGCGCCGACGCTTTTCTGTCGTTCCTCGAAGAGGAATTGAAACCGGCGATCGAGCGCGAGTTCAGGGTCGACAAGCAGCGGCAGGCGCTGTTCGGCCATTCCTTCGGCGGGCTGTTCACGCTGCACACCCTGTTTACGAAGCCGGATGCCTTTCAGACCTATATCGCGGCCAGTCCGTCGATCTGGTGGGCCGACCGCGCCATTTCAAAAACGCGCGACGCATTCATTCGCTCACGCCCCGATCTCGCGGGCAAGCGGATACTGCTGCTCGTGGGCGGATTGGAGCAGGAACTCGCGCCCTATCAAGTAAAGGCAAAAGACGCGGCGGAGACGGAACGGCGTCTGCGGGATCGCAGGATGGTCTCCGACGCCCGCGAGCTCCGCGACCGGCTCCTATCGTTGCAGAAGAACGGGCTCGAGGTTTCCTTCGAGGAAATTGCGAACGAGACCCATATGTCGGTTATGCCCTACGCGGCCATCAAGGCTTTCCGCTTCGCCTTCCGCCTGCAATAGGAGACAGAAAACGTGATGCGCAGTCGTTCGCTCTTCGTCGCAATGCTCTTTGCTCTGGCGCTCGTCTGCGCGAGCGCCGAGGCGCAGCCGCAACGGCAAGTTACGCTTACCGATATCGCCGGCAGAACGGTCACGGTGACGGTGCCGGTGCGTCATGTCGTGCTCGGAGAGGGACGTCAGCTGAACGCGCTTGCGCTTCTGCACAAGGATCCTGTGGCGCTGGTCGCAGGCTGGCTCGGCGATCTACGGCGTCTCGATGCGAAAACTTACGAGCTGTTTCGCGCCGCCAATCCGGCAATCGACAAAATTCCGCTGCTCGGCATCACCAACGAAAGCACGTTTTCAGTCGAGAAGGCGCTGGCGGTGAGGCCGGACGTTGCGATCTTCAGCGGCGGTCACGGTCCGTCGAAGCGATCGGCCGAGGCCGTGAAGCAACTGGAAGCCGCGGGCATTCCTGTCGTCTTCATCGACTTTCACGATCAGCCGCTCAGGAACAGCGTCAAGAGCATCGAGATTTTGGGAAAACTTCTCGGCGAGGAAGAGAAGGCGGCGGCCTATATCAAGTTCTATCAGGAGCGCCTCGACCGCATCGCGAACCGCCTCGCTTCGGCGAACCCCAAGCGCCCGACGGTATTCATTCACATGCACGCGCGGATCTGGGAGTGTTGTTCGTCGGCGGGGAAGGGCAATCTCGGCGATTACATCACTTTCGCGGGTGGCCAGAACATCGCCGCCGATGTGTTGCCGGGCGCAACGGGCCAGATCAATCTCGAATATCTCATTCAGCGCAATCCCGACATTTATATTGCCACCGGCGGCGCGCATGCGATTGGCAAAGGTCTTTCCATCGGCACCTTCGTTTCCGAAGAAGATGCGCGCAAAGCGCTCTCGCTGATTGCGGAGGAAAAGGGGATCTCATCGCTCACCGCTGTTGCGAACGGCCGCGTCTATGGGCTCTGGCACCATTTCTATAACTCGCCGCTGAATATTCTCGCGGTCGAAGCATTCGCGAAGTGGATCAATCCGGAGCTGTTTCCCGATATCGATCCAGACAAGACGCTCGCGGAAATCAACGAAAAATTTCTCGCGGTTCCTTTTAAGGGAACGTACTGGGTAAAACTCACGCCTTAATCGGCTGCGCACAGCAAGCCAGTTCCTGCGGAATCGAACATGCAGATGGACCAGCAAGCAATCGAACAGACGCTGCAAAGCTACCGCGATCTCCTGCGGCGGCGCACGGCTGTTCTGCTCTTGCTGCTGCTTTGCGCGCTGACGGCTTTCTTCATCGATCTGCTGACCGGCCCATCGGCACTTTCTCCGGCGCAGGCCCTTCGCGGAATTTTCTCCCCGGAATCGCTTTCGCGAACCGACTACGTCATTCTCTGGCAGGTCCGCATGCCTGCCGCGGTGATGGCGCTCCTCGTTGGCATCGCCCTCGCGCTCGCCGGAGCGGAGATGCAGACCATTCTCGATAATCCGCTCGCGAGCCCCTTCACGCTCGGGGTTTCGCATGCCGCCGCTTTCGGGGCGGCAATCGGTATCGTTCTTGGCGCAAGTTTCCCCGCCGTGCCGCTGAACTGGACGATTTCGGTAAACGCCTTTGTGTTTGCCTTTGGATCGACGCTGCTGCTTCAGCTGGTCGCCCGCCACCTCGGTGCCAGCGCGCAGAGCCTCGTGCTGTTCGGCATCGCCATGTTCTTCACGTTCGAAGCCCTCGTGAAGCTGATGCAGTTCATCGCCAGCGAACAGGCGCTGCAGCAACTGGTGTTCTGGACCATGGGCAATCTCGGCCGGGCGGATTGGACCAAGATCGGCTATCTCGCGGCTGCCATTGCGCTCACCGCGCCGTTCACCTACCGCGCAAGCTGGAAGATGACCGCACTTCGCATGGGAGACGAGCGAGCGAAAAGTTTCGGCGTCCGGGTGGAGCGGCTGCGGCTCATTTCGCTGTTTCGTGTCGCGATCTTCACGTCCTTTGCCGTCGCTTTCGTGGGCACGATCGGGTTCATCGGTCTCGTCGCTCCTCACATTGCGCGGCTCCTCGTCGGCGAAGATCACCGCTTCCTGTTTCCTGCGAGCGCGCTTGCCGGTGCATTTTTAATGTCTGCGGCGTCGGTTGCCAGCAAAGCGATCCTGCCCGGCGTCATCATCCCGATCGGCATCGTGACCGCCTTGATCGGCGTGCCGTTCTTCATGTGGCTGGTGTTCAGGCGGCGGTACCGGTCATGACGGAAGCGCTTTCCATCCGCGGTCTGCGTGCCGGTTACGGACCCCGTACCGTGATCGGCGGCCTTTCGATTTCCGGAATCGAGCCGGGACAAATCGTGTCGCTGGTGGGACCGAACGCTGCCGGCAAATCGACCCTGTTGCGCGCGATCGCCGGACTTATCGCAGCCGAAGGCGAGGTCGATCTGGCCGGGCGCAATCTGCTCGCGATCAGCCAGAACGAACGCTCGAAGTTCGTAGCCTTCATGCCCCAGAGCCTGCCGCAGGGCGCGAACCTGATCGTGCTTGAAGCCGTCATCAGTGCGCTGAGCGCGTCGGCGCCTGCGATGTCGCATGAGACGAGTTTCGGTGAGCGCGCGGTGCGGGCGTTGAACAGGGTGGGTCTGTCGGAGCAGACGCTGGAGCCGCTCGAGCGTCTTTCCGGCGGGCAACGGCAGCTTGTCGGGATCGCGCAGGCGATTGTGCGAAATCCCAGGATATTGCTGCTCGACGAGCCGACGAGCGCGCTGGATCTGCGCAATCAGCTCGAGATCATGTCGGTCATCCGCGGGCTCGCGGATGAAGGGCATATGATCGTTGCGGTCATGCACGACCTTGCGCTGGCGGCGCGCTGGTCGGACCGGACGATCTTGCTGCATCAGGGCCGCATTGTTGCCGATGGTACTCCTGCAGAAACCATCACCACGGAAAACCTCGCGCTTGCCTATCAGGTGGAAGCGCGTGTCGAACGCTGCAGCGGCGGCTTTCTTCAGGTCATCGCCGACCGGCCGTCCGCGCACAAGGGCAGGGAGTAGTTCGTATGCAGATTCTGGAAGCCAGGCCGCAAGCGCGACAGCGCCGCTATAACGACATTCGGGTGCTTTCGGTACTGCGCACGCAAATGCTGACGCCGAAGATGAAGCGGATTTTCGTCGGCGGCGATGAAATCGCGGGCTTCGGCAAAGGCCCGAATATAAAGCTCCTGTTTCCTCCTGCGGGGTTCAGGGAGCCGGAATGGCCGATGGCGGGACCTGACGGTCGTGCGATCTGGCCGGATGACGCGCGCCGTCCTGCCGTCCGCACCTATAGCGTGAGCCGTTTTAATGCGGACGCAGGTGAACTTGCCATCGACTTTGTGCTTCACGGACATGACGGGCCCGCCGCGAACTGGGCGCTTCACGCGAAGCCGGGCGACGTGATCGGCGTTGGCGGTCCGGGCGGCAGGGGTCTTCGCGAATCCGGCTGGTATCTCTTCGCAGGCGACCACTGCGCATTGCCGGCGATCGCGCACATGCTTGCTGACCTTCCCGCGAGCGCCAAAGGAAGGGTGTTTCTCGAAATTCCCGGGCCTGCGGAAGAGCAGCCTCTTGCGGCACCCGCAGGCATCGAAATCACCTGGCTTCATCGCAACGGGAGAGCACCAGGCGAAAGCGATCTCCTCGACAAGGCAGTTCGTACGATGGAATGGCCGGATGGCGTGCCATTTGTCTGGATTGCCGGAGAATCGTCTGCCGTTCGTGCTTTGCGCGCCTATGTGCGGGACGAACGCAAAATCGAACGCCGCCAGTTTCTGGCCATCGGTTACTGGCGCAAGGGAATGAGCGAGACCGACTACAAGAAAGCGTTCAACAACGACCGTGACGAAGACTATTTCAAAGGCGCGTTCTAGCAATTCCTTCGGCACGCTCTTCATGGTCATGACGCAGCTTCATGGTTGCGACGCCATATCTCATGCGGGTGTGCGATGCACGAAACGGCGGCAAAGGGCGCGAATTTCAGACAATCTTTCGGGCAATCAGCGCATGCGCGAGGCAAAGAAGCGTGCTGGCGTCACGCTTTACGCGCTGCATTAATGACAATAATACTAAGAATTAGCATCATAAATTTGACTTAGATCAGCCGTGCGCACAAAATTTTTGTATGTGCACGAAGCAGAACGTCACAACGATCTTGCGCGCGCGATCCTCGGCGCTTCATCGGACTGGCACGACAATTTGTCCGGCCTGTGACGTGTTCAATTCGGCAGTCGTGTTGTGCGATGGGATTGGCCTGATCATCCCGCATGAATGGAGCAGGTGTCGTTGATGGCGCGCATTTCGGTCGAACACGGACTTGTCTTCACCATGGACGGCTCCAACCGCTTCATCGAGAACGGCAGAGTCGTCATCGAAGGCCGGGACATTGTCGCGGTCGAGTCCTGCGCGGAGAATGCCGCGGCGAATGCGGATCAGGTCATCGATGCGAGCGGCAAGATCGTGCTGCCGGGACTGATCAATTCGCATACGCATCTCTGCATGGTGTTCGGGCGCACGATCGGTCCGGAGCGGCGGCTCCTGGAATGGCTCGACCTGCTGATGCCGGTGATGGCGGAGATGGATGACGAGGCGCTTTATGTCGCCGAGCTGCTCGGCTGCATCGAGAATATCAAGAACGGGAATACGAGCCTCGTCGAGAACATCTTCATGCCGTCCGCGAAGGGCGGAGATATAGAAGAGGCGGCGTTCCGGGCGCTGCGCGACAGCGGCATTCGCGGCACGGTGGCGCGCGCGACCGAAGCCCGCGCGTTCGATCCGCGCTTTTGCGAAACATCTGCAGAGCAGGCCGAACGGGTCGAGCGGCTCGCAGGTAAGTGGAACGGTGCGGAAGGCGGGCGTCTGCGCATGTCGATCGGCCCGTTGTTGCCCTGGGTCGTCGACGAAGAAGGCTTCCGCAGGACGCGCGACATCGCGCGCGGCAACGGACTTGCGCTGCATATGCATGTCGCCGAGTCCCCCGAATTCAATCTGATGATCGAGCGCCACTATGGCCGCGCGATCCGTCAGGTCGAACTGCTCGAGGAAGTCGGGTGTCTCGGTCCCGACGTGCAGGCGGTGGCCTGCTCCGACGTTTCGCCGTACGAAATCGAATTGCTGGCGGCGACCAAAACCTCGGTGCTGTTCGATCCGCCGACGCGGCTGTTCTGGGGAACGGGATTTCCGCCGATCAAGGATTTTCTCGCGGCCGGCCTGACCTGCGGCCTTGCGACCAACGGTGCGGCCGCCAATTGCGGGCAGGATCTCTTCGACAGCATGAAATATGCCTGCGCGACCGCGAAGACCGCCGCCAACGACCCGCGGGCGCTGACCGCCGCGCGCGCGATCCGCATGGCGACGGAAGAGGGCGCCCGCGCGATCGGTCTGCGCGAGACCGGCTCGATCGAAGTCGGCAAGCGCGCCGATCTGATTACGATCGACGCGCGGCAGCCGCATCTTGCGCCGCTGTTCGATCCGGAGAAGGCGCTGGTTTACAGCGCGCGGGGTGGGGACGTGCGCGACGTCATCATCGACGGCCGCGTGGTGATGCAAGATCGCGAAATCAAGACCGTGGACGAGAAGGCGCTTCTCATCGAAGCCGAGAAGGTTGCACGCCGCTGTGCCGCGCGCGCAGGCGTCGCTCTCCCGTCCGCACAAGGGGGCGCTCATGCTTAAGTCTATTTCGCTCGTCGTGGCCTTCGTCGTCTGGGGTCTTCTTTCCCTGACGCTGCCGCCCGACATTTTCCCGGGCCCGCTCGAGACGGTGCAGACGCTCTGGACCTCGATCGCCAAAGGCGAGATCTGGACCGATCTCTGGATGACGATGGTGCGCGTCATCGGCGGACTTCTGCTCGCCATGCTGATCGGCGTTCCCATCGGCGTATTGATGGGGCTGAACCGCCGCGCGGAAAACGTGCTCGACGTCTGGGTCATGATCGGCCTGACGGTGCCGAGCCTCTGCTACGCCATTCTCGCCTTCATGTGGTTCGGCCTGAACGAGTGGGCGGCCATTATCGCGATTGCCGTGACGGCCGCACCTTCCATCACGATCAACATCTGGGAAGGCGTGAAGAACGTCGACACGAAACTCGTCGCCATGGCGCGCGTGTTCGAGGCGACGCGACCCGCGATCGTGCGTCAGGTGCTCCTGCCGCAGATTTTTCCTTACGTGATGGCATCGGCCCGCTTCGGTCTCGGCATCATCTGGAAGATCACGGTGCTGGTGGAATTGATAGGGCGTCCGAACGGCGTCGGCTTCAAGCTGTTCTACTGGTATCAGCTCGCCGACATGCGTCAGGTGCTCGCCTGGACCCTTCTTTTCACGATCATCATGTTGCTGATCGAACTTGCAATCCTGAAGCCGATCGAACGGCGTGTCTTCGCCTGGCGTCCTGAGGTGGCGGTATGAGTTTAGCGGTTGAAGTTGCGTCCCTTCGCAAGAAGTTCGTTGGCCGGGACGGCGGCACCCTCGAGGTTCTGAAGAACGTCGATCTGTCGGTAAAGGCCGGCGAGTTTCTTTGCATCCTCGGTCCGTCGGGCTGCGGAAAGTCCACGCTGCTCAACATCCTCGCGGGCCTCGACAAAGGCTATGAAGGCAAGGCGAGCGTCAATGGCGGCCGGGTCAGCTACCTCTTTCAGGAGCCGCGGCTTTTGCCCTGGCTCACGGCCGAACAGAACATCGATTTCGCGCTCTCCAATTGCCGCGTGCCGGTGTCGCGCTGGGCGGAGTTGAAGAACCGCTATCTCGCGATGACGGGCCTGTCGGATTTCCGCAATTACTATCCGCACCAGATTTCGGGCGGCATGGCGCAGCGCCTTGCGCTGGTGCGCGGTCTCTGTGTCGAGCCGGGCGTGCTCCTGATGGACGAGCCGTTTTCGGGCCTCGATGAAATCACCGCGCGGCGTATCCGCTCGGATCTGCTGACGATCTGGGAAGAAACGCGCAAGACGATCATCTTCGTGACGCACAATGCCTACGAAGCCTGCTTTCTGGCGGATCGTATTCTGGTGATGTCGAAGGGCGCATTCCGCAGCGAGCGCGAAGTCAAGATCGCAAGACCGCGCGACTACGACGATCCGGAAGTGTTCAAGCTCAGCCGCGACGTCATCAGGTCGTTCGGCGACGAAACCGATGCGGCTTCCGTCAAACGGCCGGCTTCCGCAACCGATACGGGCGCGGCCGAAAAGGCCGAACGGCTCGTGACTGTCCGATAACCAACGAGGGGATTCCAATGCTATTTCGTCTTGCACTATCCGCCGCCGTCGCGCTTGCGACGTGCAGCGCCGCACTTGCGCAGACCAAGGTACGTGTCGGCGATCTCGCGCAGTCTCTGAACGAGATCGGTTCGCGCGTGATCATGGAGCAGGGGTTCGACAAGAAGCATGGCATCGCGGTCGAATACCGGGCTTATCCGACGCTCGACGGATTGTTCACCGCCATTCGCGGCAAGGATGTCGATGTCGGCTTCGGCGGCTGGACCGCGATCGCGCAATTCCGCGGCAAGGGCATTCCCGTCACCATGATCTTTCCGGTCGGCCGTGGTGTCACGGTTGACGTGATCGTTCCGGTCGATTCACCCATCAAGACCATTTCCGATCTGAAGGGCCGCAAGGTCGGCTCGTTCGCGGGCGCCGCTGGCACCGCGACCGTTCTGTTCCGCGTGATCGCTGCCAAGTTCCACGGCTTCGACCCCGGCAAGACCGGCGACCTGCAGTTCGCAGGTCCGGGATTGCTGCCCGCGCTCCTCGACAAGGGCGAGATTGCCGCGGCGGTGATGTTCGATCCGCTGGCTGCCAAGCTCGTTGCTTCCGGCAAGTACCGTTCGATCGGCAACCTTGCCGATGCTTACAAGGCCGGGACCGGCGACGAGTTTCTGTGGATCGGCTACTCCACCAACGAAGACTTCATGAAGTCCGATCCGGAAGCGCTGACCAAATTCACCCGCGCGTGGCTCGAAGCGGTGGAATACGTCAAAGCGAACCCGGCAGTGTTCGAAGCCTATGGCAAGAAATACGGTCTCGACGCCGCAGCGATTGCGCTTCTGCGTCAGCGCGTGATCGCCGACTACACCACGACGTGGAACGATGCGACGCTGCAGGCGATCGGCCGTTTTGCGAAGCTCGCAAACGGCGTCATGGGTGACGGCTATCTGGACACCGTTCCGCCGGCTGCGTTCACGACGCGCTTCGACCCGCGCAAATAACGAACAAGAACTCGTGCATGAGCGACCGGAGGCCGCCGCGAATATCGGCTGCCTCCGGCTAATGACCGCAATACTGACGGGTGAAGGCAGGAAATGGCGACCTTTCTGGTAGCGCATGGCGCATGGTCCGCGGGCTGGGTCTGGAAGAAGATGCACCCGCTCTTGCGCGAAAGGGGCCACGAACTCGTGGTGCCGACCTATACTGGTGCCGGTGATCGCGCTCATCTCGCATCGTCAGCGATCGGGCTGAACAGCCACGTGCAGGACATCCTGATGGTCCTGCATTACGAAGACCTCAGCGATGTCATTCTGGTCGGCCATTCCTATGGCGGCATGGTTGCGACCGGGATTGCCGATCTTGCCGCGGAACGCATCGCCAGGCTCGTCTATGTCGATGCATTCGCTCCGCAACACGGGCAACGTGTATTCGACTTCTATCCCGCCGGCGAGGAGGAGCGCAGGCGCGCCAGCGCCGTCGATGGCTGGAAGATGCCGCCGAGCCCGCTGCCGCCCGATACGCCGGAGCAGGACATCCAATGGATGATGCCGCGGCGCGTGCCGCATCCCTTTGCTTCGTTTCAGGAGCCGCTACTGCTCAAGAACGGCGAGCCGAGAATGCCGCGCAGCTATATCTACGCGCAGCGGCATATACCGGGTGATCCGTTCCGGAAGTGTTATGAGCGCGCGAAACGGGAAGGCTGGCAGACATTCGAGATGGATGCGAGCCATTCTCCGCACGTGACGGCACCCGTGGTGCTGGCGGACATTCTCGCCGAGATCGCACGAGGCTAGCGCCGGGACGAAATCGAAGGCTGTTAGCGTTTGCCCGCCTGCGGGGGCTTGCTGACGTTCGTTCGCAAGATGCTGGCGCAGGTTTGTGCCATCCACTTGATGCCCGTGTCGTTGGTGAATCGGGAGTGGCTGTGCACCTTGATTTCCATGTGAGGCAATTCGAACGGCAGGTCGAGCAGGCGAAATTCATTCGTGCGATTGAGTTGCACGGCCAGATGCCGGGGAAACAGCGCGACCAGATCCGAGTTGCGGACGATATCGGGTGCGGCGGTGAAGTGTCCGCGAACCGCGATCTGGAGTTTGGAGGTCGCCTCCGCAAGCGACTTCTCCACCAGCTGGTGCACCGACGACGTGGTGCGCGCAAAGAAGAAGCGAAGCTGCGCGAAGTGCGCTTTCGTCAGATTCGACTTCGCGATGGGATGATTGGCCCGCGCGAGACAGACATATCGATCCTTCATGATCTCGGTGCTTGTCAGCTCCTTGTCGGAGACGCTGATCGCGCCGATCGCAAGGTCGATCTCGCCCGAGCGCATGGAGCTCGCGAGGCTTTCCGGAATGAGCGGGACGATCTGGATGCGCACGAAAGGCGATATCCTGGACAGATCGCTGACCAGGCGCGGAAGCAGGTGAAACTCGGCGATATCGGACATGGCTATTCGGAACGTCCGCTCCGTCACGCTTGCGTCGAAGACGACACCGCTTTGCAGCGTGCGGTTCAGGAGTTCGAACGCAAGATCGAGTGGCTCGTGCAGGCGCACGGCCGCGTCCGTCGGCAGCATCCGGTTCGCAACACGCACGAAGAGCGGATCGCCGAAGCGCTCGCGCAGGCGGCGCAGCGCGTGGCTGATCGCAGGCTGCGTGAGGCCGAGGCGATCGCCGGCGGCGGTCAGGCTGCGCAGGTCCCAGATCGCAAAGAAGACGCGCAGCAGGTTGAGATCGAAGTCCCGATTATTTGAATTCATGCAATAAATTATAACTATGAATTTGACTTAGTGCAACTCGACTTACATCGTATCGCTCAAGGCTGAACACTTCGACTTCGGCTGTCGGTACCGCGCGTGACGTTGCATTACGTTCAATGGCGCTCAGCGGCCGTCCGTTGCGGGGTGTTGTTCAAAGCGAGCAACGCATTTGAGAAATTTCGACGCCGCGAACTCTCTTCGATCCATCCCGCGTGATGGTGCTTGCGCTGCAAAGCGTGGCTTCGCGCGCGCGTGGCGGGAGTGCTGCGGATGCCCCGACACCCGTACTGGTCAATTCTCTCAAGGAGACATGGAATGAATAAGCCCGCAGTTGTGCAGAAAGCTGGTGCGTCGAGCGCAGATGCTTCGGGGTTCGATTACAAAAGTGCGGTCCGTTCCATTCTTCCGCGCATTGCCGCTTCGACGCACGAGAGCGACAAGCTGCGGCGGCTCAGCGACGATGCTGCCAATGCGCTACGCGAGTCCGGGCTTGCGCGCACGATCACGCCGAAGCAGTTCGGGGGGTACGAGCTTTCTCCGAGCGTCCACATTCGCGCCTGCGCCGATATCGGAAATGTCTGTTCCGCTGCGAGCTGGGTCTTGATGGTCTGCGTCGCGCACGACTACATCATCGGGCGCTTTCCCGAAGAGTGTCAGCGCGAAGTCTATGAAGGGGATCCGGACAATCTGATCGCGGGTTCGCTCGCTCCTGCGGGTGTGATGGAGCCGGTCGAAGGCGGCTGGCGTCTGACGGGCCGTTGGCAGTTCGGAAGCGGTTGCGATCATTCTCCGTGGTTCATCTTCGGCACCAGGCACCCGAACGCGAAGCCGGAAGACCCTACAAACTATCACGTCATGGTGCCGCTCTCCGATGTCGTCATCGAGGACACCTGGCACACGCTCGGAATGCGCGGATCCGGCTCGAAGGACATCGTGGTGAAAGACGTGTTCGTTCCGAACCATCGCGTGATGCCGACGTATCCGACATTTCTCGGTCTGAGCCCACATGCCAAAGCGCCGACCTACCGGCTTTCGGTCTATTCGGGCCTACCGGCGATGCTTTCGGGCTCGGTTCTCGGTATGGCGGAAGCCGGTCTCAGGGCTTTCATCGACGCCACGGCTGTGCGTCTGACACCCCATGGCGTTGCCAAAGCGAAGAACCCATTGATGCAGAAGCGGGTTTCCGAATCCGCCGCCGAAATCGCCGCCGCGCGCCGTTTGCTCGAAGACATGTGTGACCGCTTCGACGCCCTGATCGCGCTCGATCAGGCGCCGATGTCACCGCAAGACCGCATCCAGATGCGCTGGGATTCCGCCTATATCGTCGAACTCTGCCGCCGCGCGATCGAGCGCCTCTATGCGGCATCTGGTGCCGCCGGTCTTTACGAGGGCAATCCGATCTACCGCGCCTACCGCGACATCATGACGGCGTGCCATCACGCGGTCATCGACTTTGATACCGTCTCCGGTTTGATGGGACAGTTTACGCTTACCGGCGATCTTGGAGAGAATCCGCGTGGGGCGCCGTTTGCTTGACGGCAAACGATCGACCGGCGAACGCAAAGCGAAAGGAGTACGGGGCGTGATTACTGACCAGGCGATCTCGTCTGACATGTTCAAGCAAAGCATGCGGTTGCTGGCGGGAGGCGTATGCATTCTCGCAACGAACAGCGAGGGAGACTGGTGCGGACTAACCATGACAGCAGTCTGCTCGCTGACGCTCGATCCTCCTTCGCTCGTAGCCTGCGTCAATCAGAGTACGGGCACGCATCGCATGATGACGAGAACGAAGCGGGTGAGCATCAATGTCTTGTCGAACGATCAGACCGACATGGCAGAATTGTTTTCGTCTAATGCGGTCAGAGGGCAGGAGCGGTTCGAAAAGGGCAAGTGGATCGAGATGGCAAGCGGAGTGCCAGCGCTGGTCGATGCTCTTGCTGTGCTCGACTGCGAGGTGCTGCAACAGACATCGGTTGGAGAGCATTCGGTATTCTTCTGCGGTGTGAAGAACGCGATGCTGCAGCCCGACAGGGGAGCGCTTGTGCACTTCAACAGGAAGTTTTTTTCCGTGCACCCGTCGCACTGATCGCCGCGCCAAGTCGGGCCTCAGGAAAACAATGAAAAATAAACGCGCCAGTGAGGGGCCGCTTGCGGGTCTCAAGGTGATCGATCTGACGTCCGTCGTGATGGGGCCTGTCACGACGCAAATACTTGCGGACTATGGTGCCGACGTTGTGAAGATCGAACCGCTCGAAGGCGACGTGATGCGTCTTGCGGGACCGATGCGTAGCCCGGCGATGGGTGCGATGTTCATGCACGCCAACAAGGGAAAGCGCAGTCTTGGCCTCGATGTCAAAAATCCCAAAGGCCGTGCGGCGCTCCTGAAACTTTGCGCCGACGCTGACATTTTCATCCACAACATACGAGGCGCGGCGATGCAGCGCCTCGGGTTCGGCTTCGAGGAAATTCGCGCCGTGAAGCGCGATATCGTTTATGTCAGCTTGATTGGATATGCCGAAGGCGGGCCTTACTCCAGCCGCCCAGCATATGATGACATCATTCAGGGTGCAGTCGGTATCCCGTCGATTTGCGCCACGGTAACAGGATCGGAGCCGGCTTACGTACCGTTGACCATGGTGGATCGCGTGTGCGGTATCAGCGCCGCGCACGCCGTCCTTGCCGCCATCATCTATCGCGATCGTACGGGAAATGGGCAGTCCATCGAGTTACCCATGTTCGAGACGATGGCGCATTTCGTGCTCGGCGATCACATGGGCGGTCGCACCTTCGAACCGCCGCTCGGCCCGACGGGATATTCCCGTTTGCTGGCGCGGGAACGCAAGCCGTATCGGACGAAAGACAGCTACGTCTGTGTGATGGTCTATTCCGACAAGCAATGGAAGTCGTTCTTTGCGTCGATCGGCGACGGACCCTGGCAGGCCCGCGCGCAGCACTTCGCACCGCATGCAGTCAGGGCAAAAAACTACGACGAGGTTTATCAGCTTCTTGGCGAGATATTCACGCAGCGAACGACCGCTGAATGGCTCAAGATCCTATTCGCGTCTGATATTCCGCATTCGCCGCTGCATACGATCGATAGTCTGATCGATGACGAACACCTCGCCGCCGTGGGTTTCTTTCACGAGGTGGACCATCCCACGGAAGGTTCGATGCGGCTCGCCGACGTCCCGGCGCGCTGGAGCGAGTCGCAGCCGCAACGCCTTACGAATCCGCCGCGCATCGGAGAGCACAGCGTTGCGCTTCTGCGGCAGCTCGGTCTCGACGAAGAAGAGATCAACGCACTTTGCGCCGAGCAGGTCATCGTCGACGGCAGCAGCCCGGCTATCGGGTAAAGCTCTTGGCGCGTCGCCTGCGCAATCAGCGGATTTTCACTGCGGCTCGAGATTATACAGTTGTATGATTTATGGCAATCGTCATAATCGTGCCTCCCGTATAATTCCGGAGCCGGACGATGAGCACTGTTTCCAGACGCACCAAGACGAAGAGCGCACACAAGCTGCTTTTCGACAA
>DAORMJ010000009.1:114511-117645 GCA_035440445.1 Xanthobacteraceae bacterium
ATCGAAACGAGCGATGGGATCGTTCTGAAAGCGAATGTCTTCCGGCCGAAGGCGCTGGGACGCTTTCCCGTCATCGTGGCCATGAGCCCGTACGGCAAGGATGCGCATTTCAAGGATGCATATAAGCGGCAGTGGGATGAGCTGAAGCACATCTATCCCGGAATTGATCGAGACGGTTCGACCGGAAAGTATCTGCGATGGGAAACGGCCGACCCTGAACGCTGGGTGCCGCACGGCTATGTATTGGTGCACATCGACTCTCGAGGCTCCGGACAGTCTCCCGGCTATCTCGATCCGCGCGCGCCGCGCGAAGTCATGGATCTTTACGAGGCGATTGCCTGGGCAGCGAAGCAGCCGTGGTCGACCGGCAAAGTCGGGATGCTCGGAATTTCTTACTACGCGATCAATCAGTGGCAAGTAGCGTCGCTACAGCCGCCGGCGTTGAAAGCGATCATCCCGTGGGAAGGGTCATCCAACCCTTATCGCGATCAGCGCCGTCACGGCGGCATTCTCAGCAATCGATTTCCGGTCAACTGGTGGCCCAATCAAGTGCTACCCAATCAGCACGGCAATGCACAGACGCACTACCGTGATTCGGAAACCGGAAAGGCGCCGACAGGGCCCGCACTTTCTCAGGAGTTGCTTGCGGGAAACAGGATATCGCCGTCGGATAGCCTGCGTAGTCACCCTCTCGAAGACGAGTGGTTTCTGCAACAGTCGCCGAAGTTAGAGCGAATTCGCGTTCCGCTACTCTCGGCGGGGAATTGGGGCGGGCTCGGTTTGCACATGCGCGGCAATATCGAGGGCTTTCTGCGCGCTGCTTCGAAGGAAAAATGGCTCGAGATGCATGGCGGAACGCATTTCGAGTCGTTCTACCTGCCAGAAGGCGTCTCCATGCAGATGCGCTTCTTCGACTACTATCTGAAGGGGCAGAAGAACGGCTGGAACAAAGAACCTCCCGTACAACTGACCATTCGCAAGCCGGGCCAATTCTTCAAGCGTATGGAGCGGGAGTGGCCCCTCGCGCGCACCCGCTGGACCAAATTCTTTCTCGGCGCTGATGAGAAAACGCTTGGCCGTAAGAATGGATCGCGAGGAAAGCTGACCTACAAGGGACTTGGGAACGGACTGGTCTTTTCAACGAAGCCGTTCGAAGAGGAAGTCGAATTCACAGGTCCGATCGCGTTGCGGCTTTGGGTATCTTCTTCGACGCGCGATATGGATATCTTTGCGACGCTTCGCGCCTTCGATCCTGCAGGGAAGGAAGTCGTGTTTTCAGGCGCCAGCGAGGCTGCGGTGCCGATTACGCAGGGCTGGTTGCGGGTTTCTCATCGAAAGATCAACGCGAGTCTTTCGAAGCCGTACCGGCCGTATCACAGTCACGATGAAGTGCAGCCCATGACACCGGGCACGGTCTATCCGGTGGATGTCGAGATCTGGCCGACCAGCATCGTTCTGCCGAAGGATTACCGGCTGGAGCTGCTGATCGAAGGCAAGGACTTCGAACGTGCGGGCGCGACAGGGCGCACGAAAGGTTCCGGACCCTTTTTGCATGATGACCCGCAGGATCGTGATCCCGCCATTTACGACGGGGACAACACCTTGTTCATGGGCGGCGAGCACAAATCCTATCTGCTGATGCCGCTCATTCCGGTAGCGACCACGAAAGCGGCAGCGAAGAAAAAGAAAACGTAACTCTTCGGCTATTTCTTTTTCTTCTCAGCCTGCTTTTTGCCCGGGGGCGCTTTGAAGCCGGCAACGACGAAGGGCAGGACGTATTTCAACGCCGTTTCCGGCTGCGACGTATCGAAATCGGAGCCGGCAACCGTCTGCATGCGCCCCGTGTCGGCAAGCACATAGAACATCACGCCATAGAAACACATGATCCGCCAATTGAACTCCTCGCTGTCCAGTTCCGGACAAGCGGCACGGAGTGCTTTGGGAAAAACCAGCTTCCTCGGATCATAAAGCTCGTTCATGATCTTTCGGACTTCAGGGGTAGAATCCGTGGCGAGCTTCCCCGCGAGCTTTCCGAATGCCGTGTGCGCGCGGCTTTCGCGGAACGCAGGCTCCAGCGTGGCGTAAACCACGTCTTCCAATTTTGGCTTCTCTGACTTTTTCATCAGCGCCAGAAGATTCTCGCGCTGCTCCTTGATGCGCGGCAATACCCGGCGCATCAAAACCTCTTTCAGCAAATTCTCCTTGGTGCCAAAATAATAGGGAATGGATCCGAGATTTACTTTCGCGAGCGCCGCAATATCCCGAGTCGAGATGCCATTATAGCCTTTATCAGCAAAGAGAATCTCTGCGGCGTCGAGCAAGCGCGAGCGGCTGTCGATATTTTCCGGCATGTCCGCCGATACTTTCGCTGCTTTCCTGGCCAAATCCGTCTCCATTCCTCTCGTTGTCTTAGCACCGAAAGCGCTTGCGGTCCGAATTATACAATTGTATGAATTATCAATTGGCTGGTTTGATCGTTGAACAGGGGAATCTCTTGCGCAGGGACGTTCAGATAGAAGCGGAAGGTGCAAAACTCGCCGGTTGGCTGTTTCTGCCTGAAAAAGTCACCGACCGTGTCCCTGTGGTGGTTATGGCGCATGGCTTTTCGGGGTTGAAAGAGCAGCATCTCGATAAATTTGCGGCAGTATTCGCGGAGGCTGGAATCGCTGCGCTCGTATTTGATAACCGAAATTTCGGCGCGAGCGAAGGCGAGCCACGACACGAGATCGACCCCATCCAGCAGATTCGGGACTACCGGCATGTCATCACATACGCGCAAAGCTTGCCCGAGATCGACCCTAACAGGATAGGTGTCTGGGGCACGAGCTATTCAGGCGGGCATTGCATCGTGCTTGGGGCGATCGACCGGCGCATTCGTTGCGTGGCGGTTCAGGTCCCGACTATTAGCGGGTTTGCAAATGCGCTGCGGCGCACCCCTCCGCATTTGTGGGAAGCAGGGTTGCAGCGGTTCAATCAGGATCGTGCTGCGCGCGCGGGTGGCGAGAAACCCGCCATGATCCCGGTGGTTTCCGCCGATCGCGGCCAACCCTGCGCGCTTGCGGGTGAGGAGGCATACGAGTTCTCGCAAAGTACGCTGAAGATCGTGCCCAACAAGCCGCGCGAAGTGACGCTTC
>DAORMJ010000009.1:117664-130985 GCA_035440445.1 Xanthobacteraceae bacterium
TCGCGCGAGTACGAGCCGGGAATCTACATCTCTCGCATTAGCCCGACGCCGTTGCTCATGGTCGTTGCGAACAGGGATCAGACGACGCCTACTGATCTTGCGCTAGAGGCCTACGAACGTGCGCTGCACCCGAAGAAGCTCGTTATGATCGAGGGTGGCCATTTCTCTCCATACGTCGACAAGTTCGATATTGCGAGTGTGGCGGCGCGTGACTGGTTCGTGCAGCATCTAGCGTTGTAGGCATGGTGGTGACGTCGCAATCTACTTCAGCGCCTTGAAATCGCGCTCTATTGCTATGCGGTCGAGTTTGCGGCCAATCAGCACAATTCGCGTCTGTTGCTCTCCGCGTGGCCAGCGTTCAAGTCTCACCGGCGGATGAAAGATGTGCTCGACACCATGAATGACGATCGGCTCGCCGGGACAATCGCTTACATCGACGATACCTTTCAGCCGCAGCAAGTGGCCGCGGTTGTCTGCTATCAACGCTTCAAGCCAGGCCGATAGCGCTTCCCAGCTGATAGGACATCCGCGTCCGAGGTGAAACGTCGCTATATCGGAATGGGCATTCTCATGCGACGGGTGATCGCAGGACTCGCCCTTGCAATGATGGTGATACGCGGCGGGCGGTGCTTCATTTGGTAGCCAGCGAGCAAATTGCGCCTCCTTGGCGGTATCAAGAAAGCCAAGGTTCATGATTGCGGATGGATCGATGCTGGTCTCGCTCGCTCTCAGTTGCACGGCAGCAGGATAGCGGCGCGCCAGGATTTCGCCGATCTTCGAGATTTCGTCGCCTGCAACAAGATCAAGTTTTGACAGCACGAGCCGGTCGGCGATCGCGGCCTGCTTTTCCGCGATTGGTTCCCGGTCAAGGCCTTCTATACCACGCAAGCCGTCGACGACCGTGACGACGCCGTTCAGGCGAAAGTGGCTTGCGATGCCAGCATCCGTCATCAATGTATGCAGAATCGGGCTCGGATCGGATACGCCTGACGTCTCGATCACGACGCGGCGAATATCGGCATCGCCCCGGCCGCGAGAAAGAATTACATCCTGCAAAGCGAGCGCGAGGTCGCCACGCACCGAACAGCAGATACAACCGTTCTTGAGGAGGACAGGCGCGCGCGCCGCGCGCTCGATCAGCAGATCGTCCAGACCGATCTCGCCAAACTCATTCACGACGACCGCGGTACCCGCCATCGCCGGATGGTCGAGCAGTTGATTCAAGAGAGTCGTCTTGCCGCTGCCGAGAAAGCCAGTCAGCAGCGTCACCGGAATGAGGCTATGCGAGAAGCTCATTCCGGATTTGGCACTTCGAAGAATTCGAGGGTGAAGCCGCATGTGCAGTAGAAGCCGAGAATACCGGCGATTTCACATGCCCCATCCTGGCCGATGACCGCGATGACGCTGTCGAAGGCGTCGGTTCGCGTCAGCATGGCCCGCGCGCACAGGTAAACGGCCTCGTGGCGCTTGTTGGCGAAGGCGGGAACCTGGCCCGCAAGGATCGCATCGATCGCCGCCTGTGGTACGCCGGCCGCAGCGGCGATCTTCCGATGGGCAACGGCCACGAAGTCGAATTTCAGATGCGCAGCCGCGGTGAGTACCGCAACCTCGACCTCATCGGAGGAAAATAGCCCGTTTCGGAGCACATAGTCGGAAAGCGCCTGCATGCGCTTGGCGAAGGGCGCGCTGCTCAGGAAGAGGCGGAAGGGCGCAGGCACCGTACCGCGGCGCTGCTCAAAGGGTATCGCAACCTCGATCTGCGCTGGCGTCCAGGACTCTCGCGGCGCCTCCTGAAACTTTCCCAGCGAACGGAGCTTGAACTGCGGCGTGGCGGACATGGCAGCCCTCAGAATTGCGCGAAGAGTTCGGGATGCTTTTTGGGAAGCTCTTTACCGACGCGCCAGACGGTGGCGATGAAATGCGGATTGTTCCGCCGCCAGAAATATTCGGTCTCTCCCGCGAGTTCGCAGTAGCCCATCTTCATCGTGAAATAGAGCGCCGCCGGATTGGTCCATGTCTTGTAGGCGCCCAGGTTTTCGAGGAGGTCGTCGGTCGCTTCATCGACCGTCTTTCCGGCCTGGTAATAGTCTTTGACCTTGCCCTGAATGAAATACATGTATTCGAGGAATTCTTTCATCCCGGCGAGCGTCAGCGCCGGACCATGCCCGGTCACGTAGATCTCGGCATTCCAGCTCACCATCAGTTCAACCGCTTCCACGAGATGACGGATGAACGGATATTGCATGCTGACATGGCGATGACCCATGACGAGATCGCCGGTGTGGGCGACGCCTTCTTCCGGAATCCATACGACGCTGTCGCTTTTGGTGTGAGAAGGCTTGGTTTCGACGAACACGACCTTATGGTCGCCGATCTTGATGGTGAGTTCGCCATCAAATGTCTGATCGACAGCGCGATACTTCACGTCTGAAAAATCGAAACGTGTTCCTACCCATTTTTCATGCTGGAGCCGCGCGTCACCGCTCAGCGATTCCTGTGCTGCGAGCCACGCGCCGGGCGGCTGCGTCGCCATATAGTCCGCGCAGATCTGGCTTGCGATCACGGTGCTGTCTTTGAGTTCGTCGGCGCTGACGCCGAAGACGTGGTCGCAATGCCAATGCGTGAGGAATACCTTATCGATCTTCTTCGCCGACGGTACCTGCTCTGCGATCGTCTTTAGCATGCGGCGCGTGTGCGGCAGGTCGCATAGCGTGTCGATCAGCAGACTTTCATTGCCGAAGACGAGCAGCATCGCGTTGTTGAGGCCCCAGCTGCCGTCGGGCTGCATGTAGGCATAAGCATGCTTGCTAATCGGGTGAAGACCGGTCGTGAAAGGAGGAAGCGTTGCCATTGTAATTGTCCTTCGCAAGAGCTTTACGAGTTTATACAATTGTATAAACTGCGCAAGGCGTGTCGTTGTCGCGTTGCTTCAGGGGAATCAGATGCGAAAAATCGTCGTTCGAAAGCCCGGCGGCTTTGACGCCATGGAGCTGGTGAACGAGCCTGATCCGCATGCTGGCCCGGGCGAAGTTCGCATTCGCACCCACGCCATGGCGGTGGGCTGGCCCGATGTTCTGATCCGGACCGGAGTTTATAAGTGGATGCCGCCATTGCCGGTGACGCTGGGCAACGAGCTGACTGGAATCATCGACGAAGTTGGTCCCGGCGTCGAGGGTCTAGCGGCCGGGAAGCCGGTTTATCTGGGCTCGCGCGAATTGAATTTTCAGTCCGGCTGCTATGCGGATGTGAAAGTCGCGCCTGCGCGTGCGGTGTTGCCGCTGCCGGCAGGCGTCGATCTCGCGCAAGCGGCGGGGCTTGGTTACTTCTCGCTCGCATGGGCACTGGTTCACGAAACGACGCGCGGGTTCAAGCCAAAAAGTGCGCTCGTGATCGGCGCGGCTGGCGGGGTAGGGAGTGCGCTCGTGCAGATCGCGAAACAGGCGGGCATGTCCGTGATCGGCACGGTGAGTTCCGAAGAGAAGGCGTCGTTTACGCGCTTGCTCGGCGCGGACGACGTCATCAATTACCGAAACGAGCCTGTTGCCGAGCGGGTAAAGAGCATCACCGGCGGCCGCGGGGTCGATCTGATCCTCGATCCGATTGTCGGTCCGGAGTTCTCGCAGCATTTCACGATGCTCGCGCCGTGGGGCACGGTGGTTGTTTACAACGCGACCGGCGGTCCGCCGAAGCCCGAATGGTTTCAGGATTGGCGGGCCACCGCGGGCGGCTGCACGGGGCTGCGCTATTTCTCCATGCACGTTTACGAAGACGATCCGGAAGGCCGCCGTCGCATCATTCGGGAGCCTTTGGAGCTACTGAGCGCGAGCAAGATCAGAACGCCGGTCTATGCCGAGTTTCCGATGGCCGATGTCGCCAAGGCCCACGAAACCCTCGAGAGCGGCAAGCCGCTTGGAAAGATCCTGCTTCGGCCATGAAACAAAAAGGCGGCAGATGCTGCGATCTGCCGCCTGAAGTCGCCTCGGGAAGAATTTCAGTTGAAATAAAGCTTCTTCACGTCGACCAGGGTTCTGGTCAGGCCTTGTTCTTTCGAAAGCTTGTTCCAGAATTCGAGCTGCTCGTCGGTCACATCGACGACTGCTTTTACCCGCGGTAGCTTTTTGACAACGTCACTCGGAAGCTTCAGGTGCTTTTCGAGCGACGCATAGGCGACCGTCGGATCTTTCTGCAGTAGCGCGACCGCGTCGCGCACGGCTTCGCGAAATGCGAGCGCCGCAGCGCGATTGGCCTCGGCCCAGGAGCGCTTCACGACGAAGCCGCCAAGCAACATGCCATCCGGAAAATCCGCGAAATAGTTGATGCCCGCTTGTCCGGAGCCGCTTTCCACGAGCCGCGACAGAAACGGCTCCGACACGGTGGCCGCGTCGATCTTGCCGGATTTCAACATGTCGCCCATTTGCGGAAAGCCGACTTCGAGGAAGGTCAGCTTTTTCGGATCGACGCCCCGGTCGAGCGCCCATTGCCGGAAAACCGTATCCAGCACGCCGCCAATCCCGGCGGCGCCGATCTTCTTCCCTTCGAGGTCTTTGGGGTTTGAAATGGTCAGGCCGTTGCGCAGGGCGAGGCGGCTCGTCGTATCCGACGGAGAGTTCACATTGGTGGCCGACAAGATCACCAGATCCATCTTCGCTTCCACGCTCCGGATCAGGCTTGGCGCCGTCAGCGTTCCAGCTTCGAGGCTGCCACCCAGGATCGAAGGCACGATGATGCTGCCCTTCGTCATGAACACCATCTCGACGTCGAGGCCGCGCTTTTCGAAGAAGCCGTGATCTTTGGCGATCATGACCGATACGAACCCGGCGGACCCGGTAAAGCCGAGCCGCATCTTGGTCGGTTGCTGGGCGTTGGCTGCGCCGCAGAAGACGAGCATCGCAAGCGCTGCCGTTAGTCTGTGCAAGGCATGTCTCATTTGCGTTCTCCCTAAGTAATCCGTCTCTTGTTTCTATTGCTTCCCGTTAGCGGCGCAGCAGTTTCCTGCCTGCACTGGCCAGAAGGAAGTTGCAGGTGAATCCGATCATGCTAAGAATGAATATTCCGGCGTATAGTTCAGGCCCGCGATAGTAGTTTGCCGAGAGCAGCAGATGTTCGCCAATTCCGCCGAGACCGGTCAGCATCTCGCTCACGACAGTCAGGATCAGGGAAATCGTAAGGCCGATGCGCAATCCGGCAAAGATATCGGGCAGCGCGGCAGGCAGGCTAATTTTCCAGAACATCTCGAAGCGGTTCAGCTCAAGATTGCGTGCTGCATCGATCAGCCTCGGTTCTACCGAGGTGAAGCCCTGTATCGTCGAAAGCAGCACCGGCCACACCGCGCCGATTGCAATAATGACGACGATCATCTCGTTTGTGATCCCCAAGATCATGATTGCGATCGGAAGTTTCGCGGATGAAGGGATCTGCCGGAAATATTCAAGGAGCGGAACGCAGTACGTCCGGACCAGCGAGGAACTTGCAATCAAGCCTCCAAGCAATACGCCGAGCAGGGACGCACTAAGCCAGCCGACCAGCATCCGGCTAAGGCTCGTCAGCGCATTCTTCAAGAGATCGCCGTTCTTTATGCCATCGACCAGTGCAGCCCAGGCAACATCGGGTGCGGGGAAGAACAGAGGGGAAAGCAGCTCGAGGCTCGCAATAAATTTCCAGATCAGGACCAATAGCGCTGCAAAGCCAAAACTGATTCCAAGCCACAATACGCGCTGCATCACGGCCTCCTGATCTTGGTGCCGGCCGCGAAGTATTTCAGCTGGATTGAAACCAGCAGATAGTTCAGCAAGACGCCGATGATCCCGATCCAGAAAAGGTAGGCGAAGGCGAGTGCGGGCTTGAGCGTCTGCTGCGCAATGATCATGGCGTAGCCGAGACCGCGCGGATTTGCGGCGACTTCCACGGTGACGGAGATGACGAGCGCAAGTGCTGCGGCGATGCGGATGCCGACGAAAATCGTAGGCAGCGACGCGGGAATGATGACGGACCACATCCTCTTGAAGAATCCGAGGCCGAGATTGCGGCTCACTTCCTCAAGCCGGGGTTCAATCTGCTGCGCGGCCGCGTTCGCGTAGATGGCGGCAGGCCAAAAGCAGCCGAAGGCGACCACGGCCACTTCCATGCGAAGGCCGAAGCCGAAGGTCAGCAGCGAAAGGGGGACCAGCGCAACGGAGGGAATGGGCCGGATGGTTTCAAAGGGAATCTCGGAAATCCGCGCGAAGGTAGGATAGAGACCCAGCATCAGTCCGAAGAAGACGCCGGCCGAAACTCCGATCGAGAAACCGCCGAGGGCCGCCGCGAAAGTCTGGGAAGCATTCTTCAGGAGCGTGCCGTCCAACAGGATTTGCCAGGCGACCGGCGCAATCTCCGAGGGCTTCGCCAGAAATTCCTGCCCCGGCGCGGCAACGAGTTCCCAGATAAGGAGCAGGACCGCCGGAACGAGGAGCGCGCGGAAGACACTCTGCATAAGAGTCTTCATCCCACCCTCAATGTTGCAGGATGTTGAAAAGATGATGCCGGTGGTCGAGGAATTCCACGGTCGCGCGTGTCTCCAGTTGGGTTCGGGGACGAGGCAGATTGATGTCGCGGATCTCGCGGATTCTGCCGGGGTTCTTGTCCAGGCTGATGACGCGGTCGCCGAGATAGATCGCTTCCTCGAGATCGTGCGTGACGAAAATGACGCCTACACCTGTCTCGCTCGCGATGCGCGCCACCTCGTCCTGCAAGGTCTGCCGCGTCAGCGCGTCGAGTGCGCCAAAGGGCTCATCCATCAGGAGAAGGCGCGGCTCCATGGCAAGACAGCGCGCGATTTGCAGGCGTTGTTGCATGCCGCCGGAGAGTTCGGATGGAAGCTTCTTGTAGTGATCCGCGAGCCCGACCTTTTCGAGCAGGTTCATGATGATGGGTTCGCGCTGCTTTGTCGGAACGCCGCGCGCCTCAAGCGCTAGCGATACGTTGCCGTATGCGTGACGCCAGGGCAAAAGCGCCTTCGCGTAGTCCTGAAAGATCACCGCTGCATCCTTGCGGACCTACGACGCGCTCGCCGAACAGCAACACCTCGCCGCGTGTCAGCGGCAGCAAGCCGGCAGCGGCGCGAAGCAGCGTCGTCTTTCCCGATCCCGATGCGCCGACGATGCAAATGAATTCCGAGGCGCGCATTTCGAAGCTTACGCTCTCCACGACGGTGACGCCGCCGAAAGAAATGGATGCGTCTCGGAGTGACAGAACAACGGAATCAACCATTCAACTTCCGCTCGCTTTCCCGCATGACTTATACACCTGTATAAGATAGCTCCGGGGTGCTTTCAAGTTGCGTTTTGCGCTGTAAAACTACGCGTGCTGCCTCGGCCGCAGCGTGGCAACAAGAACAAATCTCGTTCCGCATTGCGGTGCTCGGAATGAATACGCATCCGGCAATCGTGATAAGCCGCCGGTGCGTGATCTCAGCTCTTGCTATGAAGGACGCTCGCTACCAGACCGCTGATCGCGAGGATCGAGATCAAGGCAATGGCCGGCTGCGATGTCGGAAAGCTCGCGTACAAGAATCCGAACACGGGCGGCATGATGAGCGCGGCGAGGTTCGACGACTGCATGATCAGCGAATTGCCGATCGCTACATCGTAATGCGTTTTCGCCCGCATTCCGATTGCGGCCATGATCGCCGGAGGCAAGACGCCCGACACCAGCGACGCAAAGGCTGCCGCGGGAATGATAACGTGTGCGCTCGTAATGCCCTGCAGCAGATAGACGGACGCAAGCAGGTTTGCCGCGAAGGCAGTCATGAGTAGCGGCGCGACCTTGTTCCCGCGAGAGATGAAAAAGCTGCCTGCGAGATTTCCGCCCACATTGGCGCCGACCACGAGCGCGCTGAAACGAGGGATGCTCAGCCAGGAGTCCGCCTTGCCGATGCGCAAGAGGTAAGGGGTCCAGGTCACGAAGATGAACCAGATGCCCGCATAAGCAAAAAAGCACCACGCGAGACGCAGCACGGCCGGCGAAGTGATGGTTGCGATGATCTGCCGTTTCTCAATCGTTATGGCCGCGCTGCTTTCCGCAACCGGGCCGCGGGCAAAATAGTTCAATGCTGCAAGCGCGACGAAGCAGACGGCCAGGATTTGCCAGGCAGTCCTCCAGCCGATGGAGCTGTTCAGATAGGGTACCGTCAACATGGCAAGGACGATCCCGGTCGGAACTGCCGACGCCCATAAAGCGAGCGCGGTGCGTGCCTCCGATTTTGCGACCCT
Organism: Xanthobacteraceae bacterium; assembly: GCA_035440445.1. Taxonomy (GTDB): domain Bacteria; phylum Pseudomonadota; class Alphaproteobacteria; order Rhizobiales; family Xanthobacteraceae. Next base: position 125,911 of record DAORMJ010000009.1, read on the forward strand.
GAAGATCAGGCCCGGAATCGAAACGAAGATGATGATGTAGGCGGTGCCTTCGATCACCCTGCCGATGAGAAAATGCGGGAACGTGGTCGAGAAGCTGCTCAGCAGGCAGCCCGCCGCCATTAGCAGGATGCCGCCGATCAACGCGGTGCCGTAGCCGATCCGTCCCAGCGAGATGCCAATCGCCAGCCCCAGCGTCCCGCCGATGATGCTGATCGTGGAGGACAGCCACGCGAGCGTGCCAACATCCGCGCGGAAGGTTTCGCCGAGAATGTCGATGATCGGCGCAACCTTACCGACCTGAAAAGCGGCGCATACGCCCGTCAAAAGCAGCAAGCCGACCTTTAGCCAGCCAGCCAAGCCAGGTTTTGCATGCATGTCAGGGGGCCTTGGCGCTGTAGCGCGACGCTACCTTCTTTACGCGGCGGAGCGATTTCCTTTTCGCGCGCGATGGTCGGAATATCGCGGATTATATCGGCACCCCATGCTGATATAAAGTAGCACTGCTTGCCACCATCTTGCCGTAAATGACTTCCCCGGGAATCTGCGCTATAGGCGCAGCATGCGTATGCGCGCTTTGCTTTTTGTTCTGGCCGTGACGGCGCTCTTTATGAGCTTGCCGGAACGCGTTTATGCGCATTCGCAACATCATGGGCATCAGCATCACGCGCAATCTGCGCCCCAATCTCCGGCGATTGCCGCTGAATTGGCTGTGTCCACGCCCGCCGCGGCAGCGGTGTTTTCGCAGCTTCTTTCGGTTGCCGACGATGCAGCGATATGTCCGCATGGCAATGCGGAGGCTGATTGCGGTTTCTGCTGCGCCTGTGCCGCGAGTGCTGCGGCAGTCCTCGCGCCGTCAGCGCTGCAAAGCTGGCAGCAGGGCGCGAGAAGCCAACAGCACGCGTTTGCAATTTCGTTCGAGGTGCGGGAGCCCGTACTCGACCTGAGCCGACCTCCAAAATCCTTCGCCTGATCGTCCTGCTGCCGCTCGCTCAATGTTCGCGCGTGGCTGCTTTTCGTTCCTGCTTTGAAGGATTTCTCCATGCGCGCCAGATTTGCGCTCGTTCTCCCGCTGTTTCTTGCTCTTTTCCCGGCGACTCCCGCGGCCTCGCACGAAGGTCACGATCATGACGAGGCGCCACGCACGGCGGTGCCGATCGCACCGCGCGGCGAAGCGCACTCCGGCGATTTCGCGCTGGTTGCAGTCGTGCGCGAACGCGAACTCGTCATCTATCTCGATCGCTTCGCGACCAATGAGCCGGTCCGGGGAGCGCAGATCGAAGCGCTCGTGCCGGGCGGGAACGAAGCCGCTGCCGCACATGAGGACGGCACCTATCGCCTGCCGGCGAAGTGGATCGATGGGAGCAAGGACCATTACGATCTGATCTTCACCGTGACGGCTGACGGTGTGAGCGAAATCCTGCCGGTGACGATCGTGGTCGCGCCGGTGGCACAGGAAAACACCGCGCGCGATAGAAACGTATCGCTATGGCTCGCAGGTCTAGGTGCAATGGGAGCGGCACTCGCGGCATTTCTTGCGGGCATGTTGTTCTCCCGCCGCACGGCAACGCGCACGACTGCTGCAATCCTCGCCTTTGCCTTCCTTCTGCACGCGGTGCCAGCGCAATCGCATGAAGGGCATAGTCACGACGAAAAGGAAAAGCCGGTGCAGGGCGCGCGCGATGTTTCGCAGCGTCTCCCCGATGGCAGTGTCTTCGTGCCAAAGAGCGTGCAGCGCCTGCTGGAAATCCGGACCGCAATCGTCAAGCAAGGCGAGCACGCAAGAACGATCGAACTGCCTGGCCGCGTGATTCCGGACGCGAACGCCAGCGGCTATGTGCAGTCGAGCCTGGCCGGGCGGTTGCTGCCGCCTCCGGATGGATTTCCTGCGCTGGGAAGTCGCGTCGAGAAAGGGCAGGTGCTCGCCTATGTCGAGCCGCCGATCCAGGCCATCGACATTTCCGACATGCGCCAGAAGGAAGGCGAGCTTCTTCAGCAGATCGCAATCGTCGAGCGGCGCGTGATGCGTTTCGAAAAGCTCGTCGAAAGCAATGCGGTTGCGCGCACGCAACTCGAAGACGCGCGAACGGAACTCGAGGGTCTGCGCGCGCGCAAGGCGCAACTCGATAAAATCCGCCGCGAGCCGGAAGTGCTGCTTGCGCCCGTCAGCGGTATCATTGCGGAAGCCAATACGGTGGCTGGGCAGCTCGCGCAGCCGAGCACGGTGGTCTTTCAAATCGTCGATCCTGCGCGTCTTTGGGTCGAGGCGCTCAGTTTCGAAGCGATCCCGAAGGTGGAAAGCGCCAGCGCACGCGCGGCGAACGGCAAGACTGTCGATCTGACATTTCGGGGCAGTGCAGCGGTGCTGCGCAATCAATCCATCGCCGTGCATTTTGCGATCAACGGAAAGCCGGAAGACATCTGGGCCGGGCAGTTCGTCACCGTCTTCGCAAGCTTGCCGGAAAAGCGCCGCGGCATTCGCCTGCCGCGTGCGGCTCTGATCCGCACCGCAAATGGCCAGTATGTCGTATTCGAACACATCAGCGCCGAGCGGTTCGAGGCCCGTGCCGTGAAGGCAGACGTGCTCGATGCCGACAGCGTTATCATCACGGCTGGCATCGAGGACGGCAAGCGGATCGTCGTGCTCGGCGCTGAACTCCTCGATCAGGTGCGCTGAGCATGTTCACCTTCCTAGTCAGCCGCTCGGTTCAAAATCGCGTGCTCGTGCTCGCGCTCTCTCTTGCGCTCATGATCTATGGCGGCTTCGCGATCACGCAACTTCCAGTCGATGTATTGCCTGACCTGAACCGGCCGACCGTGACCATCATCACCGAAGCGGAGGGATATGCGCCGCAGGAAGTCGAGCAGCTCATCACGTTCCCGATCGAGACGCAGATGAACGGCTTGCCGGGCGTCACGCGGGTGCGCTCGGTTTCGGGTGTCGGACTTTCCTTCGTCTATGTCGAGTTCGAGTGGAACGCGGAGATTTTTCGTAGCCGTCAGCTCGTCGGCGAACGTCTCGCGCTGGTGCGCGAACAGCTCCCGCCAAACCTCGTGCCGCAGCTCGGACCCGTGAGTTCGATCATGGGCCAGATCTTCATGTTCGCGGTGACGAACCCGAAGCTGTCCCCGATGGAATTGCGGGAGTTTGCCGACTTCACCATCCGGCCGCGGCTTTTGACGATTCCGGGTGTCGCGCAGGTGATCCCGATGGGCGGCGAAGTCCGGCAGTTCCGGATTCTCGTCAATGCGCCGGCCATGCGGAGCTTCAACATCTCGCCGGAACAGATCGAGAAAGCCTTGATTTCTTTCGGCGCGAATCTTGGCGGTGGTTTCACGGATCAATATGCGCGGGAATATCTGATCCGCAGCATTGGCCGCACCACGAGCCTCGACGACTTGCGCAATATCGTGGTCGCAAATGATGCGAGCGGCCCGGTCTATCTGCGGCAGGTCGCCGAGGTTGCCTTTGGCGCGCGCGTAAAACGCGGCGATTCCGGTTATATGGGCGCCCCGGCGGTCATGGTCTCGGTCGAGAAACAGCCTTTTGTCGATACGATCAAGCTGACGCGCGAAATCAACGCGGCCCTGCAACAACTCGCGGCAAGTGCGCCGGAAGCAACCAAGCTCGATCAGGTTATTTTCCGGCAGGCCGACTATATCAGTACCTCGGTACGAAACGTGCAGGTCGTGCTGCTCGAAGCGATCGTGGTGGTGGCGATCGTGCTGTTTGCGTTCCTCATGAACGTCCGGACGACGCTGATCTCGCTCACGGCGATCCCGGTGTCGCTCCTGGCCACCGCGCTCGTGTTCTATTTCGCCGGGTTATCCATCAATACCATGACGCTCGGTGGCATCGCGATCGCCATCGGCGAACTGGTCGATGACGCCGTGGTGGACGTCGAGAACATCTTCCGGCGTTTGCGGGAGAATCGCGAGGCGGGAAATCCGCGTACAGCGTTCGATGTCGTGGTGTCGGCAAGCCAGGAGGTCCGCTCGGGCATCGTCTATGCGACACTGGTTATCATTCTTGTGTTCGTACCGCTCTTTGCCTTGTCCGGCATCGAGGGCCGGCTGTTCGTGCCGCTGGGTCAGGCTTACATCATCGCGATCCTTGCGAGCCTTGTCGTTTCCGTCACGCTGACGCCGGTGATGGCCTATTACATGCTGCCGAGCATGAAATCGCTCGGCGAGCGGGAGAGCAGGATCGTCTCCACGCTGAAGCGATGGAACGAGGCGCTGCTCCGGCGTGCCTTCGCCGCGGATCGTGCTGTCTTCGCGGCGACAGGCGTGCTCGTCGCGCTTGGCATGATCGGCCTCGTGATGCTTCCCCGGATTTTTCTGCCCACCTTCAACGAGGGCACCTATACGGTGAATGTGTCCTTCAATCCGGGAATCTCGCTCGCCGAATCGAACCGCATCGGTGCGATTGCCGAAAGGCTCGTGCTCGACATTCCGGAAGTGAAAGTGGTCGGCAGGCGCACGGGCCGCGCCGAACTCGACGAACATGCCGAAGGCATCCACGTTTCCGAGATTGAAGTTTCCATGCACCCCGGCGCCGACAAGGCGGCGGTCGCGAACGAAATCCGCGCCCGGCTTTCGGTGTTGCCCGTATCCGTGATCGTGGGGCAGCCGATCTCGCACAGGATCGATCATATGCTGAGCGGCGTGCGCGCGGAGATCGCGCTGAAAATATTCGGCGACGATCTCGACACACTGCGCCGGCTTGCGGAAGAATTACGCGGCAAGCTCGCAACGGTCCCGGGCATCCGCGACCTGCAGGTCGAAAAGCAGGTGCTGATCCCGCATCTGGAAGTGCGCGTCGATTACCGCAAGGCCGCGCTCTATAGTGTGCAGCCGGCGGCCGTGGTCGAACAGATCAGCCGTTTGTCGAGCGGGCGGGTGGTGTCTCGAGTGATCGACGGCTATCGCCGCTTCGATGTCGTGATGCGGCTTCCCGACCAGATGCGCACGACGCAAGGGCTTGGCAATTTCCTCATCCAGACGCCGAGCGGATGGGTGCCGGCCCGGCACATCGCGGAAATCCGCGAGACCGATGGTCCCAATCAGATTCTCCG
>DAORMJ010000009.1:130995-135242 GCA_035440445.1 Xanthobacteraceae bacterium
ATAGCCGACGCAGGATCGCGGTCTTTGCCAATACCGATGGCTCGGATGCGGCGGGTGTTGCCGACGCGGTGCGGCGGCAGATCGCGTCCGTGCAGTTGCCGCAAGGCGTCTTCATCAGCCTCGAAGGGAATTTCGAAGCGCAGGCGAGCGCGAGCCGGCAGATCGCGGGTCTGTCTCTGATCTCGCTGCTGTTGATCTTCGCCGTGCTCTACAGCCGCTACAAGAGCGTGGCGCTTGCGTTGATCATCCTCGGAAGCATCCCCTTTGCGCTGGTGGGAAGCGTCGCGGCGCTCTGGATCAGCGGCCTGCCACTTTCGGTCGCTTCCATGATCGGCTTCGTGACCCTGACGGGTATCGCAACCCGTAACGGCATCCTCAAAATCAGCCATTACCTCAACCTCTCGCTACAAGACGGGATGCCGTTTGGCGAGGCGCTGATCGTGCGCGGCACGCTGGAGCGGCTTACGCCCGTGTTGATGACCGCACTATCTGCCGGCGTTGCGCTGGTGCCGCTGATGATCGATGCGAACTCGCCGGGCAAGGAAATCCTGCATCCGGTGGCGGTGACGATCTTTGGCGGTCTCGTCAGCGCGACGGTTCTCGATGCGGTGCTCACCCCACTGTTGTTCAGGCGCTTTGGCCGCGCGCCGCTCGAGCGCCTGGTGAATGAACGGCAAGCCTCTAACGCTACCCAAACTTCCGAAGTCTTCTAGTTCCGAACAAAGGAGAAAATACCATGATACGCAAACTCGCTTTCGCAATCTTCGGCGCGGCGCTTCTCGCCGGAGCGGCCGTCGCGCACGCACCTGAAAAGGGCAAGAACGGCGGGCAGCAGACCGATGCCGGAAACTTCCATGTCGAGGTGGTGGTGAAGGGCAACACGCTCGATGTATTCGTCACCGATCACAGCGAAACGCCGGTTTCGACCAAAGGCTTCAAGGGAACGGCCGTGCTGATCGTCAACGGCAAGCCTGCACAGATCAAGCTCGCGCCGCGCGGCGAAAACGTGCTGACCGGCACTTCGCCCGTCACGCTCTCGACGCCGGTCAAGGGTGCAATCCAGATCACCGACGGCGACAATCAGACCGTGCAGGCGAAGTTCTAGAGTTCAGTCCTTCGCTAGGATGCCGTCTTCCTGGCGAGCCATTCGCGGATCGCAGCACCGTGCTGGCCCAACGCAGGAACATGCGTTGGGCTTCCGCGCGTCGCCGTTGAGAAGATCGCCGGCTGTTCGGGCACATTGATGCTGCCTGCGCCAAACGAAGCGTCACGAAACAGGCCGCGCGTCTTTGCGTGATCGGAATCCACGGCCGTGCCGACATCGTCGATCGGCGCCGCCGGAACGCCAGCCGCGGACAGGGCGGCGACGGTTTCCGCGGTTGTACGGGTTCGTGACCACTGTTCGAATGCTTCGCGCAAGATCGCTTCGTTGTTCGTCCGCTCACTGTCCGAAGAAAATCGCGGATCGCCGAGTAGATCCTCGCGGCCGATCGTCTTGCAGAACTGCTCGAACAGTTTTTCGTTCAGCACCGCGACCACGACATGCCCGTCGCCGGTTCTGAATGCGCCGAACGGAGCGGAGAGCGGATGCCGGTTGCCGACCCGGTGCGGCACGTTGCCGGTCGCAACATAGCGGCAGGTCGCCGTCGGCATCATCGAAAGGAGCGAGTCGAACATCGCAAGATCAATATGGCAGCCTTCGCCGGTGCGCTCGCGCTGGTGCAGCGAGGCAAGGATCGCCCAGGAAGCGAACAGGCCCGCGGTCAGATCGCCGAAGGCTTCGCCGATCATCGTCGGCGGCCCATCCGGCTCGCCAGTAATCGTCATCAGGCCGGTCATGGCCTGCACGATCAGGTCGTAGGCGGGGCGCTCGCGTAGCGGCCCATTCTGGCCGAAGCCGGAGATGCTGGCATAGACGAGCCGCGGATTGCGCTCTCGCAGCGCTGCCGCGCCAATGCCGAGCTTGTCGGCGACACCGGGACGGAAATTTTCGACCACGATGTCGGCCTGATCGCAAAGCTGACGGGCGAACTCCAGATCTTCCGGCTTCTTCAGGTCGAGCACGACGCTTTCCTTGCCGCGATTGGCAAAGGCGAAAAGGACACTGTCTTTTCCGCGGAACGGGCCGATGTGACGATAGTCATCACCTGTCGGCGGCTCGATCTTGATCACGCGTGCGCCGAGATCGGCCAGCAGGGCGGTGGAGAACGGGCCTGCCAATACGCGCGTGAAATCGACAACGATAAGATCGTTCAGAGGCCCAATGCCCGACGGATTACTCTTGTTCATGTCTTATTTCTCGGAACAGGTGACTTCGTCAGCGCAGCAACACGCTGGGCAGCCAGGTTGCCAGTTCGGGGAAGCGCCAGAGGATCGAGAGGCCGATCAGCTGCAGGAAGATAAACGGAATCGCGCCCGACCAGATTTCCGTGGTCTTGATCGAATCCGGTGCAAGCCCGCGCATATAGAACAGCGCATAGCCGAACGGCGGCGTCAGAAAGCTGGTCTGCAGGTTCACGCCGACCATCACGCCAAGCCAGATCGGATCGACGCCGAGCAGGATCAGCGGTCCGCCGCAAATCGGCAGCATGATCAGGATGATCTCGAAGGTATCGAGGAAGAACCCGAGGATGAACATCACCGCCATGACGATAAACACCGCGCCGAAGACGCCGCCGGGCATATCCTTCAGCGCTTCCTCGACCATGTGCTCGCCGCCGAGGCCGCGGAAGGTAAGCGCAAAGAGTGAGGCTGCGAGCACGATCGCGAAGATCATGGCGGTGGTTACAACCGTGTTGCGTCCTGCCTCCATCGCGCCGGCCCAGGTCATTCTGCGCTTGAGCAGAGCAAGAATAGTAGCGCCGACGACGCCGATGGATGCAGATTCGGTCGGCGTGGCGATGCCAGTGATGATCGAGCCCAGCACGGCAATGATCAGCAGGAGTGGCGGCACGAGTGCCACCAAAACTTCGCGCCAAAGGTTTCTGCGCTCCTCTTCGGATACGACAAGACCGGGACAGGACGCGGGATGAACGACCGACTTGCCGAAAATATAAGCGAGGTACAACCCGACCAGTACGAAACCCGGGATCATGGCGCCGGCGAACAAGTCGCCTGCCGAAAGAGTTGCCGCGGCAAAATTCCCCATTTTCATTTGCGCAGTCTGATTCACGCCGGAGAGAATGTCGGCGGTAAAGATCAGAACGGTGGATGGGGGAATGATTTGCGCCAATGTCGAGGAGGCGCAGATAACACCCGTCGCAAGGCTCGGTTGATAGCCTGCGCGCAACATGGCGGGAAGCGCAATCAGTGTCATCGCTGCGACCGTCGCGCCGACCACTCCCGTCGCCGCCGCTAGCAGTGCGCCCACGATAACAACTGAATAAGCCAGCCCGCCGCGCAACGACCCGAACAGCTTGCCCATCGTGGTGAGCAGAGATTCCGCAATTCCGGAGCGCTCGAGAATATTGCCCATCAGCACGAAGAGCGGGACTGCGACCAGCGTTTCATTGGTCATCACAGCGAAATATCGCAGCGGCAGGTTGAGCAACGTGGTGTAATCGAAGACTCCGAAGGAATGACCGATGAATGCGAAGACGAGCGAAAGTCCTGCAAGCGAGAACGCAATCGGCAGGCCGGTCAGCAGAGCCGCCAAGGTCGAAAGAAAGAAGACGATCGAGATGATGTCGCCGGTGGTCAGCATCGCAATTACCCCTCGTTACTTCTTCGCTTCGGCCGTATGGCCGGAGGGTACTGCGTAAGGCGGGGTGTTCGCGGCGTCCTTGTCACCGGTCAGCGCGAGAATGCCGCGCGCGACGATCGCAAGACACTGCAGGGTCATGAGCACGCAGAAAACAAGCAAAAGGGTTTTGAACAGATAGACCCCGGGCATTCCGTTGGGCTGGGCCGACCCTTCGAGAATCTTCCAGGAGTCGAGAACATAAGGCCACGTTAAAAGACCCAGCACGATGAGCCAGGGCAGGGTAAAGATGACGGCGCCTAGAATTTCGACGATCGCGCGCGTTTTTAACGACCACCTGTTGTAGAGAATGTCCACGCGCACATGCGCATTGACGAGCATCGCGAAGCTCGCGGCGGTCAAAAAAACCACGGCGTGAATCCATACATAGAGTTCCTGCATCCAGGTAAAGCTCATTAGGAACACGTAGCGCAGCACCACGACGATGGCGCAAACAATTGCGATGCCCCAAACGAGACCGGAAAGGTAGCGCCCTAGCGTTGCGTTG
>DAORMJ010000009.1:135255-143600 GCA_035440445.1 Xanthobacteraceae bacterium
AATGAATAACGCGAAACCGCGTAGCGCACCGGTCATGTTGGCTCCCCGAAAATGAAAAATGCCGCCGGCTTTTTGCGAAGCCGGCGGCCAGACCCCGTTATTGCGGGAACTTGTAGGGAAGCTCGCGGGCTTTTGCCATCGCGGTTTCCGTGTACTTCGCATTGTCAACCGCGCTCGTGCGGAAGGCAACATAAGCCGCAGCAATCTTCTTCACGAGCGGATCGCTGTCTTCCAGGAGCTCCGACATGATCTGTCCAGCGGCGTTGCCAGCCGCGATCAGGACATCCTGCGGCGCTTCGCGGACCTGTACGCCGTTCTTCTCGACCAGGTTCTTCAACGCGATCGGGTTGCGGACGATGTATTCCTGTGTCGAGTAGGCGTAGGTCGCCATGCACGCGACTTCGATGACCTGCTTCAATTCAGGGGAGAGCTTGTCCCACTTCTCTTTGTTGACCACGCATTCTTCCGCCGACGAAGGCTCCTGCACGCCGGGCCAGTAGTAGAACTTGGCGGCCTGATGGAAGCCAAGTGCTGCATCCGACCATGGGCCGATGAATTCGGCGGCGTCGATGGTGCCGGCCTGCAGCGCCGGGAAGATTTCGCCACCCGGGAGCTGGACGACCGCCGCACCCAGACGACGATACATTTCACCGGCGAGGCCGGGGCTGCGATAGCGCAGACCCTTGAAGTCTTCTACCGATTTGATCTCGCGCTTGAACCAGCCCATCCACTGGTTGCCGGTGTTGCCGCAGAGGAAGCCCTTGAGGTTGAAGCGCGAGTAAATTTCATCGTAGAGCGCCTGACCGCCGCCATGGATCATCCATGCCTGCGTTTCGCCTGCGAGCAGGCCATACGGAAAGTTTCCGAACAACACGATGCCGGGAGACTTACCGCGCCAATACGGCGGCACGGCATGGAACATTTCCGCGGCGCCCTTGGATACGGCGTCGAATACGCCGGTTGCGGGGGCGAGCTGACCGGCAGCGAACACTTTCACCGAAAGCTTGCCTTCGCTCATCTTGGTGATCTTGTCGGCGAGCCAGTTTGCGGAGGTGCCCGGTCCGGGAAGGTTCGGCGGCCAGGCCGTAACCATGCGCCACTCGATCTTACCCTGCGAGATCGCGGGTGTTGCGAGTGCAGTGGCGGCCGCAGTGCCAGCTGCGGTGGTCTTCAGAAACTTTCGTCTGTTCAGCATCGATGTTCCCCTGGTGCAGTTTGATGTTTCGCTATCGGTTGTACCGAATTTTCTCTTCCTATTGGGTTGGTTCAGGCAGTTTGTCGGCTCCCTCTCCAATACGGAGCGGAGTGTTGCGCTTTTCGACCAGCAAAGCCATGGCCGAAATATCGCAGGCCCCGGCCTCGCGAGACAACCCTTCAAAGAGTTCAAAGGTGAGGGAGGTAACAGGGAGGTCCAGTTCGTGAGACTCCGCAATCTGCCTTCCGGCTTTGAGATCCTTGACGAAGGTGTGAACGTGGCCGCCGGGGACGAAGTCGCGCTCTACCATTCGCTTTCCGTGGATTTGGAGAATCCTGGAATCGGCGAAGCCGCCGCCGAGCGCTTCGCGTATGCGAAGCGGATCAATTCCTTCCGCGCGTGCAAGCAGCAGTGCTTCGGCAACAGCCGCCATCGCAGTCGAGGCAATCATCTGGCTCGTCAGTTTGGCAAACTGTCCCGCACCGGAATTGCCGACGCGCGTCGGCCTGCCCATCACGGACAAAACAGGCTTGGCCTTCTCGAAGGCAACTTCCGTTGCTCCCGCCATGATCGCTAGCGTTCCGAGCGCCGCGCCATCGGGGCCTCCGGAGACGGGCGCATCGATGTGCATATGCCCCATTGCAGTCAGGCGTGCGGCATGGTCTCGCGCAAAATGCGGCGCGATCGAACTCATGTCGATGAAGCACGTGCCTTTCGGAGCAGCCTCGGCAGCGCCTTGATCAAAGAAAACACTTTCCACAACCGGTGCATTTTCGAGAATTGCGATGACCAGATCGACTCCGCGCACGGCTTCAGCCGGCGTATCGGCGACGGCAGCGCCGTCCGCGGCAAGTGCTTCCGCCTTCGCCTTCGTTCTATTCCACGCGGTTACGTGATGGCCTGCTTCCAGCAGGCGGCGCACCATCGGCGCACCCATGAGGCCAATACCGAGAAATGCGATCTTCACCGTGGACCTTCTTATATTAACTTGTATATATAAGTACGTGCCGGTTGAGGGAGTCAAGCAAGGGCCGCTCATGTTTTCATCATTGCTCGTGGATATAAAAGGCACCGCTGCCTGGATTCGGCTCAATCGCCCATCGGCCGCAAATGCAATCAATGAGCAGATGCGAAGCGAGCTTGCCTCCGCCTTCGATGCGGCAGCGCAAAATTCTGCAGTTCGATCAATCGTGATCTGTGGTGAGGGAAAGTCTTTTGCAGCGGGTTCCGACGTGCGCGAGCTCCGCGCCCTGAGCCCGGCACAGTCGGTCGAACTCTCCGAGCGCATTGCACGGTTTCATGCGCGCATTGCGGAAAGCGGCAAGCCGGTGATCGCCGCGGTCAATGGCTGGTGTCTGGGCGGCGGCTTCGAGCTTGCGCTTGCTTGTGACATACGCATTGCGACGGAACGCGCGCGCTTTGGACTGCCCGAGCCCACGCTCGGTTTGATTGCCGGCGGTGGGGGGATTCCGCGGCTCACGAAACTCGCGGGGCCTGGGATTGCGCGGCACATGTGTTTGAGTGCAGAAATTATCGACGCGAAGCAGGCGCTGGATCGGGGGATCGTCACGGCGGTCGTGCCGGTCGATGAACTGGAAGCGACGGCGAACCAGTTGACCGATCGTATCGCGGAGCTTGCGCCGGTAGCCGTGGCGCAAATAAAACGCGTGCTGGAATTCTCCGGCGATTCCGGTCTTGCCGGCGCGGTTACGATGGAAGCGCAGGCTTGTGCGCTCTGTATGGCTACAGAAGACTATAAAGAAGGTACCGCGGCATTCCTCGAGAAGCGTAAGGCCCAATTTTCCGGCCATTGAACAAGAACCGAGAGCGACAAACCGTGTCATCCTCATCCGCTTCGTCCAGACGCCGCCCGCAGCTGAAGGCCGTGGCCAACGGCTCGCCGATGCCGCTCTACGAGCGCATCAAAACCTACGTGACCGATCGTATATCGAGCGGCGTGTGGAAGGCTGGCGAAAAAGTTCCGAGCGAGAACGAACTGGCCTCGACGCTCGGAGCGTCCCGCCTCACTGTGCACAGGGCGTTTCGTGAACTCACCGATGTCGGCGTGCTGAGCCGGCTCCATGGTGTCGGCACTTTCGTTGCCGAGCCCAAGCCGGTTTCCACGATCGTCAAGCTGCACAACATCGCGGACGAAATCCGCGAACGCGGGGACCGGCTTTCGGTCAAGGTGCACAAACTCGAGAAAGTACGCGCGAACCAGGAGTTGGCGGAGCACTTCGAGGTGCCTGCGGGAACCGCGTTGTTTCACAGCGTGATCGTCTATTCGGCCAACGACGCTCCGGTGCAGATCGAAGACCGGTATGTTTCAGCGGAATTTGCGCCCGACTTCATCAAACAGGATTTCAACACCCGCTCGACGACCGACTATCTGCAGGCGATTGCGCGGGCCACCGAAGCGCTGCTGGTGATCGAGGCGATGCCGCCAAGCGCGGAATGTTGCCGGCTTCTCGATATCCCGCGCACCGAGCCGTGCCTCGTCGTGACCCGCCAGACGCGGGTGAAAAATATGGTGACGACGTACACCCGTTTCTTTCATCCGAGTTCGCGTCATCGAATCGTCAGTCATTTCGATTTCCGTGATGCGAGTCCAAGGCTGGCGCGGCGCTAAGAATCGATCTCAGGAGAGGACGGTCCGCGCGATGATGTTGCGCTGGATTTCCGACGAGCCTTCGTAGATGCGCATGATGCGCGCGTCGCGGACATAGCGCTCAAGCGGCAGCGCGCGCGTGAAGCCGTAACCACCGTGAATCTGCAGCGCCTTATCGGTTACGCGGGCAGCCATCTCGGACGAAAACAGCTTCGCCATCGACGCCTCCAAACTATAGCGCTCCGACGCTGCGCGCTTTCGCGCCGCCGCCAACCCAAGCCCGCGCGCGGCCGCGATCTCCGTTGCCATGTCGGCAATCATCCACTGAATACCCTGATATTCGGATAGCGGCATTCCGCCGATCTTGCGCTGGAGCGTCCAGTCGCGTGCTGCGGAATAGGCGGCTTCGGCAATTCCAATGCAGCAGGCGGCGATGTCGAGACGACCGGCATCGAGCGTCTTCAGGGCAGTGCGGAAACCGGAGCCCGCCGGGCCCAGCAGCGCGTCTTTGGGTACGACGCAATCAAGATTCACTTCGAATACGTGGCCTCCGCGCTCGTCGATCTGGCCTTCCACGAGGGCGCGGCGCAGGCCCATGGTTGGCTCGTTCCCACCGACCTTTATACCGGGTGTCTTTGGATCGACTACGAATGCGGAAATCCCGCGCGCACCTGCAGCGGCATCGGTCTTGGCATAGACGATGATGAAGTCCGCCGCTCCCGCATTTGAGATGAAATGCTTCGTGCCGGTGATGCGATAGCCGCCGGCTTCTTCGCGGGCCATGGTCGTCATGTCGGCAGGATTGGATCCCGCGCCCGGTTCGGTGAGCGCAAACGCGCCGAGCAATTCGCCGCTCGCCGCGCCGGGAAGCCAGCGCATCTTCTGCTCATGGCTCCCGCCATAGAGGATCGAGTCAGTGGCGAGATAATGTGCTGTGACCATGGATGCGGTGGAAGCGCAGGCTCCGGCGATCAACGCGATGGATTCGAATTGCGTCGATGCGTCGATACCGGCACCGCCGAATTCTTCTGGAAGGTTCTGGCCGAAGATGCCGAGGGCGGCGAGGTCGGCGCGATGTTTTATTGCGAAGATTTCCTGCGCGTCGATCGCGGCCGCCGCCGGTACGAGAACCTCCCGGCAGAATGCGGTGATGGTGCTGATGACCTCGATATCGGCGTCTTCCCGCATGCTATTCTCCCCGCCCAGATTTGCTTTGCCGCGTGCTTATATTGTCTATACAATTAATCCTATGACCGTGCTGGCGGCCATGCAAGCCGCGTTGCCGTGCAGGAGGAAAGCGATGGACAATATTGTGCTCACACCGGGCTCGATCTCTCTGCCTGCGTGGCGGGCAATTTATCGCGGCGCACACGCGAAGCTTGATCGCGGCTGCAAGCCCGTAGTCGAGGCGGCAGCCAAAGTTGTCGCGGAGATCATCGCGGCGCGCGCGCCGGTCTATGGCATCAACACCGGCTTCGGAAAGCTGGCGCAGGTGCGGATCGAGGTCGAGGATCTTTCCGTCCTGCAGCGGAACATCGTGCTTTCGCATGCCGCCGGTACCGGCGATCCAATGCCGGGCTCCGTCGTTCGCCTGATGATGGCGCTCAAGATGAGCAGCCTCGGACAGGGTGCTTCCGGCGTTCGCTTCGCGACGATTGAGATGCTGGAGACGATGCTCGCGCGCGAACTCATTCCGGTCATTCCGGCGCAGGGCTCCGTCGGCGCATCGGGCGATCTCGCTCCGCTCGCGCATCTGGCCGCTGCGATGATCGGCTACGGCGAGATCGATACGCCGCGCGGCAGACAGCCGGCCGAAGCGGCGCTGCGTGAAGCAGGTCTCGCACCGCTTGCGCTGGGTCCGAAAGAAGGTTTGGCGCTTCTCAATGGCACGCAATTCTCAACCGCTTATGCGCTTGCCGGATTGTTTGAGGCTGAGAACCTGTTGCAGTCCGCGCTCGTTACCGGCGCGCTATCGGTCGATGCGGCGCGTGGCTCCGACACACCGTTCGACCCGCGCATTCATGCGCTGCGCAAGCACGAAGGGCAGGCCGCAACTGCCGCGGCGTTGCGTGCGCTGCTTGCGGGAAGCGCCATCCGCGATTCGCATCTCGTGAACGATGATCGTGTTCAGGACCCGTATTGTCTGCGCTGTCAGCCGCAGGTAATGGGTGCGTGCTTCGATTACCTGAAAAAGGCGGCGGCGACGCTGGAAACGGAAGCCGACAGCGTTACGGACAATCCGTTGATCTTCACCGACAGCCGTGAAGCGCTTTCGGGCGGCAACTTTCACGCAGCCCCCGTTGCTTTCGCCGCCGACGTCATTGCGCTCACACTTTGCGAAATCGGATCACTCGCGGAGCGGCGGATCGCCATGCTGGTCGATCCGGCGCTTTCCGGACTACCAGCTTTTCTCACCCCGAAACCGGGGCTCAATTCAGGGTTCATGATCCCGCAGGTCACGGCCGCGGCGCTTGTTTCCGAGAATAAGCAGAGCGCTTATCCGGCGAGCGTCGACTCCATCCCGACCTCCGCCAATCAGGAAGATCATGTCTCCATGGCGGCGCACGGTGCGCGGCGCCTGCTGCGGATGGCCGAGAATACGGCCGGCGTCGTCGCGATCGAATTGCTCGCAAGCGCGCAGGCATGCGGCTTTCACGCGCCGCTGCAGACGAGCGCGCCTTTGCAGCGGGTGATCGGCATGCTGCGCGAGCAGGTGCCGGCGCTCGATCATGACGAATATTTCTATCCGCAGATCGAGGCGGCGAAAGCTTTCGTGCGTTCCGGCGCGGTCGTCGCTGCCGCCGGATCGGTGGACGTCCCGGCGGTCTGCGTTTGAGCAAATGAAAAGCGGGCGATTTTCACCGCCCGCTTGGAAGTTTCTGTTCTTAAAGACTTACTTGTTCAGGCTTGGAAGGTTCAGTCCGCGCTCCTGCGCGCAGGCGATCGCGTCTTCATAACCTGCGTCGGCATGACGAACGACACCGGACGCCGGGTCGTTCCAGAGCGTGCGCTCAAGACGCTTTGCAGCCTCTGGCGTGCCGTCCGCGACGATCACCATACCCGCATGCTGCGAATAGCCGATGCCGACTCCGCCGCCATGATGCAGCGACACCCAGGTGGCACCACTTGCGCAGTTGATGAGCGCATTCAGGAGCGGCCAGTCGGAGACGGCATCGCTGCCGTCGCGCATGGCTTCGGTTTCGCGGTTCGGCGAAGCGACCGAGCCGGAATCGAGATGATCTCGGCCGATGACGATCGGTGCCTTCAACTCGCCCTTCGCCACCATTTCGTTGAAGGCGAGGCCGAGGCGGTGCCGGTCGCCAAGTCCGACCCAGCAAATGCGCGCGGGGAGGCCCTGAAACTTGATCCGCTTCTTCGCCATGTCGAGCCAGTTGTGGAGATGCTTGTTGTCGGGAAGCAGCTCCTTCACCTTGGCGTCAGTCTTGAAGATATCTTCCGGATCACCGGAAAGCGCAGCCCAGCGGAACGGTCCGATGCCGCGACAGAAAAGCGGGCGAATGTAGGCGGGCACGAAGCCCGGGAAGTCGAAGGCGTTTGCAAGCCCTTCTTCCTTCGCCATCTGGCGGATGTTGTTGCCGTAATCGAGCGTCGGAATGCCCATCTTGTGGAAGTCGAGCATCGCCTTCACATGGCCGACCATCGACTGTTTGGCGGCCTTTTCCACCGCCTTGGGATCGTTCGCGCGTTTGGCTTCCCAGTCGGCGAGCGTCCAGCCTTTCGGCAGATAGCCGTTCACCGGATCATGCGCGGAGGTCTGATCGGTCACGACGTCCGGCTTGATGCCGCGGCGGACGAGTTCGGGAAAAATTTCCGCCGCGTTGCCGAGCACGCCGACGGAAACCGGCTTGTTCTCCTTGGTGGCCTTTTCGATGATCGCGAGTGCGTCGTCGAGATCCTTTGCCTGCACGTCGAGATAGCCGGTGCGCAGCCGCATCTCGATGCGGCTCGGCTGACACTCGACCGCAAGCATGGAAGCGCCGGCCATGGTCGCAGCCAGCGGTTGCGCGCCGCCCATGCCGCCGAGACCGGCAGTAAGAATCCACTTGCCTGCGAGGCTGCCGCCAAAATGACGGCGGCCCACTTCCACGAAGGTTTCGTAGGTGCCCTGCACGATGCCCTGCGAGCCGATGTAGATCCACGAGCCGGCCGTCATCTGGCCGTACATCATGAGGCCCTTGCGGTCGAGTTCGTTGAAATGTTCCCAGGTCGCCCAGTGCGGCACGAGGTTCGAGTTCGCGATCAGCACGCGCGGCGCATCGGCATGGGTCGGGAACACGCCGACCGGCTTGCCGGACTGCACGAGCAGGGTCTCGTCGTCACCGAGCGTCTTCAGCGCAGCGAGGATCGCGTCATAGCAGGCCCAGTCGCGCGCGGCGCGGCCGATGCCGCCGTAGACGACGAGTTCGGCCGGATTCTCGGCGACCTCGGCATCGAGGTTGTTCTGCAGCATCCGGAACGGCGCCTCGGTCAGCCAGCTGCGGCAGGTCAATGTGTTGCCGCGCGGGGCACGGATGACGCGCG
>DAORMJ010000010.1:0-120600 GCA_035440445.1 Xanthobacteraceae bacterium
CATAACCACGACTGAATGTTATTTTGCGCGGCAGCGAACCATCGCTGACACCGGGAAAATGGGTCCCCGCTTGCGCGAGGATGACATCATAGGTGGTTTCGTTGTGCCTCTCGACGCTGTTGTCGAACCAGCGATGAAGCCTCTTGACATTTTCCAATATTAGGAATATATTCATTCTCGTTCCGGCTCATCAGGGGCGCGTCGCGCGGCGTGTTCGATGCGCGGGCTGGAAGCGGTGGCTGCGAGAGCGGGCGTAACGCACCCTCTTTTGCGGCGGCTGAAGTCGCCTGGTTCCGGCGAGCCTTTCCGCTCGTCACAGGGTCTTCCTTGGCGGCCTGCCCGCAGGTGCGTGCCAACGCACCGGGGTAAAGCCGAGAGGGTCCGCCAGCGGAGGATAGCTTGGTCAGTCCTCCGGGGATAAGGCGAAGGAAAGCCGTAACCCATCGCGTGAAGTGTTTACTTGGCACGAATGGCGCAAGCGCCAAGCGTGCCGGGACGCCGGGATTGTTCGGCGCCTCATGACGACGACGCGTCTGCACTTTCTACCTTTTCGTGCAGGCGGTCATGGGATCTCGAAGGTCCCGGCGTCCCCGCCGCCCTTTTTGGTGGCGCGAATGGCCCAAGGGCCAAGCGCGCGAACAGAAACGGGTGGTGCAAGTTGCGCAGACCTCGGCTCATTGCGGAGCGCGGGAACGCGATTGCGTGTCTCGCGCCCAAGTTGACAACACTCTCCCGCCTGCCGAAAACCGCTCCCGTCAAATTCTGGAGATGAAACCCGTGAAGCCTGCCGAACTCGAAAAGATCATCGATGAAGCCTTTGCCGACACTGCGAAGATCGGTCCCAAGACCAAAGGCAAGGTCCGCAAGGCGGTCGATGAAGCGCTCGCGCTCCTCGATGCCGGAAAAGCGCGCGTCGCGGAAAAGCAGGCAAGCGGCGAGTGGAAGGTGAACCAGTGGCTGAAAAAAGCCGTGCTGCTCTCCTTCCGCCTCAACGACATGGCGACGATCAAGGGCGGGCCGGGACGCGCGGTCTGGTGGGACAAGGTGCCTTCGAAGTTCGATGGCTGGAAGCCGGCGCAGTTCAAGAAGGCGGGCTTCCGCGCGGTGCCGGGCGCGATCGTGCGCCGCTCGGCCTATATCGCGCCGGGTGCGGTGCTGATGCCGAGCTTCGTGAACCTCGGCGCGCATGTCGGCGAGAACACCATGATCGACACCTGGGCCACCGTCGGCTCCTGCGCGCAGATCGGCGCGAAGGTGCACATCTCCGGCGGCGCCGGCATCGGCGGCGTGCTCGAGCCCCTGCAGGCGGGCCCGGTCGTGATCGAGGACAATTGCTTCGTCGGCGCGCGCGCCGAAGTCGCCGAGGGCGTGATCGTGCGCGAAGGCTCGGTGCTGTCGATGGGCGTATTCCTCGGCGCATCCACCAAGATCGTCGATCGCGAAACCGGCAAAATCTATATGGGCGAAGTGCCGCCCTATTCCGTGGTGGTGCCGGGCACGATCCCGGGCAAGACCGCCACGAGCCCCGGGCTTTATTGCGCGGTGATCGTGAAGCGCGTGGACGAAAAGACCCGCTCCAAGACCTCGATCAACGAACTGCTGCGCGACTGACGCCTCGTCACAAAACGTCTTGGCCCGGACCTTGCGGCGACGCCCGGTCCGGGCTTTTCGCGCCGCCAGGCCCGGCGGCGAAAGCCGGGCTATCGCCGCGGCATAATCCTGTTAGCGTGGCCAAAGATCAGTTCCGGGGCGCGACCGATGAATCCTCTCCACCTCTTCACCAGCGTTGAAGGCCGGATCGGCCGCCGGACCTACTGGCTCGGGATCATCCTCATCACGGTGATCGGCGTGCCGGTGATCGCGCTCGTGAGCTATCTGGGCGGGGGCACCGCCGGCGCCATCGCGAACCTTGCGTTTCTCTGGTGCGGCTTTGCGCTCTCGGTGAAGCGCGCGCAGGACCACAACATGCACTACCTCTTCATCGCGGCCTATTTTGCCCTGGTCGCGGTGGTCACCAACCTGACCGCGAGCCAGACCAAGATGATGACCGGTGTGGCGAACGAGCAGCAGCCGCTCGCGGTCGCGGTATCCCTGTTCTTTCTCGCTTATGTGATTTTTCTCTTCGTTCAACTTGGGCTACGCCGCGGGACGGTCGGACCGAATAAATACGGCGCCGATCCGCTCGAAATCGCGCAACCCACCCGAACCTGAGGCCTCCCATGAATTTCGCTTATCTCTTCACGAGCCTCGACGGCCGCATCAACCGCAAGCCTTACTGGATCGCCGCGCTCATTCTTTTCGCGGTTTCCATCACGGTCCAGCTCGGCGTCTATTTCGCGTCGAATATCCAGATCATGATGATCGTCGGCCTCATCTTCATGTGGCCGAGCTTCGCGCTCGCCACGAAGCGCGCGCATGACCGCAACCGGCCGACCTGGCTTGTCGCGATCTTCTTCGCCATTCTGCTGGCGACGACCTTCATGCAGATCGCGGGCTTGCATGAATACGATCCCGGCGAGCCCACGCCGATCTACACGTCCATTTCGGTGATCTTCCTGATCTTCGCGATCTATGCCTTCATCGACTGGGGCCTTTTGCGCGGCACGAAGGGCCCGAACAAATACGGCCCCGACCCGCTCGAGCAATAAGATCACGCCGGAAGTAATGATGTCCGAGGCAAGTGCCGTCGAAATCGCCCAGACCCTGATCCGCTGTCCTTCGGTCACGCCGGCCGAAGGCGGCGCGCTCACCGCACTCGGAGCGATCCTGCAGAATGCGGGATACGAAGTGCATCGCGCGCCGTTCTCCGACGCGAATACGCCGGATGTCGATAACCTGTTTGCGAACATCGGCAGCGGCGCGCCGCATCTCGTCTTCGCCGGACATACCGACGTCGTACCGCCGGGCGACCTCGCAAGCTGGACGCACCCGCCCTTTTCCGGGGAGATCGCGGGCGGCGAACTGTTCGGGCGCGGCGCCTGCGACATGAAAGGGGCGATCGCCTCTTTTGCCGCGGCCGCGATCCGTTTCGGCAAGCCCAAGCGCGGCACGATTTCGTTTCTCATCACCGGCGACGAAGAAGGCCCAGCCGTCAACGGCACGCGCAAACTCCTGCACTGGGCGAAAGAACGCGGCGAGAAATTCGATCACTGCATCGTCGGCGAGCCGACCAACGTGGCAACGCTCGGCGACATGGTGAAGATCGGGCGGCGCGGCTCGCAATCCGGCACGCTGATCATGCACGGACAACAGGGCCACGTCGCTTATCCGCATCTGGCCGAGAACCCGGTGCCGAACTTCCTGCGCGCGGTGAACGCGCTCATCGCTGAGCCGCTCGATCACGGCACCGCGAATTTCGACGCTTCGAACCTTGAAGTGACCGGGCTCGATTCGAGTACGCGCACCTTCAACGTGATTCCGGGAGAAGTGCGCGCGCAGTTCAACATTCGCTTCAACGACACGCACACGGCGGAGAGCCTGCGCAATCTCCTCTTGGATCGCGTCATCAAGGCCGTCGGCGACGAGGCGCATTTCCAGATCGACTGGGAGCCTTCGAGCGACTGCTTCCTGACCGAGAAGGGGCCGTTCGTCGATTTTCTCAGCAAGGCGATCGAGGAAGTCACTGGCATTGCGCCGAAACTCTCGACCACTGGCGGCACTTCGGACGCGCGCTTCATCAAGGACTATTGCCCGGTCGTCGAATTCGGCCTGGTCGGGCAGACCATGCACAAGATCGACGAGCGCGTGCCGGTCGCCGACATCGAAGCGCTCGCGCGCATTTATCAGCGCGTGCTGGAGCGCTACTTCGCGTAATCCACCCGCACGAGATAGAGCCCATCAGGCGGCGCGACCTGCCCGCAGGCCGTGCGATTGCGCGCTTCCAGCGCGCGCTTCATGTCAGCCGGCGTCCACTTGCCGTCGCCGACCTGCACCAGCGAGCCGACGATCGAACGCACCTGATGATGCAGGAAGGAGCGCGCGCTGGCTTCGATCCGGATTTCCTGGCCTTCGCGCGTGACGTTCAAGACATCGAGGGTTTTGACCGGCGACTTCGCCTGACATTCGGCCGCACGAAAGGTCGTGAAATCATGATTACCGACGAGGTGCTGCGCGGCCTCGTGCATCGCGCTTTCATCGAGCGCGCGCGCCACGCGCCATACACGGTTGCGATCGAGCGCGAGATCGGCGCGGCGATTGAGGACGCGATAAATATAATGACGGTTCACGGCGGAGAACCGCGCGTCGAAATCATCGGCAACCTGTTCCGCAGACAAAACCGCGACCGGATGCGGCCGCAGATGCGCGTTCATACCATCGCGCACGGTGTCGGCGTCCCATTCCTTCGAAAGATCGATATGAGCCACCTGCCCGGTCGCATGCACACCGGTATCGGTGCGGCCAGCACCATGAACCCGCACGCTTTCCCCCGAAAGCC
This sequence comes from Xanthobacteraceae bacterium, assembly GCA_035440445.1. Taxonomy (GTDB): domain Bacteria; phylum Pseudomonadota; class Alphaproteobacteria; order Rhizobiales; family Xanthobacteraceae. The sequence continues at coordinate 4,436 of DAORMJ010000010.1, forward strand.
GGTGCGCCGCAGCTTCCAGAACGCCGGCAACGGTGAGACCGGCGTCCTGCAATTGCCAGCCGAGAAAGGGCGAGCCGTCATATTCGATGGTGAGCTTGTAGCGGGGCATCAGCCGAGCTTCGCAAAGGCGGGCGGATAGGTCACGCTGACTTCACCTGACGTGCCACCGGAAGCAAGCGCCAGCGCCATCAGATGCGGGCCATCATACGGCGTTCGCAGTCGGCTTGCCGCCGCGCGTGAAAAACCGAACCGCTCGTAATATTCGGGATCGCCGAGAACCAAAACGATGCGCTCGCCAGCGCTCCGAAGCCGTTCATGGGCTTCGCGAATGAGTGCGCTGCCGACACCCCGGCCCTGCCACGCCGGCTTGACTGCCACCGGTGCCAGTGCCGTGGCACCCTGATCCGCTCCATCGAAGAGGAGCCGCGAATAGATGACGCTACCCACTATCTCGCTGCTGATTTCCGCGATGAGGGAAAGGACGATGCTGCCGTCGTTGCGAAGCGCATCGACAAGACAGGCTTCGGCATCTGTCTCGAAGGCTGCACGATGAACTTCGAAGATGGCGGCATGATCGGCTGCACGCTCGGCCCTGATCTGCGGCGCGTTCATGCCAGCCGCATTCCGGCAGACAGCTTCGCACCGCGCAAGAATTCTTCCGCGCTCATGGCTTTCGCGCCCGCGCGCTGCACCTCGAGAAGCTGAACCGCGCCATCACCTGCAGCAACTGTCAGCGCATCGCCGAGCAAGGTCCCCGCGGGGGCATTGCCTTGCGCGAGTGCGGAGCGGAGCACCTTCACGCGCACCGGCTTGCCGTCGATCGCTACCTCGAACCACGCGCCGGGAAACGGCGAAAGGCCGCGAATATGATTATGCACGTCGCGCGCGGGAAGCGCCCAATCGATTCTCGACTCGGACTTGTCGATCTTGTTGGCGTAGGTGACGCCTTCCGACGCTTGCGGCGTAAACGAAAGCGAGCCGCGCGCGTGTGCGGCAAGGCCGCGCGCCATCAGATCGGCACCGAGCAACATGAGCTTATCGTGCATCTCGCCGGTGGTTGCGTTCTCCGGAATCGTCACGCGCTCGGCAAGGCCGACCGGCCCGGTGTCGAGTCCTTCCTCCATCTTCATCACCATGACGCCGGTTTCCTTGTCGCCCGCCATGATGGCGCGATGGATCGGCGCCGCACCCCGCCAGCGTGGCAACAGCGAAGCATGAAGATTGAGACAGCCGAGCGGCGGCGCATCGAGAATGGCCTTTGGAAGAATCAAGCCGTAAGCGACCACGACCGCAACATCGGCCGCGTGCGAACGAAAGAATTCCGCTGCCTCTTCGCTCCGCAGCGACTTGGGATGATGCACGGCAATCCCGAACTTCGCCGCTGCTTCATGCACGGCAGAGCGGCGCTCGCTCATGCCGCGCCCGGCCTGCGCGGGTTCGCGCGTATAGCAAGCCACGACCTCGTGGCCGCGCGCGACAATCTCGGAAAGCGTCGGCACCGCGAATTCGGGCGTGCCCAGAAAGACGACGCGCAACGGCATTCCTTTCCGCGCGAGCAATCAGCCGGCGGCCGTCACGCGCTTGTTCGCCTTGGCGACCTTGGTGAACTTCTTGGTCACGCGGTCGCGCTTGAGCTTGGAAATATGGTCGATGAACAACACACCGTTCAAATGATCGATCTCGTGCTGGAGCGCGCGCGCAAGCAGACCATCGGCTTCGATCTCGCGCATCTTGCCCTTCTCGTCCATGTAGCGGACCTTCACCTGCGACGGCCGCTCCACTTCCTCGTAGAACTCGGCAATCGAAAGGCAGCCCTCTTCCTTGCTGTCCGTTTCCTCGGAAGCCGAAACGATCTCCGGATTGATGAAGACCATCGGCGCCTTTTCCTCGTCGCCGCGCGTCGCGTCGATCGTCACCACGCGCTTCGTGACGCCGAGTTGCACGGCCGCGAGGCCGACACCGGGAGCGTCGTACATGGTCTCGAACATGTCCTCGATCAGTTTCCTGATCTCGTCGTCGATCTTCTGGACCGGAGACGAAATCTTGCGAAGGACGGGATCGGGGAGCTGGACTATCGGACGGATCATACGCCGCGAGATAGGTGATCGCCCCAAGCGGGTCAACGCATTGGCGGCGCCTGGGCCGCACTTGCCTTCCAGACCCACAAATGTGATGTTCTCTATTCGTTCCCAACAGAATCAGCGCATGATCGGCCGCGACATGGGTGAAATCCTTTTTTCCATCAACGGCGTAGAGATCACGCTGGGCGCGCTTGTTGCAGCTCTGAGCGGGCTTGCCGTCGTCCTTCTGATCGGCATTCTCGTCGCGCAGAGCAGGCAAAGCCGCGCGCGGGTGCTGGAATCGCAAGAGCAAAGCCGGCGCGCGGACGAATACGCCATGCGGATCGAGGATCTGCAGGAGCGGCTCCTGCACGTGTTGCACGTGCAGGCGGAAACCAAGGGCACGGTGCAGTCGCTCTTTTCCGGCGTCAGCCAGAAGCAGGAAGACTTGACCCGCGCAGTGCATGAGCGGCTCGATGCGGTCACCCACCGGATCGGCGAGAACATGACCAAGGCCGCGCACACGACTGCGGAAAGCCTTTCCAAGCTGCACGAGCGCCTTGCGGTGGTCGATGCCGCGCAAAGCCGGATGCAGGAGCTCACCGGCCATATGGTGACGCTCAAAGACGTGCTCGCGAACAAGCAAGCGCGCGGCGCATTCGGCCAGGGACGGATGGAAGCGATCGTCGCCGACGGGCTCCACAAGAATGCCTATGCGTTTCAGCATACGCTTCGTAACGGCAAGCGGCCGGACTGCGCGATCTTCCTGCCCGGCGACGAGCGTCCGCTTGCAATCGACGCCAAGTTTCCGCTCGAATCGATCACGGCCTATCGCGAGGCGCAGACGGACGAGATGCGGCGCGCAGCACTCGCGCGGCTGAAGCAGGACATCAACAAGCATGTCAACGACATTGCCGAGCGCTATCTCGTGCAGGGAGAAACGCAGGACATCGCGCTGATGTTCGTGCCGTCGGAGTCGGTTTACGCGGAACTGCACGAGGTCTGCGACGACGTGCTGCAAAAGGCATTCCGCGCCCGGGTCATTCTGGTATCGCCTTCGCTCTTGATGCTCGCGATCCAGGTCGTGCAGGCGATCGTGCGCGACGCGCAGATGCGCGATCAGGCGGAGAAGATTCAATCCGAGGTCGGCAAGCTCGTCGAAGACGTGGTGCGGCTCCGCGATCGCGCGGTGAAGTTGCAGACCCACTTCGCGCAAGCTTCCGACGATGTCGGCGCGGTACTTATATCGGCCGAGAAAGTTTCCAAGCGTGGCGGGCGCATCCAGTCGCTCGAGCTGGACGATGAGAAAGCCGCGCCCAAGGACACCGGAAAGCCGGTCGCGCTTCAACTCAAGCTTGGCGGCCGCGAATAGGCCTTCGATTCCCGAATCGCCAGCCTTGTGCGACAAGCGCCGGGCATGAGCACCCCCACGCCCGCCTCGCACGAGGCGTCCAGCAAAAGATCCGGCAACTGGCTGCAAGCGGCCGCCGTGTACGCGCGCCCGCGCGTGTTGATCGTGATGCTGCTCGGCTTTTCCGCGGGCCTGCCGCTCGCGCTCGTCACCAGCACCTTGCAGGCGTGGCTCACGCAAAGCGGAATCGACCTGAAGACCATCGGCCTCTTCTCGCTCGTCGGCCTGCCCTACACCTTCAAGTTTTTCTGGGCGCCGCTCGTGGACGCGCTCAATGTGCCCATTCTTACGGCCCTGCTCGGCCGGCGCAGAAGCTGGCTCGTGCTGTCGCAGGTTCTCCTGATTGCAGCGATCGTCGTGCTCGGGTTTTCCGATCCCAAGACCTCGATCTTTTACGTAACTGTTGCAGCGGTGCTCGTCGCCGCTGCCTCGGCCACACAAGACATCGTCATCGATGCCTTCCGCGTCGAAAGCCTGCCGCCGGAAGAGCAGGCCGCAGGGATCGCGAGCTACATTCTTGCTTACCGCGTGGCGCTCCTGCTCTCCGGTGCGGGCGCGCTCCTGCTTGTGTCTTACCTCGAAGCAACGGGCGTCGCGCAGCTTACGGCATGGAAGATTTCCTATATCGCGGCAGCGGCCTGTGTCGCAGTCGGCATGCTTGCAGCGCTGCTCGCGAAAGAGCCTGCCGCTGAACCGTCGGAAGAAAACACCTCGGGCTCTCCCGTGCGTCGTGTATTCGCGACCGCGTTCAGCGCGTTCAACGAGTTTCTCTCGCGGCCGCTTGCGATCACCGTTCTCGTATTCGTGCTGCTGTTCAAGTTCTGCGATGCCTTTGCCGGCGTGTTGACCGTGCCCTTCGTGCTCAAAACCGGCTTCAGCCTCGCTACCTATGCGACAGTCGTGAAAGGCGTCGGCTTCGCGGCCGCCGTAATCGGCGGGCTTGCCGGGGGCATGCTCGCGCGCGCGCTGCCGCTCACCACCTGCCTCTGGATCGCGGCAATCATCCAGATGCTTTCGAATCTGATGTTTTCCTGGCTTGCCTGGGTCGGACCTGATGTTGGCGCTTTGACCGTCACCATCATCGTCGAGAACTTCACGTCGAACGCGGCCAATGTGATTTTCGTTGCCTATCTCTCGGCACTGTGTGGTGCGCGCGCGCATACGGCGACCCAGTTCGCGCTGCTATCGGCCATCGCAGCGGTTGGGCGGACAGTATTGGCGGCAAGCGGCGGCTATGTCGCGGAGGCCACCGGATGGTTCTGGTTCTTCATCGTAACGTCGCTATCGGCGATCCCGAGCCTCATCATCCTTTGGTGGCTCCAGTATCGCGGGCACTTCACGACGCTTGCAGGCGATAAGAAATAGCGGGCTAGAAGAGCGTCCGCTGGCGGATCGCTGCCGACAGCGTCCCCTCATCGAGATAATCAAGCTCGCCGCCGACCGGCACGCCATGCGCGAGGCGGGTCACTTTCACGTCGGCACTACGCAGCAGATCGGTGATGTAATGCGCTGTGGTCTGGCCATCGACCGTCGCCGATAGCGCCAGCACGACCTCTTTGACTTCCGGCTCGTGGGCGCGGCTGATCAGCGACTTGATGTTGAGATCGTCCGGCCCAATGCCATCGAGCGCAGACAAGGTGCCGCCAAGCACATGATAACGTCCGGCGACGACGCCCGCACGCTCCAGCGCCCAGAGATCCGCCACGCTTTCGACCGCCACCAGCAGCGAAGGATCGCGCGTATCATCCGCGCAGACCGAGCATGGATTGCGCGTGTCGATGTTCGCGCAGGTATCGCAGACCACGATCTTCCGGAGAGCGTCGCCCAGTGCTGCGGCAAGCGGCTCCATCACTTCTTCGCGCTTGCGCAACAGATGAAGCGCCGCGCGGCGCGCAGAGCGCGGCCCGAGCCCGGGCAGCTTTGCCAGGAGTTGAATGAGCCGTTCGATTTCCGGACCGGCAACGACGCGGCGCATCAGAGCATGATCCCGAAAAGTGGGTACCGGCTTTCGGATAAGATCATGCGCAAACAAGAGCGTGAAGCAGGCACCCTATCCAAGGAAGAAAACATTCGCTTCAAAAAAGGTTCATTCCCGGCGGCAGCGGCAGGCCGCCGGTCAGCGCCTTGGCCTTTTCCTCGACCAGCTTCTGGGATTTCGCGTGCGCATCGGCGCTCGCCGCGACAATCAGATCTTCGACGATTTCCTTTTCGTCGGCCTTCATCAGGCTCGCGTCGATCGAAACCTTCCGGACGGCCCCTTTTGCGCTCATGGTCACGGACACGAGACCGCCGCCGGCCGAGCCCGTGACTTCCAGCGTGTCGAGTTCGCTCTGCATGCGCTCCATGTTCGCCTGCAGTTCCTTGATCTTGCCCATCATGCCGAGCATGTCGCGCATCGTCTTCGTCTCCCTATTCGTCTTCGTCTTCGAGCGGCGCGCTGAAACCCTCTGCGGGATTCTCCGATTCCTCGGACAATACCTTCCGGCGGACGGCCGCTATTTCCGCGCCCGGAAACATGTTCAGCACCGCCTGCACGGTCGGATGGTTACGCACATCCGCTTTCAGTTGCGCCTGCGACTTGGCTTCGGTTTCTTCGAGCGTTTCGCCACCGCGCTGGCGCGATACGACAACAACCCAGCGGCGATCGGCCCATTGCGAGAGCTTCGCGCCGAGGGTGCCGGCAAAATTCACCGGCGCGCCTTCGTCGAGCGAGATTTCGAGTTTGCCGTCTTCGATCTGCACCAGCCGAACGTATTTCTGCAACGCGTGCTTGATCTGGAGATCGCGATTCCTGTCGGCGAGTGCGAGCACATCCTCCAGCGACTGCAGCCTTGGCGCATTGCTCGGCGCTTGCACGGGACGCGAAACGGGCCGGCTTGCGGTGCTGCCACCGACTTGCGCCATCTGCATGCGTGGCGCACCCGAGAGCGCGCCGCCGCCGTTGCCGGAAGTCACTCCCGGCGCGTTGCCATTGCCGTCGCGCAGCATCCTGATCGCTTCGTCCGGCGTCGGCAGGTCGGCGGCATAAGCCAGCCGCACAAGAATCATTTCCGCGGCCTGCACCGGCTTGCCGGAAGCAGCGGCTTCCGGAATTCCCTTCGAGAGCATCTGCCAGGCGCGCGAGAGCACACGGATCGAAAGCCGTTCGGAAAGCTCCTTGCCACGCTTGCGTTCGGCCTCGACGAGGCTCGTGTCCTCGAGCGAGGAGGGCACGATCTTGAAGCGTGTAAGCAAGTGGCTGAACTCGGCAAGATCCGACAACACGGCAACCGGATCGGCGCCGAGATCATATTGCTCGCGGAAGAGTTTCAGCGCTTCCTGGATGTTTCCGCCCATCAATGCTTCGAAAAGGTCGATGATCCGCGTGCGGTCGGCGAGCCCCAGCATCTCGCGTACTTCGTCCGCCTTCACGATGGCACCGCCATGGGCGATCGCCTGATCCAGCAGCGAAAGCGAGTCGCGCACCGAACCTTCCGCCGCGCGCGCGATCAGCGCCAGCGCCTCGGTTTCGGCATCGATGTTTTCCTCGCCCGCGATCCTGCCGAGATGTTTCGTGAGCGTGTCGCTATCGACCCGGCGCAGATCGAAGCGCTGGCAGCGGGAGAGTATCGTCACCGGCACTTTCCGGACTTCGGTGGTCGCGAAGATGAACTTCGCATGCGCCGGCGGCTCCTCGAGCGTCTTCAACAGCGCATTGAAGGCCGCACCCGAAAGCATGTGCACTTCGTCGAGGATATAAACCTTGTAGCGGGCGCTTACCGGCGTATAGCGCACGGCGTCGTTGATCTGGCGGATATCGTCGACGCTGTTGTGGGACGCCGCATCCATCTCGATCACATCGACATGGCGGCTTTCGAGAATTTCCTGACAGTGCCGCCCAAGCTCCGGCATATCGAGCGTCGGACCTTTGTCCGCGCCGGATTTCGGCTCGTAGTTCAGCGCGCGCGCCAGAATGCGCGCGGTCGTGGTCTTGCCGACGCCGCGCACGCCGGTCAGCAGATAGGCCTGGGCGATGCGTCCGCTTGCGAAGGCGTTCGAAAGCGTGCGGACCATCGCTTCCTGGCCGATGAGATCGTCGAAATTGCGCGGGCGGTATTTGCGCGCGAGCACCCGATAGCCGCCGCTTTCCTCGCCAAACAACGAGCCGCCTTCCGGCCCTGTCATCGTTTTGTTGGGCGTATCGTCCATCCGGGCCGCCGTGCGAGGAAATGAAGTGGGAGGCTGGAACAATGACCCAAACCGGTCTCGTTAGGGCTGCTTCCTTCCGGACCTGACCCGGTTGGCGAGTGGCTCGTCCACCGCCAACCTCCCGGCCCCTATATCGGGCGGGCGGCGGTCGAAGGCAAGCGCGGGAAGACATTTCGCAATATTGTTCCGGAAACTCGAAGGATTCGCCACGAATGACGACGGAATTTTCGCTCGACCCGAGGCTGCTGGCCGACTCCATCGCTCTCGGCGCGTTGCCGCTCTGCGAGGTGCGGTTGCAAAACGACGTGCGCTATCCTTGGCTCGTGCTGGTGCCACAGCGCACAGGCGTTTCAGAGCTGTTCGACCTTTCTTCCACCGATCAGGCGCAGCTTCTAAAGGAAATCACGCTCGCATCGGCCACGCTTCGCGACGTTTCGCAGTGCCTGAAGATCAATGTCGGCGCACTCGGCAATATCGTGCGGCAGCTCCATATTCATATCGTCGCGCGAAACGAGGGCGATTTTGCCTGGCCCGGACCGGTATGGGGCGCAGGCGCGCGCGTTCCTTATGCCGATGCCGAGAAGGCGGCGTTGATTTCCCGCATCAAGGGCGCATTAGACCTGCACGGCTGACGGATTGCGAACCGCGAGGCCGCCATGCGAGCTTAGTCCCAACAGAAGACACGGCCAGATGTACATCTCCGCACAAGAAGCGACCCTGACCTATGCCGGATCGGCGCTCGACCGGCTGAGCGAACAGCGTGGCGACGCAGCCCTCATCCAGTCGCTGCGCCGGAATGCGCGCAACTTCGTCATTGCCGGCGAAGCATTCCTGCTTACGAAACGCGGCGGCGGCTTCGATGCCGGACTAAGCGACGACGAAGCGGCGATCGCAGGCGAGCCCTTGGAAACGGCCCTCATCGGCAAAGACAAAGATGGCCGCGGTCACTTCGCGCGCGCGGTGCCGCCGGAGCGCATCGACGCGGTGAAGGCGCATGGCGGCTTCATCGCGGTCGATCTGCGCTCGATTGCGCTGCAGGGCCTCCTCCCGCCCGAAGACCTCTCCTCGCTTGCGACCGCGAAAGCGCTGCTGTTCTGGCACGAGCGGCACCGCTTCTGCTCGAACTGCGGCAAGCCAACCAAATCAGCACAAGCCGGATGGCGGCGCGACTGCGAAGCCTGTTCGGCGCAGCATTTTCCGCGCACCGATCCTTGCGTCATCATGCTCGCCGTCTATGGCGAGCAATGCCTGCTCGCGCGGCAGACGCGCTTTCCACCCGGCATGTGGTCGGCGCTTGCAGGCTTCGTCGAACCTGGCGAGAGCTTCGAGGAAGCCGTGCGCCGCGAGACCATGGAAGAAGCGGGTATCCCGGGCGGCCGTGTCGCTTATTTCGCCTCGCAGCCCTGGCCGTTTCCCATGTCGATCATGATCGGCTGCTTTGTCGAAGCGAAATCGGACAAGCTCAAGATCGACGAGGTCGAACTCGAAGCCGCACGCTGGGTCACGAAGGACGAGTGCCGCCTGATGCTCTCAGGCACGCATCCCGCACGCTTCTTCGCGCCGCCACCGCTTGCGATCGCGCATCACCTGATCAAGAGCTTCGTCGAACACGGCACGAACGTGTTCGATTAACGCGCTTCGTTCCGCGCTTTCATCCGGAACGGATGCGCGGGATAGACGCCTAGAATGCGCAGTTCCTCCGAGAAGAACTGCAATTCCTCGAGCGCGAACTGCAGGCCGCGATCGTCGGGATGGCCTTCGACGTCCGCGTAAAACTGCGTCGCGACGAAATTGCCGTCGATCTGGTAAGACTCCAGCTTCGTCATGTTGATGCTGTTGGTGGCAAAACCGCCAAGCGCCTTGTAGAGCGCGGCGGGGACGTTTCTCACCTTGAACACGAAAGTCGTGACCACCGCGCCGATGTTCGGCTTGGTCCAGGCCTTCTCTTTCTGCAGGATGATGAAACGCGTCGTATTGTGATCTTCGTCCTCGATGTTCTCGCGAACGATGTCGAGACCATAGATTTCAGCCGCGAGCGTGGATGCAATCGCCGCCCGCGTCGGATCGTTCGCCTCCATGATCTGCCGCGCGCTCCCTGCGGTATCCGCGCCGATCACAGCCGTGAGCCCCAGTTCGCGAATGACGTTGCGGCACTGCCCGAGCGCCATGACGTGGCTTTGCACGCTCTTGATCGTCTTCAGGGTCGCGCCCTTGATCGCCATCAACTGGTGCGACAGCGGCAGGAAAAATTCGCCGACGATGTTCAGCCCCGAGGTCGGCATCAAATGATGGATGTCGGCAACGCGGCCCGCGACGGAATTCTCGATCGGAATCATCGCGAGATCGGCTTCGCCGTTCGAGACGGCCGCGAATGCGTCCTCGAAGGTCGCGCAGGGCACCGGTTCGTAATCGGGAAAGCGCTCGCGGCAGGCGATATGCGAATTGGCGCCGGGTTCGCCCTGAAAGACGATGGTTTTCTTGTTAGCCATGTCGGATTATCTCATTTTCACCGCGAGCAACGCGCGGGCTTTCTCCAGATCGGCGGGAGTATCGACACCGAGCGGAACAGCGTCAACGATGGCGACGTCGATCCGCATCCCGTCTTCAAGCGCACGAAGCTGCTCGAGCTTCTCGCGCTTTTCGAGCGGCGCCTGCGGCAGCTTTACGAAGCGCTCGAGCGCGGCGCGGCGATACGCGTAAATCCCGATGTGATGATAAAGCGGGCCTTCGTTCGCGGGCGCGGTCGCACGGGTGAAATAAAGCGCGCGCAAATGGTTCTCCGCCACCGGCGTGCCGACGACCTTCACCACATTCGGATTGGTCTTCTCTTCCTCGTCGGTGATCTCGACCGCGAGCGTCGCAATATCGACCGTGGGGTCTGCAAGCGGAGCAACCACCCGGCGGATGAGGTCCGGTTCGATCGTCGGCAGGTCGCCCTGCAGGTTCACGACGATGGAAAATGCGCCTTCGCCGTCCAGCGCGCCGAGGGCCTCGAAAATCCGGTCCGAGCCGGTCTGATGGTCGGGGCGGGTCATCACCACCCGGCCACCCGCTTGCCCGACGGCCGCGCGAATCGCGTCGTCGTCGGTCGCAACCGCCACCGAACCCAGCCCTGCCTCGCGGGCGCGATCCAGCACGTGGAGAATCATGGGCTTGCCGTGGATGTCCGCAAGCGGCTTTCCCGGCAGCCGGGTCGCCTGCATCCGCGCGGGGATCAAAATGATCAGATCTGAGCCAGAGGCGTCTTTGGAAGACATTGAAAACACCCGGAAAACCCGCCACTGTCTATTCATTCCAAGCGGCAGAAGGTAGCAGCGGCGGCCGGGTTATACGGGTTGCCTCTGATCGGGCAAAGCGATACCTCTGACCCTCATTAATGGGGCCTCGCCGGGACGCCGGCGACAAAATTCCGGAAACGCTGGCCGATGGACAGCTTCGAACTGAACAAGATCATGGGTGCCGTGCTCGGTACCTGCCTTTTCGTCCTCTCGCTCAGCATCGTCTCGAGCGGCATCTTCGCGTCGCATGCGCCACACAAGGCGGGCTACGAGATCGCCGCCAAGGACGACAAGGCTGGCCCTACGTCCGGCCCGGTCGAGCCGCAGGTGCCGCTCGCCAATCTCCTGAACGAAGCCAACCCCGAAAAGGGCGCTTCCGTCGCGCGCCAGTGCGCGGCCTGCCACGACTTCGCCAAGGGCGGTCCGAACAAGGTCGGTCCTGGCCTCTGGAACGTCGTCAACAGCGACGTCGGACACCATACTGGCTTCAACTATTCGAGCGCGATGAAGAACAAGAAGGGCAAGTGGACCTTCGAAGAACTCGACAAGTTCCTGGAGAACCCGAACAAGGTCGTTCCGGGCACGTCGATGACCTTCCTCGGCGTCAAGCGCGCGGCCGATCGCGCCGCACTCATCGTCTATCTGAGCAAGCAGAACGACAGCCCGCCGGCACTCCCGGCTCCGGTTGCCGCTGCCCCTGACGCCCAGAAGAAAGACGGCGAGCAAAAGGCGCCTGCGGAAAAGAAATAAGCGCCTTGCTGCTCAAATTGTCGCGATAAATGCGCGGTTGCTTTGGCGCTGCCGCGCCAAAACGGTCATAATCACCTTCGACATTGCCCCCTCACCGACGGGGGTTCGACGGAGGTATTTGTGACGCCGAATCTGCTGCGGGCCTGCGCCTTTGCGCTTGCCGTTTTCTCGATCCCCCTCACCGCCCAGGCACAAGACAACACCAAGCAGGACGCCGCTAAAAACGCCCCGTGGCGGCATGCGCTGTCGCTGCTCGGCGACGTGAAATATCCGGCGGACTTCAAGCGCTTCGACTACGTCAATCCGAACGGGCGGGCTCGTGCGGCTCGGCTCGGACGGCACCTTCGACAGTTTCAATCATCTGATCCCGCGCGGCACGCAGGCCGCGGGCATCAACATGATCTACGACACGCTGATGGTCAGTTCGCTCGACGAAGTCGCGACCGAATATGGCCTGATCGCGGAGTCGGTGCGCTTTCCCGCGGATTATTCGTCGGTCACCTACCGGCTGCGCCCGAATGCGCGCTGGCATGACGGCAAGCCGATCACGCCGGAAGACGTGATCTGGACCTTTGAGATGATCAAGGAGCACAGCCCGACGCGGCGCTTCTACTACCGCCACGTCGTCAAGGCCGAGAAAACCGGCGAGCGCGAGGTCACCTTCACCTTCGACCAGCCGGGCAACCGCGAATTGCCGCAGATCGTCGGCCAGATCGCGCCCTTGCCGAAGCATTGGTGGACCGGGAAGGACGCGCAAGGAAACGCGCGCAACATCGCGAACGGCACGCTGGAAGCGCCACTCGGCTCAAGCGCCTACAAGATCAAGAGCTTCATTCCCGGCCGCACGGTCGTTTACGAGCGCGTGAAGGATTATTGGGGCGTCTCGCTGCCCGTGAAAGTCGGGCAGGATAACTTCGACGAAATCCGCTACGAATATTTCCGCGACGACATCGTCGAACTCGAAGCCTTCAAGGCCGACCAGTTCGACTTCCGGCTCGAAAACGTCGCCAAGAACTGGGCCACCGCCTACGACATTCCGGCGGTGAAGGATAAGCGCCTTCTGCTGGAAACTTTTCCCGATCGCGCCACCGGCGTGATGCAGGGCTTCATTCCGAACCTGCGGCGCGAGAAATTCTCCGACCCTCGGGTCCGGCTTGCGCTCAACTATGTGATGAACTTCGAGACCATGAACCGGAATTTCTTCTTCGGTCAGTACAAGCGCATCGCCTCCTATTTCAGCGGCACCGAGCTTTCCTTCAGCGGACTGCCGCAGGGCAAGGAGCTGGAAATTCTTGAAACCGTGCGCGGCAAGGTGCCGCCGGAAGTATTCACCGCCGAGTTCAAGAACCCGGTCTTCGATACGCAAGAGTCCGTTCGCGCAAATCTGCGGCAGGCGACGAAACTGTTCCGCGAGGCAGGCTATGAAGTGCGCGGCGGCAAGCTCGTCAACGCCAAGACCGGCGAGCCCTTCACCATCGAATTCCTGCTGGCGAGCCCGACCTTCGAGCGGATCATTCTCTTCTATGCAGAAGACCTGAAACGGCTCGGGATCGGCTTCACCATCCGCCAGGTCGATTCCTCGCAATACCAGAACCGCGTTCGCTCGCGCGATTTCGACGTCATCGTCAGCGGCTGGGGGCAGTCGCTCTCGCCCGGCAACGAGCAACACGACTATTTCGGCACGGAAGCCGCCGACCGGCAGGGCTCGCGCAACTACGGCGGCATCAAGAACGAGGCGGTCGACGCACTCATCAAGCGCGTCATCTTCGCGAAAGACCGAGAGGAGCTGATCGCCTCGACCCGGGCGCTGGACCGCGTGTTGATGTGGAACCACTATGTCGTGCCGATGTGGTCGATCGGCTTCCACCGGGTCGCGCATTGGGATCGCTTCGGAAAGCCCGAGAAGCTGCCGGAATATTCCTTCGGCTTCCCGGACATCTGGTGGTTCGACAAGGATCGCGCGGCGAAAGTGGGACCGCAGAAGTGACGGAAAGCTTCCGGCTTTCGCGCCGCTCGCTTCTCGCGTTCACCGCCGCAGCGGGCGTGTCCGCCGCACTTCCGGCACGCTCGCAGAACGGCGGCGCCGAGCAGCACGGCATGTCGGCCTTCGGCGACCTGAAATACGCGAAAGACTTTTCCCATTTCGACTACGTCAACCCGAGCGCGCCGAAGGGCGGGACCTTTTCCCATGTCGGCGCGTCGGGGCTGCTCAATCAGAATCTCGAGACGTTCAATACGCTGAATATTTTTTCGCAGCGTAACGACGGCGCGCTCGGCATGGAGCTGACCTTCACTTCGCTCATGGCGCGCGCGCTCGACGAGCCGGACGCCATGTACGGGCTTGCGGCAAGCTCCGTTGCGATGTCGGAAGACGGCCTCACCTGCCGCTTTCGCATCCGCCCCGAGGCCCGCTTCCACGACGGCAGCAAACTCTCCGCGCAAGATTGCGCCTGGACCATCACAACGCTGAAGAAGATCGGCCATAATCTCATCCGCCTCAACCTGCGCGACGTCGACAGTGCAGAGGCCGAAGGCGAGGACATCGTTGTCGTGCGGTTCGTCAAAGGCCGCGGCCGTGAAACACCGCTGATCGTCGCGGGGCTGCCGATCCTTTCGCAGAAATATTTTGACGGACGCAATTTCGAGGAAGCGACGCTGAGTGCTCCGCTCGGCTCCGGCCCCTATCGCGTCGGTCCGCTCGCACCGGGCCGCTTCATCGAATATCACCGGGTCGAGAACTGGTGGGGCGAGAAGCTCAACGTCAGCCGGGGACTGAATAATTTCGGGATCATCCGCTACGAATTCTATCGCGACCGCGATGTCGGCTTTCAAGGCTTCACCGCGCGCAACTACCTCTTCCGCGAAGAGTTCACCTCGCGCATCTGGGCGACCAATTACGATTTTCCGGCCGCGCGCGACGGACGCGTGAAGAAGGAAGTGCTGCCCGACCAGACGCCCTCCGGCGCGCAAGGCTGGTTCATCAACACGCGGCGCGAGAAATTCTCGGACAAGCGCGTGCGCGAGGCGCTGGCGCTGACCATGGATTTTCCATGGATGAACAAGAACCTGATGTACGGCTCCTACGACCGCACCTATTCCTATTTCCAGAATTCCGACATGGCGGCACAAGGCAAACCGTCGCCCGAAGAAGCCGCACTGCTCGAGCCCTATCGCGGCAAGATCTACGACGCGGTGTTTGGCGACGCCTATATGCCGCCGGAAGCGGATGGCTCGGGCTCCGACCGCAATCTCCTGCGCCGGGCGGGCGCGCTCTTGCGCGATGCCGGCTGCGAGATCAAAGGCGGCAAGCGCATGACGCCTAAAGGCGAGCCGCTGACGATCGAGTTTCTGATCAACACCAGTTCGTTCGAGCCGCATCACACCGCAATCATTTCCAACCTGCGCCGTCTCGGCATCGACGCCAACATGCGCGTGGTTGATCCGGCGCAGTTCCAGCTGCGGCTGCAGACCTTCGACTTCGACATCACGGTGCAGCGCTTTTCGACAAGCTCGACGCCGGGGGAGTCGCTCCGCACCTTCTTCTCGTCGGATGCTGCGAAGCTACAGGGCTCGCGCAATCTTTCCGGCATCTCCGATCCGGCAGTCGATGCGCTGATCGAAAAAATCGTCGCGGCCAAAACCCGCGACGAACTGACCTTCGCATGCCGCGCGCTCGATCGCGTTTTGCGCGCCGGGCATTACTGGATCCCGCAATGGAACAAGGCGTCCCACTGGATCGCCTATTGGGATGTCTTCGACCGGCCCAAGGAAAAACCCCGTTACGGACGCGGAATTCCCGAGACCTGGTGGCGCGCCCGCGCCGATTGACCGGGCCGCGGAACCCGCGCAGTTTGTCGTCCTGCTTTGCCGGCCAGAGGCTTGAATGCTCGCTTATATCTTTCGCCGTGTGCTCCTGATCATTCCGACGATTCTCGGAATCATGCTCGTGTCTTTCGCGGTCATCCAGTTCGCGCCGGGCGGCCCGGTCGAACAGGCCATCGCGCAACTGACGGGCGCGGATGTCTCGACCTCCGACCGCCTCAACCGGGGCGGAAGCGAAATCTACCGGCAGAACAATCCCGGCCAGACCGGGCTGGATGCTTCGACCTCGCGCTATCGCGGCGCGCAGGGCCTGGATCCGCAGATCATCAAGGATCTCGAGAAGCAGTTCGGCTTCGACAAGCCCGCGCATGAGCGCTTTCTACTGCTGATCTGGAATTATGCGCGCTTCGATTTCGGCAGAAGCTATTTCCACGACGCGCAGGTGCTCGACCTCATCATCCAGAAGATGCCGGTTTCGATCTCGCTCGGGTTATGGCTGACGTTGCTTACCTATCTGATTTCGATTCCGCTCGGTATCGCCAAGGCGGTGCGCGACGGCACCCGCTTCGATAGCTGGACCTCGATCATCGTCATCATCGGCTATGCAATTCCGGCCTTCATGTTCGCGATCTTCCTGATCGTGCTTTTTGCCGGCGGCTCGCTAAACCTGCCCTGGGGGCTCGGCTCCGCCTTCCCCTTGCGCGGCCTCACCTCGCCGAACTGGGCGGAACTGCCGTGGTACGCGAAGATCGGCGACTATTTCTGGCATCTGACGCTGCCCTTGACCGCGATGCTGCTCGGATCGTTCGCGACCATGACGCTGCTGACGAAAAACTCGTTCCTCGACGAAATCCGCAAGCAATATGTCATCACCGCGCGGATGAAGGGCCTGTCGGAGCGGCGCGTGCTCTATGGCCACGTCTTCCGGAACGCCATGCTGATCATCATCGCGGGCTTTCCCGGCGCCTTCATCGGCGCGTTCTTTTCCGGCTCGCTCCTGATCGAGCAGATTTTCTCGCTCGACGGGCTCGGCCTCCTCGGATTCGAGGCGGTGGAGAAGCGAAATTATCCGGTAGTGTTTGCGACGCTTTATATCTTCTCGCTGCTTGGGCTGGTCGTGAACCTCGTTTCAGACCTGATGTACACTTGGATCGATCCACGGATCGATTTCGAATCGCGCGAGGTCTGAAGAGATGGATCAGATCACGCAGACCCCCGTGCTCGAACAGCACGCCGAAAACGTCGAAGCCAAAAAGGGGCGGCTCTCGCCCATCAACCAGCGTCGCTGGCAGAACTTCAAGCGCCACCGCCGCGGATATTGGTCGCTCTGGATCTTCACGATCCTGTTCGTGCTTTCGCTCTTCGCGGAGATGATCGCGAACAATAAGCCCTTCCTCGTCTCCTATGACGGCAAGTGGCACTATCCGATCTTCCAGTTCTATCCGGAGACGGCCTTCGGCGGCGACTTCGAGACCGAGGCGAATTATCGCGACCCGGAAGTGCAGCGCCTGATCAAGGAAAAGAACGGCACCATGCTGTGGCCGCTCATTCCGTTTCATTACTCGACGATCAACTACGACGTGCCGACGCCCGCGCCCTCGAAGCCGACCTGGATGTACACGGAAGCGGAGTGCAAGGCGGCGGCCGAAAAGAAGGGCGTTACGGGCTGTAGCGGGCTCGACCAGAACTGGCTCGGCACCGATACGGCGGCGCGCGATGTGACCGCGCGCATGATCTACGGGTTCCGCATATCCGTGATCTTCGGGCTGACGCTCACCATTCTTTCCTCGATCATCGGCATCGCGGCGGGCG
Organism: Xanthobacteraceae bacterium; assembly: GCA_035440445.1. Classification (GTDB taxonomy): domain Bacteria; phylum Pseudomonadota; class Alphaproteobacteria; order Rhizobiales; family Xanthobacteraceae. The sequence goes on from DAORMJ010000010.1 coordinate 21,757, forward strand.
CCGTACAGGGCTATTTCGGCGGCTGGGTCGATCTGACATTCCAGCGATTCATCGAAATATGGACGTCGATCCCCACGCTTTACGTGCTGCTGATCGTCGCGGCGGTGCTGCCGCAGGGTTTCTTCGTGCTGCTCGGAATCCTGCTGCTGTTTTCGTGGACGTCGCTGGTCGGCGTGGTGCGCGCCGAGTTCCTCCGCACACGCAATTTCGAATATGTGCAGGCCGCGCGCGCGCTCGGCGTCTCCAATTCGGTCCTGATGTATCGCCACATCCTGCCGAACGCGATGGTCGCGACCCTCACCTTCATGCCCTTCATTCTTTCGGGTTCGGTGATGACGCTGACCGCGCTCGATTATCTCGGCTACGGCCTGCCGCCCGGCTCGCCTTCGCTCGGCGAACTGCTCAATCAGGGCCGCAACAACCTGCAAGCGCCGTGGCTCGGCATCACCGGCTTCTTCACGGTCGCAATCCTGCTCACACTCCTGATTTTTATCGGCGAAGCCATCCGCGACGCCTTCGACCCGAGAAAGACCTTCTCATGAGCGAGCAGCCTCTCATCGAGATTAGGGACTTCTCTGTCGCATTTCGCCAAAGCAATCGCGAGACACTCGCGGCCGACCGGATTTCCTTTCATATCAACAAAGGCGAGACCGTTGCCGTGGTCGGCGAATCCGGCTCCGGCAAATCCGTGACCGGGCTTTCGGTGCTGCGGCTCCTGCCCTCATCTGCCTATCACCCGAGCGGCGAAATTCTGTTCAAGGGCCGCGATCTTCTGAAGCTGTCCGAAGCCGAAATGCGCGACGTGCGCGGCGATGACATCACCATGGTGTTTCAGGAGCCGATGACCTCGCTCAATCCGCTGCACACGATCGGCCAGCAGATCATCGAAATGCTGGAAGTGCATCGTGGCTTGCATGGTGCGGAAGCAAAGAAGCGTGTCATTGAACTGCTGAGCGAAGTCGGCATCCCCTCGCCCGAAGAGCGGCTCGGCTCCTATCCGCACCAGCTTTCCGGCGGACAGCGGCAGCGCGTGATGATCGCCTTGGCACTCGCGAACGAGCCGGATCTCTTTATCGCCGACGAGCCGACGACGGCGCTCGACGTCACCGTGCAGGCGCAGATTCTGAAGCTCCTGAAAAAACTGCAGAGCCGCCTCGGCATGGCGATGCTTTTCATCACGCACGACCTCAACATCGTGCGCAAGATCGCCGACCGCGTCTGTGTGATGAAACAGGGCAAGATCGTCGAGCAGGGCAGCGTCGACGAGATCTTCAAGAACCCGCAGCATCCTTACACCAAGGCGCTGCTTGCCGCGGAGCCGCGCGTGCAGCCCGCGCCGCCGCAACCCGACGCGCCGACCATGATCCAGACCGACGACCTCAAGGTCTGGTATCCGATTAAGCGCGGGCTGTTCAAAAAGACGGTTGGCCATATCAAAGCGGTGGATGGCGTGACGTTGAAAGTGCGCCGAGGCGAAACGCTTGGCGTTGTCGGCGAATCCGGCTCCGGCAAGACCACCCTCGGGCTTGCGCTGTTGCGGCTTATTTCGAGCGAAGGGCCGATCGTTTTTCTCGGCAAGCCCATCCAAGGCTTGAAGTTCAAGGCCATGCGCCCGTTCCGCCGCGACATGCAGATCGTGTTTCAGGATCCTTACGGCTCGCTCTCGCCGCGTATGCCGATCAGCAACATCGTCTCGGAAGGACTGCGCGTCCATCAACCGCAGATGAGTGCGGAGGAACGCGACCGCCGCGCGGCTGACGCGCTGAAAGATGTCGGGCTCGATCCGGCGGCGCGGCACCGCTATCCGCACGAATTCTCCGGCGGCCAGCGCCAGCGTATTGCAGTTGCGCGCGCCATGGTGCTCGAGCCTTCTTTCGTGGTGCTGGACGAGCCGACCAGCGCGCTCGACATGCTGGTGCAGTCGCAGATCGTCGATCTGTTGCGTGACCTGCAGAAGAAGCGCGAACTCACCTATCTCTTCATCAGCCACGACCTGCGCGTGGTTGCGGCGCTCGCGAGTCACGTCATGGTGATGAAGAACGGGAAGATCGTCGAACAGGGTCCCGCCGAGACGCTCTTCAAGAACCCACAAAGCGATTATACCCGCGCGCTGTTCGCGGCAGCCTTTTCGCTTGAAACCGCGCAAGACGCGGCGTCCTGAAACTCACGCCGCATTCTTGCCGAGCTTACGCATGGCTTTCAGGCCGCTTTCGCGCGTGGCGGGGTTCTCGACAGGGCCGATCAGCGTTTCGCGCACAGGCTTGACCCCGGCGAAATAGAGAATGTTGCGCCTGAGACTTCTCACGCTATGAGAGAAGAAAAACAGCCGGTAGAAAAATCCCGGCATCCCCATCGTCACCACGACGCGCGCCGATTTTCCTTTCAACAGACCGCCCGAGAGCGTTCGCTTCCCTGAACCGACCGCAAAGCCGGGGCGAAAAACCTGCTCGAAGAAACCCTTCAAGAGACCCGGCATCGCACCGAGCCAAAGCGGAAAAAGAATCGCGATATGCTCGGCCCAGGCGATGGTTTCCTGCGCTTCTTTTACTTCCGGCGTCACTCCGGACTGTTCCCAGTTCTTGCTCGAACGCAATACATCAATGCCTGCGGCAGCAACTCCGATAATGCGCACTTCGTGGCCAGCATCTCGCGCGGAAGCGGCGTAAGCTTCCGCAAGCGCATGAACGAAACGCGCGGGATCTGGGTCCGGATGACCATCAATAATGACAATTTTTCCCATGCGGCTTTCTAGGCTGAGGCGCGGAGCAGGTAATTGACCTGTCTCAATCCGCCTTCACGGGCGGCGGACGCAGACGATCTCCGATCCACCGGCACCGATCCGGCGGATCGCCTCTGTCAGCGGCTCTTCGGCGACCGCCATGTGAAAGGCGTTGGCGTGAAGCAGCATGCCGTCGCCCGCGCAAATCCCGACATGGCCTTTCCAGAAGATCAGGTCGCCGCGCTGCATGTGCGCTTCTCTGCCGGCAACCCGAAAGCCGACCTCCTGCTGCATATCGGTATCGCGCGGGTAATCTTGGCCGGTGCTCTGCAGCGCGAGTTGCACGAGGCCCGAGCAATCGAGCCCCGCGGAGGTCTTTCCGCCCCAGAGATAGGGCGTGCCGAGAAACCTGCGCGCGACTTCGACCGGATCGCTTTCGCGGAACGAAAGCGGGACAACATGCTGCCGCGGGATGAAGCCGCCGTTCTCCTCTACAAAGAAATTTTCCTGTTCTGCGCGGACCGCAAACGCGCAGCCGAAGCACAGCGAAGCGACGGGCGGCGACTTGATGTCGGGGCGCGGAAACACGAAAGTTCGCAATGCGCTGACGCGATGGGTCGCTTCGGCAGACTCTTTCGCGAGCGCATTCGAAGGCAGCCAGCCGACATAGCCATCGCGCACAAGCTGGCCCCAGGACCAGCCTTCGTCGGTCTCCTCGTAAACCACCACGCGCTCGCCGTGCAGCGCTTCGGTGTCGAGGCCGGCTTCCGGCGATGGCGCGCTACGCAGCGGCGCGGTGACGTCGATCACCTGCATTACGACGCCCTCGGCATAGCGCTCGGCTTCGATCTGGCCGCGCAAGTGGATTGCTGCGAGATCGGGCCGCGCAGGTGTCACTCTCTTGTCGAAGGCGGTCATAAGGGAAGCTCCTTCGCCTTGGCGACCATGAGATCGCCGAGCCGCTCTACATACAACGCACCTTTTACCGTGCGCTGTACGACGACATTGCGGCGGTCCGCCGGATCGCGGCGGCGCTGCAGGATTTCCATGCGGCCCATGGTGTCGAGCGCGCGCGTGATCACCGGCTTCGTGACGTTGAGCTTTGCCGCAAGGCCGCGCACGGTATGCGGCGGCGGCTCCAGATAGACCGTGAGCAGAATCGTTATCTGCCGCACGGAAAGATCGCGGTCATCGTCGCGCACGAGTTCGTAGTTGAAATCATGCAGGAGTTTCAGCGCTTGCGACGGGCGTAGATCAACGGGCACGACAGGCTCGGAAAATCGTTTCGGAGCCGTATCATTCCAGTCCGTGCGACGCTTCGCAAGCCTAGCCGTAGCGCTCGGTTAACAGGGCGTAGAGCGCGCGCACCGAATAGGCTTCGCCGCCTTCGGGGCGGCCCGGCCGCTCCTTCGGATTCCAGCCGAAGATATCGAGATGCAGCCAGCTTTTCGCTTCGCTCACGAACTTGGAAAGAAAAAGTGCTGCCGTGATCGCACCGGCATGACCGCCACCTACGTTGTTGGTGTCGGCTACCTTCGAGTTCAGCATTTCCATATAAGGCTGCCACAACGGCATGCGCCAGAGCGGATCGGACTGGCGCGCGGCATGCTTCGCAAGCGCATTCCATAGTGTCTCGTCATGCGTGAAGGCCGGCGGAATGTCCGGGCCAAGCGCCACACGTGCGGCACCGGTCAGCGTCGCGAAATCGATAACAAGGTCGGGCTTCTCTTCATCCGCGAGCGTCAGCGCATCGGCGAGCACCAGACGGCCCTCGGCGTCGGTATTGCCGATCTCGACGGTAATTCCCTTGCGGCTCTTGAATACATCGCCCGGGCGAAACGCAATTCCGGAGATCGAGTTCTCGACGGCAGGAATGATCACGCGCAGCCGGACTTTGAGCTTCGCGTCCATGATCATATGCGCGAGCGCAAGCGAAGCGGCAGCCCCGCCCATATCCTTCTTCATCAGCAGCATCGCGGCGTCCGGCTTGATGTCGAGACCGCCGGTGTCGAAACACACGCCCTTGCCGACGAGCGTCACCTTCGGATGCGAGGGCTTGCCCCAGATAAACTCGACCAGACGCGGCGCGCGTTCGCTGCCCTGCCCTACCGCGTAAACCAGCGGAAAGTTCTTCTTCAGAAGATCCTTGCCGACGACGCTCGAAACCTTCGCGCTGTGCTTTTTTGCGAGCGCACGAATGGCGGCTTCGAGTTCGACCGGGCCGAGATCGTTTGCCGGCGTGTTAACAAGGTCGCGCGCGAGAAACATGCCTTCGGCAATGCGCAGGACTTCCTTCGCGTTGACGCCTGCGGGCACCGCCAGCCGAGGCTGCTCCTGCTTCACCGCGCGGTATCTGCCGAAGCGATAGGCGCCGAGCACGAAAGCAAGCGTTGCGAGCGTCGCATCCTCCGGCGCGCGTGCAAATTTCCAGTCGCCCGCCGGCAGCAGCGTTGCAAGCTTTCCGGCGAGCAGCGGATCTCTGTGCTTGTCGCTCCGCTTGCCGAGACCGAACAGCGCGCCCGCAATGTCCCCGTTCACGTCAGGCAACAGGACGAAACGTCCCGCGTCGGGCGTGAACTTCGCGGCTTCCGCAAATGCGCGCGCAGCGGGAGGAAGCTCTTTCGACACCTGCGGCCATGCCTGATCGTCCACGCACCAGACGGGCTTTGCCTTGGCGGCGGATGTTGTCAGCGCGGCTGCAGCGGATCGGGACAAGGCGAACTCCTCGTTTTCATGACTGCGGCTCTCGTACCACGCCGAAATAGCGCGAGAAAGCAGGCTTAACGCGGCGTTAGGGTTAACTCTCTATTGCTTTTGCGGAGCCTTCCGGCGCGCCCCGCCGGCTTGCGCGGAGTAAGAGTATGCAGTGGTATCCCGCTTCTTCGAGGCAGCGCCTGTCTGGCGGCGTTTCGAAACTGGCTATGGTGGCAGCGCTTGCCGCCTGTCTCGGCGCTTGCGCCACCAAATCCAACAATGCCGACATCACCGGCTCGATCCAGAACCCGTTCCGCGCGACCGAGACCGATCCCCGCGCGAACCTGAACCGGCTTGCCGAAGACTATAAGCAGCGCCCTGCCGACCCGCAGGTCGCGATGTCCTATGCGCAGGCGCTGCGCAAGACCGAACAGCAGGCCCAGGCCGTCGCGGTGCTCGAGCAGGCGACAATCAAGAATCCGAAGCATCGCGGTCTTCTCGCCGAATACGGCAGAGCGCTTGCCGAATCGGGCCGCCTGCAACAGGCGCTCGACGTGTTGAACCGCGCCCATACCCCCGACCAGCCGGACTGGCGCATTCTGAACGCGCAAGGCGCGATCCACGATCAGCTCGGCAACTACAAGGAAGCGCGCCGCTTCTACACGACGGCGTTGAAGATGACGCCAGAAGAACCGGCCATCCTCTCGAACCTTGGCCTCTCCTATATTCTCTCCAAGGAGCTGAAGCTTGCGGAAAGCACGCTTCGCCGCGCGGCCGCAAACCCGCGCGCGGAAAAGCGCGTGCGGCAGAACCTCGCGCTTTCGCTCGCGCTGCAGGGTAAATTCGACGAGGCCGAAAAGATCGCTGCCGGCGATCTGCCGCCGGACGAAGCGAGCGCCAATATCGCAGCACTTCGCGAAATGATCCAGGATCAGGAACAGCGTCCGCGCAAACGCTCGTGACGCCGAGAGTGGTACGGTAACAAAAAAGCGCCCGCCGGATGGCGGGCGCTTTTTCTCTTTGTTCTCGTTACTTGCGCTCTCGTTACTTGATTTCCATGATCCGGATCGCTGCCGGCCCCATGATCACCACGAAAAGCACCGGCAGGAAGAACAGGATCATCGGCACGGTCAGCTTCGGCGGCAGTGCGGCAGCCTTCTTCTCCGCCTCCGACATGCGCTGATCGCGAATTTCCTGCGCCAGTACGCGCAAGGCCTGCGCCAGCGGCGTGCCGTAGCGCTCGGCCTGGATCAGCGCGGTCGTTACCGCTTTCACGCCATCGATCCCGGTACGGGTGGCGAGATTCTCGAGCGCAAGGCGGCGGTCCTGCAGATAGGACAGCTCCGCAGTCGTCAGCGTCAGCTCTTCCGCAAGCGGAATCGATTGCGAGCCGATTTCCTGACTGACGCGCTTGAACGCCGCATCGATCGACATGCCCGACTCGACGCAGATCAGGAGCAGATCCAGCGCATCCGGAAATGCGCGGCGGATCGACTGCTGCCGGCGCGTGATGACGTTCTTCAAAAACAGCTGCGGCAGCTTGATACCGAGATAGGCAGCACCGATACAGATGCCGAACTTCACCATGGTCGGCTGCTTGATATCGACCAGCACGAACAGATAGATCACCGCGAAGACGAACATCGCAATCGGCGCAACCATGCGAAAGAACAGGAACGTCACCTGAGGCCCTTGCCCGCGGTATCCGGCCTGCACCAGCGTCACCTTGATCTTGTCTTCGCCGAGCCACTTCTTCAGATCAAGGCTCTCGACGATCCGTTGCATGAAGGCTTTCGGCGTCGGCCGGAGATTGACCTTCTCCCCGCGCGCAAGTTTCTCGCGCTCGCGGGCGCGGATCTGACCGCGCTCGACCGCAAGCGTCTTCATGCGCCGGTCAAGATTGTCGTTCGACAAATACGGCATCGCGATCGAGTAGATCGTCGCAATGACCGCTACGCTGATCAGCAGCGTGGTCATGAAACGCGGGTCGATCATCCTGTCGTAAATCAGATCGAACATCGGCACACCCTAGAAGTCGAAATTGATCATGCGGCGCATGACAAAAACGCCGATCAGCATCCAGAGGCCGGAGGCTACGAGCAGCATGTGACCCGTCGAAGTCGTCCACAGAAGCTCGATGTAACCCGGGCTCGTCAGATAAACGAGGAACATCACGCCGAAGGGCAGCGAAGCAATGATGGAGGCGGAGGCTTTGGCCTCCATGCTCATCGCCTTGATCTTGGCGGACATCTTCTTGCGTTCACGCAGCACGCGCGAAAGATTGCCGAGCGCTTCGGAAAGATTGCCGCCCGCCTGCTGCTGGATCGCGAGCACAATGCCGAAGAAATTCGCCTCCGGCAGCGGCACGCGCTCAAACATCTTCGCGGCCGAATCCGAGAGCGACATGCCGACCGCCTGGCCCTCGGCAATCAGCCGGAATTCGCCTTTGACCGGCTCCGTCGTCTCATTAGCGATGATGCGGATGCAATCGCCGATCGGCAGACCGGCCTTCACGCCACGCACGATCACGTCGATCGCGTTCGGAAGTTCGAGAATGAACTTGTTCTCGCGCTTCTTCTTCAGATAGCCGAGAACCCAGCGCGGAATGCCAAAGGCGCCCGCGGGAAACGCCGCCAGCGCAAGAATCGGCCCCATGCCAAAAAGAACCATCAGCACGGCCGCGATCAAACCGGCCGCTGCGCTGAAGATGTAGAATTGCCGCTTCGAGATCGACAATCCTGCCTGCTGGATGCGGATCTCGATGGGAGGATTCTTGACGTTCTTTCGCTTCGATTCAAGTTGTTTGAGCGTATCCTCGACCTGCTGGCGCCGCGCGGAACTGCTGTCGGTCGGCTTGCGGCCGCGCTTGGCCTGAATTTCGTCGGCAGAGATCCCCCGCATGCGTTCCTCAACGCGTTTCTCTCCCGAAATCATCGGGTAGATGAACACGTAAACCACGCCGCCCACGGCGACCGTGATCAGGAATGCGAAGGCGATCGAGCTCATAGCCGCCCCATGGGATCGACGACTTCGGAGGCGTCGAGCGCCGCGGCGAGGCGGTTCTGCTCGCCATAGTATTTTGCGCGATCCCAGAAGCGGGGCTGGCCGATTCCGGTCGAGCGATGGCGTCCGATCATGTTGCCGTTCTGATCTTCGCCAAGATAATCATAGACGAACAGGTCCTGCGTGGTGACGATCTCGCCTTCCATGCCGACCACTTCGGTCACATGCGTAATGCGGCGGGAGCCGTCGCGCATGCGGGACGCCTGAATGATCACGTCGATCGACGAAACCACCATTTCACGGATCGTGCGCGGCGGCAGCGCGAAGCCGCCCATCGTGATCATGGATTCAAGACGCGAAAGCGCTTCGCGCGGCGAGTTGGCGTGCAGCGTGCCCATTGAGCCGTCGTGGCCCGTGTTCATGGCCTGCAACAGATCGAACGCTTCTGCGCCACGGACTTCGCCGACGATGATACGTTCCGGGCGCATACGCAGACAGTTGCGCACCAGATCGCGCATCGTGATCTGGCCTTCGCCTTCCAGGTTCGGCGGTCGCGTTTCCAGACGCACGACATGCGGCTGCTGCAGCTGCAATTCGGCGGCGTCTTCGCAGGTGATGATGCGCTCGTCGTCGTCGATCGCAGCGGTGAGACAGTTCAGGAGCGTGGTCTTGCCGGAGCCGGTACCGCCGGAAATCAGCGTATTGACGCGGCAGCGGCCGATGATCTCCAGGAGCTCCGCGCCAGACGGCGAAATCGACCCGAACTTCACGAGGTCCGCGAGCTTGAGCTTGTCCTTCTTGAACTTACGAATCGTGAGCGCGGGGCCATCGATCGAGAGCGGCGGCACGATCACGTTGACACGCGAACCGTCAGGCAAGCGCGCGTCGCAGATCGGAGAGGATTCATCGACGCGGCGGCCGATCTGGCTCACGATTCGCTGGCAGATATTGTGAAGCTGCTGATTGTCGCGGAAACGAATCCCGGTCTGCTGAATCTTGCCTTTGACTTCAATGTAAACGGTGTTCGAGCCGTTCACCATGATGTCGGCGATGTCGTCGCGCGCGAGCAGAGGCTCAAGCGGACCGTAGCCGAGGACGTCGTTGCAGATGTCGTCGAGCAGTTCTTCCTGCTCGGCGATCGACATTACCACGTTCTTGATCGTGATGATCTCGATGACGATGTCGCGAATTTCTTCGCGCGCGGCAATCGGCTCGAGCTTGGCAAGCTGGGTGAGATCGATCGCCTCGATCAGCGCACCGAAAATCTGCCCTTTGACTTCGTAGAACGACTCGGAGCGCTGGTTGCTCATCATCGGTGGCGGCGGCGCGGACGGCGCGAGCGGAGGTGCCGGCATCGCAGCCGTCTTGGGAGCTGACGCGTTCGGCGCGAAGTCGGAAACGACCGGAGGCGGCAACATCTGGGACGGCGCGGGGGCCGGCGCGGCCTGTGCGGTCGTACGCGGCGTCTCGATCACGTCGCCGCTGCTGTTCCCTCTTTTACCGAACATGCGAGACTCCAGACCTTCCGCTTACTTCCTCAATCCCCTGATCTTGGCGAGCAGCGGAGAGAGGAGATCATTCTTTTGCTTCTTCGCCTCGTTGCGTCCGGTCAGCGACTTCGCAACCTGGAGAAAAATATCCGCGGTCTTATGTTTCGCGGAGACTTCGGCGATCATCTGGCCATTGTTGGCAGCGGTGCCGAAGAGCTGTGGCTCGAAGGGAATCGTCGCGATCGGCTCGGCGCCGAGCGCCTTTGCGAAGTCGGCGGCTTTCACCTCCGGGCGCTTCGGCATGCCGACCTGATTGAGCATATAAAGCGGCGCGCGATCGTTCGGCCTCGCCGCCTTGGCGAAGTCGAAAATGTTCTTTGCGTTGCGAAGATTGGCGAGATCCGGCGCGACGACGATCAGAATATCGTCGGCACCCACGATCGCCCGCTTCGACCATCCGCTCCACATATGCGGAAGATCGAGCACGGTGAAAGGCACCGAGGCGCGAAGCGTATCCAGCACCGGCTCGAACGCATCCGCGCCGACGTCATATTCGCGGTCGAGGGTCGCGGGTGCCGCAAGCAGGCTGAGATTGTCGGTGCACTTGGACAAGAGCCGGTCGACGAAGGCCGCGTCCACGCGATCGGGCGAAAACACCGCGTCCGCGATACCTTGCGGCGGATCCTGATTGAAATCGAGCCCGGCGGTGCCGAAGGCGAGATCCATGTCGGCAACGACCGTATCGATCGCGAGGTCGCGGGCGATGGCAAAGCCGATATTGTGCGCAACCGTGGAAGCGCCGACGCCGCCTTTTGCGCCGATCACGCCGATGATGCGGCCTACGGGCTTGGAATCAGCCGCGCCGTAGAGGCCGGCAATCGACGCAACGATGTCGAGGGGCGCGAGCGGCGCAACCAGATAATCGCTGACGCCGCGGCGAACCAGTTCGCGATAGAGAATGATGTCATTGACGCGGCCGACTACGACGACCTTGGTACCGGCGTCGCAGCTCTCGGCGAGCCGGTCGAGCCCTTCGAGGAGCGCGTTGCCGTGACCGTTGTATTCGATCACGATCACGTTCGGCGTCGCGGAGACGCGATAGGCTTCCTCGGCGGCCTGCAATCCGCCCATGGAAACCTTCACATGCGCGCGGGCCATGCGCCGGTCGGCGGCGCCGTTCTGCACGGCATGCGCAAGTTCAGGCGTTTCGCAGAACGCCTGAATGGTGACGCGCGGGACCGGCGGAACGTGACGTTCGTTTTCCGCGGCGGGTGAGGTGTCGAGTACGGGTGCGGCGCGCATCAGTTTCCTACGTTGCTGACTTTGCCATTGTTCGAGGAGTTGTAGACCGTCGAGGGATCCTGGCCCTGACGGTACTTCTCGAGCACGTGACGGCGGCGCGCGGCATAGGCCGGCGCTTCGTTGCGGGGCTGCACGATGTCTTCCGGGTTTGCGACCTGTGCTGCGAAATTCTGCTGGGTCGCGCAGCCGAAATTGCGCATCGGAAAATTCTGATCGGATTTCGAGTTGATGGTCGGGCCGAGGTCTTCCTGTCCGGCGTGACAGCGGTTCGCGACCTGCGCCTGCAGTGCCGGGAACGTCAGCCTGATCGGCGCGACGTTCGAGGGCTGCTGCGTCTGGTAGCTGCGGATCTGGATCGCGCGCATCGGCACGCCGGAAGAGGCCAGCACGCTCTGCAACTCGCGCACCGTATGACCGGATGCCATCTCGTTTGCGGTGCCAACCGGCAATTCAATCGTGAGGGGTCCCGATCCGTAACGGCGCCACTGCGAGGCAAAGCCGCCAGCCAGCGCGCGCTGCTCCGGCGTCAAACCGCCACGGCCGCTACCGACGAACAGCTGCACCGAGCGAATGCCCTCGTTGATCTGGATCGGATGACGGTCGCGATAATCCGGCGGCACGCTGCCCGTGACGATGCGATCGGTCTGGCAACCGGCCATGGCAACCGAGACCACGCCCATCAGGAGCGCGGCGCGGACGCGGACCGGTACTGCACGGAGAACTGACATGTTACGCTCCAAGAACTCAATCCAGAATGAAGCCGTAATCGCCCTTGAGGCGCTTCGGCTCGTTGGTACCAGGCACGCCGTAGATCCGGTTCAAGCGCCCGAGCAGCACGGTCGATTGATCGGAAGGATTTGCAAAGCCGTCGTCGGGACGCGCCAGCGCCTGCGGCGCGTTGTGGCGGACGACATACGGTGTCACCATGATCATCAGTTCGGTCTGGCCGGTCTGGTAATCGCGGCTCTTGAAGAGCGCACCCAGCACCGGAAGGTTCATCAGGCCGGGAAGACCATTGATGTTCTGCTTGGTCTGTTCCTGCAAAAGACCTGCGAGCACCAGCGAGCCGCCGGAGGGAAGTTCGACGGTCGAATTTGCGCGGCGCACGCGCAGCGCGGGAATCGTGATCTGCGAGAAGCGGACGGCGCCTTCTGACGAAAGTTCGCTTACTTCGGTCGCAACGCGCAGGCTGATCTTGCCCTCGGAGAGTACGACCGGCGTAAACTCAAGGCCGATACCGAACTGCTTGAACTGAACCTGAATCTGGCACTGACCCGTCTGCGGATCGCAGGTCTGGCCCGCGGGGATCGGAAACTCGCCGCCCGCGAGGAACTTCGCAGACTCACCGCTGATAGCGGTCAGATTGGGCTCGGCAAGCGTGCGCAGAATTCCCGCCTGCTCCATGGCGCGAAGCGTTGCGCTCACGGTGCCGCCGTTCGGCAAAGACAAGGAGGGCGTGATCGAGCTCGGTGAAATCACCTGGTTCTGCGCGGAGAACGGGTTGGTATTGTTGAAGTTCACGACAGCGCTGCCGATGTTGACGTTGCTGCCGTTCAGATCGACACCAAGCTGCTTCAGGATATTTCGCTGCACTTCGGCAACGGTGACGCGGATCATCACCTGCTCGCGATCGCGGATGGTGAGGCCGTTCACGACCTTGTTCGCGTCGCCCACCATGCGGGCGGCGGTATCGAAGATGTGCTGCGCTTCCGCGGCGGAAGCAACCGATCCCGAAATCACGATGCTGTCGTTGATGGCCTCCACCCGCACCTGCGCAGTCGGCGCAAGACGCTGGATCGCGGCGCGCACGCCGACGGCATCGAGCGCGACCTCGATCTCGTAAGCCGCAATCTGCTGGCCTTCGCCATCGAAGAACACGATGTTGGTCTGCCCGGCCTTCACGCCGATGAGATAGGCGCGGCGCGCGGAGCGGATCACGGCATTGGCGATCGCTGGATTGGCGATCAGGACGTCTTTGGCGTCACGCGGCAGGTCGACGACAATCGACTTGCCGATGCCGAGGGCGAGAAAGCTGCCGCGATGATGCACCACTGCAGCCTGATGCTGCGGGCGTTGGAACGTCCGTGCTGCGGGCGGCGCGGCGAGCGCCGGCTCGGCCGCCTGCGACAGCGGCGGCACCGTCACCAGGGCAGCGGCAAGCAGGCCCAGGAAAGCAATTGTTAACCCTGCTTTTGCGGCTAGCGGCTTTTGCATCGTCAGCCCCGATCCTCGCTTACTTGGTGGTCTGCGTTGAGTTGATGCCGAAGCGGACGAAATTCACGCGGCTGGAATCCTGCAGCGGCTCTTCCGGTTCGTTGAGAAGATTGGGCTTGGCGTCGGCAAGCGAGCGGAGGGCAAGCGAGAGCGTGCCGCGCTGGCGCGACATCGCCAGAGATTCTGCCTGCTGGGGACCAAGCTCCAGCGTCGCGGTTTTGCCGACGACGACCTTCTGTCCGTTCTTTTCTTCAACGGTCTGGTCGATCGCAAGCACCCGGATGTTGCGCAGGATGGTTTCGCTGGTGATCGTTTCCGTCCCCTGCCCCTGATCGCGGCGCGTGAGAATCACGTCGACATAATCGTTCGGCAGGATGAAGCCGCCCGCACCCGTCTCCGCGGAAATTTCGGTCGATACCGCGCGCTTGCCCGCGGGCAGGATCGCGGACATGAAGCCCGAGCCGTCGGCGCGGACGAGTTTCTGTTCGCGGATCGGTTCGCCGGCAATGAAGGGCGAGCGCGCGACCGCGCCCTTGAACTGGTTCAGCGCATCCGGACGATCGGTCCTGCGAATGAAGAGCGGTCCAGCTGCCGCGATCGGCCACGCCTGCCATGCGAGATCGGCTTCCGAGACCGCGCGGCCGACGGCGATGTCGGTTTTCGCGACCAGAATCTCGACGGTTTCCTGCGGCCTGACGATCTGCTGCACGGGCGCAGGTGCGCGATTGCCGGACAGCATGAAAGCGGCGCCACCGGCCGCAACGGCGATTGCGAGAACGATAATTCGCGCGGGTTTCATACGCTCACTCTTTCACTCGTGCTGAACCGAGACCCGGATATGGGTCGCCTGTCTGCCCGTTGCCGGATTTCACCAGCTAAGGGTCAACTTATGGTTAATGAGCCGTAGCGGAATTTAATTAACAGCAGCTTGCACTTACACGCGTCGCGCGAAGGAACTGCGGTTCGCGGGCGCTATAGCGCCTTCATGAATGCAGTTTCGGGATAGACCATGAGTCCCGCGATCGCGAGTGCGACCCCGTAAGGAATGCCGGTTTTGGGATCATGCAGCCGCGCGATCCACTGCTGACTCGTAAGCCAGCCGGGCATCGGATAGGTGCGCCACTTCAGGAGCAACAACGTCAGTGCGCCGCCGGCAACGGAGGCGAGCAGAAGATACTCCAGCAGAAGATGCGAGAAGCCGAACCAGACCGCGGTCGCCGCCGCGAGCTTGGCATCGCCTCCGCCGATCCAGCCCAGCGCGAAAAATATGAAGGTAACCGTCAGCACGACGATACCCGCAAGCAGATGGCGGCCGATTTCGCTCCATTCCATTCCGGTAAGCCACGCCACCAGAAAGAAGCCGGCGACGAGAGTCAGCGAAACCCGGTTCGAGATCGTCATGCTCACGAGATCGCTGGCCGCGGCAAAGGCCACGGCAGCAGGGAAAAGTCCGAGTACGAGAAGCTGCAGGGTCATCGGGCAAATCCTGGCCGCAACGGGAAGCGCGCATGATCTAAACGACAAAGCCTAAGCGAACGGTGAATCCCGAAGTTCAAGGAGGCAAAGTCGAAGAAGGCGCGCGGAAAAAAGCAAAAGACCCCGGTTTTCGCCGGGGTCTTACTGTTCGGCTGATCGAACCCTTGATTACTTTTCGAGTTCGGTCTTGACTTTGGTGAAGGTGTTGTTGAGGCCGCTGCCGACACCCTGCACGACGGCAATGATGGCAACGGAGATGCAGGCGGCGATCAGACCATACTCGATGGCGGTCGCGCCGGACTCGTCCTTCATAAAGCGAGCGAAAGTTTTCATTTTCAAGGCTCCTTGAAACCTATTGTTGGCTCTCTGCGTGCCCGTCGAACTTGGTGTCCGATCGAACATGAGCGAACATAGCGCCGGTGAATTTCGCCACGGTTAATTTGATCGCAGAAAACCTGCGCATTTCGCGCGCGCCTGCAACAGCGTTAAAATTTCATTAGCGCGATCACAGAATTGTTTTGCCGCAAGGGTTCCGAGGTGATCCCGGAGGAGAGCGGAATATTCGGTTCGCGCCAATCTTTGCAGTTCATTCACCAATATGCACGAGACTCCCGCCTCAGATCGTTTGCTTTTTGCTGGAGGGGCCGTTGCTCCGTCAATCACTCAAGACCCTGATCCTGCTTTGCGCGCTCGCGCTCTATCCGCATACGGCGCGCGCCGAGGCGGTTTCGGTCGTGCTCGATCAGGCGCGCCTTCTGCGCATCCCGACGGGCGTCGCCACCATCATTATCGGCAACCCCTCGATCGCCGACGGCACCTTGCAATCCGGCGGCCTCCTGGTCGTGACCGGCAAAGGCTACGGCACCACCAATCTCATGGCGCTCGATTCCAAGGGAGAGGTGATCATCGAGCATCAGATCACGGTATCGGCGCCGAATAGCGGCGTCGTCGTCTATCGCGGACCCGACCGGGAAACGCTGAACTGCAATCCTTCCTGCCAGCGCACCATCGCTCCGGGGGACGCGCAAGCTGTATTCAATGCGGCTGTTCAGCAGAGCGGCCAGCGCAACACGCTTGCCACCGGCGCCGCGGCACAAGCCCAGCGCCCGCCGGCGCCCGCGCGCTGACCGCGTCTGGTTAACAATTTCTAAACGCCCGGCTGCGGCTTGCCTGCAGAAGCTTCAACGATTCGTCAAACGATCGCCGCTATAGATGCCCGCATCATAGACCGGTCGCGGGCCAGCCAAGATGTTCTGCATTTCGTTCCGCAAAGAGAAGATACTCGGCGCGCAGCGTAGTTTGCGGCGGCTGATCATTCGCTTCGGCCGCAAGAACGATGGTGCGGCCGCGGTAGAGTTTGCAATCGTTGTCGTGCCGTTCTTCGCGCTTCTGTTTGCGATTATCGAGCTTGCACTTGTGTTCTGGGCCGGTCAGGTGCTGGAGACGGCGACGCACGATACGAGCCGCCTCATCATGACCGGGCAGGCACAGAAGCAGAGCTTCGACCAGACGCGCTTCCGCCAGGAACTCTGCAATCGCGTGCTCGGGCTGTTCGACTGCGGCGCCGGCATCCTGATCGATGTGCGCACCTCGGGAGCCTTCGCCAGCGCCAACCTCGGCAAGCCGCCGCTGAAAGGCAACGGCACGATCGACGACACCGGCTTTCAGTTCCAGACCGGCGGCCCCGGCGATATCGTCGTGGTGCGCGTGATGTATCAGTGGCCGTTGATCCTTCGCACCTTCGGCCTCGATCTTGCCGACATGCCGAGCGGCAAGCGTCTGCTGATGTCGGCGGTCGCATTCAGAAACGAGCCCTATCAATGAGCATCGCGTCCATTTCAGCGTTGTTGACGCGGCTCCGCCGAAAGACGGCACAGTTCAGCCGCGACCAGCGCGGTGTCTCCGCGGTCGAGTTCGCGCTCATCCTGCCGTTCATGGCGATGCTCTATCTCGGCGGCACTGCGCTGACACAAGGGATCATCATCAAGCGCAAGGTGGTGCTCGTCACGCATACGGTCGGCGATCTGGTCGCGCGAGACAATTCGCTGACGAACGCGGAAATCACCGCCGTGTTCGACGCGGCGAAAGCCGTGTTCGCGCCCTATACGTGGAGCACGCTGCTGAAGATCAAGGTCTCCAGCGTGCGCATCAATGCTGCCGGCACGGCTACCGTGGCGTGGAGCGATGCCTTTCAGGACACCGCACGCGCAACCAACTCGCCGGTTACACTGCCGACCGGTCTGAATACGCCGAACACGACGGTGATCTGGGCCGAAGTCAGCTACCGATACACCCCGCCTGTCGGCAGTTCGTTTACCGGCGGCCCCGTGACGATGACCGACCGCATCTTTATCCGGCCGCGTCTTGTCACCTGCGTCACGCGCGACAAGGGCACGATTTCGGGGTGCTCTTAGCGCAGCGTGCCGCGGTCAGATTTTCTGATTGTATTCGCCGACCTCGGGATGCGTGCGGATCACCGCATCCAGCGCGTTGAACATGTCCTTCATGCGCGCTTCCGACGCGGGACTTTCCACGACCACCACGAGTTCGGGCTTGTTCGATGAAGCTCGCACCAGTCCCCAAGTTCCGTCTTCTACGGTCACGCGCACACCATTGACCGTTACGAGATCGCGGATGTTCTGACCGGCAACCATCTCGTTCGTTGTTTTCGCCGCTTCGAAGTGCTTCACGATCTGATCGACGACGCCGTATTTTTTCTCGTCGTCGCAATGCGGCGACATGGTCGGCGACTGCCAGGTGCGCGGCAGCGCCAGACGCAGCTCCGACATCTTCTTATCCGGATTGCGATCGAGCATCTCGCAGACCGCAATTGCCGACAGCAGACCGTCGTCATAGCCGCGCCCGAACGGCGCGCCGAAGAAGAAGTGACCGGACTTCTCGAACCCCGCCACGGCTTTCAATTCGGCCGAGCGGCGCTTGATATAAGAATGGCCGGTCTTCCAGAAATCGACCTTCACGCCGTTTGCCTTCAAGACCGGATCGGTCAGGAACAGACCGGTCGATTTCACATCGACGATGAACTGCCCGCCCTTGCCGCCCGCCGAAATATCGCGCGCGAGCATGACGCCGACCTTGTCCGCGAAAATCTCTTCGCCGCTGTCATCCACGACACCGCAACGGTCGCCGTCGCCGTCGAAGGCAAGACCGACGTCGGCCTTGTGCGCCAGCACCGCATCGCGCACCGCATGCAGCATTTTCAGGTCTTCCGGATTCGGATTGTATTTCGGGAAGGTATGATCGAGCTCGGTATCGAGCGGCACGACTTCGCAGCCGATCGCTTCCAGCACTTTCGGCGCGAAGGCGCCGGCCGTGCCGTTGCCGCAAGCGGCGATCACTTTGAGCTTGCGCTTGAGCTTCGGGCGATTGGTGAGATCGGCCATATAGCGATCGGCAAAGCCCGGGATGAAGGTGAACGAACCGCCTTCGCGCGTCTTCGACTTGCCTTCGAGCACGATCTCTTTCAGGCGGCCCATCTCGTCGGGACCAAAGGTCAGCGGGCGCGCAGCGCCCATCTTGACGCCGGTCCAGCCGTTGTCGTTGTGCGAGGCCGTGACCATGGCGACGCAGGGGCAATCGAGTTCGAACTGCGCGAAATAGGCCATCGGCGACAGCGCGAGGCCGACGTCATGGACGCGCATGCCGCCCGCCATCAGGCCGCTCGTCAGCGCCGCCTTGACCGACATGGAATAGCCGCGGAAATCGTGGCCGACGACGATATCGGGCCTGACACCGAGTTCGTGAAACAGCGTCGCCATGCCGAGGCCCAGCGCCTGCACGCCGATCAGATTGATTTCTTTCTCCAGGAGCCAGCGCGCGTCGTATTCGCGGAAGCCCGTGGGCTTCACGAGCGGCGTCGTCTCATACTCGTAGGTATTCGGCTTAATTGCCGCCTTTGGCTTCGGGAACATCTTCAATCCATGCATGAAAACATCCCGGCGGACGCCGGGCCGGGAGCGGTCTAGCACGAAAGCAGGCAATTTTAAGTAGCGTCAGCGCTCGAGTTCGAGGACGCCGCGCTTGACCTCGAAGCGGGCGAGCCGCTTCAGGAAGCTCATGCCGAGCAGGTTCTGCCCGAGCATTCCCTCGTCCAGCACCATGGCTTCGACGTTGTCGATCTGGATCGCGCCGATGCGGACCGAGCGAAGCTGCACCCGCTTGGCGCGGGCCTCGCCATTGGCGGTGTTGACGCGGATATCGAAGCGGTCGGACGGCGTGATCAGTCCGAGCGCCCGGCCATCTTCGTAGCGGATCGCGATCAGGGTCGCGCCGGTATCGACGATCGCGCGGAAGCGGCGGCCGTTGAAATCGACTTCCGAAACGAAGTGGCCCGAGCGGTCCGAGCGGATGCGGACGAAGCCGCCGGCGTCGTTCTCCTTCGGATCGGACTGGGTCTGCATCGGTTCCGCACCCTGCTGGAACGCGATGAAAGCGTCACGCGAGCGGCGCAGCAGATCCTGCGCGGTGTCCGGCGCATAGACCGAGAGCGCAACAAAGCCGGCCACAAGAAGAAACAGAAAGCGGAGCATGACGACCCTTGTAAAGCGCGATCTTCCCGCAAGAACCTTCGGAGCGCGTTAACCCGGAACTAGATGGGCGCTACCGGCGCAATTTTCAATAAACTGGAACTCAGGTGCCGCGCGGCTTGGCTCGCCGCGTGGGTGCTGCCGACGCAGGATCATCCGGCCAGACGTGCTTTGGATAGCGGCCGCGCATTTCCTTCTTCACGTCGGCCCAGGAGCCGCGCCAGAACGCAGGCAGGTCGCGCGTCACCTGAATCGGACGGCCGGCAGGCGAAAGCAGCGAGAGCACCAGCGGAATTTTCCCTGCCGCAACGGACGGATGCTTTGAAAGTCCGAACAGCTCCTGCACCTTCACCGAAATCGTGGGACCAGCTTCGGCGGCATAATCGATCGCGAGTTCAGACCCCGTTGGTGCCACGAAACGGTCGGGCGCTTCGCCCTCCAGACGGCGCGCAAGTTCGTGGCCGAGCAGAGCGTGAAGCGCGTTGGAGACGTCGGCAGAAGAAATTTCGTGCAACGAAGTTTTCCCCGCAACAAACGGCGCGATCCAGCTTTCGATAGTCTCCGCCAGCGCCTCGTTCGAAAGATCCGGCCAGTCTTCGCCTTCGGCCTGACGGAGAAAGCGCACCCGCTCGCGCCAACGCTGCGCCGCAGATGACAAAGGAAGCGCTTCGATGCCGATCGACGCAATGCCTGCCGCAAGTACGCGGGCGGAGGCCTCGTTCGCTTCCACTTTCAGCGGACGTTCGCGCAGCACCAGCGCATGATACTTGCGCACCGCGCGGCCACGGATGGCGCGCGCCTTGGCGTCGAATACCGCTTCTTCGGTCTCGACAATCTGCGCGGAGAATTTAGCGGCAAGTTCGGCCTCGCTGATCCGGGCAGCAAGCAGGATGCGGCCTGCCTGTGCCGCACCCGCGATCTCCGCGACGGCAAGATAGTCTTCGCGCGCCAGCGCGTTCGCGGCTTCGAGTTTCGCGCCACGGCCATTGGCGAGCAGAAACGCGCCGCCCCGCTCGGTCCGCGCCCTGGCGATGCGATCGGGGTAAGCGAGCGCGAGCAAAACGCCCGCACGCTTCGGATCAGCTTCGTGGATTTTTCCGCCCGCCTGCTCCGCCCAGCGTCTCGCGAGATTGCGTGCCTCCTCGCCGCGGCGCGAGCGATCACGCCGAAACTCCGAAATCCGGTGCGACAGATCGGTGTCGTTTCCGCCAAGGCCGCGCTCGGAAACGACGGCGGCGATTTCGGCCGCGAGCAGTGCTTCACCGTCTTCGCTTGCAGTAACGATCATGGCCGCGAGCCGCGGATGCAGCGGGAGCTTGCTGAGTCTTTTACCAAGTGCGGTGATCGCGCCGCTCTCGTCGAGCGCGCCGAGGGATGTGAGGAGCAGCCTCGCTTCGCTGATCGCGGCGGAGGGCGGCGGATCGAGCCAGGTCAGCGTGGCGGGATCCCGCACGCCCCATTGCGCAAGATCGAGCACCAGACCCGTCAAATCCGCCGCAAGAATTTCCGGCGTCGCGAAGGGAAGAAGGCTTCGCGTCTGCTCCTCGTCCCATAGCCGATAACAGATGCCGGGTTCGGTGCGGCCCGCGCGGCCGCGGCGCTGATCGGCTGACGCGCGCGAGACGCGCACGGTCTCAAGCCGCGTGAGGCCGAGATCGGGCTCGAAGCGCGGCACGCGCGCAAGGCCGGAGTCCACCACCACGCGAACGCCCTTGATGGTGATCGAGGTTTCCGCGATCGAGGTCGCAAGCACGATCTTGCGCCGCCCGGCCGCTGGCGGCTCGATCGCCTTGTCCTGCACGCTGCTATCGAGCGCGCCGTACAACGGCACGACATCGATCGCATCGTCACGGATTCGCTCGGAAAGCAGATCGGCCGTGCGGCGGATTTCGCCGACGCCCGGCAGAAAGCCGAGGATCGAACCGGACTCGTTCTGCGCGACCTGCGCCATCGCATCCGCCATTGCAATCGGAACCGGTGTACGCGCATCGCGTCCCAGATAGTTTGTCTCGACCGGAAAGGCGCGGCCTTCACTTTCGATCACCGGCGCGCCGTCGAGCAGCTTCGCGATCCGCGCGCCATCAAGCGTCGCCGACATCACGAGAATGCGCAGGTCTTCGCGCAAGCCTCGCTGCGCATCGAGCGCGAGTGCCAGCCCCAGATCGGCGTCGAGCGAGCGCTCGTGAAATTCATCGAAGATGACGGCGCAAACGCCGTTCAGTTCGGGATCTTCGAGCACGAGGCGGGTGAAGACGCCCTCGGTGATCATCTCGATCCGGGTCTTGCGTCCGACCTTCGATCCGAAGCGGACGCGCAGGCCCACCGTGTCGCCGAGACTTTCCCCGATCGAATTCGCCATGAACTGCGCGGCTGCCCGCGCCGCGATCCGCCGTGGTTCCAGAACGAGAATTTTTCCCGATCCGGCCCAGGGTTCATGCAGCAAGGCCAGCGGCACCCGCGTGGTCTTGCCTGCGCCCGGTTGCGCCACCAGCACCGCGGCATTGCGCGTGCGCAAAGCGTCCCGCAATGACGGCAGCACCGCATCGACCGGAAAGACGTTGTGCAAGCGTTCTTGTGGTGAATCCATGCTTAACGCGATCGCTAAAATGATCCGCGAGATAGCCGCTGGCCTCCTCGCGGTCAAAACCAAGAAAAAACGGCCCTTCGCTTGCACCGCCGGTTAAGAAGCGGCGGCTAGTGTCCCGAATGGGCACAAGCCGCATCCTGTCCGATGCGGAGACGACGATGGAAACCATGGCGCATTACGAAAAGCCGCGGATCGACTGGGTCGATTACGCCAAAGGCTTTTGCATCATCATGGTAGTGATGATGCATTCGACGCTCGGCGTCGAACATGCCGCCGGTAAAGAGAGCTGGCTGCACTACTTCGTCGCCTTTGCGAAGCCGTTTCGCATGCCCGATTTCTTCCTGATCTCCGGCCTGTTTCTCGCCCGCGTGATCGATCGCAACTGGCGCGATTATCTCGATAAGAAAGTCGTGCACTTTCTCTATTTCTATTTGCTCTGGGTCTCGATCCAGTTCGTCTTCAAGGCGCCTGCCTTCCTCGCACAGGGCGGCGTGATCGAGGTCGCGCGGCAGTTCGGGCTCGCGTTTCTCGAGCCGTTCGGCACGCTCTGGTTCATCTATATCCTCCCGGTGTTCTTCGTCTTGACGAAACTGACCAAGCGCGTGCCGCCGCTTGCCATCTTCGTGCTCGCCGCCGCACTCGAGATCGCGCCGATTCACACGGGCTGGATCATGATCGACGAATTCGCGGGCCGCTTCGTCTATTTCTTCGCGGGCTACTGGCTCGCAAGCCACATCTTCCGCTTCGCAGCCGGCGTGCAGAAAGACCCATGGCTTGCCGTGCTCGCGCTCGGCGTCTGGGCCTTTGCCAACGACTTCATGGTCGTGCGCGGCTATAGCGAAATGCCGGTGCTTTCACTGCTGCTCGGCTTTGCCGGTGCTGCGGCCGTGGTTGCGCTTGCCGCGCTCCTCGCAAAAGTGAACTGGCTCTCGCTGCTTCGTTATGCCGGCGAGAATTCCATCGTGGTCTATCTCGCCTTCTTCCTGCCGATGGCGGCGACCCGCGCGGTGCTGCTGAAAACCGGCATCGTGCCAGATCTGGGATCGGTCGCGCTCATCGTGACAGCGGCTGGCGTGATCGTGCCGCTCATCCTGCATGCGATCGTTCGCGGCACGCGCTTCGACTTCCTGTTCGTGCGGCCCGCCGCCTTCCATCTCGGCCGCACGCGCAAGGACACGCTGCAAGCCGCAGAATAAGCGGCGCGCAGCGGTCGGGGCCCGCGCGCAATTTCCCTATCAATCTGTGCCATTGCGGGATGAACGCCCGCGCTGAAATCGCGTGCGTAACACCCGCCACTCCGCGCCATGCGCATGTCTTGTCTGCATAATTTCATTCGCCAGCCGCGAAGAATCGCATCTCGCGCGCGGGGGTATTGCGGCGCCTGGCTTTTCAACGTGAACCATCCGTTAACGCCGTGGCGCAGCTTCCGCAGGCTGCTTTCATCGTAGTTCTACGGGGAACTCGGCATAGTGATTGCACCGCAACAGGGCAAAGCAAGCGGCATGTAACGCCGCGGCACATGTGAGCGTTCTGGAGCCTGACCGTGAGAGAGATGGGAATTTACGAGAAGCCGCGGGTCGACTGGGTCGATTTCGCCAAGGGCATCTGCATCATCTGGGTGGTGATGAAGCACTCGATCCTGGGGGTCGAGGTCGCCGATGGCCACGAAAGCTGGATGCATGCGGTCGCGACCTTTGCGAAGCCCTTCCGCATGCCGGACTTCTTCCTGATCTCAGGTCTGTTTCTCGGACGCGTCATCGACCGCAACTGGCGCGACTATCTCGACAAGAAGGTCGTGCACTTCTTCTATTTCTACGTGCTGTGGGTGACGATCCAGTTTGCCTTCAAGGCCCCGGTCTTCGTTTCGAAATACGGCGTCGAAGGTCTCTTCCAGCAATACCTGCTCGCCTATATCGAGCCGTTCGGTTCGCTGTGGTTCATCTACATGCTGCCGGTGATGTTCGTGCTGGTGAAGGCGACGCGCAAAACTCCGCCGCTCGGCATCTTCATCGTTGCGGCTTCACTCGAGATCGCGCGCGTCAACACCGGCTGGCTGATGATCGACGAGTTCTGCGCCCGCTTCGTTTATTTCTTCGGCGGCTACTGGCTCGCGCAATATGTCTTCGGTTATGCCGCGCTCGTGCAGGCCAATCTGCGCGTGTTCGCGATCGCGCTCGTGCTGTGGGGTCTGACCAACGGCGTCCTCGTATTCGGCGGCTACGCGGAAGCGCCGTTCCTGTCGCTTGCGCTCGGCTTTGCAGGCGCCATGGCAGTGATCACGGTTGCGTCCATTCTCGCGCAGATGAACTGGTTCACCGTCTTGCGCTATGCCGGCGAGAATTCGATCGTGGTCTATCTCGCCTTCTTCCTGCCGATGGCGGCGACGCGCCTTTTCCTGCTCCATAGCGGCATCATTCCAGATCTTGGAACCGTGACGCTCCTCGTCACGCTGGCGGGCGTGGTGGTGCCGCTTCTGTTCCATGCTGCGATCCGGGGCACGAGGCTCGACTTCCTGTTCGTGCGGCCTGCCGCATTCCACCTCAGGCCATCGGGCAAAAAGACGCTTCAGCCCGCGGAATAAAGGGCTTTATCGGCAAGCGAACTGTCCCCATCTAACGGGGTGGTTTTGCTTGCCGGGCCTCGCTCGCTTCGGCATCGTGCCCGCGGTAAACGAGGTTCCATGTCCGAAATTCGACCCCTGAAGAAGGGCGACCGCGTCTTTTTGATCGACGGCTCGTCCTTCATTTTCCGCGCCTATTTCGCAATGTTCAAAGCCGCGCAATCGCGCGGCAAGGCTTTCACGCGCTCGGACGGATTGCCGGTCGGCGCGATCATGACTTTCTCGTCCATGATGTGGAAGCTGATGCGAGAGGGCATCGACGGAAAGAAGCCGACGCATGTCGGCGTGGTGTTCGATGCGGCCGGTGACGGCTTCCGCAACGAAATCTATCCCGAATACAAAGCGAACCGCGACGATCCGCCGGAAGACCTGATTCCGCAATTTCCGCTGATGCGCGACGTGGTGAAGGCCTTCGGCCTGAAGCCCATCGAAGAAGTGGGATACGAGGCGGACGACCTGATCGCGGCCTACGCCCGCGAAGCGCGCGAGGCCGGCGCGGAAGTGCTCATCATCGCCGGCGACAAGGATCTCATGCAGCTCGTGCGCAAGGACGTCACGATGTACGATCCCATGCCCGGCAACGAACGCAAGATCGGCGAGAAGGAAGTCGAGGAGAAGTTCGGCGTCGAGCCCGCGCGCGTGCCGGACGTGCAGGCGCTGTGCGGAGACGCGACCGATAACGTGCCGGGCGTGCCGGGCATCGGCATCAAGACCGCAGCCCTCCTCATTCAGGAATATGGCGACCTCGAAACGCTTCTTCAGAACGCAGAGAAGATCAAACAGGACAAACGCCGCCAGACGCTGATCGACAACGCCGAACTCGCGCGCATTTCCAAGAAGCTCGTGCTGCTCGACGATCACGCCCCGCTCCGCACCCCACTCGACCAGCTCGGCTTCGACGGCGGCGATCCGGTGAAAGTGGTCGCTTTCCTCAAAGCAATGGAATTCACGCGCCTTACCGAAAACGTGGCGAAGTCCGCAGGGATCGATCCGAACACGGTCGAAGCGGACCCGTTGTTGTCGGCGGGTGCCGCGGTGGCGGAAGGCAAGGCGACGGAGAAAGCGCCCGCGAAAGCCGCCGACAAGGCGCAGGCAGCCGCTGCAGGCGAACTTACGCCAAGCGCTCTCTTTGCAGAACGCGAAGCGGCGCTGAAGAAAATTCCGTTCGATCCAAAGAAGTACGAGACCGTCACGACGCCGAAGCAGCTGGATGGCTGGATCGAGAAGGCGCGGGCTGCCGGCTATGTCGCGGTCGATACCGAGACGACCTCGCTCGATCCGATGCAGGCCGACCTTTGCGGCGTCTCGCTCTGCGTGGTGCCGGGGGAAGCCTGCTACATTCCGCTCGGCCATTGCGGTGCCGGCGAAGGATTGTTCGACGATGGCCTGTTACCCGGCCAGCTTCCGCTAAAAGAAACCTGCGCGAAGCTGAAAATGCTGCTCGAAGACCCAAGCGTGATGAAGATCGGGCAGAACATCAAATATGACTGGCTCGTGCTGGCGCGCGAAAACGTCTTCATCGCGCCTTATGACGACACCATGCTGATGTCTTACGCGCTCGATGCTGGCCGCTCCGGCGGGGGCCACGGCATGGACAATCTCGCGCTGCGCTTTCTCGGTCACAAGCCGATCGCCTACGAGCAGGTCGCAGGCAAGGGCAAAAGCGCGATCACCTTCAACCGTGTCGGCATCGACCGCGCCACCGAATATGCCGCCGAGGACGCCGACGTCACGTTGCGGCTCTGGCTCTATCTCAAGGCGCGGCTTGCCGCCGAGAGCATGAACAACGTCTATGAGACGCTGGAGCGGCCGCTTGCCGTCGTGCTCGCGGAAATGGAAAAGCGCGGCATTGCCATCGACCGGCAGATGCTTTCGCGCCTTTCGGGCGACTTCGCGCAATCGACCGCGCGGTTGGAAGACGAAATCTCCAAGATCGCGGGCCAGCAGTTCAATCCTGGCAGCCCGAAGCAACTCGGCGACATTCTATTCGGCAAGATGGGCCTTCCCGGCGGCACAAAGACCTCGACGGGTGCCTGGTCCACGGGCGCGAAGGTGCTCGAAGACCTTGCGGAAGAAGGCCACGAACTGCCGAAGAAAATTCTCGAGTGGCGGCAGCTCTCGAAACTCAAATCGACCTATACCGACGCGCTGCCGGAATACGTGAACAAGGAGACGAACCGCGTTCACACCTCATATGCGCTTGCGGCGACGCCGAC
Source organism: Xanthobacteraceae bacterium (assembly GCA_035440445.1). Lineage (GTDB taxonomy): Bacteria > Pseudomonadota > Alphaproteobacteria > Rhizobiales > Xanthobacteraceae. The sequence goes on from DAORMJ010000010.1 coordinate 48,622, forward strand.
CGGCCGCCTCGCATCTTCAGAGCCGAACCTGCAGAACATTCCGGTCCGCACCGAAGAAGGCCGAAAGATTAGAAAGGCTTTCGTCGCGGAAAAAGGCAACCAGCTCGTCTCCGCCGACTATTCGCAGATCGAACTCAGGCTGCTCGCGGAGATCGGCAACGTGCCGCAACTGAAGAAGGCGTTTCGCGAAGGGCTCGACATTCACGCGATGACCGCTTCAGAGATGTTCAGCGTGCCGGTGAAAGACATGCCGGCGGAAATCCGCCGCCGCGCCAAGGCGATCAACTTCGGTATCATCTATGGCATTTCGGCTTTCGGGCTCGCGAACCAGCTTGGCATCGGCCGCGAGGAAGCGGGCGCTTACATCAAGAAATATTTCGAGCGCTTCCCCGGCATCCGCGACTACATGGAAGAGACCAAGAAGTTCGCCCGCGAGAACGGCTACGTCACAACGCTGTTCGGCCGTCGCTGCCATTATCCCGGGATCAAGGACCCAAACCCTTCGGTGCGCGGCTTCAACGAACGCGCCGCGATCAACGCGCGGCTGCAGGGCACGGCTGCCGACATCATCCGCCGCGCGATGATCCGCATGGATGACGTGATCGCGAAGGCAAAGGTGGACGCGAAGATGCTCCTGCAGGTCCACGACGAACTGATCTTCGAAGTGGCCGAGAAGGACGTGAAGAAGACGCTGCCGCTCGTGACCCGTGTGATGGAAGAGGCGCCGCTGCCCGCGGTCGCGCTTTCCATTCCGCTATCGGTCGATGCCCGCGCGGCAAACAACTGGGAAGAGGCGCATTAGGCTGCTACAGTCGCGGCCATGAACGACGCGCTGCTTTCCTCGCTCTGGGCTTTCGCGCTTGCCTCGCTGATCATCGAGCTCGTGCCGGGCCCAAACCAGACTTATCTCGCGGCACTCACGCTCAATCATGGCATGCGCGCGGGATTCGCGGCGGTCGCCGGGATCGCGCTGGGTCTTGCGATCTATGGAATCGCGGCGGCACTCGGCGTCGCGGCAATCATCCACGAGTCGCCATTCCTCTATCAATTGCTGCGCTGGGCCGGCGCGCTCTATTTCCTCTGGCTCGCGTGGGAAAGCTGGCACGACGAGCCTGGCGACGAAGCCGAAGGTTCGCGCCCGGACCGGGCACTCGAATCGTTCCGCCGCGGACTGATCACTAACCTGCTCAACCCCAAGGCCGCGATTTTCTACATCAGCGTGCTGCCGGGCTTCATCGTGCCCGATGCCATCTCGGTATTCAAGCAGACCGCGCTGATGTCGGCAATTTTCGTTTGCGTGGCCTCCGCCACGCATGTTGCCGTGGTGCTACTCGCGGGCCAGCTCTATGCTTATCTGGACGATCCGCGTTTCCGCGTACCGTTCCGGCGCGTCATCGCGCTCGTACTCGTTGCCGTCGCGATCTGGTTCCTGATCACGACGGCCCGATAAAGACGCTCACTTCTTCCAGCTTCTTCTTGGCAATCGTCGGCGCCTTGCAATCCTCCGCCGGATAGCCCGCGACCAAGAGCACGTAAGGCTTCTCGTTCGCGGGGCGGTCGCAGATCTCGTTCAGGAAACCCATCGGCGACGGCGTGTGCGTCAGCGTCGCGAGGCCCGCGTTGTGCAGGGAGGCGATCAGGAAGCCCATCGCAATCCCCACCGATTCCGGGACGTAATAGTGCTTCACATGCGCGCCGTCTTCGGCAAAGCCGTAACGCTGGCCGAAGATCACGATGAGCCAGGGCGCAACATCGAGGAACGGCTTGTGCTCGTCGGTGCCGAGCGGCCCGAGTGCCTCCAGCCATTCCTCCGGCGTCCTGCCGCCCTTGTAGAACTCGCGCTCTTCCTCCTCCGGGGCGACCCGGATTTTCGATTTTACCGCGGCGTCCGAAATGCACACGAAGGTCCAGGGCTGCTGATTGGCGCCGGAAGGGGCGCCGGCCGCGGTCATCACCGCATCCTCGATGATCGCGCGCGGAACCGGGCGATCGGAAAAGTCCCGCACCGTGCGGCGGCGCTGCATCAGCGCGCGGAAAGCCTTAGCCCGCGCCAGCATCTGCGCCTCGCTGCGCGGCTCAAATTCGAGCGGTTGGGGGATCAGGCCGTTCATTATTTTTGTCCGTTGTTGGATGGCTTCGCTGTTGATGGATCGGGCGTTTTCGTTGGCGCTTTGCGCGCACGATGATAGCAAGTCCGGTGCCTGCTCCAACCCGGATGTCTTCGCCCGTGACCCAGATCAATCTCCCCGATCCGAAAGCCGCCCGCGCGCGGCTGAAAGAAATCATCGCCACCCGCTCCTTCGGGCTCGGCGAGGTCACGCTGGCATCGGGGCGCAAGAGCCACTTCTATTTCAATCTCAAGCCCACCATGCTCGATCCGGAAGGTGCGGCACTCCTCGCGCAATTGTCGCTGGAGGCGCTGGCCACGGAAAAGCTCGACGCAATCGGCGGCCTGGAGATGGGTGCTGTGCCGATTTCGGGGGCGGTCGCGGCATTGAGCTGGATAACGGGCAAGCCGCTGCCGAATTTCTTCGTGCGCAAGAAGCCGAAAGAACACGGCGCGAAGCTCCTGGTCGAAGGCCTGACCAAAGGCGAGACGCTTGCAGGCAAGACCGTTGCCATCGTCGAGGATGTCACCACGACCGGCGAGTCCGCACTGAAAGCCGCCCAAGCGGCACAGGAATCGGGCGCCCACGTCGCGCTCGCGCTCACCATCGTCGACCGGCAGGAGGGCGCCGCTGAAACTTTCGGCAAGGCGGGCCTGCGTTTTCATGCGCTGTTTACCGCTGACGAATTCTTGAACCGCTAAAGGCTGGCCAAACACTCTTTTTCCGCGAGGAATGCACGTTGCAACCTTTTGCGGGATCAGGCGTTTAATGTCGCGGTCATACCTCCGGGGTTAAAACCGCAACACAACGCCGGGGAGCAGTGTAGCCGTGTCGGCCCTTCAGAAAGCGGCCAGTTCGATCAAAACCGCGCTTCTTTTAGCGGCGTTTTCGGCTTTCTTCCTTACGCCTGCCCTCGTCACTCCCGCCACTGCGCAAACTTATTACAGCATCTATGGCGGCGCGCGGAACACGCCGCCCGCGCCCTATCGCGACACGCGCTCGAACAATCCCTTCTCGGAATTTTTCGGTGCGCTGTTTGGCGCGCGTCCGCGCTATGCGCCGGACGACGAGGAAGACAAGAAGCGAAAGTCGGATGCTTTCTTCAATGCCTGCGTTCGCACCTGCGACGGCAGGTTTTTCCCGGTGAACCGCGGCGGCCGCAAGGACGTCTCGCTCGACAAAGTTTGTAACGCCATGTGCCCGTCGGCACAGACCAAGGTGTTCAGCGGACTAGGCATCGATAACGCCGTCGCGCAAGACGGCCAGAAATATTCGGCACTGCCTAATGCGTTTCTCTACCGCACCCAGATCGTCGACGGCTGCACCTGCAATGGCCGCGATCCGTATGGGGTTGCCGCTGTCGATTTCGAGAACGACCCAACGCTGCAGGGCGGCGACATCGTCGTGCAGCCGGACGGCTTCGCAGTTTACCGCGGCGGTGACAAGTTCGTGCCGATCCAGCGGGCGGGCATGAGCCCTTCGCTGGTGAAGCAGCTCATGGCGATCAAGATTCTGCCGCGCAATCCGCATGCGCCGCACGCCATGACGGTGACCGTCCGGCAGACGCCCGACACACCGGAATTTTTACAGAAAGCATCACCGGAATCAGCCGCGCCGAATGCAAACGCGCCGGCAGCCAACCAGCCACCGGCGCGCGCAAATTAGTTCAAGCCGCTGTATGAATTACTCGGCCGCGAGGCGCACCGCAGGTGCTGCGTCCTTCACCGCGGCATCGACATGGCCTTCGAACTTCTGGAAGTTCTTCTGGAACATACCGACGAGGCTGCGCGCGGTCTCGTCGAACTCGGCCTTGTTCTTCCAGGTCTTCGACGGATAGAGCAGATGCGGCTCCACGCCCGGTACCGAGTTCGGCACCGAGAAACCGAAATAAGGATCGGTGTGGAAGTCGGCAGTCTTCAGCGAACCGTTCAGCGCGGCGGTGACGAGCGCGCGCGTCGCCTTGATCGGCATACGGCGCCCGGTGCCGTATTTGCCGCCAGTCCAGCCGGAATTGACGAGCCAGCAATCGACATTGTGCTTGGCGATGTAGTCCTTGAGCAGCTTCGCATATTCCGACGGATGCAGCGGCAGGAACGGCGAGCCGAAGCAGGTCGAGAATTCCGGTTCAACGCCGGTCAGGCCCTTCTCGGTGCCTGCGACTTTTGCGGTGTAGCCGGAAAGGAAATGATACATCGCCTGCTCGGGCGAGAGTTTCGCGATCGGCGGCATCACGCCATAGGCGTCCGCGGTCAGCATGATGATGTTCTTCGGATGCGCGGCGCAGCCGGTGCGAGACGCATTCGGAATGAAGTCGAGCGGATAGGCCGAACGGGTGTTCTCGGTCTTCGAGATGTCCGTGTAGTCCGGAACGCGCGAGACCGGATCGAAGCCGACATTCTCGAGGATCGCGCCAAAGCGATTGGTCGCGTCCCAGATCATGGGCTCGTTCTCTTTGGAGAGGTTGACGGTCTTGGCGTAGCAGCCGCCTTCGAAATTGAAGATGCCGTGCGGGCCCCAGCCGGTTTCGTCGTCGCCGATCAGGGTGCGATTGGGATCCGCGGAAAGCGTGGTCTTGCCGGTGCCGGAGAGACCGAAGAAGAGCGCGCTTTCCTTGCCGTCGTTCGAGACGTTGGCCGAGCAGTGCATCGGCATGACGCCCTGCTGCGGCAGATAGAAGTTCAGGGTCGTGAAGACCGACTTCTTCATTTCGCCGGCATAGGAAGAGCCGCAGATCAACACGATCTTCCGCGTGAAATCGATCGCAACCATGGTGTCGGAGCCTTCGCGGGCGCCGTGACGCTTCGGATCGGGCTTGAACGAGGGGAAGTCGAGAATGGTGAGTTCGGGTTCGAACTTCGCAAGCTCTTCGGCCTCGGGGCGGATCAGGAGCGTGCGGATGAAAAGCGAGTGCCAGGCGAGTTCGGTAAAGACGCGGACCTTGATCCGGTAACTCTTGTCGGCGCCGCCGTAGAGGTCCTGCGCGAAGAGTTCTTTGCCTTTGGCGTGAGCGATGAAGTCGGCGAGGAGATTGTTGAAGTGTTCTTTCGAGACTTTTTTATTGTTGTCCCACCAGACTTTGTTTTCGGTGAGTTCGTCGACGACCGTGTGTTTGTCTTTGGGCGAACGGCCGGTGTGGTGACCGGTTTCGGCACAGAGCGCACCACCGGCGACGATGTTGCCTTCCTTGCGCTGGAGAGAGTGCTCATAGAGCGCAGGCGTTTGCAAATTCCAATGCACCGCCTTCAGTTCGGAGAAACCGAATTTATCCGCGCCGTATGCGCTCCGAATGCCCGACTCGTTCACGAAACTTCCTCCCGATTGGCCGCCAGAAAACGGCGGCCATCCATCGCACCACTTCATTTCCACAAACGGGGCGGCAAATGGACGAAACCCATCGTTTCTGGCCGCCCGCCCCGGAAAGCGCGGACCATATTGTCCAGCCCCAGCCTTGTGAAGTCTTTATGTCAATGAGCAGGCTTGACGTTTCATTGCAACGCGAAACAGCAAGACCGCCCAGTAACCTTACGCGGCAAGCGCGCGCGCTTCTTTCGCCAGTTTGGCGAGAGTGACCCGTAACTCTGCGGCCTTCGTAAGCCGCTGCGGGAAATCCAGACGGCGGATCGTTTCGCCTGCCATCAGGTCGCAGCCTTCTGGATCCAAAGAGATGATGCGCCAATCCGCATCCTGCGCGTTCAGAAGCCGGGTCGCGTAAAGCGAAATCGCGTCCCGGTGGTCTTCATTCATGTGACTGACGGCGCTTTCTTCGGACGCGACGAGTTCGCCCGCATCCGACACCTCGGTCCGCAAATCTTTGCCTTCGATCCCGACGATGCGGCCAAAGCCCGCGACCAGATGCGCGCTTTCAAGCTCGATCCGGTACCAGGCGAAATCGGGAAACTTCGAAAAGCTCTTGGTCGTGTTGTGGCGCGCAGCGTGGCGGCGGGCGGCCGCCGGGTCCTGGGTAACCGCGATCCGGCCCATCAGGCTCACCCGGCCGATCGCCAGCGGATCGCCGGGGCGGCGCTCCTCGAGCAGGAGCGAAACCCGCTGGTCGCGCTTGAAGTTGGCGGTGTGCTTGGCGAGGTTGGAGAGAAACATCACCGGCGAGTTGTCAGGCAGCGTCGAGACCGTGACCAGCGAGGCATAGGGCCCGCCATCCTCGTTGAGGGTCGCAAGCGCCCCTGTCCGCGCCTCCCGCATCAGCCGCTTGGCATAGGCGACAGCGTCAAAGGCTTCGGCCTGCTTTTCCATGATCCACTCCAATCGAAAACGTCGCGGCAATCTCCTCGAACCCTATGATCGAGGTCAAGATCGCAAGTTCTATCAATGACTTAGATTAGAACTGTTCTGATTAGGGCCGCGCCTATCAAGGCTTGGCCGGTCCGCCAATCAGGTCGTCCGCGGTCAGATCGGAGGTCCGGCCAAAGGCTCCGATCAGGTGCCCGCGGTCGATATTGACGCGCCAGAAATCGTATTCGGGCTGCTCGGCGTATTTGATCGCCTCCGGGTGCCGCATCAGATAGCGCTGCCGCATCAGTTCTTTACTGATCGGCTCCGCCGCCCCCGATACCGTCAACCGCGCCACCGTGAGCGGGTCCTCGGCGTGGGGCTTTTCCAGCAACAGCAGCGAAACCCGCGGGTCCTTACGGACGTTAACCGTATGGCGGGCCTGATTTGAAAGCAGAATGGCCGGCGCACCGTCCGGCATCGCGGCAAGGCCCACGACCGAAACAAAGGGGTATCCCCGCTCGCCTTCGGTGCCGAGCGACCCGAAAAGGGTCTCCCGCAGGATGAAGCGGGCCAAGGTTCGGGGGGATTGATAATCGTCCTGAGGCATCTGATTCTGTAGAAAATGTAATAATTACTACGGGTTACCTTTATTCGGGCAAACGTCTAGGTTGTTTTTAGCCCGCAGGTCGCCCCGTCACATTTCGGCCCTGCCATAATTGTTTGAACGGCCCAATACTATCAGTTCCAGCGATTCCGGCGCCGACCGGTCCGGACAGGAGACTCTATGCCAACCATCGCGCTTGTGGATGATGACCGCAATATTCTGACCTCAGTTTCGATTGCGTTGGAAGCGGAAGGCTATCGAATCCTCACCTTTACCGATGGTGCTTCGGCGATTGAAGGCTTCAAGTCCAGCCCTCCGGATCTTGCCATCCTCGATATCAAGATGCCGCGCATGGACGGCATGGAGCTTCTGCGCCGCATCCGCCAGAAATCCGACCTGCCCGTCATCTTCCTCACCTCGAAGGATGAAGAGATCGACGAACTCTTCGGCCTCAAGATGGGCGCGGACGATTTCATCCGCAAACCTTTCTCGCAGCGGCTCCTCGTCGAGCGGGTAAAAGCGGTATTGCGGCGCTTCATTCCGAAAGATGCGATGCCGCAGAAGGAAACCGACTCCGCCAAGGTGCTCGAGCGCGGCCAGCTCAAGATGGATCCCGAGCGCCACACTTGCACCTGGAAGGGCGATCCGGTCACACTCACCGTCACTGAATTCCTGATCCTGCAGGCGCTCGCGCAGCGTCCGGGCGTCGTCAAAAGCCGCAACGCGCTGATGGATGCCGCCTATGACGATCAGGTTTACGTCGACGACCGCACCATCGACAGCCACATCAAGCGGCTGCGCAAGAAGTTCAAGGCGGTCGACGACGATTTCGAAATGATCGAAACGCTGTACGGTGTCGGCTACCGCTTCAAGGAAGCCTGACGACAAGCGCGGGGAAATGATTTCCCGCGAAGGGCTCGCCCTGTGAAGGCAGCTTGATGAAGGCAGACGTAGATAAGTCCGCGCAGACGCCGTCCGAAATCTCGGAACGGCGCGGCCGTTCCGTTCTCGCGCGCATCCTCGATCCTTTCGGATTATTCGCGGGTGGCTTTCGCAAGAGTTTCGCGCGCATCATCGATCCGCTCGGTCTGCGCTACTGGCTCGGCCTCGCACAGCGGCCAGAGAACGAACTGCGTCCTGAATCGGCATTGCCGGAAAACGCAGGCTGGCTCAGGCGCTTCGGCGGCTTCCTTGCGTTTCAGGCGTTCTCCTCGCTCAGGCGGCGTATCGTTCTTCTGAACCTGCTTGGCCTCGTCACGCTCGTCAGCGGCATTCTCTATCTCTCCGAATACCGCGCGGGCCTCATCGAAGCGCGCGTGCAATCTTTGCTCACGCAGGGCGAGATCATGGCCGCGGCGATCGCAAGCACCACGCGCTCGGACGCAAGCAACATTCCGATCGACCCCAATCGCCTGCTCGAACTACAGGCCGGCGAAAGCTACGGGCCGAGCGACGATTTCCTCGCACTCGAATTTCCGATCAATCCCGAACAAGTGGCACCGCTGTTGCGCCGGCTGGTGACGCCCGCGAACACGCGCGCGCGCATCTATGACCGTGACGGCGGGCTATTGCTGGATTCGCGGACGCTAAGCAGTACCGGCGAAATCCTGCGCTTCGACCTGCCCGGCGTGAACGAACCGCAGATCAATCCGCTGCGCGCATGGTGGCGGCGGACGCGCCTGTGGTTCCGCTCCGGCGGATTGCCGATCTATCGCGAGATCGGCGCCGCCAACGGCAAGGAATATTCCGAGATCAAGACCGCATTGAGCGGACAGAGCGATTCCGAAGTGCGCGTGAACGAGCGCGGCGAAGTCATTATCTCGGTCGCCATTCCCGTGCAGCGCTTCCGCGGCGTGCTCGGCGTTTTGATGCTGCAAACGCAAGGCGGCGAAATCGACAACGCGGTCGAAGCCGAGCGGCTCGTAATCGTGCGCGTGTTCCTGATCGCGGCGGCGGTCATGATCGTGCTCTCCTTCCTGCTCGCGGGCACCATTGCAGGCCCCATGCGCAGGCTTGCGGAAGCGGCCGAGCATGTGCGCCGCCGCACGCATGCGCGCGTGCAGATCCCCGACATGACCGCGCGCGCCGACGAGATCGGGCATCTTTCCGGTGCGTTCCGCGACATGACCAATTCGCTTTATTCGCGCATCGAAGCGATCGAGAGCTTCGCCGCGGATGTCGCGCATGAATTGAAGAACCCCCTCACCTCGCTTCGCTCCGCAATCGAAACGCTGCCGCTTGCGAGAAACGAGGAATCGCGCGAGCGGCTGCTTGCGGTGATCCAACACGACATCAAGCGGCTCGACCGCCTCATCAGCGACATTTCGGATGCGAGCCGTCTCGACGCCGATCTGTTGCGTCACGAAGCCAAGCCCGTCGATATCCGCACCATGCTGAACGCAGTCGCCGATATCGCGAATGACGTGCCGAGAGACGACGGCGTGAAGGTCGAGCTTCTGTTCGAGCCCGCAGGTGTGACCGCGGCCCAGCTTCGCGTGCTTGGCAACGATTCGCGCCTCGGTCAGGTGATCGACAACCTCGTGGAAAATGCCCGCTCGTTCTCTCCGCAGGACGGCAAGGTCACCGTGCGTTGCAAACGCATCGGCGCTGAAATCGAGATCGCGGTGGAAGACGAAGGCCCCGGCGTCAGGCCCGAAGCGCTCACGCGCATTTTCGAGCGCTTCTACACCGATCGCCCAGAGCATCGCTTCGGACAAAACTCTGGCCTCGGCCTTTCGATCTCCAAGCAGATCGTCGAGTCCCATGGCGGCCGCATCTGGGCCGAGAACCGGCTTGCCGCAACGCAGCCGGGTAGCGAAGCGCCGAAGATCGCAGGCGCGCGTTTCGTCGTCCGCCTGCCGGCTGCAAACAGCAAAGTGCAGAAGGGCCGCAATGCATAAAGGCAGCGGCAGCGAACACGCGACCGCCATCCTGCTCGGCTCCCGCGCACTGCTCATCCGCGGGCCCTCGGGTTCGGGAAAGTCGCGGCTCGCTTGGTCGCTCCTCGATGCCGCCGCGCGCGGCAACATCCGCTTCGCGCGGCTGGTTGCGGACGACCGCGTCGCGCTTTCGGCCTTGAACGGCAAATTGATCGCCGCCGCGCCCAAAGCCATCGAAGGCATGATCGAACTGCGGGGAACGGGCGTGAGCCATGTGCCCTTCGAGCGCTATGCCGTGGTCGGCCTCGTCGCCGATCTCGCGGCTTCCGACGCCGAGCGCGTGCCGTCTCCGACCGCTCTGCGGACCACGATTCTGGGCGTCACAATGCCGCGCTTGCCGCTCGCGGAAGCAGCCGACCCTTTGCCCACGGTGCTGAAAACCTGGGCCACGCTTGGGTTTTCCGCCTGAACGCTTGCATTCCGCAATGCACATAACGAATATGCGCGTTCCCGCGTGACCGCGGAGGAGCCGGGTTCATTTGTTCCCTTATTCCCGGCGGAGCCTGATGATCGGTCTTGTCCTCGTCACCCATGGTCGTCTTGCCGTCGAGTTTCGCTCGGCGCTCGAACACGTTGTCGGCCCGCAGAAGCAGATCGAAACGGTGACGATCGGCCCTGAAGACGACATAGAAGGATGCCGCAAGCAGATCATTCAGGCGGTCGAGAAAGTGGAAACCGGCGACGGCGTTGCGATCCTCACCGACATGTTCGGCGGCACACCTTCCAATCTCGCGATCTCGGTCATGAACACGCCGAACGTCGAGGTCGTTGCCGGGATCAACCTGCCGATGCTGGTCAAGCTCGCGAAGGTCCGGGACGAAGCGCCGCTCGCGCAGGCAGTAGCACTCGCGCAGGATGCGGGCCGCAAATACATCAACATCGCAAGCCGCGTGCTTGCCGGCACAGGCAAATAACGTGGCGCATTCCGAATTACCGCCCGAGGACGATTGCAGACCGAACGCCGCCGTCCCTGACGGAGCAGTGTCGAAAGAATTGCCGGTCATCAACAAGCGCGGTCTGCATGCGCGCGCCTCTGCCAAATTCGTGCAGATGGCGGAAAAGTTCGAATCCGAGATTCGCGTCACCCGCTGCGGCGAGACCGTGAACGGGGATTCGATCATGGGCCTTCTGATGCTCGCGGCAGGCCCCGGCACGACGATTCAGGTGACCTGCCTCGGCACCGATGCGAAGGAAGCCCTCGCCGCGCTCGAAAATCTGCTGGCCACCAAGTTCGGCGAAGAAGAATAGCCGCAGCAGGTAGCGGCCCGCCTTACAGCGTTTCAGATGCGCCTGTCGGTGCTGTCGCCGATATGGGCGTCTCGTCCAGCATGCCAGCCGACATAGGCTTGCAGCAGCGCCGAAATCGCAACCATCGTGAGCGGCAGCACCCAGCCCTTGCTGAAATCGTGGAGCGCGCCGAATACGACGGGCCCGAGCGCCGCGATCCCGTAGCCGACCGACTGCGCCATGCCGGAGAGAGCCGCCGCCTGCTGCGTGCTTGAGGCACGAAACGCGAAGAAGCCGAGTGCAAGCGGAAAGCAGAAGCCCAGCGCGATGCCGGATACGACGATCCAGAGCACCGTATATTGCGGCAGGAAAATCAGCCCGACATATCCAGCGGCCATCATCAGGCTGAAGAATAGACTCAAGCCACGCTGATCCTTGAAGCGCGCAATGACCGGCGAGAACACGAAGCCTGCCGGAATGCCGAGCGCGGGAAAGAGCGCGACCAGCCATCCGGCGCTGACCGGCGAATAGCCCTGATCCTGCAGGATCGAAGCAAGCCAGCTCAGGACGATGTAAAAGCTCATGGACTGCAAGCCCATGAACAGCGTCACGTGCCAGCCAAGCCGCGAGCGCCAGACGCTCTGCTCGGCCGTAGCGCCGGGCTGCACGGGCGGAGGCGTCGCCCGCTTCAGGCTCGGCAACAGAAACAGGGCTGCGATGAGTGCGGGCGCGAACCAGATCGCGAGCGAGCCGCGCCAGCCGCCCGGCAAAACTTCCGCGAGCGGCACGGCGATGCCCGACGACAACGAGGCGAAGATTCCAAGCGTGGTTGCGTAGATGCTCGTCAGCAGGCCGACCTTATGCGGGAAATCGCGCTTGATCATCGCGGGCACGAGGACGTTGCCGACTGCAATCCCGGAGGCCAGCACGATCGATCCGGCATACAACGCAAAAACCGAGGGAGCCGCGCGCAGGAGCACGCCTGCGACAACGATCAGCATGACCACGAAAACCGTGCGCTCCATGCCGAATTTCGCGCCGATCGCGGCCGCCCAGGGCGACATCACGGCAAAGGCCGCGAGCGGGATCGAAGTCAGCACGCCCGCCATCAGCGCGGACAGGCCCATGTCATGGCGTATGAATTCGAGCACCGGACCGACGACCGTGATCGACGGCCGCAGGTTCATCGAGATCAGGAAGATCACCACCACCAGCAGCAAGCCGCCGGCGGCTGGTTTCAGCGTATTTTGCGTCACTTCAGCCCTGCAGGAATGCGTTTCCAGCGCGCTTATAGCGTCCGGCCGCACAAAATACGCGACATAAAGAAATCTTTATATCAAGGTTGCCCGGCCCGGATCAGGCTGCTATAGCCACGCCCGAAATTGCGCGGGGACTTCCCGCGCCGGTTCCTATTTTCACGCGCAACATCTTTTTCACGTTCAACATCGAAGGATCGTCATGACGGCTGCCGCCAAAGACTACATCGTTGCCGATATCGGACTCGCCGACTTCGGCCGCAAGGAACTCTCGCTGGCCGAGACCGAAATGCCGGGCCTGATGGCGACCCGCGAAGAATACGGCCCGAAGCAGCCCCTGAAGGGCGCCCGCATTGCCGGCTCGCTGCACATGACGATTCAGACCGGCGTGTTGATCGAGACGCTCAAAGCGCTCGGCGCCGACATACGCTGGGTCTCGTGCAACATCTATTCGACGCAGGACCACGCGGCCGCCGCGATCGCGGCTGCCGGCATTCCGGTCTTCGCCGTAAAGGGCGAAACGCTGCAGGAATACTGGGACTACACCGCGAAGCTGTTCGACTGGCATGGCGGCGGTCACCCGAACATGATCCTCGATGACGGCGGCGACGCGACCATGTACGTCCACCTCGGCCTGCGCGCCGAAAAGGGCGACACCGCGTTCCTCGACAAGCCGGGCTCGGAAGAAGAAGAAGTTTTCTTCGCCCTTCTGAAGAAGCAGCTCAAGGAAAAGCCGAAGGGCTACTTCCAGGCGATCGCGGACTCGATCAAGGGCGTCTCGGAAGAGACCACCACCGGCGTGCATCGTCTCTACGACATGCAGAAGGCCGGCACGCTCCTGTGGCCCGCGATCAACGTCAACGACTCGGTCACGAAGTCGAAGTTCGACAACCTCTATGGCTGCCGTGAATCGCTGGTCGACGGCATCCGCCGCGGCACCGACGTGATGATGTCGGGCAAGGTCGCGTTCGTCGCGGGCTTCGGCGACGTCGGCAAAGGCTCGGCGGCTTCGCTCCGTCAGGCTGGCTGCCGCGTGCTGGTTTCCGAAATCGATCCGATCTGCGCCCTGCAGGCGGCGATGGAAGGCTACGAGGTCGTGACCATCGAGGACGCGCTGCCGCGCGCCGACATCTATGTCACCGCCACCGGCAACAAGGACATCATCACGCTCGAGCACATGCGCGCGATGAAGGACCGGGCCATCGTCTGCAACATCGGCCACTTCGACAACGAAATTCAGGTCGCTGGCCTGAAGAACTTCAAGTGGACCAACATCAAGCCGCAGGTCGACGAGATCGAGTTCTCGTCGGGCAAGCGCATCATCCTGCTGTCGGAAGGCCGCCTCGTGAACCTCGGCAACGCGATGGGTCACCCGTCGTTCGTCATGTCGGCGTCGTTCACCAACCAGACGCTGGCGCAGATCGAGCTTTTCGCCAACAACAAGGACGGCAAGTACAAGAAGGAAGTCTATGTGCTGCCGAAATCGCTCGACGAGAAGGTCGCGCGTCTGCACCTTGCCAAGATCGGCGTGAAGCTCACCGAGCTTTCCAAGGATCAGGCCGACTATATCGGCGTGAAGAAGGAAGGCCCCTACAAGGCGGAGCACTACCGCTACTAAGTGCTAGTTTTATTGGCCTGCATGGGCCGCTCGCAAGCGAGCGCATACAGGCGACTCAATTCGTTAACGCTCGTGATCGCCGGAAGGGAAACCTTCCGGCGATTTCGTTTTTGCTGCGAAAATATTCGTCACAACTTCGCCGGTTTGGCGTAATATATGAGTCGATACGGGGCTGGCATTGAACGAAATCGCGCGCTCGCGTGTTGGGCTTTTAGAATGTGCCGCTGGATTGCCTATCGGGGTGCGGAGACCGCGCTGGAGCGCTATGTCACCGCGCCTGACCACTCGCTGATTCATCAGAGCCTGCATGCGCTGGAATCGGAAGGCGCCACCAATGGCGACGGCTTCGGCCTCGGCTGGTACACCGCGCGCGAAACCGAACCCGGCATCTACCGCGAAGTGCGCCCGGCCTGGTCCGACGACAATGTCCGCAATCTCTGCCGTCACCTGCGCTCGAAACTCTTTTTCGCGCATATCCGCGCTTCCACCGGCACCGCAACCACGCGGCCGAACTGCCACCCGTTTTCCTACGGGCCATGGATGTTCATGCATAACGGCCAGATCGGCGAATGGCCGCTGATCCGCCGGCAGGTCGAGGGCCTGATCGACGACCGCTTCTATTCCAACCGTTTCGGCACCACCGACTCCGAGGCGGTCTTCCTCGCAATCCTTTCCGCGGGTCTCGAAAACGATCCTGTCGGCGCGACAGCGCGTGTCATGGCGACCGTCACCGACCTCGTGAAGAAGAGCGGCACGCATAAGCCTGTGCGCTTCACCGCCGCGCTTTCGGATGGGCAGAACCTGTTCGCGTTCCGCTATGCCTCCGACGCCACCGCGACCTCGCTTTATTATCGCGACATCGGCGACGCCGCGCTCATCGTGTCGGAGCCCTTGGATATGGACCGCACCTTCTGGAATCCGGTGCCCGCCAATTCGTTCATCATCGCAAGCGAAGGCAAGAAGCTGACCGTGCAGCCTTTCGCGGTCGAGCCGCCGCAGCTCCGGGCGGTGGGATGATTGTCGTCCCCGCGAAGGCGGGGACCCATAACCACCGGCAGAAGTCACTTAGCCTCAGCGCTTTCAGAAAAGTCTGACACAGGGATTATGGGTCCCCGACCGCTGCTTCGCAGCGTCGAGGACGACGTGCTAAAGCACCTTCTGCATCAGCACGAGATCGAGGGCTTTTCCGAACTTCTCGCCGACGCCCGGCAAGCGTCCCGCTTCCACGAAGCCGAATTTCTTATGCAGCGCGAGCGAAGGCGCGTTCGAGCCGTCGATCGCGCCGATCATGTTGCGCTTGCCCATGCGCCGCGCGGCCTCCATCAGCGCCTCCATCAGCATGCCGCCCGCGCCGTTCCCGCGCGATCCCTTGTCGACATATACCGAGTGCTCGACGCTGACGCGGTAGCCCTCGAAGGGGCGGAAATCACCGAACGAGCCATAGCCGAGGACGCCGTCCGCCTCGGCGACCAGCACCGGGAAGCCCTTCCCGGTCCGCTCGAGGAACCACGCCCTGCGGTCCTCGAGGCTCCCCACCGTCTCGTTCCAGATTGCGGTCGAGTGCTGCACCGCGTCGGCATAGATCAGGAAAATCGCCCGCAAATCGGCTTCCGTGGCGGGCCGGACCTCGATCGTCGCTTTCATCATCATGCGGGCCATTCTTATCCTTCCCTCCCGCCATCCGGGAGAGGGATTTTTTGCCACGCCGCCGCCCTTTGCCTTGTCGGGCGCAGGTGCTAACACCCGCGCGCCATGGCCACACCCATTGAAAACATCCGCAATTTCTCGATCGTCGCCCATATCGACCACGGGAAATCCACGCTTGCCGACCGGCTGATCCAGCTCACCGGCGCGATGGACGCGCGCGAGATGGCCGGCAAGGAGCAAGTGCTCGACAACATGGACATCGAGCGCGAGCGTGGCATCACCATCAAGGCGCAGACCGTGCGCCTCAACTACAAAGCCAAGAACGGCCAGAATTACGTTCTGAACCTGATCGACACGCCGGGCCACGTCGACTTCGCCTATGAGGTGAACCGCTCGCTCGCCGCCTGCGAAGGCTCGCTCCTCGTGGTGGACGCAAGCCAAGGCGTGGAAGCGCAGACGCTCGCCAACGTCTATCAGGCGATCGACAATAATCACGAGATCGTGCCGGTCCTGAACAAGATCGACCTGCCCGCGGCCGAGCCGGAAAAGGTGAAGGCGCAGATCGAGGAAGTGATCGGCATCGACGCCTCCGGCGCGATCGGCATCTCCGCCAAGACCGGCCAGGGCGTGCCGGATGTGCTGGAAGCCATCGTCGAGAAGCTGCCTGCGCCGAAGGGCGACCGCAACGCGCCCTTGAAGGCGCTGCTCGTCGACAGCTGGTACGACGCCTATCTCGGCGTCGTCGTGCTCGTCCGCATCATCGACGGCACCATGCGCAAGAACCAGCGCATCCGCATGATGGGCGCGAAGGCGGCTTACGACCTCGACCGCGTCGGCGTTATCAATCCGAAGAAGACGGAAGTCGACGAACTCGGCCCCGGCGAGATCGGCTTTTTCACCGCATCCATTAAAGAAGTCGCGGATACGCGCGTCGGCGACACCATCACCGATGACAGGAAGCCGGTAGAGACCCCGCTCGCGGGTTTTCGTCCGGCGCAGCCGGTCGTGTTCTGCGGGCTCTTCCCGGTGGACGCCGCCGACTTCGAAGCGCTGCGCGCGGCCATGTCGAAGCTGCGCCTGAACGACGCGAGCTTCTCTTTTGAGATGGAAACGAGTGCCGCGCTCGGCTTCGGCTTCCGTTGCGGCTTTCTCGGCCTCCTGCATCTCGAAATCATTCAGGAGCGTCTGTCGCGCGAGTTCGATCTTGAACTGATCGCGACAGCACCTTCGGTGATTTACGAAATCCGTTTGAACAGCGGCGACGTGATGGAATTGCACAACCCGGTCGACATGCCGGACGTGGTGCAGATCGACGAAATCCATGAGCCGTGGATCCGCGCGACGATTCTGACGCCCGACGAATATCTCGGCTCCGTCATCAAGCTTTGTCAGGACCGGCGCGGCAACCAGAAGAACCTGTCTTATGTCGGCGCGCGCGCCATGGTCGAATACGAACTGCCGCTCAACGAAGTGGTGTTCGATTTCTACGACCGGCTGAAATCGATCTCGAAGGGCTACGCTTCGTTCGACTACAAGATGGAAGACCGCCGCCCCGGCGATCTCGTGCGGCTTTCGATCCTCGTCAACAACGAGCCGGTCGATGCGCTCGCCATGTTAGTTCATCGCACGCGCGCCGAAAGCCGCGGCCGCGCGATGTGCGAGAAGCTCAAAGAACTGATCCCGCCGCACATGTTCCAGGTGCCGATCCAGGCTGCGATCGGCGGCAAGGTGATCGCGCGCGAAACCGTGCGCGCGCTCCGCAAGGACGTGACGGCGAAGTGCTACGGCGGCGACGCCACCCGCAAGCGCAAGCTCCTCGAGAAGCAGAAAGAGGGCAAAAAGAAAATGCGCCAATACGGGAAGGTGGATATTCCACAGGAAGCATTCATCGCGGCGCTCAAAGTCGACGGATAAAAAACGCCCCGCTTTCGCGGGGCGTTTTCGTTTTAACTCTAGTCATGGCCGCGCTTGTCCCGGCCATCCCGATTATAAAGGCACTGCGTCCATAAGCGAGATGCCAACCAGAACTCGGATTGATCCGAGTTCTGAACTTTAATTGACAAAGTCCGGCAAGCCCGGCTTGGGTAACAAGCGCGGGCATGACGAACAAAAAACCTCTCCCCGTTCGGGGAGAGGGAGACTTGAGACTACGCCCAGTAGGTCGGCACGCCGTAGTGGCCGTAGATTTTCTGGCCCTGCACAGTGTCCCAGGAATATTCCTTGCCCGGATCGAAGTGCGGCGCGGCCTTGAGTGCTTCGTCGGTGATGTTCACCTCGTAGCCGCCGAGTTCGGGGTTGTAGTCGAGCTTCGCCCAGGGGATCGGATAGTGATCATGGCCGAGACCGAGGAAGCCACCGAAACTCATCACGGCGTAAGCCGCCTGACCCGAATATTTGTCGATCATGACACGCTCGATTGAGCCGATCTTGGTGCCGTCCGAACGATAGACATTCGTGCCGACGACGCGATCGCTCTCGATCAGATCGTGGGTGAGCTTGGTCTGCGCGGTTCCACTCATCGCGCGCGGTGCTGCTGTCGCCATTTCATCCTCCTTGAAAAACGCGGGGTGCCCTCCGCTTGCAGGAAGAACGGCAAAGCGAAATCATGGTTCCGCAAATTCTGGAACAAAGGCCAAAACGCCGCGTTCGCGCCGGAAGCACGGCCGTCGTGGCGTGCAACGCGGGAGACGGAAATTCCAAGAGGCGACAAGTCGTCCTACACGGACAAACAGAAGCGCAAGGCCGAACACATCGAGGAAGGCTACCAGGAGCGCGGCGTATCAAAAGACGAAGCCGAGCGCCGCGCCTGGGCGACGGTGAACAAGGAGAGCGGCGGCGGCAACAAATCCGGCTCGGGCCGAACGACTGCCGCCAAGAAGCGCAAGAAGAAGACTGTGAAGTCTTCCACCACAAAGACCTCGGTAAAACGCACCAAGGCGAAGAAGTCGCGCAAGGCCGCCAATGCGGCGAAGACGCGCGCGCGCGATAAGCAGAAAGGCGTGTCAGCACGGAAGCGGAAATACTGAAGCGCGCGAGAAACGAAAAACTTGATCTCGCGACATGAACCGCAATGATGGCTTTCCGACATAACAACGAGGGAGGCCCGGTCATGGCGTACAAGTTTGAAATCTACAAAGACAAGGCAGGCGAATTTCGCGTGCGCTTCAAGGCTCCGAACGGAGAAACCATGCTGTCCAGCGAAGGCTATAAGAGCAAGTCGAGCGCGCAGAACTGCATCGAGTCGGTGAAGAAGAACGCACCGGGTGCCGAGACCGCCGATAACAGCTGATCAGCTTATTCAGTGGCCGATAAAACAGAGCGGCCGGCAAAAATGCCGGCCGCTTTCGCTTTGCGTCTTTTTATCTGATGGTTCAGCGCCGGGTCAGCGACGTGCTCGAAATGCGCTGGTCGTTGCGGACCACGATCACCTGCAGGCTTTGCGCGCCGCGCGCCTTCACCATCTCGAACAACTTCTTCGCATTTTCCGGATGCAGCCGCGTGCAGCCCATCGAAGCAGTACGGCCGAGCAGATGAGTCGCGGTCGTGCCGTGGATCGCATAGTGCCCGTCGTAGAAAATCGCCCAGGGCATCGGCGCGTTGTTGAAGAGGCGCGACACCGCATTCGGCACCATCGACTGCACCTTGAAGGTACCGGCGGGCGTGATCGCGACGCCGTCACGGCCAGTCGATACCGGCCAGACATATTTTTCGATGCCATCGACGACGACGCGCATCTCCTGCTTCGGCACGGAAATGGTGACTACGATCGAAGGCGGCTCGGCCGGAACGGCGGCAGCCTGCGGCCGGTTCTGTGCCGCGGCGGAGACAACGAAAGCCGACAGCAAAGCCGCGGCGGCGAGCAAGCGCTTCATGGAAGAAAGCCCCGTTCAGGATTCAGCCCGAAGGCATTTATTCCGGCCGCGCCGGGGTTTCGCAAGTGCAGAAGGGCCACAGAAACGCAAATCTCGCGGGATCGTTACGCAACTATGCCCGATTTGATGCCCATTTTGGCGCGTCGCCCGGCTTTGCGTTAGGATTCGACCCATGATGCGCCGCCTCACCCTGCTTGCTGCAGCCCTCGCCGCTGCCGCACCTGCCTTCGCCCAATCGCCCGCGCCGAACGCTCCCGCGAAGGAGCTCTTCGGACGCAAAGCAGACGCCGCGCCTTTGAAGGCGCGCGCGATTGGCTTTTACTCGAAAGGGTGTCTCGCCGGCGGTATCGCGCTTCCGGTCAACGGCCAGACTTGGCAGGTCATGCGCCTGTCACGCAACCGCAACTGGGGCCATCCTGACCTCATCGCCTTCCTCGAACGCTTCGCCACCAAGGTACCGAAAGTCGCCGGCTGGAATGGCATTCTGGTCGGCGATCTCGCGCAGCCGCGTGGCGGGCCGATGCTCACAGGCCACGCCTCGCATCAGCTTGGGTTAGACGCCGACATCTGGCTCACCCCGATGCCGAACCGCACGCTCGAAAAGCAGGAGCGCGAAACCTTCCCGCCGCAATTAATGGTGCGCGCGGACCGCCGCGACATCGACCCGAAGACGTTCACGCCGGGCCATGTGCAGGTGATCCGCTCTGCGGCGGAAGACCCGGAAGTCGAGCGCATTTTTGTCAATGCCGCGATCAAGAAAGCGCTTTGCCGCGCCGCGCCCGGTGCGGGATGGCAGCGCAAGGTGCGCGCCTATTGGGGCCACGACTATCACATGCATGTCCGCATCCGCTGCCCGAAGGACAGCCCGGACTGCCAAGCGCAGCAGCCGGTCGGCGCGGAAGATGGATGCGGGAAAGAACTGGACTGGTGGTTTCGCGACGCGATCTTGAATCCGCCGCCGCCGAAGGAGAAGCCGAAACCGAAGCCCCCGCTCACGATGGCGGAATTACCGCCATCGTGCCGGGATGTCTTGCTGGCGAAGTAATCAGCGTACCAGCAGCGCCGCGAAGGGCAGCAGGAGCAGGCCGCCGATAACGGCGGTCAAGACCAGCGAAACCACGATCGCGCAGATCAGCGCAACGATGAAATAGCCGGTCACCTTCTCCTGCGGCGTGCGCATCAGGATCGGCAGGCCCACATACATCGTGTAGAGGCTGTAGATGCCGCCAGCGAGCGCGATGAGGCCGCCGAGAATCGGAATGAAGGACAGAATGCCCGCAACCCACGACGCGGTGTAGGAATAGGCCGTAAGCTTCAATGCGCTCGGCATGTGCTTGTCGCTGTTGAAGGTCGGCGCCAGCGCATTGATGATGAAGGCGACGATGTAAACGACGACGAAGGCCATGATATAACCGACAAGCCCGGTCGCGATGCCGTAAACGATCGGGAAGCCGATGATGACCGTGCCGATGATGGTAGCGATGAGCGGAAGCGCCGCGAGGATCGCGACATAAGTAAAGACTTCCTTGGTGTCTCCGGCTTCGCCGTCGATCACCAGCCACTCTTCTTTCGGATTGAGCAAAATATTCTTTACGCGATTGACTAGTCCGGCCATCTGAAACCTCCTGCCCCGATTGCCTCGACCCCCGAGGCGATTCGACGTCGCGGGGATACTCCCGCCGGGAACTCCTAAAGTCACGCGGAACGCCGCACAGATCAACGGATTTTCGTGATTTTCACGGCGGTTTTCGCTGCGTGAGGCTCACGAATCCGGCAAGTTTCCGCGGATGCGCATCTTCCCGCCCCGACGGATCGTCTGCCTCACGGAGGAAACCGTAGAAACGCTCTATCTCATGGGCGAAGATGCCCGGATTGTAGGCGTTTCCGGCTATGCCGTGCGGCCTGCGCAGGTGCGTCGGGAAAAACCGCGCGTCGCCGCCTTCATCTCGGCCGATCTCGGCAAAATTCTCGCGCTCGAGCCCGATCTCGTCCTGACCTTCTCGGATCTACAGGCAGGTATCGTCGCCGATCTCGTAAAGGCGGGCGTTGCGGTCCATGCCTTCAACCAGCGCGACATCGCAGGCATTTTCGCAATGATCGGCACACTCGGCGCTTTGATCGGCGAACCGGAAAAGGCCGCTGCGTTGTGCACGCGATTGCAGCAGAACCTCGATGCGGTAGCTGCCCGCGCTCAAACGCTGCCACAGCGGCCGCGCATCTATTTTGAAGAATGGGACGAGCCGATGATCTCAGGCATCGGCTGGGTCTCGGAGTTAATCGAGATCGCTGGCGGTACGGACGTATTCTCCGCGCTTGCGAGCCGGAAGTCGGCGTCCGAGCGGATCGTCACGGCTGAAGCGGTGATCGAGACACAGCCCGACATCATCATCGGTTCATGGTGCGGAAAGAAATTCCGCGCAGAGCACGTCGCGGGCCGTCCGGGTTTCGAAAAAATTCCGGCCGTCGCGAACGGGTTTCTTCGTGAGATCAAATCCACCATCATTCTGCAACCGGGGCCGGCAGCGCTTACAGACGGCCTCGCGGCGCTGGAAGCCATCATCCGCGAATGGGCCGCAACGCGGAATTGAACCGCGACAGCCATCTTTGCGATTTGGCCGCGCATTTGTTTTAGTGCGCGGGAGCAACAGGACAGAGCGCTGACGTGGCGACCAATAAGAGTTTTTTGAGCGATCTTCTGCAGTCGATTTCGGAGCGCGGCCGCGAGCTGATCGGGCTTGCGCGTGGGCGCACGAAGCCGAACGGCGCGATCCGCACCGAAAACCTGATCGAGCTTTGCGAGCATCTTCTCTCCGGCCGCGGCGAAGCTTCCGGCGTCGCCCTCGCGGGCGAGATCATCGAGGCCTATCGCGCGCTGAAGACTGGAGAGCGGGTCGCGTTCTTCGAGGCGCTCGCGCATCGCTTCGGCCCCGATCCCGAGCGGCTCATGCGCGCGGCCAAGAACTACGTCTCCGAAACCAGCGAAGACGCCGAAGCCGAACTGCACGACGCGAGCGAACCGCGGCGGCAGGAAATCGTGCGGCGCATCAACCTCGCCTCGAACGGCACCGAAGCGCTGGTCGCGATGCGCGCCGACCTCTTGAATGCGCTGACGCGCAGAAACGATCTCGCGCCGGTGGACCGCGATTTCGTGCATTTGTTTTCGTCGTGGTTCAATCGCGGCTTTCTCGTGCTGCGGCGGATCGACTGGTCGTCGCCCGCGATCGTGCTCGAAAAGATCATCCGCTACGAGGCGGTGCATGAAATCCGCGACTGGAACGACCTGCGCGCGCGGATCGATCCGGTGGATCGGCGCTGCTACGCCTTCTTTCATCCGGCGCTGACCGACGAGCCGCTTATTTTCGTCGAGGTCGCGCTGACAAAGGGAATTCCCGGCGCGATCGCGCCCATTCTCGCGCCGGGACGAGTGCCGCTCGATCCGCGCGAAGCGACGACCGCCGTATTTTATTCGATCTCGAATACGCAGAAGGGTCTCGCAGGCGTTTCCTTCGGCAGTTTTCTTATCAAGCAGGTGGCCGAGGAAATCTCGCGCGAGTTTCCAAAGCTCGACACCTTCGTGACGCTCTCGCCGGTGCCCGGCTTCGCGCGCTGGCTCGAACGCGAGCGCAAGACCCACGCTTCCGGCGCTATCCACGACGCCGACGAGCCAAGCCTTGCGATGCTCGATCAGAGCGGCTGGCATACCGACGAAGAAAAGCGCAAGCAAACCGAGGGCACGGTCGCAGCGCTGGCCGCACATTACTTCCTTTCGGAAAAGGACCGCCGCGGCCGCCCGCTCGACCCCGTTGCGCGCTTTCACCTTGGCAATGGCGCGGCGCTCGCGCATATCCACGCCAATGCCGACCTCTCGCCGCGCGGGCTCTCGCAGTCGCATGGCGTGATGGTCAACTACCGCTACGATCTTTCCGAGATCGAGCAGAACCACGAAGCTTATGCCGAGAACGGCGAGATCGTGGCGAGCAAGGAAGTCCGCAAACTTCTGCGCCAGCCCCAAACCACACGCAAAGCAATCCCGAGACTGACTGCAATGACCGGCACCAATCACCTCTTCTCCGCGCTCGAAGCGGCCATTCCCTCCCGCGACAAGACGCTGATCGAGCTGACCGATGGCAAACACATTTCCTACGGCGAGCTGTTCGATCTTGCTGCGAAACTCTCGGCGCATCTGATCGCTTGTGGCGTCGAGCCCGGCGACCGGGTCGCGGTGCAGGTCGAAAAGTCCTGGGAGAATATCGCGCTCTATCTCGGCGTCATTCGTGCGGGCGGTGTCTATCTGCCGCTCAACACCGCCTATCCACTTGCCGAACTCGAATATTTCCTCGGTGACGCGGAGCCGCGCGTCGTGGTGTGCAAACCTGAAACACTGGGCGGCGTGCGCGCGCTTGCCGACAAGCTCAAGATCGCGACGGTCGAAACGCTCGGCGTCAATGGCGACGGCTCGCTGCTTTCAAACAGCGCAAAAGCAACGCCCGCGGCACCGGTTGCGCGCGCGGCGAACGATCTCGCTGCCATTCTTTATACGTCCGGAACCACCGGCCGCTCGAAAGGCGCGATGCTGAGCCACGAAAACCTTTTGTCGAATGCGAAGACACTGAAAGACTATTGGCGCTTCACCGACAAGGACGTGCTCCTGCACGCGCTGCCGATCTATCACACGCACGGGCTTTTCGTTGCCACCAACGTCATCCTGCTCGCCGGCGCATCCATGATCTATTTCGGCAAGTTCGATGCAGAGGAGATGCTCCGGCTGATGCCGAAGGCAACATCGATGATGGGCGTGCCCACGTTCTACGTCCGCCTTGCCGATCATCAGAAGGTGACGAAAGACGCAACCAGGCACATGCGCCTCTTCATCTCGGGCTCAGCACCCCTGCTTGCGGAAACGCACCGGCTGTTCTCGGAAAAGACCGGTCACGCCATTCTCGAGCGCTATGGCATGACGGAGACGAACATGAATACGTCGAACCCTTATGATGGCGACCGCATTCCCGGCACTGTCGGGTTTCCGCTGCCGGGCGTCGAACTTCGCATCGCCGATCCGGAGAGCGGCAAGGTGCTCTCACAAGGCGAGATCGGCGTCATCGAGGTCAAAGGCCCCAACGTGTTTCAGGGCTACTGGCGGATGCCCGAGAAAACGGCGGCCGAATTCCGCGCCGACGGCTTTTTCATCACCGGCGACCTCGGCAAGGTGGACGAGCGCGGCTACGTCCATATCGTCGGACGCGGCAAGGACCTTGTGATCTCGGGCGGCTTCAACGTCTATCCGAAGGAAGTCGAAGGCGAGATCGACGCCATTCCCGGCGTCATGGAATCCGCCGTCATCGGCGTCGCGCATCCCGATCTCGGCGAAGGCGTCACCGCGGTCGTGGTGAGAGCCAAAGGTTCTACGCTTTCCGAAGCGGAGGTGCTGGCGGCGCTTGAAGGCAGGCTCGCGAAGTTCAAGCAGCCGAAGCGCGTGTTTTTCGCCGACGACCTTCCGCGCAACGCTATGGGCAAGGTGCAGAAGAACGTGCTGCGCGATACCTACGCCAAGACCTACGCGAAAGTCGTCGCCTGACGCGAAGCCGGCGCGTAATTACATGCGCGACGGCAGAAACAAGGACAGCGCCGGAAAGATCACGAGCAGCGCGAGCCGCACGAAGTCCATCAGGATGAACGGCGTGACACCGCGATAAATCCGCTGCAGCGGCACGTCTTTCGCAATCGAGTTGATGACAAAGACGTTCATGCCGATCGGCGGCAGGATCATGCCGAGGCAGACCACCATCACGATGATGACGCCGAACCAGATCGGATCGAAGCCGAGAGACGTCACCACAACCTCGAACACGATCGGCACCGTGAGCAAGATCATCGCAAGCTCGTCCATCACCGCGCCGAGCAGGATGTACATGAGCAAAATCAGCGTCAGGATGCCGTAAGGGCCGATCGGCAGCGACAGCAGGAAGGCGCTGAAGTTCTGCGCGGCCTGCGTGATGACGAGCAGATAGCCGAAGATGAAGGCGCCGATCACGATGGTGAAGATCGCGGCCGAAGTGCGCACGCTGCTGATCAAACACTCCATCACGATCTTGCCGGTCATGCGTCCGCGCAGCACGCCGATAATGAACGCGCCGGAGGCTCCCATGGCAGCGGCTTCGGTCGCCGTGAACAGGCCCATATACATCCCGCCCATCACGAAGAAGAACAGCAATACCGTGGCCCAGATGTCTTTGAGCGAATCGATCCGTTCGCCCCACCCGACGCGCGGCCCGCGCGGCATCAACGCGGGGCGGAAATAGCCGACGATCTGCACCGCGATCAGATACATGAATGCGCCGAGCAGGCCGGGAATGACGCCTGCGATCAGCAATTTGGAAATGTCGGTTTCGGTGAGCACGCCGTAAAGCGCGAAAATCACCGAGGGCGGGATCATGATTCCGAGCGTGCCGCCGGCGGCGATCGTGCCGGTTGCGATACCGTCTTCGTAGCCGGCCTTGCGCATTTCGGGGAGCGCCACCTGCGTCATGGTTGCGGCAGTCGCAACCGAAGAGCCGTTGATTGCGGCAAAACCTGCGCAGGCAGTAATCGTCGCCATGGCAAGGCCGCCGCGCCGGTGGCCGAGCCAGGCGTTACTCGCGCGGAAGAGTTCGCGGCTCATGCCGGCGGCCGTCGCGAACGCGCCCATCAGGATGAACATCGGAATGATGCCGAGATCCCAGTCGGTGACGTTGCGGATCGGCGATTGCGCGAGCAGCGAGAGCGCCGGAACGCGGCCGCTCAGATACCAGTAGCCCGCGACCCCCGCGATTGCCATGCCGATGCCGATCGGCACCCGCACCGCCATCAATGCAAACAGGCCGATGAATGCTGAGATGGCGACAATTGTATTCTGGGTCATCGGATTACTCGACGTGCTCGATTTTATGTTCGCCTTCGACATGCTCGCCCCGGACGAGGCGGAACAGCCGGATCGCGATCAGGATTGTGGCGAACAGAATTCCGATGGCCATGACAAGATGAAAGGGCCAGAGCTTCAGGCGCAGGTCGTAGGTCGCCTCGCCGCTCCAGTATCCGCTCATCACTTTCACGCCGAGCATGTAAGTGAAGGTCAGCAGAAACAGTAGCAAGGCGCCGGTCGCGAAGATGTCGATCAGCCGCTTGCCCTGCGGGCTCGCCCAGTCCCACAGGATATCGACCTTGATGTGATCGTTGCGATAACTGGTCGCGGCGATGCCCCAGAACACGCAGACGCCGAGCGCGAGGCAGGACAAGTGATACCATTCGGGGATCGTCAGCACGAACTTCAGGTCGTCGCGGCCGCTGATCCAGTTCATGAGATCGCCAAGTCCGGTCGAGCCGCCGCGCAGCATGACGTTGGTGAAGACAAGAATAGTAACAGCGGCGAGGAAGATTCCCGCCGCCGCTTCGGTGTAAGCGATCAGGCGATCGATGGCCCGCTTTCGCTCCAGAGGTGAGGCCATCAGAAAGCGGCGTCCGCTGCTTTCAGTTCGTCCTTCAACGCCTTCAGCATCGCATCCGGATCGCCGGCATTGGCCTTCTTGATGTTGTCGGCCCAGATCTTGGAGAGCGGTTCAGCCGCTTTCTGCCACTGCGCAACCTGCGCGTCCGAGATCTTGTAAACCGTGTGCCCCGCTGCATTACGCAGCTTGTCGCGGCCGGCGGCTTCGTAATTGGCCCATGGTGTCGCGACCTTCGCCGCCCATTCCGGCGAGCAGTGATCGTCGATCACTTTCTTCTGGGCCGGCGACATGGCGTCGTACTTCGCCTTGTTCATCACCCAGGCAAAGGTGGTGTTGTAGAGCGGCACATCCATGTGGAACTTGGTCACGCTGTCGATCTTGAACAGCAGGATCGAACCCCAGGGGAACGTGATCGCGTCGGCTACGCCGCGCTCCAGCACCTCGCGCGATTCCGGTGCGGAGGCCTGCACGTTGGTGCCGCCGAGCAGCGTCACGAAGGACGCCATGGTGGCGTGCGCCGGGCGGATCTTCATGCCCTTGATCTGATCCGGCGTTTCGATCTTCTTCTTCGCGTGCAGCGCGCCGGGATCATGCACGAAAGCGAGACAGAACTTTACGTCCTTCATCTCGTTCGCGGCATATTTGCGATACCACTTGTCGAGCGCGACCGAGCCGCCGATGCCGTTCTTCATCAGGAACGGCAATTCGCCGGCCGCGATGATCGGAAAGCGGCCGGGCTGATAGCCGGGGTTGATGTAGGTCACGTCGGCAATGCCGTCGCGCGCCATATCGTAGTGATCGGGCGCTTTGCCGAGCTGCTGCGCCGGATAAACCTGAAAGGTGATCGTGCCGTTCGATGCCTTCTGCACCGAGGCGCCCCACTCTTCCATCGCCTTCTGCAGCGGATGGGCCGGCGGCACCCAATGGCCCATTTTCAAATGAACCGGCTTGTCCTGAGCCAGTGCCGTTCCGGCCAAGCCGAATGCGAGCAAGGCTCCAAGCGCTGTCGCGCGCAACTTCATCGCAGTCCTCCCTGTTGCACCGGCTTGTTTTGGCGTCGCCGGTATCTTTGGCGGCCGGCTGAGCCGGCTCTTCTGATTGTTATCCTACAGAACCATCGGACGTTGTCATGCACGCAACCAACGGAACCGGGCGGAACAGAAATGTTGCAGCACAACATCGATCAATTCCGCTTTGTAATTGAGCCAAAGAGCGGGCAGCTTGTAAAGTAAATTAGTTGGGTACAAAACCATTTTGCTTTGATATCCTTTCCTGCCTTCCGAACGAAGAGTAGAGGGATGCCCTGTTTCCGCATGCTCAACCGGACCGAACTGCCATGAAGCAAGCCCCCCTCCCCAGCGCGGAAGGCGAAGGCACCGCCTTACGAAAGAACGCCGCGAACGAGAACCTCGATTTCGGGCTGCTCGCCGACCGGATCGGTTTTCATCTGCGTCTTGCGCAAGCCGCCTCGTTCCAGGCGTTCCGCGACGAAGCGCGGGAGATCGATCTCAGCCCGGGCCGCTTTGCGACATTGCTGCTGATCGGGCGCAATCCCGGCATCAGCCAGACCACGCTTGCCGCCGCAAACGGCCGCGATAAGTCGACCCTCACCCCGATTCTGGAGAACCTCGAGAAGCGCGGCTTCGTAAAGCGCGAGAAAATGAAATCGGACCGGCGCAGCTATCAGCTCACGCTGACGGAGCAGGGCCGGAAAAAGCTTGAAGAATTGACGGTCTGCGCCAAACGCCACGACGAAAACCTCGATCGCATCGTGGGAGCGAAAGACCGCGCGAAGTTCATCAAGATCTTACAAAAGATCGCGGCGGAAGCCGGACGCAAGGAATAGCGGTACGCGGCCATGGCGGAAGTCTCGTTCCATAGCGAGATCAAGAGTCTGACGCTCGGGAAAGGCGAAACTTTCCGGGGCGAAGGCATCCTTGCGGTGACGAAGGCGCTTCTTCAATCGGGGGTCGCTTATGTCGGCGGCTATCAGGGCGCGCCGGTGAGCCACCTCCTCGACGTGCTCGTCCAATCCGAAGACCTGCTCTCCGAACTCGGCGTGCATCTGGAAACCTGCACCAACGAAGCGGCCGCCGCGGCGATGCTGGGTGCTTCGATCAATTATCCGCTGCGCGGCGCGGTGACGTGGAAATCCATCGTCGGCACCAATGTCGCGGCCGACGCGCTTTCCAACCTTGCCTCCGCGGGCGTCATCGGCGGCTCGCTGATCGTGGTCGGCGAGGACTACGGCGAAGGTGCGAGCGTCATTCAGGAGCGCACGCACGCTTTCGCGCTGAAGTCATCGATCTGGCTGCTCGATCCGCGGCCGGATCTGCCGACCATCGTTCGCATGGTCGAAAAAGGCTTCGAACTTTCGGAAGCCAGCAATACGCCGGTCATGCTGGAACTGCGCATCCGCGCCTGCCATGTCTATGGCAGTTTTGACGCCAGCGACAACGTCGCCTCGACATTCTCCGCGAAGCACAAGATCCCCTCGCCCGCGACCTTCGAATACGACCGGCTCAGTCATCCGCCCGCGACCTTCGCGCAGGAAAAGCACAAGACCGAGCTGCGCCTGCCGCAGGCGCAGAAGTTCATTCTCGAAAACGAACTCAACGAGATCGCCGGCCCGGAAGAAGCCGATGTCGGCATCATCGTGCAGGGCGGCGTCTTCAACGTGCTGAACGGGCGGCTCGCGCTCGCCGGTCTTTCCGACGCCTTCGGCAATGTGAAAGTGCCGACGCTTGTTCTGAACGTGACCTATCCGCTGGTGCCGGACCAGATCGCGAAATTCTGCGCCGGCAAGAAATCCGTGCTGATCGTCGAAGAAGGCAATCCGGAATTCATCGAACAGGCGGTCGGGCAGATTCTGCGCAAGGCCGATCTAAACACGAAGATTTATGGCAAGGACGTGCTGCCCGCGGCCGGCGAATATACGCCGATCGTCATGGCGCGCGGCCTCACGCAATTCTTCGAGGCAAACGGCGTTGCAGTTCCCGCGCTCGCCGAATGGATTGCGCAGACCGACGCGCATCAGAAGGAAGTCGCGGCAGCCCTCGGAAGCCCGCTGCCGCCGCGTCCGCCGACTTTCTGCACCGGCTGCCCGGAGCGCCCCGTGTTCTCGGCGATGAAATTGCTGAAGCAGGAAATGGGGCCGGTGCATGTTGCGGCCGACATCGGCTGCCATGCCTTCGGCACCTTCGCGCCGTTCAGCCAGGGCAATTCCATTCTCGGTTACGGCATGTCGCTCGCTTCCGCCGCGGCCGTTTCCGGCACGCAGCAGAAGCGGCCAGTCTCGATCATGGGCGACGGGGGTTTTTGGCATAACGGCCTGCTCACAGGTGTCGCGGGTGCCACATTCAACAAGACCGATTCCGTGCTCATCGTCATGAACAACGGCTATTCGAGCGCGACCGGCCTGCAGGACATTCCGTCGAGCGCGCCGGAGAAAGACGGGCGCGGCAACGGCCTCGAGATCGAGAACGCGCTGAAAAGCCTTGGCGTGCCTTATGTGAAACGCCAGCGCACCTATGGTGTCGCGGGCATGATGGATACGCTGCGCGATGCGCTCACCTCGGACGAAAAAGGATTGAAGGTCGTCATCGCCGACGGCGAGTGCCAGCTTGCGCGCCAGCGCCGCGTGAAACCCGCCTTCGCGAAAATGAAAGCGCAAGGCAAACGCGTCGAGCGCACGCGCTTCTGGGTCGATCCCGACGTTTGCACCGGCGATCATTCCTGTATCCGGCTTTCGGGCTGCCCTTCGCTCACCATCAAGCCGAACGAAGACCCGCTGCGCACCGCACCGGTCGCGCATGTGAACAACGACTGCGTCGGCTGCGGACTTTGCGGAGAAGTCGCGCATGCGGCACAGCTTTGTCCTTCGTTTGCGGAAATCAAAGTGATCGAGAACCCCACTTTCTTCGATCGGCTTCGCCACCGCATCGCGGCTGCCATGATCCGTCTTCTCGGCGGCAACCGAGCGTCGCCCGCGCCGGTGCCCGCGGAATAACGCCATGGCTGACGTCCGTCCCGTCCGTTTGCTCATTGCCGCGCTCGGCGGCGAAGGCGGCGGCGTGCTTGCCTCGTGGATCACGAACGCGGCCGTCGCGGCAGGCCATGTCGCGCAGCGCACCTCCATCCCCGGCGTGGCACAACGTACCGGCGCCACCACCTATTATCTCGAGATCGCACCGGGCAGCGCCGACAGGGCGAAGCCCGTGCTCGCGCTCAATCCGGCACCCGGCGAAGTCGATGTCATGCTCGCCAGCGAGCTTCTTGAAACTACGCGCGCGGTGCAGAGCGGCAGCATTACGCCCTCTCGCACGCACCTGATCGCATCGACCCACCGCGTGTTCACGGTCGATGAAAAGTCGGCCATGAGCGACGGCCGCGTCGATACCGACAAGATGCTGGACGTGCTGCGCAGGTTTTCTAAGTCGTCGCTCCTGACCGATCTTGCCGCGACCGCGCGCAATGCAGGCAGCCAGCTCAACGCCGTGATGCTCGGCGCGCTTGCCGGTTCACACACCTTGCCGATCGAAGCCGATATCTTCCGCGCCGCGATCCGCGCGGAAGGCAAGGCGGTCGACGCCAACCTGCGCGGCTTCGAGGCCGGCTATGCGCTCTCGACGCAAGGGGTCGCAAAGCCTGCCGAGATCGTGCCGGCTTCCGCACCCCGCGCCGAGAACCAACTTGAGGCGCGCGCGCTGCAACTCGTCCCGAAAGAGGCAGCCCCGATTGCGCTCGAAGGCGTGCGCAGGCTCACCGACTATCAGAGCGAAGCCTATGCCACGCTCTATCTCGACAGGCTCGCGCGCTTCACGAAACAGCGCGCGGCAAGCGGCGAGTTCATCCGCGAGCTTGCGCGCTTGCTCGCGGTGCGGATGAGCTTCGAGGACACGATCCGCGTCGCGCAACTGAAAATCCGCGAAGGCCGCATCGAACGGCTGCGGCGCGAATCCGGAACGGGAAGCGACGCGCTCATTCGCGTCTCCGAGTTCATGAAGCCGGGGCCGGAAGAAATTTTCTCGATGCTGCCGCCGAAGCTTGCGACCCGCGCGCTCGCCTGGGTCGAGAAACGAGGCTGGAGCGAACGCTCGATCAAGATGAAAGTGAGCACCACGAGCTTCTTCGGCTTCCTGCGGCTGCGGCTGCTCGCGGGCCTGCGCTGGTGGCGTCCGCGCACGCTGCGTTACGCGCAGGAACAGGAATGGGCTGAGCGCTGGCTCGATCTCGTCGAGCGCGCGCTCGTCATCGACCCGGAAGCCGCCAAAGGCGTGGTCGCGAGCGCCGATCTCGTCAAAGGCTATGGCGAGACCATGAAGCGCGGACTGAAAAACTGGACCATGATCGCCAACTTCGTGGTCGAGCCGTTTCTCACCAACAAGATGCCGCTCGATCAGTTCGCGAATGCCATGACGCAGGCGCGGATCGCAGCGTCGAAGGACCCGGAAGGCAAGGCGCTGGGCGCGTTGATCACATCGCTCCGAGCACTTCCGCATCCGCAGCAGATCGCGGCGGAATAATCGTTACGCCTTGGGCGGCAGCGCTTTCAGCCGCTCGGCAGGCATCGCTTCGGCCAGAATCGCGTCAGTGATCTTCTCGACATCATCGAGCGGAATGACCGGGATCGGCGCATCAGGCAGCGGCACATCGGACGCGATCGCGACGATGTAGCTGTCGTCCGGATGCAACAGCGGCTTGCCGACTTCCTCGCGGTACACCTCGATCTTGGGATGGCGGTGACGCTTGAAGCCCTCGACGATCAGGAGATCGACCGGCGCCATCTTCGGAATGATATCGACCAGGTCCGGCTCGGGTTCGTCGCGCAATTCGTGAACGAGTGCCCAGCGAATGCCGGACGCGACAAAGACCTCCTTCGCGCCCGCAGTGCGATGCCGATGCGAATCCTTGCCCGGCAGATCGATATCGAAGCCCTTATGGGCATGCTTGACGGTCGAGACCGTCACGCCGCGGGCAAGCAATAGCGGAATGAGCTTGGTGACCAATGTGGTCTTCCCCGAACCGCTCCATCCTGCGAGGCCTATGATACGCATGGCGCGGAATATAGCAGGCGCGGATGCCCCGGCTATCGCGGCCTCTTGACGCCGCCAATGGCTGCGGCAGTCTTCCCCATCTCTTTCGGGCAAAGGTGTTTTCCATGACCGCGCTTTCTCGTGCGCTGCAGCGTGCCTCGTTTGCGGCAGCCATCGTGCTGGCTATCGCCGCGCCGGCGCAGGCGCAAGCGCCTTACGACGGGCCGATCTTCGATGCGCACCTGCATTACAACTGGGAGCCCACGCCCCACTACAATGTCGAGCAGGTCTTCGCGCTCCTGAAGAAAAACAACGTGCGCGGAGTTCTCGCGACCAGCCGGCCGAATAGCGGCACGGTCGCGCTGATGGAAGCGAAGCAAAGCGAGATCTGGGTCGTCCCCTTCATCCGGCAATACAAGACCCGCGCGGACATCCCGACCTGGTTCAAGGACGATTCCATCTTTGAAATGACGCTCGACGAGTTCAAGCGCGGCTATTACCGGGGCGTCGGCGAGTTTCACATCTATGGCAAGGCTGCGGCCACGGAAGGTGCCGCCAAGCTCGTCAAATTCGCGGTCGAGAACGACCTCTACATTCACGCGCATTGCGATGTCGAAGCGCTCGAACTTCTCTACGGTCACGACAAGCGCGCGCGGATCATCTGGGCGCATACCGGCTTCTCGACGCCGCCGGCGGAGGTCGCGGCACTGTTTGCTAAATATCCGTCGCTGATGGCGGAGCTTTCCTTCCGCGGCGGCATCACCGGCGGCGACGGCATGTTGAGCGCAGAGTTTCGCGAACTCTTCACAAAGCACTCGGACCGCTTCCTGCTCGGCACCGATACCTGGATCACGCCGCGCTGGCTGCAATACGACAGCCTGATTGCCGCCTATCGCGCATGGCTCGGGCAGTTGCCGAAGGAACATGCAGCGCGTATTGCCTTCGGCAACGCGGAGCGTCTGTTCCGCTCCGAAAAGAAGTAAGCACAACAGAAATGACCGCAGCAGCAACCGGAATCTGGCCACCGGCCGCGACCCCCTTTCGCGAAGACTATTCGATCGATCTCGACCGCTACCTCGCCTTCTGCCATCAGCTTTTGCGGGACGGCGCGCATGGTCTTGCAGTACTCGGCACCACGAGCGAAGCGAACTCACTCGATTTCGAGGAGCGCAGGCAAGTGCTGGAAAAGCTGGTCGCGTCCGGCATCAATCCTTCGCAGCTCCTGCCGGGCACGGGTGCGGCGTCCTTCGGCGACGCGGTGAAACTGACGGCGCACGCCGCAGAGCTCGGCGTGAAGGGTTCGCTCCTGTTGCCGCCGTTCTATTACAAGGGCGTTTCCGACGAAGGCCTGTTCGATTTCGTGTCCGAAGTCAT
Source organism: Xanthobacteraceae bacterium (assembly GCA_035440445.1). Classification (GTDB taxonomy): domain Bacteria; phylum Pseudomonadota; class Alphaproteobacteria; order Rhizobiales; family Xanthobacteraceae. The sequence continues at coordinate 83,013 of DAORMJ010000010.1, forward strand.
CAAGCGCGTGAATTCGAAGCGCCTGCGGCTTTATCTTTACAACTTTCCGCAGCAGACCGGCCTCGTATGGTCGCCCGCACTGATTGCGAAACTGCGCGAAGCCTTTCCGGAAGTCATCGTCGGTATCAAGGATTCCTCCGGCGACGTGAATTATCTCAACACGCTCCTGGAAAAATTCCCGGGCTTTGCGATCTTCCCGTCCTCCGAATCGCTGATGGTCGATGCGCTCGGCAGGGGAGCCGCGGGCTGCATCTCGGCAAGCGCCAATACGCATGTGAAGGAAATCCGCGCGCTTTACGATGGCTGGCAATCGCCGGAGGCATCCGCGATGCACGAGCGCGCGAGCGCAATCCGCTCGCTGATCGCTTCCTATCCGTTGATCGCCGCGGTCAAGGCGACGCTTGGCGAGCAGCACAAGCATAAAGGCTGGCAGCGGGTTCGCCCGCCGCTCACCGCGCTGACCGCCGAGCAGGCCGCGGAACTGCGGGACAAGCTCGCCGCCCTTTAGCTTCCCTCCGAGTGGGCACCGCGTGGGCAGGATCGGTCCGCGCTCCCCGATAGCCGCAGCAGGCTTTGTCGCGGCGCATGTTTGCGCGCGCGCCGGTTTGGGCTAAAACCGGCCCAAGAGGAAACGTAATAGGACATAACAATATGCAGAGGACCACGCCCCCGTTCCGCGCCGATCAGGTCGGCAGCATTCTGCGCACAGCGCCCCTCAAGGAGGCGCGCGCCAAGCACGAGAAAGGCGAGATCGACGACGCCGCGCTCAAAGCGGTCGAAGACGCCGAAATCATCAAGATCATCAAGAAGCAGGAAGAAGTCGGCCTGAAGAGCATCACCGACGGCGAGTTCCGCCGCTCGTGGTGGCACTTCGACTTCCTCAAAAAACTCGACGGCGTCGAAGGCTATCAGGCTTCGCAGGGCATCCAGTTCGCGGGTGTCCAGACGCGCGCGGAGGGCGTGCGCATCACCGACCGGATCGGTTTCTCGAACCACCCGATGATCGAGCACTTCAAGTTTCTGAAGGCCAACACCAAGGAAACGGCGAAGATGACGATCCCGGCTCCGTCGGTGCTGCACTTCCGCGGCGGCCGCAAGGGCATCAACGAAAAGATCTATCCGGACCTCGACCAGTTCTTCCACGATCTGGGTGCCGCCTACAACAAAGCGGTGAAGGCGTTTTACGACGCCGGCTGCCGCTATTTGCAGCTCGACGACACCGTCTGGGCTTATCTCTGCTCGGCGAAAGAGTTGCAGGGCGCGAAAGAGCGCGGCGACGAACCGGAAAAGCTGCCGATGTGGTACGCGCGCACGATCAACCAGGCGCTCGCGAACAAGCCCGCCGACATGACCGTTACGACCCATGTCTGCCGCGGCAACTTCCGCTCGACCTGGGTCTCCGAAGGCGGCTACGAGCCGGTCGCCGAGCGGCTGTTCCAGGAAGTCAATTACGACGGCTACTTCCTCGAATACGACAACGACCGCTCCGGCGGCTTCGAGCCCTTGCGCTTCGTGCCGAAGGGCAACAAGCAGATCGTGATCGGCCTCATCACGTCCAAGACCGGCGAATTGGAGAGCAAGGATTCGATCAAGCGCCGCATCGAGGAAGCGACGAAATACGTCGCGCTCGATCAGCTTTGCCTCTCGCCGCAATGCGGCTTTGCTTCGACCGAGGAAGGCAACGTGCTGACCGAGGACGAGCAGTGGGCGAAGTTCAAGCTGATCGTCGATATTTCCCGCGAAGTCTGGGGCAAATAAAGCAAGAACGGGCGGCGCAAAAACGCCGCCCGCTTCGTTTCGAGAATACAGGTTATGGCCAGCACAAAAGCGGAAAGCCCGGTGGAAGATAAACTCGATCTCGGTGAGTTGCCGCTGTTGTCCGGCTACATGCTGCGCCGTGCGCAATTTTCGGCGTTCAACGATTTTCTGCGTTTCTTCGAAGACCTCGGCGTGCGCCCCGTTCAATACGCGGTGCTGACGGTGATCGACCGCAATCCGGGACTGAAGCAAAGTCAGATTTCCGAGGCGCTCGGCATCAAGCGCGCGAACCTTGTCGCGATCCTCGATGCGCTTGAGCGACGCGGGCTTGCGAAGCGCGAGGCGGTCGCGACCGACCGGCGCTCCTATGCGCTGCGGCTCACCGATAAGGGAACGAGCCTGATGAAAGAGCTTCGCGCGCGTTCCGAGGCACACGAGAAACGCCTCGCCGCGGTGATCGGAGAAGCCGGGCGCCAGCAACTCCTGACGCTGCTCAGCGGTGTAATCGAAGCGGTGGGACCCGGCAGCGAAGGCGAGGAAGAGTAATTCTCATGTCATTCCGGGGCGCGGCAAAGCCGCGAACCCGGAATCGAGAGACCGCTTACGCATGTTTTGCCGTGAGCTACTGGGTTCCGGATCGGCGCTTCGCGCCGTCCGGAATGACAACCGTTACGGTTTAAACCTCGATCGTCGTCTTGCCGCGCAGCTTATTCGCGACCTCATCCGGAATCGGCTTCGACTTGATCTTCGTGGCGTCATCGGGATGCGGGCCGACCCAGACGCGCTTCTCATGCGCCTCGATCGCGAGATGATCGCCCTTCCAGACCTTGTGCAGGATATTGAAGCTCGACTTGCCGAGTTCTGAGATCGTGGACTCGATCACGATGTCGTCGCCGAACTTCGACGGGATCATGAACTTCGCGCCGGTATCGACCATCGGAAAGCCGACGAAGTCATAGACCTCGCGCATCTGGTACTTGGTATAGCCGGTCGCAGCTTCGAGCAGCATCGCGGTCGAATGGTCGAACATCGCGAAGTAGCGCGGGTAATAGACGATACCCGCGGGATCGCAGTCGCCCCACTCGATCCGCACCTTGCGGCGATTGACGAACATTACTGATCCAATTTCATTTCGGCGCCATACGGAGCGAGCCGTCGATGCGCACGACCTCACCGTTGAGATAGCTGTTGCGCACCATTTCCATGGCGAGCGACGCGTATTGCTCCGGCTTGCCGAGAAGTTTCGGAAACGGCACGGAAGCCGCGAGGCTGCGCTGCACTTCTTCGGAAAGGCCGAGCAGCATGGGGGTCAGGAAAATGCCCGGCGCAATCGCAAGCACGCGGATGCCGAAATGCGCGAGTTCGCGCGCCGCTGGCAAAGTCAGTCCGACAATGCCGCCTTTGGAGGCCGCATAAGCCGCCTGCCCGATCTGGCCTTCATAGGCCGCGACCGATGCGGTCGAAATGCACACGCCGCGCTCGCCATCGGCCAGCGCTTCGGCATTCTGCAGGTCGGCTGCGAACAGACGCAGCAGATTGAACGAGCCGATCAGGTTGATGCGGATGACGCGGTCGAAATCGGCGAGCGGCTGCGGACCTTCGCGGCCGAGAATCTTTTTCGGCGTGCCGATACCGGCGCAATTGATCAGCACGCGGGCGGTGCCGTGCTTGTCGCGCGCCGCATTCACCGCGGCGACGGCGCTGTCGGAATCCGACACGTCGCATTTGATCGCGATGCCGCCGATCTTCGCGGCATGGGCCTCTGCGGCCTCGAGATTCACATCAAGCAGCGCGACTTTCGCGCCCGCGGCGGCAAGTGCGGCAGCGGTCGCCGCACCCAAACCCGAACCGCCGCCCGTTACGAGCGCGGCGTGACCTTTTACGTCCATCGTTAGTGTTTCCGTGGCTGACTGGCGTTCATGTTTTCGACGAGCAGCGCAATGCCCTGCCCGCCGCCGATGCAAGCCGAAGCAATGCCATAACGCAAGCCCGCGCGCGACAGCTCGCGCGACACCGTCACCGCGAGACGAATGCCGGTTGCGCCGAGCGGATGGCCGATGGCAATTGCGCCGCCGTTCACGTTCAGCTTGCTCTCGTCGAGGCCGAGTTCGCGCGAACAGGCCATGACCTGCGCGCCGAAGGCTTCGTTGATTTCGAAGCGATCGATGTAGGAAAGTTTAAGTCCTGCCTTTTCGATCACCGCCCTGATCGCGGGCACCGGGCCGATGCCCATGATTTCCGGCGGGCAGCCGACCGCCGCACCTGCCACGACGCGCGCAAGCGGCGTTTTGCCGTGCTTCTTCGCGTAGTCGCCACTTGCAACGAGTGCCGCCGCCGCACCATCCACCACCGCGGAAGAATTGCCCCCGGTCTGCACGCCACCGAAGGCAGGACGAATTTTCGCGAGCGCTTCGACCGGAGACGGACGGATATGCGTGTCGTCCTTCACTTCCTCGATCTTGCTCGGCAACTTGATGCCACGCGCGTTGTAGCCTTCGCGCTCGAACTTCTCGGTCTTCACCGGCGCGATTTCGCCGGCAAGAAAGCCGCTCTTCTGCGCGGCGACCGCGCGCTCGAAGGAACGCGCGGCATAGGCGTCCACTTCGGGCCGCGTGATCTGGTATTTGCGCGCGAGGTTCTCCGCGGTATCGCCCATGGTGACGCTCGCTGCAGGATCGAGCAGCGCTTCCCAGAGGAAATCCTTGAACTCGACCTGTCCCATGCGGAAGCCGCTGCGCGAGGTATAGCTTGCGACCGGATTGCGGCTCATGGATTCCGCGCCGACGCAGAGTGCCAGGTCAACTCCGCGATGCGTGATCGCGTCCGCCGCCTGCATGATGACTTCGATGCCGGTGCCGCAGACGCGCTGGACCATATGCGCTGGAATTTCGATCGGCACGCCTGCGTAAAGCCCGACATGGCGCGGCATCATGTAAGCGTCGAAGCTCGCCTGCGCCATGTTGCCGGTGACAACGATGCCGACATCCTCTGGCGAAAGCTGCGTTTTCGCAAAGGCCTCGCGCGCGGCCTTGATGCCGAGATCGATCGGAGAGACCAGCGAAAGCGCGCCGGTGTAATCGGCGAAGGGCGTGCGAACGCCATCGACGATCCAGACGTCATTCCAGCTTGCAGTAAGCGGCTTGGCCATAATCACTTTCCTTCCGCAACGATGACCCGCGCTGAGGGCGGGTTGGCATAAAGTTCTTTCACGAGGTCCGCGCGGCGGGAGAGCACCGCGCGCTGATTGATGGAGCCCTTGTCGGTCATTTCGCCCGCGTCCATCGACGGCGGCTCATCCATCAGCAGGATGCGGGTGAGACGGTTCGAGCTGCCGGTGCTTTCCTTGATGAAAGCGTGCAGCCGCTCGCTCACGTTCTTCCGCACCGCTTCCGCGTTCAGCACCTGCGCGTCGGAGAGCTTCGCATCCAGTTCCGGATGCAGCGCGCGGATCGCCGGCATATCGGGAACGCCGAGCGCGGTGACGTCGTTTTCATTCTCGCCGGCCAGCACCACGTCGCGCATGTAAGGCTGGAAGCGGTTCACGATCAGCGTGCGCAGCGGGCCGACGCTGACCCAGGTGCCGGTCGAGAGCTTGAAGTCTTCGGTCAGGCGTCCGTCGAACAGCAAGCCCTTGCGCGGATCGGCGGGATCTTCGAACTTCAGCGCATCGCCGAGTTTGTAGAAGCCTTCCTCGTCGAAGGCTTTCGCCGTGAGTTCGGGCTGCCGCCAGTAGCCCGGCGTGATGTTCGGTCCGCGCAGCCGCGCTTCGAGCTTGCCTTGCCCCGGCACCAGTTTCAGTTCGATGCCCGGACCCGGCAGGCCCATATTGGTTGAATAGTCGCTATCCCACATGCGTCCGAGCGCAAAGGGCGCGGTCTCGGTCGAGCCGAGCCCGGTCAGAAACGGAATGCGCTCGCCGCAGGTCTCTACCGCCATATCCTTCATCGCGTCGAAGATCGGCTGCGCAAGGGCTGCGCCCGCGAACCAGAGCACTTTCAGATTGCTGAAAAACTTTTCGCGCAACGCGCGGTCTTCGCGCAGGAACGGGATCAGTGCCTCGTAGCCTTTCGGTACGTTGAAGTACCAGGTCGGCGCGACGTCGCGCAGATTGCGCACCGTCGCTTCGATCGCGCCCGGCGTCGGCTTGCCATCGTCGATATAAAACGTGCCGCCGTTATAAAGCACGAGCCCGACATCGTGATTGCCGCCCGCTGTGTGATGCCATGGCGCCCAGTCGAGCACGACCGGCGGCTCGTCCTTGAAAAACTGCAAGGCGCCGCGCAGCATCACCTGGTTCGAGCACAACATGCGTTGCGTGTTGATGACGCCCTTCGGCGTGCCGGTGGAACCCGAAGTGAAGAGAAACTTCGCGATAGTATCGCCGTTGACGCGGCCGTGCGCGGTATCGATGGCGGCAGTCGGCGTTGTCTTTGCGAGTTCGGAAAGCAGCGCCGTCTTGCGATGCTTCAGCGGATTCTTCGCCACCACGACTTCGACATCGGCCGGCACCACGGTTTCGATCGCCTTCTCGAACGGCGCGCCATCGGCGACGAAGACCATGCCCGGCGTCAGGAGTTTGAAGATGTCGCGGAGCTTCCCGTAATCGGTCGAGACCAGCGAATAGGCCGGCGAAACCGGCGCATAAGCGATGCCCGCATAGAGCGCGCCCAGCGAAAGCATCTGGTGATCGATGCCGTTGCCGGACAGAATCACAAGCGGCCGCTCGGCAGAAAGATTTCGCTGCAACAGCGCTTCGCCATAGCTGCGCGCAAGCCGCAGCGTTTCGGCGTACGTCACCTTGCGCCATGCGCCCTGCTCGTCGCGCTCGGCCATGAACACGCGCTCCGGCGCTTCGTTCGCCCAATATTCCAGACGCTCGGTGATCTTTTCGGGATAAGCGGCAAACGGCTCCTGACAGGTCATCAGGATCGCGCCGTCAGCGCGCGTTTCTATATTCGGCTCGAGGCGGCTCAGCCGAACGTTGCGTACCGGAATTTCTGCGGCGGAGGTTTCCTGCCGCACTCTATTGGACATTCCGCACTCCCAGACTTCGAACCGTTGACCGGCTTTTTTTAAGAGATCAGCGGACGACTTTCGGTCCGCGCTTTTCGAGAAACGCGCGCAGGCGTTCTTTCGCCGCCTCGTCCGAAGAAGCAACGGACGAGATGATCGATTCCACCACATAGCCGCCCGCGGTGTCGAACTCGGCAATCCGCGGCAGCACGTTGGTGATGGCGAAATTCGTGAGCGGCGGATTTTCCGCAATGCGCTTGGCAAGCGCGATGCCTTTGGCAAGTCCTTCGCCGTTCTCGACGAGATAGTTCGAGACCCCCATGGCCTGACCGTCCTCCGCGCCGAAGACGCGGCCGGTCAGCATCATGTCCATCATCTTCGCGGTGCCGATCAGCCGCGGGATGCGCACGGAACCGCCGCCGCCGACATAGATACCGCGGCTGCCTTCGGGCAGCGCGTAATAAGCAGACTTTTCAGCCACGCGGATATGGGTGGCACAGGCGAGTTCAAGACCGCCGCCGACCACCGCTCCATGCAGCACGGAAACCACCGGCGCGCGGCCGAACTCGATCCGCTCGAAGGCGTAGTGCCACATACGCGAATGATGAAAGCCTTCGGTGAAATCCGTTTCCGTGAGCGAGGACAGGTCGAGCCCGGCGGAGAAATGATCACCTTCGCCATGGAGGACCACGGCTTTCACTTCGGCCGGGAGATCGATGAAGAAATTCTCGAGCCCGCGGACAATGTCGTTGTTGAGCGCGTTGCGCTTTTCCGGGCGCGCGAGCTTCAGGATCGCAATGTCGCCGTCGAAGGTCACCGATAATGCGGCGGGCAAGCGCTGCGCGAGTTTGGTCTGCGCGGATGTGGCGTTCATGCGGCTCCCCTTGTCAGTTTCCTCGCCAGATTCGCTGCCGGTTCTTTGACCGGCGCAGTCCTGGCTATTTTGTTATATTCAATAACATTCTTGGCTCATAATCAAACCGGAGATTTTATCGTTTTATTTCAATGCCTTGTGCGTGCTGCCGCTAAAGAACCTCATAGAGATCGAGCTTCACCTTCATTTTTTCGCGCTCGCCCACCGCGATCATCAGCACCCGGTTGAGCCATTCGGCCTCCGGATCGGCGGTCTCGAACCGCACGCAGGTCCGGAAATAGTACTGGCTGCGATCGACCGCCTCGCCGCGGGCGAGCTTTGCAATCACGTCCGGCGGACCATGACGGACGCCCGCACTGGTCACGAGGACGAAACCGCCGCCTTCCAGTTCGAGCGTGTACTTCGCGAAGATGTCCGCAGCGCCGTCTGCGCGAATGATCTGCCAGTCGGCCCCACCCGGCAAAATCCTTCCGCGCAGGCGCGGGCCGGAAACACTTCCGCCGACGATATTAATGACCCGGCGCTCGCCATAGGGCGTCTTGCCGAAGAGTTGCGGGGCTTCGAGTTCGGCTTCGATGTGAATGACCGGATTTTTGGAGAGCATGGCTGCACCTTCACGACGGTTTCTGCTGCGGCTTAGGACTCACTCTTGTTGCCGCTGATTGAGGTCCGCTTGCAATCGCAAGCTTGCTGCTCTTGCGACTCAATCGCGAAGAGCGAAGATCAATAGGACGCCTCTATTGGTTTTTGAAAGTTGATACGAGACCTCGCACGTGCGTCATGAAGATTCGCGCAGTGCATCAACGATTTCAGCCACTTCGGTGGAATAATGTATGCACAAATTATTGGACTCCGTGGAAGTTCGGACTAGCCTTTCCTCACCCAACCCGACGGTAGATCGAGTGGGACTTCTTTTTTGGGAGGACGGGATGATTCAATCGAAATGCAATTCGTTGTTTGTCGCGGCCGCTGCGCTCGGGTTTGCGCTCAGCGGAACGGCCGCCAATGCTCAATGGGAGCCGCAGCGCCCCGTTGAAATCGTCGTGCCGGCAGGCACCGGCGGTGGCGCAGACCAGATGGCCCGCGCGATTCAGGGAATTGTCGCCAAGCATAACCTGATGAAGCAGCCGATGATCGTCGTGAACAAGGCTGGCGGCGCCGGCTCCGAAGGCTTTCTCGATGTGAAGGGCTCGGCCGGCAATCCGCACAAGCTCATCATCACGCTGTCGAACCTCTTCACGACGCCGCTCGGCACCAACCAGCCGTTCAGCTACAAGGACTTCACGCCGGTTGCGATGCTCGCGCTCGACGAGTTCGTGCTCTGGGTGAACGCCGAGAAGCCCTACAAGACCGTCAAGGAATTCCTTGATGCCGCGAAGAAGGGCGGCTTCAAGATCGCCGGCACCGGTTCGCGTCAGGAAGACCAGATCGTCACCGCAGCAATCGAAAAGGCCGCGGGCGTGAAGTTCACTTACGTGCCGTATCGCGGCGGCGGCGAAGTCGCCGTGCAGCTCGTCGGCAACCACGCCGATGCGACCGTCAACAACCCGATCGAAGCGGTATCGCACTGGCGCGGCGGCAAGCTGCGTCCGCTCTGCGTGTTCGACGCCAAGCCCTTGCCTTACGATCAGAAGATCGCAGGCGACCTCGCCTGGAGCTCGATCCCGACCTGCAAGTCGCAGGGCCTCGATGTCGAATACGTGATGCTGCGCGGCTTCTTCATGACGCCGAACGCCACGGAAGACCAGGTCAAGTTCTATGTCGATCTGTTCCGCAAGGTCCGCGAGACCCCGGAATGGAAGGAGCTCATGAACAACGGTGCGTTCAACACCACCTTCATGACCGGCAAAGAATACGTGGAATGGGTCTCGAAAGAGCACTCCCGCCATTACAACCTGATGAAAGAAGCAGGCTTCCTCGCCGCAAAATAACCGGTGCGCCGGCGGAGCGATCCGCCGGCGCTTTTTTATTCTCTCTGACAAGGAAATAGCGTCATGAGTGGTGACGGACACACCGCACAACAAGGCCCTGCGCATCGCACCATCGAACTCGCAGTCGCCGCCGGCATCTGTATCTTCGCTTTGATCGTGGTTTACGGCGCGCTGCAGGCTGGCATCGGCTGGAGCTTCGAAGGACCCGCGGCCGGCTTCTTTCCGTTCATCATGGGCTCGATCCTGCTCTTCGCCACCGCCGTCAACATCTGGCAGGGCATGCAGGTCAGCCGCAGCAAAGTATTCGCCGACTGGGATTCACTGAAGCAGGTCGGCGCGGTCACGGTGCCGATCGCCGTGTTCATCGTGCTCATTCCCTATATCGGCATCTACGTCGCATCGGTGCTGCTGATCGCCTACTTCATGATGCGCATCTCGAGCTACGGCATCGGCCGGACCGCGCTCATCGCGATCGGCGTGCCGCTGCTCACCTTCCTCGTCTTCGAACGCTGGTTTCTCGTCGCGCTGCCCAAGGGGCCGCTCGAAGCCATGCTCGGCTACTAATCGCGAACAATCCGTAACCCGCATAACCCTGAAGTGTCGCCATGGCTGAATTTGCAAATCTCTTTCACGGCTTTGCGACAGTGCTCGCGTTCCAAGATGTCAACATCTTCGGAACGACGATGTATCTGCCGTTCAACGTCTTCCTCATGGTCGTCGGCATCGTGCTCGGCGTCATCATCGGCGTGCTGCCTGGTCTCGGCGGCGCGAACGGCGTTGCGATCCTCTTGCCGCTCACCTTCTCGATGCAGCCGACTTCGGCAGTGATCCTGCTCTCCTGCATCTACTGGGGAGCGCTGTTCGGCGGAGCGATCACTTCCATTCTCTTCAACATTCCGGGCGAACCCTGGTCGGTCGCAACGACCTTCGACGGGTACCCGATGGCCCAGCAGGGCCGCGCGGGCGAGGCACTGACCGCCGCCTTCACCTCATCCTTCATCGGCGCTTTCTTCGCGGTCATCATGATCACGCTGCTCGCGCCCATGGTCGCGGCTTTCGCGCTCAGGTTCGGTGCTGCGGAGAAATTCGCGGTCTATTTCCTCGCGTTCGCCAGCTTCGTCGGCCTCTCCAAGGAGCCGCCGTTCAAGACGCTCGCGGCCATGCTGATCGGCTTCGCGCTCGCGACCTTCGGCACCGACCACATGACCGGCGCGCTGCGACTGACCTTCGGCTCGCAATATCTGCTGCCGGGCTTCGACTTCCTGATCGCGGTCATCGGCCTCTTCGGCATCGGCGAAATTCTGCTCACCATGGAAGAAGGCCTGAACTTCAAAGGCAAAGACGCGAAGATCAATCTTCGCGTCGTGTTCGAAACCTGGAAGAAACTTCCCTCGTACTGGTGGACCTACCTGCGCTCGTGCCTGATCGGTTGCTGGATGGGCATTACGCCCGCCGGCGCCACGCCCGCCTCGTTCATGAGTTACGGCATTGCCAAGCGCGTGTCGCGCAACGGCAAGAACTTCGGCAACGGCGAGATCGAAGGCGTGATCGCACCGGAAACCGCAGCACACGCCGCGGGCAAGTCGGCGCTCCTGCCGATGCTTGCGCTCGGCGTGCCGGGTTCGCCCACGGCGGCCGTGTTGCTCGGCGGTCTCCTGATCTGGGGTCTGCAGCCCGGACCGACGCTCTTCACGGAGAACGCGGAGTTCGTCTGGGGCCTGATCGCCTCGATGTATCTCGGCAACGTCGTCGGCCTGATCATCGTGCTGACCTGCGTGCCGCTGCTTGCCGCAATCCTGCGGGTGCCGTTCGGCATCATCGCGCCGATCATTCTCATGTTCTGCGCGGTCGGCGCCTACACGGTGCGCAACAGCTTCTTCGACGTGATCATGATGCTCGTGTTCGGCATTCTCGGTTACCTGTTCAAGAAGACCAACTATCCGCTCGCACCGCTGGTGCTGGCGATGGTGCTCGGCGACCGCGCGGAAGAAGCCTTCCGTCAGGCGCTGGTCGGCTCCGGCGGCAGCGCCGGCGTATTCTTCTCGAACTGGCTTGTCAGCACGATCATGGCGCTCGGCTTCATCGCCCTGTTCTGGTCGGTGATCTCGGCGGGCCTCGGCAAGATCCGCGGCAATCGTCCGGCCGCGGCGTAACCGGAAAATAAAGGTGGCGAGGGTTCAAAAGACCCTCGCCACTCTTGTAATTATGTATTACAGTAAAAGTATCATGCAGTTAGCATGAAGGTTGTCGAGTATGAGCACCCCGATTGTTGGTGCGGTTGCCCCCGAGGAAGAGGCCGAGCGGATCACCGCCGAGCCGCTTGAAGGCACCGCCACTTTTAAAGACCGCGCCTATAACGCGCTGAAGGATGTTCTGCTTTCGCTCGATATTTACGGGCGGCGCGGAGAAATCCGGCTCGACGAACGAGCGCTCGCGCTGCAGTTCGGCATCAGCCGCACGCCGGTCCGCGAAGCCATGGCACAGCTGGAGCGCGAGGGTTTCGTGCGCTCGGTTCCCCGGCGCGGCATTTATATCGTGCGCAAGACCAAGCGCGAGGTCGTCGAACTGATCGAAGCCTGGGCGGCGCTGGAAAGCATGGCCGCGCGGCTCATCACCGAAAACGCTGCGGACGAGGAAATCTCGCATCTGCGCGAAATGTTCGCGAAGTTCGAGAACGGCAAGCTTCACGTGAAGCTCGACGAATATTCCGAAGTAAACATCCAGTTTCACCAGGCCATCATCGCGATGAGCAAGAACGCGACGCTGATCCGGCTCGCGGAAAATCTCTTCACGCATATGCGGATGATCCGCCGCAAGACCATCGCGGAGAAGAACCGCGCCGACCGCTCGATCCACGATCACCTCAACATCATCGAGGCGATCGAATCACGCGACACCGGCCGCGCAGAAACACTCGTTCGTCAGCACGCGCTCGGCCTGGCCGATCACGTCGCCAAGAACGCCGACTATCTCGACTAACTCGCAAGAAAAGTTCTGGAGGGAGACTATGGCAGAAGCGGCCTTGAAAGCAGCCGGACCGGAAGAAGAGCTGACCGACGGCTTTAATCTCATTATCGATGCGCTGAAACTGAACGGCATCAAGAATATCTACGCCGTTCCCGGCATCCCGATCACCGATTTCCTGCGCATGTCGCAGGCTGCCGGTCTTCGCGTCATCTCCTTCCGTCACGAACAGAACGCGGGCTATGCCGCGTCGATCGCGGGCTGGCTCACCAAACAGCCGGGCGTTTGCGTCACGGTTTCAGCGCCGGGCTTCCTGAACGGCCTTACCGCGCTCGCGCATGCGACCACGAACTGCTTTCCGATGATCATGATCTCGGGCTCGTCCGAGCGCGAAGTCGTCGATCTGCAGCAGGGCGATTACGAAGAAATGGACCAGCTCGCCGTTGCCAAGACGATGTGCAAGGCGGCCTATCGCGTGCTGCACGCGCAGGATATCGGCATCGGGATCGCACGCGCGATCCGCTCTGCCGTGTCCGGCCGCCCCGGCGGCGTATATCTCGACCTGCCCGCGAAGCTGTTCGGTCAGGTTATGGGTGCCGACGCAGGCAAGAAGTCGCTCGTGAAGGTGATCGACGCCGCTCCTGCCCAGATCCCCGGACCCGACGCAGTGAAGCGTGCGCTCGACGTCATCAAAGGCGCGAAAAAGCCGCTGATCATTCTCGGCAAGGGCGCTGCCTATGCGCAGGCCGACGACGCCATCAAGGAATTCGTCGAAAAGTCGGGCATTCCGTTCCTGCCGATGTCGATGGCGAAGGGTCTTCTGCCGGACACGCATCCGCAATGCGCCGGTGCTGCACGCTCGCTCGTGCTGAAGGACTCCGACGTCGTCGTCATGATGGGGGCCCGCCTCAACTGGCTCCTCTCGCACGGCAAGGGCAAGAACTGGGGCGACCAGCCCAAGAAGTTCGTGCAACTCGATATCGAGCCGAAGGAAATGGACAGTAACGTCGAGATCGTTGCTCCCGTCGTCGGCGATATGGGCTCGTGCGTGAACGCGCTTCTTTCGGCCATGGGCAGCAACTTCCCGAAGGCGAGCTCCGACTGGATGGCGACTGTCGCGAAGAAGCGCGACGAGAACGTCGCCAAGATGGCGCCGAAGCTGATGAACAACAACGTGCCGATGGATTACCACGGCGCGCTTGGCGTCATTAAGCAGGTGATGACCGAGCGTCCGGACACGATGTTCGTGAACGAAGGCGCGAATACGCTCGATCTTGCGCGCGGCATTGTCGATATCTACAAGCCGCGCAAGCGCATCGACGTCGGCACCTGGGGGATCATGGGTATCGGCATGGGCTATTGCGTCGCCGCGGCGGTCGAGACCGGCCAGAAAGTGCTAGCGGTCGAAGGCGACTCGGCGTTCGGCTTCTCCGGCATGGAGACCGAAACCATCGCCCGCTACAACCTTCCGGTCTGCATCGTCATCTTCAACAATGACGGCATCTATCGCGGCACCGACACCAATGCTGCAAGCAGCGACCCGGCAACCACGGTTTTCGTGAAGGGTGCGCGCTACGACAAGATGATGGAAGGCTTTGGCGGCGTCGGCGTGAACGCGACTTCGCCGGATGAACTCCGTCAGGCGATCAATGCCGCACTCGATAGCGGCAAGCCGACGCTGATCAACGCCGTCATCGATCCGGCAGCGGGCTCCGAGTCCGGCCGCATCGGCAACCTCAATCCGCAAAGCGCACTCAAGAAGAAGTAATTCTTCTCATCTCGCGAGAAACAATCATGGCAAAAAAATCCAAGAAGAAATCCGCTCCGAAAGCCAGCAAGGCGAAAGCCGTAAAGGCCAAGGCTGCAAAGAAGCCGGCCGCCCGCAAGGCCGCCAGAAAGACGGTGAAGAAAGCCAACGGCCTTCCCTCGCCGTCGAAGAAGCCTTTCGGCCAGGCGGGCCTTGCGCTCGATGGCGTGCGCATTCTCGACTTCACGCATGTGCAGTCGGGCCCGACCTGCACGCAGTTGCTGGCATGGTTCGGCGCGGACGTGATCAAGGTCGAACGCCCCGGCGTCGGCGACATCACCCGCGGCCAGCTCGTGGACGTGAAGGGCGCGGACTCGCTCTACTTCACGATGCTCAACCACAACAAGCGTTCGATCACGATCGACTCGAAGCACAAGACCGGCAAGGACATCCTCGATCGTCTCATCAAGGAATGCGACGTGCTGGTCGAGAACTTCGCCCCCGGCGCGCTCGACCGCATGGGCCTGACCTGGGAGCACATTCACAAGCTCAACCCGCGCATGATCGTCGCCTCGGTGAAAGGCTTCGGCCCCGGACCCTACGAAGACTGCAAGGTCTATGAGAACGTCGCGCAGTGCACCGGCGGATCGGCTTCGACCACCGGCTTCCGCGACGGTCCGCCGCTCGTCACCGGCGCGCAGATCGGCGACTCCGGCACCGGCCTGCATCTCGCACTCGGTATCGTGACCGCACTCTATCAGCGGAGCCGCACCGGCCGCGGCCAGAAGGTGCTCTGTGCGATGCAGGACGGCGTGCTGAACCTCGCCCGCGTGAAGCTGCGCGACCAGCAGCGCCTGAAGCACGGGCCCCTCACCGAATACTCGCAATACGGCGAAGGCATCCCGTTCGGCGATGCCACGCCGCGCGCGGGCAACGACTCCGGCGGCGGCCAGCCGGGCCGCATCCTGAAGTGCAAGGGCTGGGAGAACGATCCCAACGCTTACATCTACTTCATCACCCAGGCTCCGGTCTGGGAGCCCATCTGCGACGTGATCGGCGAGCCGACCTGGAAAACCGATCCTGAGTATTCGACGCCGAAAGCCCGTCTGCCGAAGCTGAACGCGATCTTCTCGCGGATCGAACAGTGGACCATGAGCAAGACCAAGTTCGAAGCCATGGACATCCTCAACAAGTACGACATCCCGTGCGGCCCGATCCTTTCGATGAAGGAGCTCGCGGAAGACCAGTCGCTGCGCAACACCGGCACCATCGTCGAGGTCGATCATCCGAAGCGCGGCAAGTACCTCTCGGTCGGCAACCCGATCAAGTTGTCCGACTCGATTTCGAAAGTGAAGCGCTCGCCGCTTCTCGGCGAGCACACCGACGAGATCCTCAAAGACGTGCTGGGTTACTCGGCCAAGGAGATCGCGGACATCAAGGTGTCGGGCGCAATCACCCCGCCGGAGAAGAAAGAAAAGGCAGCCTGAGAGAAGAAAATCACCCCGCCCCACCAACGGGGCGGGGTTTTTAAGCAGAAAATTTGAGGGAGATTGAGACGATGCGCATCGTCGTGCATGGCCAGCAGGCCTTCGGCAAAGCCGTTCTCGAAGCGTTGCTCAAGCGCGGTGACAATGTGATCGGCGTCTATGTCGCGCCGGAAAAGGAAGGCCAGAAGGCCGACCCGCTGAAAGAGGCAGCGCTTGCTGCAAACCTTCCGGTCTATCAGCCGGATTCCTACAAGAAGCCGGAAGTGTGGGAGCAGTTCAAGGCGCTCAAGCCCGACCTGCAGGTCATGGCTTTCGTGACGCTGTTCGTGCCGGAAGAATTCCTGAACATTCCGACCCACGGCTCGATCCAGTATCACCCCTCGCTCCTGCCCGCCTATCGCGGCGCGTCGGCGATCAACTGGCCGATCATCAAGGGCGAGAAGGAAACCGGCCTTTCGATCTTCTGGCCCGACAACGGTCTGGACACCGGCGACGTGCTTTTGCAGAAGACCACGCCGATCTCGGACAAGGATACGCTCGGCACGGTTTACTTCGACCGCCTGTTTCCAATGGGCGTCGATGCCATGCTGGAATCGGTCGATCTCGTCAAAGCCGGCAAGGCGCCGCGCATCAAGCAGGACGAATCCAAGGCCACCTATGAAGGCCTGTGCCGCCCCGACAACGCGCATATCGATTTCGGCAAGCCGTGGGAGCAGATCGACCGCCTGATCCGCGGCTGCAATCCCGCCCCCGGCGCCTGGGCCACGATCAACGGCACCAAGCTCAAGATCTTCGACGCAACCCCGTTGCCTGCGCGCGACCCGAAAGGCATCGCGGGCAAGCTCGGCGAAGTCGTTCTCGTTGAAAGCGACGGCATCACCGTCGCTTGCGCCGATGGCCGCTTCAAGCTCACCCGCGTGCAGGCCGACGGACCGAAGGTCAATGCAGGTGAATGGGCGGCCGCCGCAAAGATCGAAAAAGGCGCACGTTTTTCCTGACGGCAATCACACCAACATCCCTACCACGGATCATTCCAATGCCCGCTTCACAACATCAAAATCCGAAATCGGATATCGAAATCGCCCAGGCTGCAAAGATGCGGCCGATCGTCGACGTCGCCAAAGAGCGCCTCGGCATCGATGCCAAGAACCTCGAACCCTATGGCCACTACAAGGCCAAGGTCTCGATGGACTACATCAAGTCGCTCGGCAGCAAGCCGAACGGCAAGCTCGTGCTCGTCACCGCGATCTCGCCGACGCCGGCCGGCGAAGGCAAGACCACGACCACCGTGGGCCTGACCGACGCGCTGAACCACATCGGCAAGAAGGCGATGTGCGCGCTGCGCGAACCTTCGCTCGGTCCCTGCTTCGGCGTGAAGGGCGGTGCCGCCGGCGGCGGTTACGCCCAGGTCGTGCCGATGGAAGACATCAACCTGCACTTCACCGGCGACTTCCATGCGATCACCTCCGCGCACAACCTGCTTTCGGCGTTGATCGACAACCACATCTATTGGGGCAACCCGTCGGGCATGGACTCGCGCCGTGTCGCCTGGCGCCGCGTCATGGACATGAACGACCGCGCACTGCGTGAGATCGTATGCTCGCTCGGCGGTGTCGCGAACGGCTATCCGCGCGAAGCCGGCTTCGACATCACGGTCGCTTCGGAAGTCATGGCGATCTTCTGTCTCGCCAAGGACCTCGAAGACCTGAAGACGCGTCTCGGCAACATCATCGTGGGCTATACCCGCGACCGTAAGCCGATCCGCGCCAAGGAAATGAACGCGCATGGCGCAATGACCGCACTCCTGAAGGACGCGATCGCGCCGAACCTTGTGCAGACGCTCGAAGGCACGCCCGCTTTCATCCATGGCGGACCCTTCGCCAACATCGCGCATGGCTGTAACTCGGTTTCGGCAACGACGGCCGCGCTGAAGCTTGCCGATTATGTCGTCACCGAAGCCGGCTTCGGCGCCGATCTCGGTGCCGAAAAGTTTCTCGACATCAAGTGCCGCAAGACCGGCCTCAAGCCCGATTGCGTCGTGATCGTCGCGACCATCCGCGCGCTCAAGATGCACGGCGGCGTCGCCAAGGCCGACCTGAAGAAGGAAGACCTCAAGGCGCTCGAGGCCGGCATGTCCAACCTGCAGCGCCACATCGAGAACCTGAAGAAGTTCGGCCTTCCCGCGGTCGTCTCGATCAACCGCTTCTCCGCCGACACCGACGCCGAGATCAAGCTGGTCAAGGACAAGTGCGCAGCACTCGGCGTCGAAGCGCTGATGGCGGATCACTGGGCTGAGGGTGGCGCCGGTGCCGCCGACGTCGCCAAGGCCGTCGTCAAGGTTTGCGACGAAGGCAAGGCGAACCTGAAGCTCTTGTATCCCGACGAGATGCCGCTGTTCGAAAAGATCCGCACCATCGCCAAGGAAATCTATCGCGCCGACGACGCCACCGCCGACAAGTCGGTGAAGGATCAGCTCAAGACCTGGGAAGAGATGGGCTTCGGCAATCTGCCGGTCTGCATCGCCAAGACGCAGTATTCCTTCTCGACCAATCCGGACGCGAAGGGTGCACCGACCGGCTTCAACATTCCGGTTCGCGAAGTGCGTCTGTCGGCAGGTGCGGAATTCATCGTCGCGATCTGCGGTGAGATCATGACCATGCCGGGGCTGCCGAAGGTGCCGTCGGCGGACACGATCGACGTGAACGCCGAAGGCCGCATCGTCGGCCTGTTCTAGAGCATGATCCCGAAAAGTGCGAAGCGGTTTTCGGAAAAGATCATGCTCCAACCAATAGCGACGAGTTTGATTCAACGTAGTTGAAGCAAACTCGAAAGATAACGAAGGGACATCCCGTCCCCTTCAACCTTGAAGCCGCCCTTTTGGGCGGCTTCTTTTTTTAGCCAAGCACGATCTCGACGCGGCGGTTCTGCGGCTCCCTGGTATTCGGTCCGGTCCGCACCAGTGGCGCGGAGATGCCGCCCGTCACGACATCGAAGCGCACGCGGATCAGCGCGTGCTTGCGCAAAAAATGCTTCAGCACCGAATTGCCGCGCGCGTAGGAAATCCGCTCGGGCTGGGCTTCAGCCGTATCCGCGTGGCCAATCAAAAGCACGCGCCCGCCCGGCATGATCTCGTTCGCCAGCCTGTCCGCGAGTTGCGCGGCGTCGCCCGACAATTCCGCGCTCTCGAAATCGAAGAAGACGTTCAGCGATTGCACGCGTGCTCGCGCGGGGGTCAGTGCCAATATGCTGCAGGCCATCGCTCCCTGCAGGATCGTTCGGCGGCTTGCCAGACAAGACATGATCCACCTCTTCCGCTTCCGATGCGCAAGCATCGCGGAGAGGAGGAAGCGCTAGGCTCCGCTCTCGGTGTGCTGGCGCAGTTCGGCGCTCAGATCGGAGCCGATTCGCTTCGCTTCGGCAACGAGCGCTGCAGCAAGCGGGGTCATCGGCTCGCGCGGCGGGACCACGAGGCCGATCGTGTGCACGGCTTCGGGCTGCACGATCGGAATGGCCCGAATTTTCTCGGTGAGGCCGAGCGTTTCGGCGAGTTTTTCCGGCATGACGCTCGCCCATTGCCCGGTCCGGACATGGGCGAAAAGCACGATCATGGAATTCGATTCCAGCATGGGCCGCGGCTCGCCGCCGGCGGAGCGCAGCATGCTCTCAATGATGCGGCGGTTCTGCATGTCGGGCGTCAGCAGGCAAAGCGGGACGCGCGCGACTTCCGCCCAGGTAACGCTGTCGCGGTTGCCAAGCGCCGCACCCGAAGAAGTCAGCAGGCAATAGCGCTCGCGGTAAAGCGGGATCATGGTGACGCGGCCGAGCGGCTCGTTGTCGAGGTAGGTGATGCCGGCATCGATCTCGAGATTTTCGAGCGCGGTGAGAATCTGGATCGAGGTCATCGAGGAAATCGTGAACCGCACGTCTGGATGCCGCGCGCGATAAGGCGTCGTCAGTTCCGCCACCATGGCAAGCGCGGTCGGAATCGCCGCGATGCGGAGCTGCCCGGCAAGACCCGATTTCAGCGCACGCATTTCGTCATGCAGCGTGCGGCTATCGGCGAGGATGCGCCGCGCCCAGTCGAGCGTGCGTTCGCCTTCCGGCGTGAAACCGATGAAGCGCGAACCGCGCTGCACGAGCAGCACGTTGAGCTGCGCTTCGAGCTGCTTGATGCCGGCGGAAAGCGTCGGCTGGGTCACGCCGCAGGCTTCCGCCGCACGGCCAAAATGCCGCTCGCGCGCCAGCGCCATCAGATATTCCAGCTTATCGATCAAGGCGTTATCTCTCCCGGAGAGAGCCTAGCGCATCGATAGAGAATATCAATTGCCGCGCGCACCGGAACGCGCGCGAACAAGAAAAAAAGCCCCGCATCGCTGCGGGGCTTTTCGCGATCAGACGTGTCTGTTTTTACCAGAACAGGCGTGCGTGATGGCGGTGCTTGCCGACATACTTGCCGTTCTTGCAGCCCTTGCCGCCGACCAGCGCATGAAAGCCTGCGCAGGGGGTCGTTGCTGCATGGATCATCGCGACGGTCGCGACGCCGACAATGAAGCCACCGGCGATCGAGCCGCCGACGCTTGCACCCTTGACGCCAAAGGTGGTGCCCCACCAGCCTTCATGCAGGCCGACGCCGAAGACGGTACCGGCGACAACGCCAGCGACGACCGGCTTGGAAACGTGACGATGCTTGTGGCCTGCGTTGGCGGGCGACGCGATCGTGAAAGCGACCGCCAGAGCAGCCAGCATTCCAAAAAACATCTTGCGCATTATGCACTCCTGAGAGGATGCCGGCTCGCTTGGAGCAGGCTCCGGATTGATGGCCGCTGGAGACTTCCCCAGCGGTTGGTTTCATTTGTCGTGCGCGCGAGAAACCGCAATCTTGCGCGAAAGGCAAATCGAAATGCATCTATAGACGTCACATTGATTTGAACGGAAGTACCGCTCTCGAAGTAACCTTAGCGGCGGGCTTCGTCGCAATTTCGTTTATGGATCATTCAGCAAAGAAAAGGGCCTCGCAGCGAAAGCCGCGAGGCCCTGTGGCTGACGTTACGTCAGCTGTGACGGTTAACGGCCGACGTACTGACCGTTGACGCAACCCTTGCCGCCGAACAGCGCATGGAAGCCGGTGCACGGCGTCGTGGCTGCGTGGATCATCGCGACAGTGGCGACGCCGACAATCATGCCGCCGGCGATCGAGCCGCCGACCGATGCGGTCTCGTAGGGAAGGATGGACGTTCCCCACCAACCGTTGTGAAGGCCGACGCCGAAAACGGTACCCGCAGCAACGCCAGCAGCAGGTGCTACCCAGGTGCGATCATGGTGATGATGGTGATACCACGGCTCGGCAAGCACCGGCGAAGCCGCGGTTGCCGTCAATGCAGCCGCAGCCGTAAGCGCGATAAGCGATTTACGCATGAAATAAATCCTCACGGTTCATAGCCCTCGCCCAACCGTTGAAACGCCTGCGCGGAGGATAGGTTCCGGATGACGCTTCACTACGTGCTGCGGCGATAACGCCCAGTTTTGCGTGGCGTGGCGAAACTGAAACAGTTTGTTACTGCGCGCATGCCGCGCCGCGCGTTATCGCGCGTTTCGAATCGAATCTTCCAAAAGATCGATGTTGTTTTGCACGTATTGATTGTTCGGTGCCTTCACCTTCGCCGCGGCAAGCTTCAGGCGCGCGTTCTTGTAGTCGCCGCGCAGGATATAGGAATAGCCGTGATTATTTAGAAGTTCCGGGGTTGCTCCCACGATCTTCTGCGCCTGATTGTAGGCGCGGTCGGCTAGATCGAAACGGCGCAGCCGGTCATAAGCTGCGGCAAGACCCATCCACGCCTCGGCGTTGTTCGGCGCCGCCTCGACGGCGCGGCGGAAATGGCGCTCCGCCAGTCCGAAATTCTGATCGCGATAATGCTTCTTGCCGAGCTTGATGTCGTCGGCGGCATTGTTGCCGGTAAGCACCTCGCCGCTCGGCGTATTGTTGGCCGGCGTGTAATAGACCGGCGTAGTCTCTTCGGCTGCCGGAGGCGGCGGCGGCTGATCGAAGGCTGCGGTCTGGCTTGCGGGTGCGGGCTCTTCCTTCTGGGAGAACAGATCGAACGTGCCATCGGTCTTGCAGCCCGCCAGCGAGAACGCGACGGAGGCGGCAAGGAGGAACGAGCGCGCGGTCACAAAACGCATTGGCTTACTACCCAAGGGATAACGAAGCCCGAGACGCTTCATGACGGACGGCCTGCAACAAGCCGGTTCCGGACCAACCCTTCCGGGCAGAAGCGTATGAGCGGACGGTAAACAAAGCCTTGCCCAGCGTTTTCATCAGAAGGGCCCGAATTTCACGCGGATATAGGCAGGCAGCATCGTCACGATGACGAGCACCGGAAAGATGCAGAGCACGAGCGGAACCGAGAGCTTGGCCGGCAGGCTGTAGGCCTTCTCCTCCGCGGTCGAAAGCCGCTTGTGGCGCATGTCGTCCGAATAAACGCGCAGCGCATCGGTGAGGCTCGAGCCCAGTTCGGCGGATTGCTGCAACAAGGTCGCGAAAGCCCGCGCCTCCTCGAGCCCCAGACGATCAGCGAGATGCTCGAGCGCCTCGCTCAGCGTGCGGCCGGCGCGAATTTCCAGCGTCGCCATATGAATATTGCCGCTCAACGATGGATAGGAGTCCGAAAGCTCGCGGCCGACGCGATCGAGCGAAGCCTCCATCGAAAGTCCGGCATCGGCGCACACGACAAGCAGGTCCATGAAATCCGGGAAGCCTGCGCGATGCTCCTGCTGGCGCGCCTTGATGCGGCGGTCGAGGTAAAGGCTCGGCGCCATGTAGCCCATCATGCCGGCCGCGAGCACGCACATCCAGAACCAGCTCGGCGTGAGGTTCGGCAAGAGCAGCGGCACCAGAGGCATTGCGGCGACGGCAAAGACGATCGCAAGCGCGGTGCGCGCGATGAAGAAATAGGCCGGTCCTTTCGCATCCAGGATTCCGGCTTCGATCAGCTTGCGGCGCAACACCTTCAGCGACGCGCCATCCTCGGCTGCATAGTGCTTGCTGGTATAGTCGATCAGTTTGCGCGCAGCGGAGATGCTGGCAAAGCGGAGCGAGCGCTTGTCCAGCGCATCGTTCACGCGGCCGGGTATTTCGATGTTGATGGCGGTCGCGCGGCGCTTGAGTTCGGCGCGATTGCGGATCACGGACATGATGCCGAGCGAAAACGCAGCGGCCGCGAGAAAGATCAGCGCGCTCAGCGTCGTCGCGGGGTTGCCGCCGACCATTGACCCGAGCGAGGCGAGCAAACCGTCCATCGCATCAGATCCGGAAATTCACGAGGCGATACATGATGTAGTTGCCGGTCAGCATCCACGCACCGGCACAGGCCAGCACGACCTTCGTGAAATCGACGTGCCAGACCTTGCCGTAAAATTCCGGCGTCAGGGTTTGCAGGATCGCGAACATGGCGATCGGCAATCCGGAAAGAATGATCGCGGAATACTTGCCTTCGGCAGCAAGCGCCTTGACCTTGCGGCGCATCTTGAAGCGAAGACGGATGATCGCGGAAAGGTTCTGGAGAATTTCGCTCAAGTTACCGCCGGTCGAGCCTTGGATGGCGACCGCGGTGACGAAGAGCGGCAGGTCGTCCTGCCCGACGCGAAAATACAGGTTTCGCATCGCGCTTTCCAGATCGGCGCCATAGGTCACCTCGTCGGAGACCATGCCGAATTCCGAGCCGATCGGGTCCGGCATTTCGCGCGCGACCATGGAAATCGCAACCGGCACCGGGTGGCCCGCCTTCAGGCTTCGCACGATGATATCGATGGCGTCGGGAAACTGCGCGCCGAAAGCCTTGTGGCGGCGGCCGCGCTTGATGCGCAGAAACATCAAAGGCAGCACGAGCCCGCAGAATGCAGCCCCTAGGGCTGCCTGCAGAAGATGATCGCGGAGCATCCAGATCGCGAAGAACGCAGCGGCGAAGAGAACCGCGCAAAGCAGCAGAAACTTTTCCACGCTCAGTTTCAGCCCGGACTGCAAGACGAGCCGGTTCAGCGACGTGAAGGCACTTGCATAAGTTCCGGCGGCGGTGAGCGAACGCTCGCGGCGCAACTGCACCAGGATCTGCTCGCGGTTCGCCTGATCTTTCATCAGCCGCAGACGGCGGTTGAGCTGGCTGCGATAGGACGCACGATTGTAGAAGAAGAGATAAGCCGCCTCTCCAAGCAGGATCGCGGATACCGCCGCAAGTGCGTAGAAGAAGTAGAGCTGGTCGACTTCGAACGGCATCCCTCGCGCTCACAAAGCCTGTGCCGGATCGAAATAGGCGCCGGGAATGTTGATGCCGCGTGCGACGAGATCGGCAAGGAAGCGCGGCCGCACGCCGGTCGCCTGGAAGTGTCCTTCCACCGTGCCATCGGCGGCGGTGCCGGTGCGCACATATTTATAGATTTCCTGCATCTGCAGGATGTCGCCTTCCATGCCGGTGATCTCGGCGATGCTCGTCACCTTGCGCTTGCCGTCGGAGAGGCGCTGCAACTGCACGATCATGCGCACGGCGGAAGCGATCTGGCCGCGGATGCTCGCAATCGTCATCGGCATGCCTGCCATGCCGATCATCTGTTCGAGACGCGAGATCGCTTCGCGTGGTGCGTTGGCGTGGATCGTCGCCATCGAGCCTTCGTGGCCGGTGTTCATGGCCTGCAACATGTCGAACGCTTCCTCGCCGCGGCACTCGCCGAGGATGATGCGGTCGGGACGCATGCGGAGTGCGTTTTTGACAAGCTCGCGCTGGCGGATTTCGCCCTTGCCTTCGATATTGGGCGGCCGCGTTTCCATGCGGCCGACATGCGGCTGCTGCAGCTGCAGCTCGGCTGCGTCCTCGATGGTGACGAGCCGTTCCCGCTCCGAAATGAATGCGGAGAGCGCGTTCAGCATCGTGGTCTTGCCGGAGCCCGTGCCGCCGGAAATCAACAGCGTGACCCTCGCCTTCACCGCGGCCGCGAGCACTTCGGCCATCTGCGGCCGGATCGCGCCGATGTCGATGAGCTTGTTGAGGTTGAAGGGCTTCTTCGAGAATTTGCGGATCGAGACCAGCGGGCCATCGACCGCGATCGGGCGGATCGCGACGTTGACGCGGGAGCCGTCGAGAAGACGCGCATCGCATAAGGGATGCGATTCATCCACGCGGCGGCCGACCGCCGCGACGATCTTGTTCACGATGCGCAAGAGATGCGGCTCGTCCTTGAAACGCACCGGAGTCGCTTCGAGCATGCCGAGCCGCTCGACGAAAACGCATTCCGGACCGTTGATCAGAATGTCGTTGATGGTCGGGTCTTTCAGCAAGGGCTCGATCGGCCCGAGGCCGGTCATCTCGTCGATGATTTCGCTCACGAAATCGTCGAGTTCGTTGCCGTTCAGCGCGATGCGTTCGCTTCGCGTGAACTGGGAGACCAGCGCATGGACCTGGCGGCGGACTTCCTCTTCGGGAAGCTTTTCCATGGCCGAGAGGTTGAATTCCTCGATGACCTTGCGATGCAGACGCACTTTGGCATCGAGCATCCGGTTCGTAAGCAGTAGATTCTGCGCGCCCGCAGGCTCGGGCTCATGCGTATTGGCAAGATCGTCAAGTAGCGAAGGCACGAGTTGCGGTGCGGGTTCGACGACGGCCGGAGCGGCGGGATGGGAGGCCGCGGCGCGGCTCGAGAAACGCCCGAGAAGCGTCATGGCTATCCCGCTTTCCGCAAGAGCCGCGAGAGCATGCCCGCCTGCTTCGCGTCTTTGGCTGCAGGCAGAATCAGCTTTTTCAGTGCGAGCACGACGTTGTTGCCGGGTTTGACTTCTTCGAGCGGAATGCCGCGATCGATCGCTTCGCGCACGACGCGGAAATTATTGGGCAGCGTGCCGGCAAAGGCGTCACCCAGCGCGTTCTCGATATCGCCCTGGCTCAACCCCGGAACGAACATGCGCGACTCGAAGCGGTTCACGATCACTTTCGGCCGCGCATTCGCCCCTAACCGCTCGTGAATCGCGCCGACCAGCTTCTTGGCATGGCGCAGGCCCGGGATCGTCATTTCGCTGACGATGAAAAGATTGTTGGAGCCGAGCAGCACGCTGTCGGTCCATGGAAACCAGGTGCGCGGCATGTCGATCACGACATAGCGAAAGTGCGAGGAGACGAGATCAAGAAGTCTCGTCACCATCACCGGGTCGAACGAGCGCATTTCCGCCGGGCGGTTGGGCGCGGCAATCACCGAAAGGCCGGAGGCGTGCTGGGTCAGCATCACTTCCAGGAGATGCCGGTCGAGCCGCTCGGGCCGCGGTTCGATTTCGCTGAGGTCGAGCCGCGGCTCCAGATCGAGATAGTCGGCAACCGCGCCGTGCTGGAAGTCGAGATCGACGAGGCAGGTCGAGGAGCCGCCGCGGGTCGAGCCCTGCAGCAGAAGCGCGGTCTGAATGGCGATGGAGGTAACGCCGACGCCGCCGGCCGACGGCAGGAACGTGAAGATCTCGGCCTCGGTCACGGCCTCGCCTTGCGGCGGCGTTCTCGCGGCCCGCGCACAGGCACGCACGAGTTCGATCGGAGCCACCGGCTTCACCAGAAAATCGGCGACGCGGATTTGCAGCAGCCGCCGCGCGATGCTCTCGTCGAAAAATTGCGTGACGACGACCGCAGGCGCACTTCCCGCGCCGGCGGTGAGACGCGAAAGTGCCGCGACCTGGGTTTCGTTCGCTGCATCGAGATCGACGATCACGACGGATGCGTCTTCGACCTGCCAGGCCTCGATCTGGGTCAGATCGCTTTCGAGCATGGCAAGTGAAATCTGCAGTTGCGAAGCAAAGGTGCTTTCGACCATGCGCCGGAACTCTTTGTCCGACGAGATCGTCACGACATGCGTCGTGCCGCTCTTTCTGCTCAGGTCATTCATATTCGCGTCCACCACGTCCCCGGAGCCTTCGCCGCATTCGCCGCGGACTTCATTCGTTTCACCCAGTCTATCGCTGACGCCTTTCGGCCGGATGAAATTGAGCCATTGAATTGAATAGAAGTTGATCGATCTCGTTTGCAGTTCCGAAAGAAGAAGTATTCGCGCCGGCGCTATTGCGGCGGCGGCGCTGCAGCGGCCGGTGTCGGCGTGAGCTCGATCGAACTGGTGCCGAGGCCCCGCGGCGGCGTCACCTTGCCCTGCTTGTAACGCTGGATCGCGGGCTGGATTTTCTCGCCGTTCGTCAGGATGTCGCGATTGGCGGCGTGACGCGGCCAGGGATCGATCGTATGCACTGCGATGTTGCTCGCATTCGCATCCCCAAACGACATGTGAATGGCATCGCGCCGGTCGTAGTAAACATCCGCGCAGGCCGACAAGGCCATCGAAAGCGCGAGCGCCGCCCCGAGCGTGGTCAGCATTCTAGCGGGCATTGGCAGTGACCTCCGGGAAATCGAGTTGATGACCGACATGCGGACGGCGCGCGGTCGGGCCATAGAGCTTGCGAATGTCGGACGGCTTCATTTCCATTTTGCCGTAGAGAAACAGATCGCTGTCGTTCGGCGGCGTGGTCGCATCGAGCGGCGTGCGCAGCACGTCACCCGGACGCGCCGGACGCACGAGCCGCGGCGTCACGATGATGACGAGATCGGTTTCTTTCTTCTGATAGGAGGCGGAACGAAACAGAGTGCCAAGCACCGGCACGTCCGCGATCCAGGGCAGTTGATCCGCCGAGGTGCTGTTGGTCGATTGCAAGAGCCCCGCGATCGCGAAGCTCTGCCCGTCCCTGAGTTCGATCGTCGTGCTCGCGCGGCGCACGATCAGGCTCGGGATCGAAATGCCGCCGACCTGCACCACGTTGGTCGGATCGAGCTGGCTGACTTCGGGCTCGATCTTCAGGTTGATCAGCCCCTGCGAGAGCACGGTCGGCGTGAAGGCAAGACCGACGCCGAACTTCTTGAACTGGATCGTCACTTGATTGAGTTGAGACGCGACCGGAAAGGGAAACTCGCCGCCCGCGAGAAAGCTCGCCGTATCGCCGGAAAGCGCGACAAGGTTCGGTTCGGCAAGCCGTCTTGCCACGCCGCGCTGTTCGAGCGCGCTGATCATGGCGTCGACCTTCACGCCGCGATCCACGAGACGGCCGATGAGCGCGCCGAAAGGCTGCGTGCCGGAGAGCATTCCGGCAGTACCAGCCACGGCCGCGATGTTGTTACCCGCGACTTCCCAGTTCACGCCGAGTTCGCGGCCCGCGTTGCGCGACGCCTCGATGAAGCGGACTTCGAGGAGAACCTGCTGCGGCTGCGCGACGCTCACCGAATTGATCACGTCCGGCGCGAATTGCCTTGCGAACTGCAGCACCTTGTCGAGCGTCACCGCGTCCGGCGCGATGCCGGAGAGCATGATGCGGCCGTTGACGGTCGAAACGCGGATCTTTGAGTCCGGATATTGCGCGCGGATCGCACCGGCAATGGCGGCGGTGTCGTGCGAGACCTCGACGTCGAACACGCCGACGAGTTGCTTGCCTTCGCCGTACACCGAAATCCGCGTCAACCCGACCTTGCGGCCGAGCACGGACAGCGTCTGGTTGGTGAGCGGCATCACGTCGGCAATATCGGGATCGCCCACCACGACATCGGCGAACCCGGTGCTCGTGCGCACGTTCTCGGATTTGCCGAGCGCCACCAGCACCTGCGTGGTGCGATGGTTCGGCGACATTTTCACGACCCGCATATTGGCCTGCGCGAGTGCGGGGCTCGATCCCACCGCCGAGAACGGTGCGCCAAGCGCAAGCAGTGCTGCGAGGAAGGAGATCGCGGCGCGTCTGAGCAGCGCGAAGCAGATCCCATGTCGAAATTTCGTGTTCACGCCCGTAGCCCCCGTAACCCGCAGCCCTAGCGGGTGATGTTTTGTTGAATGGCGCTGTTCGTCATCGGCGATGCAGCCGCTTCCGCCGGCACGCTGTAGTTTTCCTTTTTGGTGCCGCGGGTGACCGTGATGGTCGAGAAGCTGCCGTTCGGCCCTTTCTTCTGCGGCTTGCCGAGATCTTCCGCCGTGATCTGCCGCGCGGTCTGCGCGGCGAGATCGCCGGCCTTGCGCAAGGCGAGCGTCAGCGTGCCGAGTGCCGCGGCAAGCGAAATTTTCTGGCCGTCCGCCATCTCGACTTCGAGCGTCACGGCCTTGACGACGGCAGGCTTGTCCAGACGGTCGTCGGCGATCTGGTCGATCGCGAGCACACGCACGTTCTGCAACACCACGTCGGAGCTGCTGGACGCGGCTCTCTCGCCGTTGTGGTTGCGCGTCAGGAAGATGTCGACGCGATCTCCGGGGAGAACGAAGCCCGCCACACCGTCGATGTCGTTCACGCGAACCGTCACCGCCTTCATGCCGGGCGTGAGCACGGCCGAGAGCGTCGCGCGCTGCCCGGGCCCGGTAATCTTGGACGCGAGAATCGGCTCGTTCTCCGCGATCGCGGAAAGCACCATGCGTTTTCCCGACGCGAGCAAGGCTTCGATCGAGGTGAACGCGCCATCGGGGACCGCAGTTTCCGGCCAGGGCACTTCGCGAAGCGCGGACTGGTTCAGTTCTACGCCGAAGCGGAGCGGCGCACGCGCGACCACGATGGCGCGCGTCTTCACCGCGACGGGGGCCGGAACATTCTGCAGCCGGGCCTGATTCTGGCTGTTGAGCCAGGTTTGCGCGACGAATACCGCGAGCGCGCCGAAAACCAGCGCGACAACGATCATCAAAACGGCACTGATACGCAAGGCTCAACTCCGGGAAGGGAACTCGTCGTCCCGCGAGTAAGCACTCCGCTCCGTATGAAATCGGTGCAGTGTTTCCCTACAATTGAATCATCCCGGCGGCGCAACGATGCCTATGCTTTTCACTTCGTTACGCGCCCCACTATTTGAAACGAATAGGCGAAAAATGACGCGCGAGCGCGTCACGAAAAATTCACGATGAACGCGACAGGGAACCCGCACGCTATTCGCGCAAGGCTCGCCCATTAACCATGCAAACCGAAAGCCCGCCCGTATGGTGAATAATGCGTTAATATGATCTGGTTCGGCGGCGGACATGGATGCGGCAAACCCCGCATCGCAAATCGAATGGGTCTTTATTTCAGGCCTTTCTCGCGCTGTCCGGGCATGTCTGTTGCGTAGGGGACCGCGTAACCATGAACCTGCCGAAATACACTCTGATCTCGAATCCCTGGTTCGTGCCGCCGGAAAATTATGGCGACGCCTACCGGGTGCCGCCAGCCCAGACCAAGTTCCAGAACCAGCGCTTTTCAGATCTGGAAGTGGAGTTCGACGCGCAGACGCGCGCCTGCTGGTGCTACATGAAACCCGGCGGCCGGCCGAGCTTCACGCCCGGTCTGTTGCGCGATCTCGATACGCTGCAGCAAGCCATCAAGAAAGAAAGCGCCGAGGCCCGCGCCAACGCCGACAAGCCAGTGCAATATTTCGTGCTTGCCTCCAAGATCCCCGGCATCTTCAACCTCGGTGGCGATCTCACGCTGCTCGCGCGCCACATCCGCTCGCAGAACCGCCACGGCCTCATGGCCTATGCCCGCGCCTGCATCGAGGTGCTGCATGCCAATGCGGTCGGTCTCGACGTGCCTTTGATGACGGTTGCGCTGGTGCAGGGCGACGCACTCGGCGGCGGTTTCGAGTCGGCCCTTGCCTGCGACTTCGTAGTCGCCGAGCGGCATTCGAAGTTCGGCTTTCCGGAAATCCTGTTCAACCTCTTCCCCGGCATGGGCGCCTATAGCCTGCTCAGCCGCAAGCTCGATGCCGCGCGCGCGGAGCGCATGATCCTCAGCGGCAAGGTTTATGGCGCCGAAGAACTATACGAGATGGGCATCATCAACCTGCTCGCCGAATCCGGTCAGGGCGAGGCGGCGCTGCGGGAATATCTGTCCGGGCGCGGCCGCCGCTTCACATCGCAATGCGCGGTCTATGAAGCGCGGCGGAAGGCGCAGCCGCTGCCATTCGAAGAGCTGCGCGACATCGTCGAGATTTGGGTCGATACGGCGCTGCAGTTGCAGGACATCGACCTGCGCAAGATGGAGCGTCTCGTCGCCGCGCAGGACAAACGCCGGAACGCCGGCGGCAGCCTGCGTCCGGTCGTCAACGAGTAGCGCTCAGGCGAGTTGCGAGGCTTCGCTGCCCTGGCCTGCGGTGTAAGCAGCCAGCGCTTCGCGGACCTGTTCGAACTCGCCCGCCAGCTTGGCGAGATAGTCCGTACCGCGCTGCTGCAGTTCGCGCTCGCCGATGTGGCGCCAGGACAGGCACATCTTGTAGATGCGGCGCGCGCCGATATTGGCAGCACCGCTGCGCATGGCATGCAGCTGCTCGCGGAACAGCGTGACATCGACCGCCTTGGCGGACTGCTTCAATTCATCAAGCAGCGCGTCGGTGTCGCGGCAGAAATCCGCGATCAGCTCCTCGACGAACTTCGCGCCGCCGAGCGATTCCAAATCCGTGAGCGCGCGCACGTCGATCGCGGCGCTATCGGTCGAGCGGAACTTCGGATGCGAGGTAATGCGCTTGACGGTCTCGCTCTCGGTGAAGGCCTGCTCGTCGCTGACCGTCTTTTCGCCCACGATCGACTCGATGATGTTGATGAGCCGCGCGGGTTCGATCGGCTTGATGACGCAGGCATCCATGCCCGCCTCTTCACAGCGCTGCTTGGTCTCGGGCGTCGCATCGGCGGTGAGCGCCACGATCGGCAGCCGCGGCTTGCCGAGCGAGGCGAAGCGATGAAGCTTGGTCGCCTCGATGCCATTGAGCACCGGCATGTTCACGTCCATCAGCGCGATGTCGAATGACTTCGCCTGCATGGCATCCAATGCCTGTTCGCCATTGTCCACGATCGTGACATTGTGGCCGGCGCGATCGAGAATCTTGCCGATCACCTTCTGGTTGGTGCGGTTGTCGTCGGCGACCAGAATGGACAGCTTGCGCGTGCTGCTGGGCATTTCGAGGTTGCCGTCTTCGTCGATCGAGACGGCGTCGCCCGCCTTCGAGACATGGAGCGCGGCATTGAGCGTTTGCGCGGTCAGCGGCAACGCAAGGCGCGTGACGAAGTCGAAGCGCGCGGGCAGCGGCAGCATTTCAGCGCTTGTGTCGTTCGAGAGCAGCACCAACGCCGTGTTGCCAGTCTTGTGCATTTTGCTGAGCGTCGCGCCGACGGTTTCCAGATCGGGCTGCAGGCCCGCTTCATCGACCAGAACGATGGTGTGACGAATTCCGACGGCTTCGGGCAGCGCCAACTGATCGCAAGCCTGGCCCGCCGAGCGCGCGATTTCCACCGCAATGCCGGGAAGCAGAGTCTCGATTTCATTCTCGCGATCGCCATTCTGCGACAGCAGAACAACGCGGGTGTCGCCGAGTGCCGGCGCCGTCATGATGCCACCGCTCACGCGAACCTCATAGGGAAGCTCGAACCAGAAGGTGCTGCCTTCGCCGATCTTGCTGTCGACGCCGATGGTGCCGCCCTGCCGCTCGATCAACTGCTTCACGATCGCAAGGCCGAGGCCGGTGCCGCCGAAGCGATCGACGATCGACTCGTCGGCTTGCGTGAAGCTCTGGAAGATTTTCTCGCGCGATTCTTCGGCGATGCCGATGCCGGTGTCCGTTACTTCGAAACGCAGCCGCACGGAGCCTTCGTCCGCCCCGATCACGCCCACCGCGATCGCGATATTGCCGCGCTCAGTGAACTTGACCGCGTTCGCCGTCAGATTGGTCAGCACGTCGTGCAGGGCGCGCGCATTGCCATGCAATTTTAGCGGCGTCTGCGGTGCGACATGGAGCGACAGGCGGATGCCCTTTTCCTTGGCCTGCGCGACCAGCATCGAGCGCACCTGCCCCATCACGCCATGGAGTTCGAAATCCACCGCCTGTTCGGGCATCTGTCCGGCTTCGATCCGCGAATAGTTCAGAATGTCATTGATCTGCGCGAGCAATGCGCGGGCCGAACCGCGGATCGTCTGCGTCATGTCGAGCTGTTCGGCGTTGAGCTTGGTATCGCGCAACAGATCGCTCATGCCGATGACGGCGTTCAGCGGCGTGCGGAATTCGTGGCTGACGCTGGCGAGAAACAGGCTCTTGGCCTTGTTCGCCTGCTCGGCTTCGTTCTTCGCGGCCTGCAGCTTCTTGATGAGGGTCGCGGCGTAGAGCGGCAGGATCACGAGACCGCCGATCAGGCCATAGGCAAGTTTCGGGTGATGCGCCCAGTATTCGGTGGTCGCAACCACGGCGGAGAATCCCGCGACGGCAACCACCATGGAGCCGAACAGATATTTCAGGCCGAAGCGAAAGCCGTTGCCGAAAATGATCCAGAGAAAGATCGGATAGAGCAGCGAGAGCGCTTCGTCGCCGGCATGAATACCCCAGGACAGGAAGCCCAGATCGGAGAACATCGCGATCACGCGGCGCGGCACCGAAACGCCGGGCTGGTAGAGCATATGCGCGAGGAAGGCGAAGGAGATGCCGAAGAAAAGCGTGGTGAGGACAACGGCCTCGCGCGGCACATCCGTGCCGAACATCGCAGCACCGCCAAGATAAGCCAAAATCAGCGCGCTGATGACCACGCGATTGAGCACCATCTCGTGTTCGCTGTCCGGGCGGCCGCCGAGGCGGCTCTTCAGAAAGCCTTTCAGCGAGAAGCCGGACCTCGGAGCGGATGGTTTCGCGGCGGACGACTTGGCGGCAATGGACATAGGCTTCTCCTCAAGCCGTTCGCGCGACGAGGTTCTGCTGGGAGAACAGGAATTCGAAATCCTCCGCCGGCACCGGCGGGCTGAAGTAGAATCCTTGCACCTCGTCGCAACCCTCGTTTCGCACGAAGGCAAGCTGCTCGGCGGTCTCGACGCCCTCGGCCATGATCTTGAGATTCAGGCTGTGGCCGAGATTGATGATGGCGCGGACGATTGCCGCATCGTTGGGGTCGTTGTTGACGTTGCGAACGAAGCCCTGATCGATCTTGAGACGATCCACGGGAAGGTTCTTCACGTAAGAGAGCGACGAATAGCCGACGCCGAAATCGTCGATCGAGAAGGTGACGCCAAGCTCTTGCAGGAAGCGGACGTCGTTCGCGGCCGATTCCGGATTCTGCATCAGGAT
The DNA here is from genome assembly GCA_035440445.1 of Xanthobacteraceae bacterium. GTDB lineage: Bacteria > Pseudomonadota > Alphaproteobacteria > Rhizobiales > Xanthobacteraceae. The sequence goes on from DAORMJ010000010.1 coordinate 116,885, forward strand.
GCTTTCGGTCAGCTCCAGCTCGAGTGAATTCGGGCTGAGGCCCGTCTTCTCCAGCACATCGAGCACATGCTGGCGGATATCCTGCTTGCGGAACTGCACCGGCGACAGATTGACGGCGATCCGGAATCCCGGCCGGTCGGTCGACCAGATCTTCGCCTGCGCGCAAGCCTCGTGGAGCACCCATTCGTTGATCGGAACGATGAGGCCGTTCTCTTCGGCAAGCGGAAGAAATTCGCCGGGCCTCACGAGGCCCGCACCAGGGCGGCGCCAGCGGAGCAGCGCTTCCGCGCCGATGATCTGGCCCGAACGCAGATCGATCTGCGGCTGATAGTTCAGCAGGAACTGCTTCTTCGCGAGCGCCTGACGCAGGTCGCTTTCCAGCACGATCGCTTCGCGGGCATTGGTATGCATGTCGGAGGCGAATACGCGCCAGACGTTGCGGCCTTCGGCTTTCGCCTGATACATCGCGAGATCGGCGTTTTTCAGCAGCACATCGACATCGACACCATCGGTCGGGTGAACGGTGATGCCGACGCTCGCGGTGGTGTTGATCTCCTGGCCTTCCAGTTCGAAAGGCTGGTCGAGCGCCTTGATGACTTTCTCGGCGAGCGTAACCGCATCTTCGGTGCGGCCGATTTCCGTCTGCAGGATCGCGAACTCATCGCCGCCGAGGCGTGCGACGATGTCGGTCTCGCGCACGACATTGGAGAGGCGCTGCGCCACCGCCTTGAGGAGCTGGTCGCCCTGATGATGGCCAAGCACGTCGTTCACGCCCTTGAAGCGATCGAGATCGAGCAACAGCAACGCGAACTGCTTGTCGCCGCGGCGGGTGCGCGCGATCTGTTTGCGGACGCTGTCGTGGAAATAAGTGCGGTTCGGCAGGCCGGTGAGCGGATCGTGATGGGCGAGGTGATGCAGATGCTCCTCGGCCTGTTTGCGCTCGGTGATGTTGAGTGAGGTCGTGAGCACGTTGACCACCTTGCCCGCGCGGTCGCGGAGCGGAGACTTCGTCGTCAGGAACACATGGCGGTGGCCCGCGCGATCGATGATTTCTTCCTCGAAACTCGGAAGACCCTTGCCGTTTTCGAACACGATGCGGTCGAGGCCTGCGCTTTGCGGACCGAAGTTCGATCCGAATATTTCGGCCGCGGTCTTGCCGCTCGCCTGGGTCGGATCGACGCCGTAGAAATTCGCGGTGAAGGCATTGAGGAATACGCAGCGGCCATCACAGTCGGTCGCGCTGATCAAGGCGGGCACGGTATCGATGACCTGCGCGAGACGTTCGCGGCTGTCGCGCAGCACTTCCTTGCGGAAGCGCTCGCTGTCCATCAGCTCGCGCTCGAGTTCGGTCGCGCGACTCTTGATGACGAGTTGCTGCTTGCGCAACTTCAGAAGGTTGCGTGCGCGCGTCAGGAATTCGTGATGATCGACCGGGCTCTGCAGGAAGTCGGTGGCGCCTGCTTCCAGCGCGTTGATGCGGTGCGAGCGCTCTTCATAAACGGTGATGACGACGGCAGGAATGTCGGAGCATTCGGGAAGCCTGCGGAAGCGGCGGACGAATTCCGCGCCATCCATGTTCGGCATCTTGTAGTCGGTGACGACGAGGTCCGGCGTGTTGTCCTTGAGCCATTCGAGGGCTTCGGCGGGATCGCCGAACGAGCGGACAGCCACGTCCTCTTCGATCGAAGTGGCGAGCTTCGCGAAAATATTGCGGTTCGTAATGCGATCATCGACGATGACGATCAAAGACATTTTGCGAACGCTGTCCCCTGAAGTCCGCCATGTGTGCAGCGGCTTCGTTATTGTTTTTCCTGCCGGCGCTCCCGCGTGTTTTGCACACGCAAAATGACCGGTACGTCTCGCTTTCTAGCAATGATTGTTGAAGAAGCTGCTAATCGCGGAAGTACGATTTGTCGGGGTTCCAACAGTACTGTTTTGGAACTCCGGTAACGATTCCGGATTCGTTAAGCCTAACGAATGCTTTCGTGCGCGCCGCGCGCAAGCAACATCGCGTTGATTGGGCTTTATATATGCGAATAGTATGCGCAGGCGATCGGCGCTTTCGAAGGTCGCCAAGAATGAACGTGCGAGCCGATGCGCGGCGAGGCGTTAACCCCCGCTCAACGATGCTTCCACGTTTTTTGCAAGATTGACGAGCCGCGGCCCAATTTCGCCTTCTAGCTTCTCTCGCGACGTTTGATAGGCATTCGCGCCGCAATTGAACGCATAGACGCCGGATTCATCCGGCGGGATCAGCGGCACGCCGACGGCGTGGACGTCCTTTTCCCATTCGCCGAACGAAGTCGTGAAGCCGCGCTCGGCGAGATCGCGGATCGCCTTCTCGATTCCGGCTTTGACTTCCGGCCAGTTCGCGGCGGCATGACGCTTGATGTGGCCCATGAGCCAGTCGCGCTCGTCTTCCGGAAGTGCTGCGACCAGCGCGCGGCCCATCGCCGTCGTGCCGATCGGAATGCGCGAGCCGAGATTGAGCCGCAGCAGGCCGTCCGACTTGGAACGGCAATGCTCGATATAAATGATGTGCATGCGGTCGCGGCTGCCGAGCGCAACAGACGCGCCGGCATAATTTGCGAACTCCTGCATCTGTTTGCGCGCGATCTGGCGGATGCGCAGGTTCGCGAGAGTCGAATAGCCGATAGAAAGTGCGGCCGGGGCAAGCGAATATTTTCCGAGCCGCTCGACATGCGTGAGATAGCCGAGCTTGGTCAGCGTATATGTGAGCCGCGAGATCGTGGTCTTCGGCAGTCCGGTGCGCTCGGCAATTTCGTTGTTGCCGAGCAGCCATTCGCCGGGCGTGAAAGCGCGCAGCACGTCGAGCCCGCGGGCAAGCGCCACCACGAATTTGCGGTCATTGCCTTCGTCCAGCTCGCTGAACTGACTGTCGGTACGTTTCGCCGCGGCATTTGGACTATGCACGCTTCAGCCCCTGTTCTGATGCGCAAACTGCGATTGACTTCAATCGCACCACTTTCTAGCTTTTGCGTCAAGAATGCAGAACAATGTTCCGCACAGCGGAATCTATGCTTGCCTGATTTCGAGCGCGTTTCACGGGAGGGAAACGCTCACCGGGCGGCAGAAATCCGCTACGCTCCGCATCAAAAAGCCGATCGAGAAACACCAGGAAGAAACCCGAAGTGAGTGATCCAGTCACGCTGCGCCGCGAGGGCGCAATCGCCATCATCACCGTCGACAATCCGCCGGTGAACGCGCTGAAACATGCAGTTCGCGCCGGCCTGCAGAAACTGTTCAAGGAAGCCGATGCCGATCCCGGCGTGGAAGCGATCGTGCTCACTTGCGCGGGTCGCACCTTCATCGCGGGCGCCGACATCACCGAATTCGGCAAGCCGCCGATGGCGCCGAGCCTGATCGAGGCGATCACCGACATCGATAACGTATCGAAGCCGACGGTCGCGGCTGTTCACGGCACCGCGCTCGGCGGCGGGCTCGAAGTCGCGCTCGGCTGCAATTATCGTGTCGCGACCAAGGACGCGAAGCTCGGCCTTCCGGAAATCAAGCTCGGGCTCATTCCCGGTGCGGGCGGCACGCAGCGCCTGCCGCGACTGATCGGCATCGAAAAAGCCTTGCCCATCATTCTTTCAGGTAATCCCGTGAGCGCTACGCAGGCGCTCAAGGACGGTCTGGTCGACGACATCGTCGAGGGCGATCTCGTGGCGGGAGCCGTTGCCTTCGCAAAGAAG
>DAORMJ010000010.1:120610-127719 GCA_035440445.1 Xanthobacteraceae bacterium
ACCTGGATGCCGCTCGGGATCGCGACTGCCATGCTCGCCGCCGAGAAGAAGCCGTTGCAGCGCGCGAGCCGCATGGAAGACAAGCTCGCGGCACTGCGCGCCAATCCCGACCAATATAATGAGATCGCCGCCAAGGCGCTCGGCCGCAACAAGGGCCTGAAAGCGCCGATGGCCGCGGTCGATGCGATCAAGATGACGCTTTCGGTGCCGTTCGACGAAGCGCTGAAGCGCGAGCGCAACCTGTTCATCGAATTGCTCACGACGGAAGAATCGAAGTCGCAGCGCCACGCCTTCTTCGCCGAACGCGAAGCCTCCAAGGTGCTCGACATGCCCGCCGGCACCAAGGGCCGCGAGGTGAAGCAGGCCGCCGTGATCGGCGGCGGCACCATGGGCGGCGGCATCGCCATGTGCTTCGCCAACGCCGGCATTCCGGTAACGCTGATCGAGACGACCGAAGAATATCTAAACAACGGCCTCGCCAAGGTCCGCACGAATTACGAGAACACCGCCAAGCGCGGCGGGATGAGCGACGCCGATGTCGAAAAGCGCATGGCTTTGATTACCGGCGCGGTCGGCCTTGAGGGCACGAAAGACGCCGACATCGTCATCGAAGCGGTGTTCGAAGAGATGGGTCTGAAGAAAGAAATCTTCGGCAAGCTCGACCAGATCACGAAGCCCGGCACGGTGCTTGCCACCAATACTTCGACGCTCGACGTCAATGAAATCGCAGAAGCGACGAAGCGGCCGCAGGACGTAGTCGGCATGCACTTCTTCAGTCCCGCGAACGTCATGAAGTTGCTGGAGATCGTGCGCGGCGAGAAAACTTCGTTCGACGTGTTGCAGACCGCGATCGCGGTCGCGCGCAAAATCGCGAAAGTGCCGGCCGTGGTCGGCGTCTGCTACGGCTTCGTCGGCAACCGCATGCTGCATAAGCGCGGCGTGCAGGCCGACCGGCTCATCCTCGAAGGCGCGCTGCCGCAGGAAGTCGATGCCGTCACCGTCGAATTCGGCTTCCCCATGGGCGCCTTTGCCATGAACGATCTCGCCGGCATCGATGTCGGCTGGCGCATTCGCCGCGCACGCGGGGAGCGCAACGAAATCGCCGATACGCTCGCCGAAGCCGGACGCTATGGCCAGAAGACCGGCAAGGGCTTCTATATCTACGAGAAGGGCTCGCGCACGCCTATCCCCGATCCGGAAGTCGAGAAGATCATTCTCGATGCTTCCGCGCGAAAGGGCATCAAGCGCCGTCCGGTCTCGAAGCAGGAAATCGTCGAGCGCCTGATCTATCCGGTAATCAACGAGGGCGCGCGCATTCTGGAGGAAGGCATTGCCTCGCGTCCGGGCGACATCGATGTCATCTGGATTTACGGCTATGGATGGCCGGTCTGGCGCGGCGGGCCGATGCATTATGCCGACACGGTTGGCCTGAAACATGTACGTGACCGGCTTGCGTATTATGCAAAAGAGACCGGCGACCCGTCGCTCGAACCTTCGGCACTCCTCAACAAACTTGCCGACGAAGGCAAAACCTTCGCTTCCTTCGCCAGCGGAATGCAGAAAGCCTCATGACCCTGTCGCGCCCGTATCCTTGGGAGAAATCCTACCCGGCGGGCGCCGACTGGGCAGCACCGGTTCGCGCCGGCACGATCAACGAATTGTTCGACCGTGCCGTCGCAACTTATCCTGACAATTACGCGCTCGAATATCGCGACCGCCGCACGACCTATCGCGAATTGAGCGATCTGGTGTCGCGCGCAGCAAGCGGCCTCATGGCACTCGGCGTCAAACCGGGCGCGGCGGTCGGCCTTTATCTGCCCAATACCCCGGTGCATCCGATCCTATTCTTTGCGGTGCTGAAAGCGGGCGGCCGCGTCGTGCATATGTCGCCACTCGATGCCGAACGCGAGCTTGCGCATAAGCTCAAAGACTCCGGCGCGCGCATCATGGTCACGACCAACTTTCCAGGCATGGTCACGCGCGCGCAGAAACTCGACGCCGAGGGCCTGCTCGATCATCTCATCGTCGCTGACGACGCCGCCTTCGGCCCGTCTCCCATTCAATACGATCCGATGCCGTCCAACGGGCGTTCGATCACGCTTGAGCATCTGCTCGCTCTTGCGCCTGCGCCCGCGCAATGGCCGGAAGTGACGGAAGACGACATCGCACTCCTGCAATATACCGGCGGCACCACCGGCCTGCCGAAGGGTGCGATGCTGCTGCATCGCAATCTCACCGCGACCAATTCGGTCTATAAGAACTGGGCGGCGGCGCAGCGCGAACTGAAATCGGGCGAGAAGGTCATCGTCTGCCTGCCGCTGTTTCACATCTATGCCTTGAGTTCGGTCTTCATCCGCGCCATCGATCAGGGCAACGAATGCCTGCTGCGCCCGCGCTTCGACGTCGAAACCACGTTTCGCGACATCGAAGTGAAGAAGGCGAATTACTTCCCCGGTGTGCCGACCATGTGGATCGCGCTTGCCTCCTCACCCGATCTGGAGAAGCGCGATCTTTCTTCGCTTTCGATGTGCGCTTCGGGGGGCGCGCCGCTGCCGGTCGAAGTCTTCGAGCGCTTCAAGAAGATCACCGGCATCTCGCTCCGGGGCGGCTGGGGCATGACGGAAACCGCGCCCGCCGGCACCAACCTGCCCTATGACGGCGACGTGCCGCCCGGCACCATCGGCCTGCCCCTGCCCGGTCTTTATATGGATATCGTCGCGCTCGACGAACCCACGCGCGTATTGCCCTTCGGCGAAACCGGCGAAATCCGGATCAAAGGACCGAACGTCTTTGCGGGCTATTGGAACAAGCCGGAAGATACCAAGAATGCCTTCGTCGAGGACGGACACTTCCTCACCGGCGACATCGGCACCATGGACGAGAACGGCTGGTTCTTCCTGGTGGATCGCAAGAAGGACATGATCATCTCGGGCGGCTTCAATGTTTATCCGAGCGTGATCGAACAGGCGCTGTTCGAGCACCCGGACATCGAAGGCGTCATTGTCATCGGCGTGCCGGACGATTACCGCGGCGAAGCCGCCAAAGCCTTCATCAAGATGCGCCAAAGCGCGGCACCGCTGACGCTCGAGGCGGTGCGCGATTTTCTCGCCGACAAGGTCGGCAAACACGAAATGCCGGCAAGCATCGAAATTCGCGACGCTCTTCCCATGACGTCGGTCGGCAAGCTTTCCAAGAAGGAGCTTGTCCTGGAAGAGCGCCGGAAATACCAGACCATGAAACAACAGAACGCGTCCGCAACCACGGACCGAGCCAACCAGTGAGGAAATAGACATGCGCGAGGCCGTTATCGTCTCCACTGCCCGCACCCCGATCGGCAAAGCCTATCGCGGTGCTTTCAACAACACCGAAGGTGCGACGCTTTATGGTCACGCCATCGAACATGCCGTGAAGCGGGCCGGCATCGAGGGCGCGGAAGTGGAAGACGTGGTGATGGGCACGGCACTCCAGCAGGGCGCGACCGGCGGCAATATCGCGCGCAAGGCGCTTCTGCGCGCGGGACTGCCGGTCACGGTCGCCGGCACCACGATCGACCGCCAATGCGCGTCGGGCCTGCAGGCGATCGCGCTCGCCGCGCGTTCGATCATTTACGATGGTGTCGAGATCGCGGTCGGCGGCGGCGGGGAATCGATCAGCCTTGTGCAGAACGAACACATGAACGGCTTCCATGCGGTCGATCCCGAACTGCAGAAGATCAAGGGCGACGTTTACATGCCGATGCTCGACACCGCCGAAGTGGTGTCGAAGCGCTACGGCATCTCGCGCGAAGCGCAGGACGAGTATTCGCTCGAAAGCCAGCGCCGCACGGCGGCCGCGCAACAGGGCGGCAAGTTCAAGGAAGAAATCGCGCCGATGTCCACCAAGATGGCGGTAATGGACAAGGCGACCAAGGAAGTCTCCTACAAGGACATCACGCTCTCGCAGGACGAAGGTCCGCGCCCCGAAACCACCGCCGAAGGGCTGGCCGGGTTGAAGCCGGTCCGCGAAGGCGGCTCGGTGACCGCGGGTAACGCGAGCCAGTTGTCGGATGGCGCGAGCGCCACCGTCATCATGAGTTCCGAGATGGCGGCGAAGAAGGGGCTAAAGCCGCTCGGCATTTTCCGCGGCTTCGTTGCGGCCGGCTGCGAGCCGGACGAAATGGGCATCGGGCCGGTCTATGCGATCCCGCGGCTTCTGCAGCGTCATGGACTGAAGATCGACGACATCGACCTCTGGGAGCTGAACGAAGCCTTCGCAGTGCAGGTGATCTATTGCCGCGACAAGCTCGGCATCGATCCGGAAAAGCTCAACGTCAACGGCGGCTCGATCGCGGTCGGCCATCCTTACGGCATGACCGGCGCGCGGCTCACGGGCCACGTGCTGATCGAAGGCGCGCGGCGCAAGGCGAAATACGGCGTGGTCACCATGTGCGTCGGCGGCGGCATGGGTGCGGCCGGCCTTTTCGAAATCCAGTAACGCAAGGCATTTCCCGATGGATCTGAACTTCACCAGGGAAGAAATCGCATTTCGCGACGAAGTGCGCGATTTCTTCGCCAAGAACGTGCCCACTGACACACGCCGGAAGCTGATCGAAGGCCGCAAGCTCGAGAAGGCCGACATCGTCGACTGGCAGCGCATCCTCAACAAGAAGGGTTGGGCGGTTTATCAGTGGCCGAAGGAATATGGCGGCACCGGCTGGACGGCCGTGCAGAAATACATCTTCCTGGAAGAGTTGCAGCGCGCGCCCGCGCCCGATCCACTCCCCTTCGCGGTCAGCATGGTCGGCCCGGTGATCTACGCCTTCGGCAACGAGCAGCAGAAAAAGCATTTCCTGCCGCGCATCGCGAACTTAGATGACTGGTGGTGCCAGGGCTTCTCGGAGCCCGGTGCCGGCTCCGACCTCGCGGGCCTTTCCACCAAGGCCGTGCGCGAAGGCGATCACTGGATCATCAACGGCCAGAAGACCTGGACCACGCTTGCGCAATATGCCGACTGGATCTTCGTACTTGCGCGCACCGACACGAAGGCAAAGAAGCAGGAAGGCATTTCCTTCATTCTTTGCGACATGAAGACGCCGGGCATCACCGTGCGGCCGATCCAGTTGATCGACGGCGGCAAGGAAGTGAACGAGGTCTTCTTCGATAACGTGAAGGTGCCTTACGAGAATCTCGTGGGCCAGGAAAACCGCGGCTGGGACTATGCGAAATTCCTGCTCGGCAACGAGCGCACCGGCATCGCCCGCGTCGGCATTTCCAAGGAGCGTATCCGCCGCCTGAAAGAGCTTGCGAAGATCGAGGTCTCCGGCGGCAAGCCGATGATCGAGGACCCGCGCTTCCGCGCCAAGATTTCGCAGGTCGAGATCGAACTGAAGGCGCTGGAGATGACGCAGATGCGCGTCGTCGCAGCCGAAGGCAAGCGGCGCGACAACAAACCCGATCCCGCATCCTCGATCCTCAAGATCAAGGGCTCGGAGATCCAGCAGAACATCACGGACCTCCTGATGGAAGTGGTCGGCCCCTTCGCGCTGCCGTTTGCGGACGAGGATGCGACCGGATCGAACCAGATTCCGGCCGGCCCCGATTACGCAGGCCCACTCGCGCCCGCCTATTTCAACTACCGCAAGGTATCGATCTATGGCGGCTCGAACGAGATTCAGAAGAACATCATCGCGAAAGCGATCCTCGGCCTCTGATTGCCGGGAACGAGACAAGAGAGACAGATAAAATGGATTTCGAATTTTCCGAAGAGCAGCAACTCCTGAAAGACAGCGTCGAAAGCCTGCTCGGCGACAAATACGACTTCGAGACGCGGAAGAAGATTCTCGCGAGCACCGACGGCTGGAGCCGCGAGATCTGGAAGCAATATGCCGAACTCGGCCTCCTTGGCCTGCCCTTCGCGGAAGCGCATGGCGGCATCGATGGCGGCCCGGTCGAAACCATGATCGTGATGGGCGCGATCGGCAATGCGCTGGCGCTCGAGCCTTATCTGCCGACGGTGGTGCTGGCCGGCGGCGCGATCCGCCGCTTCGGCACCGACGCGCAAAAGGACAAGTATCTGCCGCAGATCGCGGAAGGAAAGATCACCGGCGCATTCGCGCATACCGAGCGCCAGTCGCGCTACGATCTCTTCGACGTGAAGACTACCGCGAAGGCTTCCGGCGACGGCTTCGTGCTCGACGGCCAGAAGAGCGTGGTGCTGAACGGCGATCAGGCCGACTTCATCGTGGTGACCGCGCGCGTCTCGGGTAACCCGCGGGACAAGGATGGCCTCGGCCTCTTCATCGTCGATGCGAAGGCCGACGGCGTGTCGCGCCGCGGTTATCGCACACAGGACGGGCTCACGGCTGCGGAAATTCAGCTATCCGGCGTCAAGGTTGCGGCAGATCAAATGATCGGCAAGGCTGGCGCGGCATATTCCATGATCGAGCAGATCGGCGATGACGGTATCGCCGCGGTCTGCGCCGAGGCGGTTGGCGTGCTTTCGGCGCTGACCGAAGCGACCACCGACTATCTGCGCACGAGGAAGCAGTTCGGCGTGAACATCGGTTCGTTTCAGGTGCTGCAGCATCGCAACGTCGAAATGCTCATCGCCGCCGAGCAGGCGAAGAGCATGACTTTCCTCGCGACCATGATGGTCAACGAGGCGGATGCCGCGACCCGCCGCAAGACCATGTCGGCGGCAAAGACCCAGATCGGCCGCTCGGCACAGTTCGTCGGCGAGCAGGCGATCCAGTTGCATGGCGGCATCGGCATGACGATGGAATTGAAAGTCGGCCACTGGTTCAAGCGCGCGACCGCGATCGACATCCAGTTCGGCGACGCCGACTATCACCTCGAACAATTCGGCAATATGGGCGGCTTCGAAAGCGCCGCCGCGTAAGGGAAAGAATAAGGGAGAGAGAACATGTTCATTCCGCTGTCGCCACGCGCGGCCGAGACCAAGAAGAAAGTCGCCGCCTTCATGGACGAGCACGTCTATGCGGCCGAACCGGTTTATGCGCGCCAGCTCGACGAACAGGGCGACCGCTGGAAGAGCCCGCCGGTCATGGACGAACTAAAGAAGAAGGCGCGGGCGGCGGGGCTCTGGAATATTTTTCTGCCGAAGGCCGAGCA
>DAORMJ010000010.1:127729-128226 GCA_035440445.1 Xanthobacteraceae bacterium
GAGGCCTGGCCGCGACGAGAGCCGCGAGAGGACGAACGCGCCGCTCTGCGAGATCATGGGCCGCTCGCCGATCGGACCGGAGTCCTTCAATTGCTCCGCGCCCGACACCGGCAACATGGAAACCATCCTGCGCTACGGCACCAAGGAGCATCACAAGGAATGGCTCGAGCCGTTGCTCGAGGCAAAAATCCGGTCCTGCTTTGCGATGACGGAACCCGCGGTCGCATCGTCGGATGCCACGAACATCCAGTCGGAGATCAAGCGCGACGGCGACCACTATGTGATCAACGGCCGCAAGTGGTGGACCTCCGGTGCGAACGACCCGCGCTGCAAGATCGCGATCTTCATGGGACAGACCGATCCGAAAGCCGAGCTGCACAAGCGCCAGTCGATGATCCTGGTGCCGATGGATACGCCGGGTGTGAGCGTGATGCGGCATCTGAATGTCTTCGGCTATGACGACGCGCCGGTGGGTCACCCGGAGATCGTCTACGACA
>DAORMJ010000010.1:128236-129549 GCA_035440445.1 Xanthobacteraceae bacterium
GCCGAGGTCGATTTCAAGAATGTGCGCGTGCCGGCGTCGAACATCCTGCTCGGCGAAGGCCGCGGCTTCGAAATCGCGCAAGGCCGGCTTGGACCCGGCCGCATCCATCACTGCATGCGCGCGATCGGTGCTGCGGAGCGCGCGCTGGAATTGATGTGCCAGCGTTCGGTTTCGCGCACCGCCTTCGGCAAGAAGCTCGCCGAGCATAGCGTGAACAAGCACTGGATTGCGGAATCGCGCATGGAGATCGATCAGGCGCGGCTGCTTACGCTCTATGCCGCGCACAAGATGGACGAACTCGGCAACAAGGAAGCGCGCGCCGAAATCGCCATGATCAAGGTAGTGGCACCGAACATGACGCAGAAGGTGATCGACCGCGCGATCCAGATGCATGGTGGTGCCGGCGTCTCGCCGGACTTCCCGCTCGCCAAGGCCTGGGCCGGCAACCGCACGCTGCGACTTGCCGACGGCCCGGACGAAGTGCATCGCGAGACCATCGCCAAGATGGAGCTGAAGAAATACACGGCATCCAGCGGCAACGCGCGATAGCTTCGGCGGCGGCGCAAAGAAAGCCTCACACGGAAAGAAAGAGCCCGGCGCAAGCCGGGCTTTTTGTTTTGGAGGTGACTAACCAGACATCGCCCTTCATCCTCATGGTGAGGAGTATCGCGTCGCAACCCGTTGGCGGTGATGACCCCATCCTTCTCCCCCTTTACAGGAAGAAGGATATACGTGTCGTCCACGCGAAAACGGGGACCCATAACCACGACTGAATGTTATTTTGCGCGGCAGCGAACCATCGCTGACACCGGGGATATGGATCCCCGCTTTCGCGAGGATGACATCATAGGTGGTTTCGTTTGTGCCTCACGACGCTATTGTCGAAGCAGCGATGAAGCCTCTTGACATTCTCCGATATAGGAATATATTCGCTCTCGTTCCGGCTCATCAAGGGCGCGTCGCGCGGCGTGTTCGATGCGCGGGCCGGGAGCGGTGGCTGCGGATGGAGCGTAACGCACTTCATCTCGCAGCGGCTGAAGTCGCAGGGTTCCGGCGAGCCTGCCGCTCGTCACAGGACCTTCCTTGGCGGCCCGGTGTCCGCGCGTGCCAACGCGTAGCGCCGAAGCCGAGAAGGTCCGCCAGCGGTGGATAGTTGGTCAGTCCACCGGGGATCTTGCGAAAGAAAGCCGTAACCCATCGCGCGCGGGACGCCGGAGACGTTTTCGGCCTTCGTGGTGACTACCCATCATCTGCACTTCCTACTCTTCTCGTGCAGATGGCCGCGGAGGACGGAAATCCTCCGGCGTCCCCGC
>DAORMJ010000011.1:0-14902 GCA_035440445.1 Xanthobacteraceae bacterium
GAAGGGAAAGTTCATCCAGGGAATGCGTGTCACCGATGCCGAAACGCGCCGAACCCGTCTTATGTTTCCGCGTCGTCGGCGCAGATCGCAAAGTCAAAGCGTTCTTCCGCAGGACGCTGGGCAGCGATTGCAGCGGCTTTGGTCGTGCTCGTGGTCGGTTCTGCCTTCGCGATGATGTCGTTTCGCGGCAGCGAGCCGCAGGTCGCAGTACTGACACCGGCAAAGAGCGAGGCCCCGCCACAGCAAATGCAGGCACCGCAAACGCCTGCGATGCAGCAGCAGAATTCGCCCGCGCAAAACCCGCAGGTCGCCGTGGTTGAATCCAAACCCGACGCGGCCACGAAGCAGGAAGTCCAGGTACAGGATCGCAAGATCGACGCGCTGGTGCCGCCACCGCCGCCGGTCGATCCGCAGGCCGATGCGCGCCGCGACTTCGAGATCGCGCAAAAGATCGATACCAGCGAGGCCTATGATCTCTTCCTGTCGCGCCATCCGGAGGGGTTCTATGCGACGCTCGCGCGCGCGCAGAAAACCAAGCTCGCCGCGATGGAACAGCAACGCATCCAGCAGGAGCAGCAGCGCCAGCGCGAGGAGCAATTGCGCATCCAGCAGACGTTGACGCGCAACGTGATCGCCGAGTTGCAGCGCGCAGGCTGCGGTCCCGACCGTTCCGACGGCGAGTGGGACGATGCCGCGCGCAAATCGCTCGACCTTTACAATCGTCACGCCAAGACGAAGTTCGATGACGAGCCGAACGAGGAGTTGTTGAACGGGCTGAAGGAGCGTGACGGACGCGTCTGCCCGCTGGTTTGCGGCCGCGGCTTTGTCGCGCGCAACAATACCTGCGTGCCGGTGCCGCAACAGGTTCAGCAGCGTCCGCAGCCGCGCCCGCAACAACAACAGCAGCAGCAGCAACAGCAGGCTCCGCAACTGCCGCGCGGCACGATCTGCGTCCGCGGGATTTGCGTCGGCAACTAGAGCCGGATGAGCTTCCAAACGAAAAGGCCGGGGTAGTCCCCGGCCTTTTTTATTGGATGATCGCAGAAGCTCAGTCCGCGAGCTTGCCGATGTGGTGCTGCGAGTAGAGCTGCAGGCCGAGCTTGTCGACGAGGTCGAGCTGCGTTTCGAGGAAATCGATATGCCCTTCCTCGTCGGCCATCAGTTCCTCGAACAGATCCTTCGACGGATAATCCTTCACGGACTGGCAGTAGGTCGCGGCTTCCTGATAGAGCGCGCGCGCCTCGTATTCCGCCTTGAGGTCGGCTTCCAGGACTTCCTTGACGTTCTGGCCGATGCGGATCGGGTCGAGCGTCTGCATGTTCGGCAGGCCTTCGAGGAAAATGATCCGCGTCGTGAACTTGTCCGCGTGCTGCATTTCCTCGATGGATTCCGCGCGCCACTTTTTGGCGAGGTCGAGATAGCCCCAGTCATCCAGCAGGCGGTAGTGGATCCAGTACTGGTTGATGGCGGTAAGCTCCGAGCGAAGCCCCTTGTTGAGGTATTCGATGACTTTGGGATCGCCCTTCATCGGCGGTATCTCCTGCAATGCGGTTAGGAGCTTTATTTAGAATAGTTCTAAGGAGAACGCAAATAGTCGTTTCGTGTTCTCTAACGCTTTCAAAATAAAAGACTTATTCGGCTGCGACGAGTGCAGCACCCGCCGGGAGCGGTTCGATCGCGGCGGTCAGGGCGTCGGCGATCTTGGCAACGCCACAGCTGTTTTCTGCGGCGACGGGGCAGGTATTGCAACCCTTGCCGAGCGTTTCGTTCATGATCTTGCGGATCGTGCGGGCACAGGTGCCGCATTTTGGGCTGCAGCCGAGGCACTTATAGACCTCGAACGTCGAGCGCGCAGCGCCCTCGGCCCGCGTACAGGATTCGCGGACTTGCGCTTCGGTCAGGCAGTTGCACGAGCAGATGATCACGCGTGACTTCCCAAAGACTGCTTTTGATACAGATTAGAACGCTTCTAACCTGTTGATCCTTTTGCATTTTTTCATCGCATCACGTTTCACGCCGGTCAAGCATGGGCGAGCCGCGAGTGCTTTTTTCCCGGATTTCTCGTTAATCGCGGGGCATGCGAGGAAGGGGCAAAAGGCGGTCCTTACTTTCTCCTTACAGAAGAACCGCGGGCGGGGAGCCAATGCAGACCAGACCGAAAATTGCCGTGGTGGGCGCGGGCGCGATCGGCAACCTGCTTGCCGCGATCTGGACGCGGGCCGGAGAGGACGTGACGCTGGTGGTCCGCCCGGATCGCGTAGCGGCGCTCTCGGCGTCGGGCCTGCGCGCGAGCGGCCTTGCCGGCGATTTTCATGTGATGCCGAAGGTTACGGCGGAAATTCCGGCCGGCACCGAGTTCGCAGTCTTCACGATGAAGACGCAGGATCTCGCGCAGGCGCTCCGTACGCACAAGGGCTCGCTCGGCGCGGCCACGATCGTCACGACCCAGAACGGCGTTCGTGCGCGGGAAATCGTGCTTGCCGAATGCGGCGTCGAGCCGATCAGCGCGACCTTGATGCTGAACGCCTCCGCACTCGAGCCCGGCACCGTGCGCTACAACCGCATCGGCACCACCGTGCTTGGCGCGGTGCCGGAAGAACGGCGCATGGCGCTCGCGGAAATGGACGTGCTGTTCGAGCTGGTCTCGCCGGTCTTCGACACGCCGCAGATCGAAGGCGCGATGTGGTCGAAACTCGTCGTTAATGCGCTGACCAACAGCCTGCAGGCACTTACGGGAAATTCGCTCAACGATTGCGTGAACGATCCGGTGATTTCGTCCTTCGCGGTGGCACAGTTGAAAGAATCCTTCGGCGTCGTGCGCGCCGCGAAGATTCCGCTCATCGATATGCCCGGCGCGCCGATGAAGCTGTTCTCGATCATGATGCGGTTGCCGCCTTTGCTTTGCAAAGCGATCCTGCGCAAGAACCTCGGCCGCGCCGACGAAGCGAATACGTTGACCTCGACCTTGCAAAGCATCCTGCGCAAGCAACCGACCGAGATCGATTATCTGAATGGCGAATTCGTCCGGCTTGGAGAGAAGATCAACCATCCCGTGCCGCTCAACCGCGCGATCGTCGAGCACATCAAGCGGATCGAAAAGACCGGAGCATTCCTGAAGCGCGAGGAAATCGCGGCGATGCTGCGCTGACTTTCGTTTCGGGCGGTGAGTTTGGATACTTGGTCATCCCCGCGAATGCGGGGATCCATACTCCCGGTGTTTGCAGCGGTTCGCCGACGTCCACGAAAATAACTTCCAGTCGTGGTTATGGGTCCCCGCATTCGCGAGGACGAGATCGAAACTCCCGATCAACCTTTCAAACAGCAGTTCTTGTTCTCGCGCTCCACAATGAGCCGAGCTTTGCGAAGTTTGCGCCACCAAAAGAAGGCGGCGGGGACGCCGGGACCTTCGAGGTCCCATAACCGCCTGCACGAAAGGGTAGAAAGTGCAGACGCGTCGTCGTCATGAGGCACCGAACAATCCCAGCATCCCACGCACGATAGGTATACGGCCTGTTTCGCCTGATCCCTGGGAGACTCCATTTATCCCCCACTGGCGGGCCTTCTCGGCTTTGCGTTGAAGCGTTGGCACGCATCCAGAGCAGGCCGCCAAGGAAGGCCCTGTGACGAGCGGAACGGCTCGCCGGAACCGGACGACTTCAGCCGCCGCATCTTGCCTCTCGCGTAAGAGGCGCCATGCGGCCACCGCTTCCGGCCCCCATTGCGCTACGCGTTGCGCGATGTCCTTTAGCAGGACCGGAACGAGAATGAATATATTCCTAATATCATAAAATGTCAAGAGGGTCGCGTGCGAGCTTCGCTCTTCGCCCTGCGGGGAAGGGGCAGTGAAGCCGGGCCATAAAATAATTCGTCATCCCCGCGAAAGCGGGGATCCATACTCCCGGCGCTAGCAATGGCTCGCTGAATCCTGCGAAAAATAACAAGCAGTCGTGGTTATGGGTCCCCGCCTTTCGCGGGGACGACGATTCTTGTTCTGAAGAAGGTGTGCCCTAAATTTATTCCCGTCATTGCCGGGCTTGACCCGGCAATCTTGTTCATGGTCATCCCCGCGAAAGCGGGGATCCATACTCCCCGTCTATATCCTCATGGTGAGGAGCCCGCGTCTCGAACCATGTGGCCTCATCCTTCGAGACGCTCGCCTTCGGCTCGCTCCTCAGGATGAGGCTAAAGGGTAGTGGTTATGGGTCCCCGCCTTTCGCGGGGACAACAGAGAAAGTTTGGTTGCGCGGCTTTGTTTCAGGAAGCCGAGCGCGCGTCAGGCAAACCCGATCTCCAGTCCCGGCACGTCGAGGCCACGCACTTCCGAGCGCCAGGTCTCGCCGGGGTTGATCACGAAAGCTTTCGTCACGGTGCCGGTGGTGATGATCTCGCCGGCGGCGACGGGCGCGTTCTGCGGATCGTCCCGCAACAGATCGAGCAAATGCTTCATCGCAAACAGCGGACCGTCGAGCACGTTGCGCGCGTGCCCCTGATCGACGAGTTCACCGTCCCGATAGAGCGAAATCTCGAAATTCGAGAGCGCCTCGGCCCATGCCGCGCGGTCTTCGATCTTCACGCGCGGACCGAGATAATAAGCGCCGTGCAATCCATTGTTCGCAACCGTATCGGGGGCGGAGAATTTCCATTCCGGATAATGCGACTGCACGATCTCGAAGCCGTGCGCGGCCCAGTCGATGCAATCCAGAATTTGCGCAGGCGACATGCCGGCCTCCGGCGCGCGGCCGAAGCCGAAGGCGATCTCCGGCTCGATGCGGGGCTCGGCGAACTTCGCGAGGCTCACCTTCCGCGCAGCGGTAAAGTCATGCAGCGTGCTGTCGTACATATAGCCCCAGATCGGGGCGAAGACCTTGTATTCCTCCCAGATCGTGCGGTTGGTGAAGCCGATCTTGCGGCCTTTGACGCGCTCGCCGCGCGCTTCGCGCAGCCTGCGCATTTGCGCGATCACGCCGTAAGCCTGCGGCATCTCGATTCCCGAGAATGCGGCGAGCGGGGTCCGGTGGTCGATGGCGTCGAGAATTTCCGCGGCCTTGGCGGTGGTGTCTAAGGGGCTCATTGCGCTAGGGTCTGCTTTCCGTTTGCCGGTGTTGACAGGGCTCCGCTTTCGTAGCCCCATCCCGGCCAATTTCGAACAAGTCAGGTGAGAGAAACAAGATGTATCCGGACGTTTCCCTGCATATCAACGGCCAGTGGACCCAAGGCGCGGAAGGCAAGAGCGAGCCGGTCCTGAACCCGGCTACCGGCGAAAAGATCGGTACGCTCGCGCATGCCACCAAGCCCGATCTCGACATGGCACTGCAGGCGGCGAACGACGGCTTCAAGGTCTGGAAAAAGACGCCGGCCGACACCCGCTACAAGACTCTGCGCAAGGCCGCCGACATCATCCGCTCGCGCGCCGACGACATCGCAAAAATCATGGTGATGGAGCAGGGCAAGCCGCTGGTCGAAGCCAAGGGCGAGACGCTGCTGGCCGGTGACATCATGGACTGGTTCGCGGAAGAAGCGCGCCGCACTTATGGCCGTGTGATCCCGGCGCGCGGCGAGAACATCTGGCAACTCGTGGTGAAAGAGCCGGTCGGCCCGGTCGCTGCCTTCACGCCGTGGAATTTCCCGATCAACCAGGCGGTGCGCAAATGCTCGGCCGCGATTGCGGCCGGATGCTCGATCATTCTGAAAGGCCCGGAAGAAACCCCTGCGTCCTGCGCAGAACTCGTGAAGTGCTATCTCGACGCGGGCGTTCCCGCCGGTGTGATCCAGCTCGTCTATGGCAATCCGGCGGAGATTTCGTCTTATCTCATTCCGCATCCGGTGATCCGCAAGATCACGTTCACGGGTTCGACCGCAGTCGGCAAGCAGCTCGCGTCGCTCGCGGGCCTTCACATGAAGCGCATCACCATGGAGCTTGGCGGTCATGCGCCGGCAATCGTGTTCGAGGATGCCAATGTCGATCAGGCGGTGAAGATTCTCTCCGCGAACAAGCACCGCAATGCCGGTCAGGTCTGTGTCGCGCCGACCCGCTTTCTCGTGCATGAGAAGGTCTATGGCGACTTCGTCGAGAAATATGTCGCCGCCGCCAAGAAGCTGAAAGTCGGCGACGGCCTCGACAAGGATACGCGCATGGGTCCGCTCGCGAATACGCGCCGCGTCGATGCGATGGAATCCTTCGTCGCCGACGCCGTGCAGAAGGGCGCCAAGATCGAAACCGGCGGCAAGCGCATCGGCAACAAGGGTAACTTCTTCGAGCCGACCGTGATGACCGGCATCAATCACGACATGAAGATCATGAACGAGGAGCCGTTCGGCCCGCTCTCGCCGATCATGCCGTTCTCCTCCTTCGACAGCGTGGTCGAGGAAGCGAACCGGCTGCCTTATGGTCTCGCCGCTTACGCCTATACGTCTTCGGCCAAGACCGCGGGCGCGATCGGTGCTGCGTTCGAAAGCGGCATGGTCTCGATCAACCATCACGGGCTGGCACTTCCCGAAGTACCCTTCGGCGGCGTCAAGGATTCCGGCTACGGCTCGGAAGGCGGCACGGAAGCGATCGAAGCCTATCTGAATACGAAGTTCATCTCTCAGCTCGGAATTTGAATTCGGCTTGTGACGCGGCCTTATCGCCGCGTTCACCCTGACTTGCAGCACACCGCGCGAGACCCCGCGCGGCGTGTTACTGTTTCCGCCATGCGCGCTCTCATTTTCGTTCTGGTTCTGCTTGCCGCTGTTCCCGCGAAGGCGGAGCAGTTTTCGCTCCGCTGCGACGACGGCCCGCATACGCCGCTGCTCTTTACCTTCGACACGCAAGTCGGGAAGGCGATCTATGAATCGCCCGCGCAGAAAGACCCGCTGCCGGGAACCATCACCCGTTCCATGGGCCGTTCGTTTCTCTTCAACGTGCAGATGATCGGCCCGGACTTCACCGATTTCGTCTGGAACGATGCCGCGTCGGAAATGCAGATCGGTCTTCGCGGCACGCCGTTCCAGCGCAAGTTCGAATGCCAGCGCATCCCGCTGCGGCCGGTGGCAAGCGGCTTTCAGACGCTCTGGCCGAAACGCTAGCGGCCTCACGCAAACGCGATTGTCCCGCTCTCGACCCCGCCGCCATGGCGGGGTAGGGATTGCCGGAACAAGGATCTTTTCGGGCGATGACGGACGATTTGAACGCGCTCCCTCCCGGCGCGTCGATCGCGGGATATCAGATCATTCGCACGCTGGGCGCGGGCGGCTTCGGCATTACTTATGAGGCTGAAAGCCCGTTTACCGGCAAGCGCGTTGCGATCAAGGAATTCTTCCCGCGCGGCATTGCCTCGCGCGGGGAAGGCACGCGCCTCGTTTATGCGCCGAAGGACGAGGAGATCGTAGAATGGGCGCTGCGCCGCTTCGAGACATCCACGCTCGACCAGTGCCGCCTCAAGCACCCGAACATCGTCGACGTCGTTCACTACGTGAAGGACAACGGCACCGGCTACATGATCATGGAATATGTCGAGGGCGAAACCCTCGAACACTGGCTGCGCGCGCGGGGAGACGAGCCCACGCCGGAGGAGTTGCAGCCGCTGCTCGCGCCGGTTTTGTCCGCGCTCGAATACCTGCACGGCGCGAACATGATCCATCGCGACATCGCGCCCGATAACATCATGGTGCGGCCCGACGGCACGCCGATGATCATCGATTTCGGCGCGGTGAAGCTGATCCAGCACGAGACGCAGTTGCGTTCCGAAGCCGGACGTTCGTTTGCCGTGATGAAGCAGTTCTATTCGCCGGCGGAGCAGATTCAGGAAGACGGCGAGATCGATCATCGCGCGGATATTTACTCCTTCGGCGCGGTGCTTTATCGCGCGCTTGCCGGCCAGCCGCCCGCAAGTGCGGAGGCCCGCATGCAGAAGATCGCGCTGGCAAAGACCGATCCCTATGTGCCGCTCGGCGATTATGTGCCGGAGCTTGCGCCGGAATTTTCCGATGCGGTCGATCGCGCGCTTGCCTTCGATGCGCGGGACCGCCAGCCGCATGTCGACGAACTGCGCTACGAACTTGGCTGGTCGGAAGATGCTGACGCGACGGCCGCCACTTTGCCACGCGCGCTCCGCCGCGAAGCCGATCCCGCGCCGCGCCGCTCGCGCCTGCCATGGATTTTGCCGCTGATCGGAATCGCCGCGGTGGCAATCGGTGTCGCCTACAGCAATGGCTTGATCTCGCTACCGACCTTCGGCGGCAACGTCGCGCAGCAGGAGACGCCCGCCCCGAAGCTCGACGACGCGAAAGAAGTTCCCGAGATGCAGGTGAAAACCGAGCCGGACGGCAGCGCGCAGCAGCAACCGCAGGCGACGCAGGGGATCTATCCGAAGCGCTATCGCGGCGAGGTCGGAATCTATCGTATGGCCGAGACCAATCCGGCAGAGCCGCTGATCGGCTGCGACATCGGCCGGACCTCCGCCTTCAGCATCGAGATCGACGGCAGTGCGATGCACATCTCCCACGGCGGTAACACCTACGTCACCGAGATTGCCGCGGACGGAACCTTCAATTTTGAGAGCGGGCTGTTCTCCCGCAAGATGCAATATAGCGGCAAAATCACGCCGGAAGCGCTCGCCGGAGACTATGTTGCGACCAGCGCCCGCGGTTCCTGTTACGGAAAATTGTCGGCAAGACCTGTTGCCGGCTAATCCGTTCGCGCTCCCGTGATAAGAGTTGCTCGCTTCGCGAGCGGACAGGGCCACGCCCTGCTGCTAGTATTTCTACGTGGATCACCTGTCCGGTGATCCGTTCGGGGCACGGCGATGGCTGTCCAGCAGGATCCAAATGCGCTGAAAACCGGCTCGACCATCGCCGGTTACGAGATTTTGCGCGTGATCGGCTCCGGCGGCTTTGGCATCACCTATGAAGCTGCGAGCCGCGTCACCGGCAAGCACGTCGCGATCAAGGAGTTCTTTCCGCGCGGCATTGCCTCGCGCGAGGAAAGCACGCGCATCGTTTTCGCCTCGCGCGATCAGGACATGGTGGAATGGGCGCTCCGGCGCTTCGAGACCTCCACCACCGAACAGTGCCGGCTGAAGCATCCGAACATCGTCGATGTCATTCATTACGTGAAGGACAACGACACCGGCTACATGATCATGGAATATGTCGAGGGCAAAACCCTCGAGCACTGGCTGCGCGAGCGCGAGGACAAGCCTTCCGTCGAGGAAGTCCGCGCGATCATGATGCCGATTTTCGATGCGCTCGAATATCTCCATGCGCAGAGCTTCATCCATCGCGACATCGCGCCGGACAACATCATCATCCGCCCGGATGGCACGCCGAAGATCATCGACTTCGGCGCGATCAAGCTGATCGAGCACGAGACGCAGATCCGCTCGAGCACCAACCGGTCCTTTGCGATCTCGAAGCAGTTTTATTCGCCGC
Source organism: Xanthobacteraceae bacterium (assembly GCA_035440445.1). GTDB lineage: Bacteria > Pseudomonadota > Alphaproteobacteria > Rhizobiales > Xanthobacteraceae. Next base: position 9,412 of record DAORMJ010000011.1, read on the forward strand.
CCGAGCAGGTGCGCGACAATTCCGGCAAGCTGGACGCGCGCGCGGACGTTTACGCGACTGCCGCCACGATCTATCGCGCGCTCGGGGGCAGGCCGCCGGTTTCCGCCGAGGAGCGCACGCAGCAGATCGCGTTCGGCAACGGCGATCCGAAACAGCCGCTTTCGAGCATCGCTCCAAATCTTCCGGCCGATTTCGCCACTGCGATCGATCAGGCGCTCGCCTTCAACATGCGCGAGCGCACGGCTTCCATCCAGGCGCTGCGAGAGGCGTTGGGCTGGACCGACGCGAAGTCTTCGTCGGCGACTGTTGCGATCGCGCGAGATGCTTCAACCACGCCGGCGTTTGCGACCACGCCAAATTCTGCGCCGCCGCCTGCAACGGCACTTACGCCGAAACGGCCTTCGGTCTGGCGCTGGGTGGCGCCCGTCATTGTCGCGGCGACCCTTGTGGGAGCCGTGGTTCTGATCGGCGGCAACGCGCTCAATCTATTCGGGCGTGGCCCCGCATTGATCGTGCAGGCGCCCCCGCCGGTGCTGACGCGCCAGCCGGCACCGGCCGAGCAACCGCCACCCGCACCGCAAACGCAGTTACCGCAGACGACGGCTCCACAGACCACCGCTCCCGCGACCCCGCCAGCCCCGGCAGAGGCGCCGCCTGTCATTGCTGCGAAAAAAGAGTTGCCGCCGCCCGATCCGCAGGCGGAAGCGCGGCGGGATTTTGAACTCACGCAGAAGATCGATACGCGTGTAGCCTATGAAGAGTTTCTGCGGCGGCATCCCGACGGGTATCACGCGCAGCTCGCCCGCGCGCAGCTGCGCCGCATCGGCGATACCGAAACGCGCGAACTCACGGTTAGTCTCAATGGCGAACTGCGCCGTCTTGGCTGCGGCGTGATTGGAAACGATAGCGTCTGGGGCGACGATTCGAAGAAAGCGCTGACTGCTTTCAACCAGCATGCGGCCACCAAGTTCGATATCGACGTGCCGAAGACCGACGCGCTGGAAGCGCTGCGGTCGAAAGCCTCGCGCGTCTGTCCGGTGGTTTGCGGTCCGGGCCAGATCGCACAGGGCGACTATTGCATCGCTGCCTGCGCGCCCGGCCTCGTGCGAGCGCCGAACGGTGCCTGCGCGCGGCCGCAGGTGCAGCAGCCGGTTGTGCGCCAGCCGCCTCCCGCCGCGCAGAAGCGGAAACTCGTCTGCCGCTGGGGCGATTTCAACAAAGGCGAGCAGCCGCACCGCCAAGTTTGCGAAGTAAAATAGTCAGCCGGGCAGGAATGCGATGGTCGTGCGGTCCACGACCGGCAGCACCGGCGCGCCGTATAGCGTCTCGAGATTTTCGCGCGTCAGCACGCGGGCGGTCTCGCCTTCAGCAACGATCCTGCCATCGCGCAACAGGCAGGCGCGATGCGCGGCACGAAGCGCGTGGTTCGGATCATGCGTGGTGAAGAGCACGCCGAGTCCCGATTTTGCGAGCAGTTCGATCTCGTTCAGCACTTTTCCCTGATTGCCGAAATCGAGTGCCGCCGTCGGCTCGTCGAGCACCACGAAGCGCGGCTCTTGCGCGAGCGCGCGGGCAAGCAATACGAGTTGCCGCTCGCCGCCGGAAATTTCGGTGTAAGGACGCTGTGCCAGATGTGAAATGCCAAGCCGCGTGAGCATGTCGGATGCAACAGCGACATCATGCGCACTTGGTCGCGCGAACAGCGAGCCATGCGCAGTGCGGCCCATCAGCACCACGGTTTCGACCGAGAAGGCGAAAGTACCGGTATGGACCTGCGGCACGTAGGCGATGACGCGCGCGCGTTCGCGCACCGAGAAGGCCGAAAGCGGCTTGCCATTCAGCGTCACGTTTCCGGCGCGCGGCGGCAGGAGGCCAAGCAGCGTTTTCAGTAGTGTGGTCTTGCCGCCGCCGTTTGGACCGAGCAGCGCCAGCGCTTCGCCTTCCTTCACGTCGATCGCAATGCCGCTGCCGACCAGCCGGTCGCGATAGCCGATGGCCAGTGCGCTGCCCGAGATCGTCATGACCAGCTCTTTTGCATACTGGCGAGCAACCAGATGAAAAACGGAGTGCCGGCAAAGGCGGTGAGCACGCCGAGCGGAATTTCGATCGGCGCCGCGGTGCGTGCGATGGTGTCGATGACGAGCAGAAAGCTGCCGCCGAGAAGCGCCGCGACAGGGAGGAGTTTTGCGAAGTCGGGTCCAGTCAACGACCGTGCAATGTGCGGCACCACGAGTCCAATCCAGCCGATGATGCCCGCAGCCGCCACACTCGCCGACGTCACGAGAGTTGCCGCGGCGACGATTGCAATCCGCATCGGGCCGGTAGCAACCCCGAGCGCGCGGGCTTCTTCCTCTGGCAGCGACATCACGTTCATGCGGTGGCGCAAGAGAATAAGTATGCAGGTGCCTGCGGCGACCAGCCAGAACAGCGAAACGAGATCGGAGGCGCTCGTCGCCGCGAGGCTGCCGAGCAGCCAGAAGGTGATTGCGGGAAGCTGGTTATAGGGATCGGCGAGATACTTGATGAGCCCGACGCCGGAGCCCAAGAGCGCGCCGATCACGACCCCCGCAAGCACGAGTACGAGGATCGGGTCGCGTGTGCGCATTGCCGAGCCGACCGCATAGACTGCGCCAACCGCGACCAGCCCGCCGAGAAACGCGAAAGCCTGAATAGCGATCACCCCAAGCGAGAAGAAGATCCCGAGCACTGCGCCGAGCGCCGCGCCCGAAGACGCGCCGAGAATATCGGGCGATACCAGCGGATTGCGAAACAATCCCTGAAACGCGGCACCCGCAACACTGAGTGCCGCGCCGACGAGGAAGGCCGCGACCACACGGGGTCCGCGTACCTGCAGCACCACGGCTTCTGTCGCCGGTGAAAGACCGGACGGCGTGCCGGACAGTTTCGAGTACAACACGGTGAACACATCGCCGAGCGAAACCGGAAAGCGCCCGACCAGAAACGCAATGGCAAAGCCCGCGGCGAGCAGGCAGAGCGAAATCGCAAGACCCGGTATCGCGGATTTTGTCATGACCCGAATGGCCGCCTCATGGTTTGAGACGCCGTGATGGTTGGAACGGGCAACGGCATAACAATGATCTGTCGTCCCGGCGGAGCAAAGCGAGAGCCGGGATCCATAACCACCCGCCTCGCGATTCTCGAACGCCGGTGGTTATGGGTCCCCGCCTTCGCGGGGACGACACCATTGAAACGAAGGCTAACGAAACTCACGTTTCTCATCCCCGCCCCGAAAAGAGCCGCGCAAGCTGCGCGTCCGAGAGATCGACGTGGTAGAAGCGCTTGTAGAAGTCGCGCGTGATTTCGTTGAGGTCTTCGGGGAAGCGGTCGGGATAGAGAATTTTCCCGAGCCAGCGAATGCCGATCAGCCGGTTGACCGAAGGCGGAAAGTCGATCCAGCCGAAGGGCAGCCGCGGCGAGAGATAGACGCGCTTCTTCTGCACCGCCTGCAGCGCCGACCAGCCGGGCTCGCGATAGATGTTCTCCGCGAAAGCCGGTTCGATGGTGAAGATCGCATCGGGATTCCACGTCAGCACCTGTTCCATGGAGACGTTCGCCATGCCGCCTTTGGTGCCGCCGGCGGCATTGCGCGCAAGCAGCTCGATGGATTCCACGTTGATCGAACCGCCGAGGCCTGTTTCGAGGCCACGCGTACCGCGTGCGTAATAAACCAGCGGACGCTCCGCGAGCGGGATCGTGCCGATGCGCTGCGAGATCGTGAAGAAAACTTCTTCCGCATAAGACGCAAGCATCTCCGCGCGTTCTTCGCGCCCCGTGAGTTTGCCGAGCAGGCGATAGACGCTTGCCGTCGCGTCGAAGCGGCCGTCGAGCAAAGCGTAGGGAATGCCGGTCTGCTGCTGCACGCGTTCGGCGAGCGATACGAAGGTCGGCGTGGTCGAACCGACATCGAGAATGAGATCGGGCTTTTGCGCGAGCACCACCTCGAGGTTCGCGGTGTTGCCGCGCCCGGTGATGCGGCCAAGCTCCGGCAACGCTCCCGCTTGCGGTGTGAGGAATTCGCGCTCGGCGGGCGAGGGCGCGCGGGTCCAGCCAAGCATCAGGTCTGGCGCCAGCGTATAGAGCAGGATCGCGGCGGGCGGCCCCGCGGGAAAAATGCGCGTGACCTTCTCGGGCGTTTCGATGACGCGGCCGGAAGAGTCCTTTACCTTAGCGGCATGCGCGAGACGCGGTGCGAATACCGTGGTGCCAAACGCAGTCGCACCAAGGCCGGCAAGAATGGAACGGCGGTCGATCTTCATAAAGTCCCTCACGGGGAACAGGCTAGCACGGCTACAGCACGATGCGCTGCGATCAATTAGCTGGCCAGCACACGCGTGGAAGGAAACGCAATCTCGACGAGCGTGCCGGAATTGACCGTGCTCTTGATCTGGAAGCTCGCGCGGTTGGCTTCGACCAGCGCCTTGGTCAGCGGCAGGCCGAGCCCGGTGCCTTCCTTGGTATCGCGGCCCGAGGTCGCAAGCTGGCGGAACGGCTCGAGTGCCGCGGTCACTTCTTCTTCCGTCATGCCGACGCCGGTATCGCGCACGCGCATGACGACTTCGCCTTTTTCGGTGGTCGAGGTCGAAAGGATCACCTGCCCGCCGGGCCGCGTAAACTTCACCGAGTTCGACAACAGGTTCAGCACGATCTGGCGGATCGAGCGCAGGTCCGCGACCACGGGCGGCAGATGTTCGGCAAGTGCCGTGCGGATGATGATGCGCTCGCGGTTCGCCTGCGGCTGCATGATCGAGATGCACTGTTTCGCGACGTCGTTGAGATCGACGCTGGTGAAATCGAGTTCGAGCTTGCCCGCTTCGATCTTGGAGAGATCGAGGAGATCGTTGATGAGCGAGATCAGGTGCGCGCCGGACTGGTGGATGTCTTTCAGGTAATCTCGATAGCGCTCCGAGCCGATCGGGCCGAACCGCTCCTCGATCATCACTTCCGCGAAGCCTATGATGGCGTTCAAGGGCGTGCGCATCTCGTGACTGATCTTCGCGAGGAAGTCCGATTTGTGCGAGCTTGCGGTTTCGGCCTGGCGGCGCGCGCTGGTCAGTTCTTCTTCAGCGCGCTTCCATTGCGTGATGTCACGCAAGACCGCGCAGAACTTCTGGCCGTCGTCGCCGACCTTGCCGAGATTCATGAAGAGCGGAATGAGCCCGCCATTGCGCTCGCGCCCGACTACTTCGCGGCCGTCGTTGAGGATGCTCGCGACGCCGTTCGAGGCGAGCTTGTCGAGATAATCGACCGCCGCGCGATGGCTTTCGGGTGCGAACAACATCGTGAAGGACGCGTCCTTCACTTCCGCGAAATCGAAGCTGAAGAGTGCTTCCGCGGATTTGTTCATACCGAGAATTTTGCCGTCGCGGTCGATGATGAGCACGCCGTCGGTGGCGGTGTCCAGGATCGCCTGCTGATCGCGCGTGGCGGCTTCGGCGGCACGGAGCGAGCGCTCCATGTTCTCGCGCTTCTC